>NZ_AQQV01000001.1:0-600000 GCF_002088235.1 Oceanococcus atlanticus
TCCTCCTGAAGGAATCACCATCCGGTGTTTCAAGTTATCTGACGACGGACAGGCCTAGAGTTGTATCAGACCCATGGCAATCGCTTTAGCCACCGCCTCTGTTTTGTTGCTCGCCTTGAGCTTTCTTCGCGCGGCCTTGAGGTGAAAACGTATCGTTACTTCAGCAACATTTAGCTGCCCAGCAATCTGCTCGGACGACAGCCCAAGCGCCGACAAGCGCAAAATTTGATGCTCCCGCCCCGTCAATTGCGGCAGCTGCTCTTGGTCATGACGCCAATCTTGTAGAACCGCCTGGGTGGATTTCTCAAGCAAGACGCGGAGTTCTCGACGCTCCTGATCTTGTAGCAGGCGCATTGGAGATTCGCGGACATCCACCGTCGCACTGAGGACAGCTAATCCCAAACGGCCAAGGTGATGGCTCATGGTCAGCCCGTTCTTGTAACCAAAATCATCCGCCGCGCGCAGCACGGCCGACTTCGATGACATCAGTGACGGCTCATTCGTACCGGAAGACCATACGAAGTTACCGTGCGACCGGCGCGCAGCCAGCAATACCGGATCCTCAGCTGCGAAATTATTCTTATAGTAGTAGCTCAACCACGCTTTATCGGTACTCAACACAAAACGTCGACGCTCGTGCAAAGTGGCTGGCTCTTCAATGGTCAAGCAATAGCCGTTAAAGCCTAGTTTTTTCAGGCCCGCAACCAGTTCACCCAGCACATCCTGTGTGCTTGATGAATACTCGTCCGGATACCTGGGTTGTACAGTTTGGCTGTACATTGTCCCCCCCAAAAACTGCTGGCGAAGGCATCTCCCCTGCCCGCCTGCAGCTTATCTGAAACGATAGTATGCCCAGACTCAGTGTAGTCATAACGGGCAGGAAAGTAAGCCTATCGCTTTCGATAGCTTGAGTGCTTGGGCACACCGTGTTGCAAGGCGTCAGTACAGATATTGCACATCAACGCGGCTGGGAGCCCCTTCTGGCAAAGGGCAAGTCGGCGGCCCCTGATAACTCAGCAGGCGGCCATCGCTACGCATAATGATGCGCATGTCTGCCTGGCTATCAGAAAACCAACCCTGATCTTGCAAGCGGATGTCGAGCCGCTGTGCATCCAGCATGGACACCTGAACCGCGAAGCTCTGACGCCGCAAGTCAGGTGCGCGCACCACCACCAGTTTGTTCAGATTCTGCTGCTTGAGGTCATCAACATGGGACTGCAGAAAAGCCAGCAAATCGTCTTCGATCAAGTCATCGGCCCGAAGCCGGGGCCATCTGACTTCGCTGCGTCGTTGCTCGGACTTATAACGCGCGCGCCAGCGCGAGCCGCTTCGCGAAAGGTGCAGATGATCGCCATTCGCATCGGTCCACTCCATCTCAGCATACTCACCGCTCAGATCAAGGTTGATACGGCCGCTCACCTGACCCTGATCCGACAAACAAACCAGATCGGATTGAATCATGCGGGCGTCACTGTAAAGCGCCGAGCGCCGCTCCTCATAGACCACGCGTCCACTCGCAGGATCCAGCGCCTGTGCACCGGTTGGTAAACGCGCTTGTGCACTGAGCACGCTGGGCATCCATGCCAGGGCCAGCAAAAAAGAAAGCCGCAAAGGACGCATACAGCGGTTCAAGGTGTCATTGGGGAAGACTCGACCGGGACATGGCTGCATGCGGATCAACCCTTTGCGGTAAACCTAGAGATTGCGGATGGCGCGCTCGCGCTGTATTTCCTGATTCACAAACGCAACCCACTGACGTGCTTGCTGGGCGTAGTCTTCGTACGCCGCAGCTTCTTTAAAGGCCTGCAATGCGCGGCTGTAGCGCTTCAGATTGAACTGCGCCGTTCCCAGCTGCATATACACGCTACCCGGGCGGTCCAAGCCGCCAATATCCAGAGCCTTTTGCAAGGAACTTGCGGCGTCAGCCCACAGGTATTGACTGATCTGAGCCTGGCCCAGATACAAATACTGCCGGGCCTCGCCTGACAATTCCGCAGCACGCTGCAGAACCGGGATCTGGCCCTCGCTGTCCTTGGCCAACGCCATTGCCTGAGCCAGCAACTGCAGGTTCTGTGCATTGTCCTCGATAGTGCCGTCATCCAGGCCCTGCTTGATGATCTCAATCGCCGGGTACGGTGCATCCTCAGCCATGTACAAACGCGCCATGTTGAGCAACTCTGATTCGCCTTCAAGCATGCCGGCCGTATAGGCCGCGTGCATCACGTAAAGCTGACCTTTTTGCTGCCCCATCAAACCAAGCATGCCGGACAACTGCTTGTAGTAACTCGGGTTTGGCCAGCGCTGGATCAGCTGGGCCAGTACCTTGACCGCACTTTTATAATCACCAAGCTCGTAATACACCGCACGCAGAAGGGCCAGCCAGTTTTCCTGCAAAGGCTGTCCACGGCGGCGGGCTTCCTTCATCGCCTCGATAACAGGCGCCTTGGCTGCGTCGTAGTCCTCAAGCTGGTAGTACGCCTGCGCCAGTAACATGTGCGCTTCGGGTCGCACACTGTCGACATTTTTCTGCCATTCCTGCAACACCCGAATGGCCTTGCTGTAATCCTCCTGCACGAAATACAGCTGCGCCAGGCGGAACAGACTGTTGGTGCGAATCTGCTCCGGTGGGTTATCCAGCTTGAGAATGGCGATGTAGTCGGCAATGGTTGCCGCGATGTCGCCCTGCTCGTAGTGAATCGCCGCATAGAAGTTGTACATCTGCGACTTTTCGTAATCATTGAGCTTGTCTGCCGTAGCATTCAGCTCATCCATGATCGCCGCAGCACCCGCCAGATCCTTGGCTTCCAGTGCCTGCTGCGCAGCCTCGATCTTCTGATAAACCTTGGGCGACAACTTTTCCGTGACCCGCGTGGGCGGCTTACGACCAGCATCATCGTCCTTGGCCAGCACCGGAGATCCCAGCAGCGCGGCCAGCATCACCGAAACAAGCAACTTACTGAAGATTTTGGCCATGTCAGTCGTCCAGCTTGAAGGTGATCAGATGTTCAACGCCACGCACAACCTGAGCCTGGCCGTTGATCACGCGCGGTTTGTACTTGAAGCGTTCCACTGCCTTCTTGGCCGCTGTGTCGAAAACCCCGGACGGTTCAGCATCAACTACCACCGGATCAATCACGCTGCCGGTTTCGGTCACCGTGAAACTGAGCAAAACCCAGCCCTCAATGCCGCGGCTTTGCGCCCGACGCGGGTAGATCGGCGCCACCTTAACGATGGGCAGGTACTCGCCATCCGAGGCTGACAAGCCGGCACTGGTGTCGACGGCCAGATCACTGTCAACGGACAGCGCGCCAATGTTCACCGTATTGCCGCTGGGCTTGACCGCTTCGCTCTGCATTTGCGGGGTTTGCGGGGCAATCTGCGGCTTGTCTGGCTTCTGCGGTTTGGGTTGCTCTGTGCGCAATTGCGGCGGATCCGGCACCCGCACAAAGTCGACGATGCGCCCGGCTGGCGCCTGGGTCAGCGCATTCTTGCCCGCAGCAACCAGAGCGGACATCAACCAGTACAGCAAAATGGTGATCACCACACCGACGCTGACCGCCACCACAGCGCGCACAAACCCGTTCACAGGACTGTTGCGAACGACTTTATCGATAGCGCTTGTACTCATCGTTCCGCTTCCTAATTCGAGGCTATCGACACGTTGTAGACGCCGGCCTTGCGCGCCGCATCCATCACCGTAATCAGGCGCTCATTCTTCGAATCATCCTCGGCCTGAATGACCACAGCACCTTTGGGGTTTTCGGCATAAAGACGCTTGATATTCGGGACCAAGGCCGCGGCATCAACCGGCCGCCGGTTGATGAACAGCTGGCCATCGGCGGCCACGTTCACAAGGATGTTTTTGACTTCGTCATCTTTCGGCGGCTGCTGAGTATTGGGTGGTCGGTTGACATCAAAACCTGACTCTTTAACGAAGCTCGCCGTCACGATGAAGAAAATCAGCATGATGAAAACGACATCGAGCATCGGTGTCAGATCAATACCGGACTCCTCATCGCCACCGGTGTTTTCATCCAGAAACTCACGCATGTTCGGTATCCAGGTGGTCGGCCAGATCATCCATGCGCGTCCGCGCCTGCCAATCCAGCCAGTAGATGGCAAAAACACCGGACAGCGCCCCGACCATCCCCGCCATGGTGGGCACGGTCGCCTTGGCCACACCATCTGCCATCAGACGCGGGTTGCCCATGCCGGCATGAGCCATCACGTCGAACACCGCAATCATGCCGGTAACCGTACCCAGCAACCCCAGCAGCGGACACAGGGCCACCAGCGTCTTCACGGTATTGATGTAGGCCCGTGTTTGTTGGCGCATGGTCCCCAACAACGCGGTGCGAATCTGATGCGCCTGCCAGCTGCGGTGATCGGCACGCCCCTCCCACAAGGCTTTCACCTCACGTGCTTTGTGCGGATAACGCACATAAAAGAACAGCGCGCGCTCAATGATGAATACCCACATCACACAAATGGCCAGCGCGATCAGCAGCAACACATCACCGCCGAGGGTCAAAAAATTGCTGACCTGAAAGGCAATGTCGGTGTACAGAAAATGCAGCCTGTCGAACATCGCCGATCTCCTAGGCTGCCCGCGATTCCATACGCTCAGCGATCAGGCCTGCGGTCTGGTGCTTGAGCGTGTTGATCACTGCGGTGGCACGCGCACTTACAATCGCGTGCAACAGCACGGTCGGGATGGCCACGGTCAGACCCAGCACCGTCGTCACCAGGGCCTGGGAAATCCCGCCAGCCATGGTTTTCGGATCACCTGTGCCAAACAGGGTGATGGCCTGAAAAGTCGCAATCATGCCGATAACCGTGCCCATCAGCCCCATCAGCGGGGCCAGCGCGGAAATCACTTTAACCGCGCTGATGTAACGATCCAGCTTCGGCCGTTCTTCCAAAATGGCTTCGCCCAGGCGCATCTCCAAGGTTTCGGTGTCTGCGTCCTGATTCGCCTCGTAAACCAGCAACATGCGTCCCAGAGGGTTGTTGTCGCGCGGGTTCTCAATGTTGCGACGCTGAGCCGCCACATTGCTGCCGACGATCAAAATGCTTGCCAACTTGAAGATCGCGATCAGTACACCAACCGCGCCCAAAGCAATGATCAAATAACCGATCAAACCACCCTGATGCACACGGTCGAGCAAGGACGGCGCATCGACCAGGCGACTGAGCAGCGAACCACCGGTGGGGTCAATGCCAAGTGCCGCCACACCGTCGGTGTTGGCCCGATAGGCCGACACCTCATCAAGGTAACGCCCTTCCGGCTGGCGCTTGAGCAAGGAGGCACGCTGATTGTCAGCCTGCCAGGTTAGGTAGGCCGCCTCTGGCTGACTTGCAACCAGATTGAACTTGCCAACCCGGGTCATGGTGAGCGTCTTACGATCACCTGAAGCGGTAATGACCTCACCATCGACATTAACGATCTGACCGGATGCGGTGATCTCCTGCTGAATCAGAAACCACAGCTTCTCCAGATCTTCGATGGTGAAAATTTCAGAAGCTTTCTCCATCCGCGCAATCAGCTCAGCCAGCCACGCTTCGCGGCCGGGGTAATCAAGCGATGTTGGCGAATTGCGCAGGATCCCCACCAGATCCGCCGCATTCTGTTGCAACAGGCCAAAGAGTGCGGCGTTCGGCCCCATTTCCGAACGCAACTCATTGATCTTGCGCTCGTACGTCAACTTGTTGTCACGGGCGGTTTTCTCAAGCCCAGTGCTTTGCGCCTGCAGCGTATCGCGTCGTGCACGCGCCTCGGACAGACGGGCCCGCTTGTCGGCATCAGACAAGCGCCGGAAGCTGGCCATCTGGCGGGCTTCGTCAGCCCGGTTGCCCACCTGCCCTGTGCGCACTTTCTCAAGCAACGCATCTTCGCTCTGGGCGGTCACCGAGAAACTGGTGCAGGCCAGCGTAAGACCAACGGCCCACGCTGCAGTTATTGCCGAAAGTGTGCGCATCATTGGGCCTCCTGCAGCGCCACTTCAAGCTGTCCGCGTTGTGCCATCGACAACTCCAGACCGCCGTTGTAGCCAGCCCGGCGCCCCGGTTCGCGCGGCGGTGGCAGAGGCAGGCTCAACAGACTCGGCGCGGTCAGTTTGTTGGCCACACGAATCGCCTGATACACGCCATTGCGGTATTCCGCAGCCAAGGGTTCCCATTGCGCTGTTTCGGGATTCCAGCGCCCTGTATGCATACGGTCTGCGGTCTGGTAGTAGAGCCCGATACGGCCCAAACGCAAGACATTGACTTCACGCTCTCCGCCCTCGGTGACAATCACATCGTTGTAGGCCTCGATCGTGTTGCCGTACGACAGTTCGGTCATATAGGCGTCGAGCACCTGGCGGAATTTTTCCGCCGCAGCGACGTCTGCGCGATCAACCGTATCGCGCAAAAAACCTACCCGTTCGGCACGCTCGTCCGGCAGGAATGGTGGACTGACCTCAACCAGCTCCGCGTAGGTGTCAACCATATTGTTGAGCAGCGGGAGCAACTGACGGTCCACTTCGGTGGCTTTGGAAATCGACGCATCAGTCCGCGCGATCTCGCTCTCTTGCGCGTCAATCTGTGTTTGCAACTGGCGGTTGTAGGCTTCCAGACCTTCGATCTGGCGCAGCAAACGCTGATATTCGGCATCGACGTCCTGGGTCTGATTGTCCATGGCATCGATGCGTTGCTGCGATTCGCGTTGCGCAACCAGGAAGGCTTCGCCCTGGCCAAGCACATCGCGCACGCTTTCAGCCCAAACCGCACTGCTACCCAACAAGCCGAAGATCAGCCCCAAACCTACTGCTTTATTCATCATTCCCACTCCAGAGGTCACCGCGCGTGCGGCCTCATGCTTTGCAAAACTGCTCATCCTTCGTTCTCCGCGGCCACGGCAACCTGTCCAACGCCGGCCTTCTGAACCGCATCCATCACCTGTTTCAAGGTTTTGTGTGTGGAATCCCGATCGGCCTGAATCACGACCGACCCTTGCGGGTTTTCGGCGTGCAGGCGTTTGATCAGCGTGCTCATGTCGCGCACATCAACACGATTGCCGTCGATCCACACATCATCTTCTGGCGTGATGGCTATCAATATGTTGGCTAAATCCTGACGCTCTGCTGTGCTTGCCAACGGACGTTCCACATCGACACCGGCTTCCTTGACGAAAGTCGCCGTAACGATGAAGAAAATCAGCATGATGAACACCACATCAAGCATGGGCGTCAGGTCGATCGCGTTTTCGTCTTCGCGTGCATCGCCGTCGCCGAATACATCACTCATCGAAACACTCCTTAAGCTGGCGCGGTCGTCACGGACGGCAGCACCGCTGAGCCGTCCGCGGCATTGTCTTGGCGCGCGGCCAGCGCATCACCGGTGAGCGCGGCACTGTGCTGCTGCAATCGATTGACCAGGCGCTTGCCACGCGACGACACCAGGGCATGCAGCAGGACTGCAGGCACAGCGACGATCAAACCCAGCACCGTGGTGATCAATGCTTGCGAGATGCCGCCGGCCATGGTCTGCGGATCACCGGTGCCATACAGGGTGATCGCCTGGAAGGTATTGATCATACCGACCACCGTGCCCAGCAGCCCCATCAGCGGTGCAACCGCCGCGATGATGGCAAGGAATATGGTGAAACGATGGATGCGCCCCGATTCCTTGGCCACCCGGTCATGCAAACGCATGGCCAACACTTCAGCATCGCGTTGACGGTATTCATGCCAGGTCTGCAACAGGCGCCCCAAGGGATTGCCGCCACCCGGGCTACTGAGCTTGCGGGCCTGTATCGACATGCCCAGGCTCAGCAACAGAATATCGATCAGCTTGAACACCGCCAGCACCAGCGACAAGGCGCCCAATCCAAGAATCATGTAGCCGACCAACCCACCCTGATCAACACGCTCGCGCAGGCTGGGCTTTTCAACCAGCAGGCCAAGCAAGGGACCGCGGGTGGGATCAAGCGAAAGCGTGTGCAAGCCTTGTGATGCCGACAGATAGTTCTCGACCTGTAAGAGCTCGTCTCCACCCGGCTGGCGGGCCAGGGTCTCGACCCGCTGATGGCCGCCGTCCCAACGCAGATAAGCCGGCTGAGGATCTGCCGTCAGAAGGTTAAAGGTGCCCACGCGGACGATATCGCGCTCTGTCACACCATCCTGCAGGTCAACCACAGGCGCCCGCAGCCATACGATATCGTCGGTGGCCGCAATCTCACGCTGAATCTCAAACCACAAGCTACGAATGTCGTCGGCAGACGAAACCTCTGTCGCATTCTTCATGCGATTGGCGAAGCCTTCCAACCACACATCACGATCGGCAAATTCAAGACTGGTGGGCGAATTCACAAATGCCCCGATCAGATCGGACGCATTCTGCTGGAAGACCCCAAAGAGCTCTTTTAGCGCGCCGATCTTGTCACTGAGCAGCTTGGCCTTGTCATCAAGTTCAACACGGTTGGACTCAAAACTGTTTTCCAAACGTACGCCTTGTGCCTCGAGACGCCCGAGGCGCGCTTTGGCCTGTGCCAGCTTCTGTTGTGCGTTTTCGAGCCGCGTCTGATAGCGCGTTTCACGCTGTTGCAATCTGGCCAATGCATCCTCTTGATGCGCGGCCATGCTTTCGAGAACTGAACGCAGCGCATACGGCGCCTCGGCATCCTCCTGCGCATAGGCAGGTCCGCCAGCACATGCCAGCAGCAAACACAGCCCTACCCACGCGCGCAGGCGTCTCGCTAAGAAAACTGCCATTCACTCCCCCCCAGGACCGATGCAGATCAGCGCGAAAGCATACCGGGGATGCTGAGGATCGCAAACCACGGCCTTAACCAGCGCTGTCGGCATCAAGAATTCGCAATTCGACGCGGCGATTTAGCGCGCGCCCCGCCGCATCATCGTTGCTGGTCATGGGCGATGTCTCACCAAACCCGCGTGTGCTCAGACGTGACGACTCAACACCCCGTTCAATCAGGTAGCTGCGGACCGTTTGCGCACGCCGCTCCGACAAATCCAGGTTATACGATGCCCGGCCTTGATTGTCCGTATGTCCGGCGACTTCAATCTGCATAGAAGGATGCTCTCGCAACTGCTGTGCCACTTCGCTCAGCAACGCTTCGCTGGTCTCAGTCAGCTCGGCCTTGTCGGTGTCAAAGTTGACCCCACGCAAGGCGATCACATCACCAGCCGCACAGCCCCTAAGTTCAACCTCATCAACGTTTTCAAGCGTTTGCGGACATGGCGGAGGCGGCGGTGGTGGCGCACAACCGCGCTCATCCACGCGACTGCCATAGGTGGTTCCTGGGCACTGGTCATCTCGATCCAGCACACCATCGCTATCGCTGTCGGCCGGTGCAACAACCACCGGCTCTGGTGCAGGCGGCGGCGGTGGCGGCGGCTGCAGCCCGAACGGCAGCTGCAGGCCCAGGTTGTAGAGGATGTCCTGTATACCCGAGGCCTCTTCATCCAGACGCTGGCCATCCTGCCCGTTGTGATGACGAAAACGTGCGTCGGCACGCAGCCCAAAGCGATAGCGGCCAAAGCTGATCGGCAGCAAATAGCCAAGCCCGGCCTCAAAGCTGAGCCCCTTGTACTCTTCTCCGGCACTGCCCTGATGATCGCTGTTGAGATAGCCGATGGCCAAAGGCAGATGCAGGCCACCAAGTTGGGGCACGAATACCAGCGCGGCAATGCCACCACCGCTGAGCGTGGAGCTAGTGCCATCACCGTCCACCGCATCAAGCTCGCTGAACGCGCCGTAGAGCTCAATCGCCAACCCGGGATTGACCCTGTAGCCCAGGGCCAGCGTGCCCCCCAGACCGTCATCCAGTGTGCGGTCTGAATCAGGCTCAACATAAGACGCCATGGGCGCCACGTAGAGACCTCGCTCAAACGGTGCCAAGTTTTCAGCGGCTGCGATCGTCGGCAAACCCATGGCCAAAGCCAAACCTGCCGAGACCAGATTGATGGCCTTCATGTCTCTCTCCTCCAGCGAATTGCTGCGCCTGTGCGTGGATCCGGTGATGCCGCGCAGAAGATTTATGTTTTGGTATATCGGTGTCGACGGCCGTTGCCGGGCGTCAGAAGGTCCACTTCATGCGCAGTCCGTACAAGCGCGGCGGCGCCAGCGTGACCGTGCGACCAAAATCCTGTTGCAGGATGGATTGGTAGTAGTCGGTGTTCTGTGCATTCTCGACAAACGCCGTGAGCTGAAGCCCCCAGGGGTTGTAGAAATACGACACGCGCCCGGCCCAAGTGTCATAAGCCGGCTGCTCGAAGAACGGTGAATTTTGCGGCGTGTAGTTGAAACCACTGTTGTAGTAGTAGTCGACGCCCAGCTCAAAATCACCCCACGAACCACCACCGATGAACTGATTGACCGACAAGGTGGCGGTCAGGTCTGGCGTGCGAACAATGTCGTTGCCGGTAAAATCTCGCGCCGGACCGCCGATCAGACTGTCCTCACCAAAATACAGCCCGGTGTCATCATCGTAGCCCGACCCATTGGGGTAGTCGGTGTAGGTTCCGTCCAGATAGGTTGCCCCCGCCGCAATCGCAAGTCCGGGGTTGGACACCGGCATCGGCTGCCACAACATGTCGAATTCCGCACCGGTGATTTCAGCCTCGCCGGCGTTTTTGAAGGTCACGATGCCGCCCGAGCCAATCGACACAATCGCGGTCAGCAAGCCGTCAATCTGGGTATGGAACACCGCAGCGTTCAAGCGCAGTGAGTTGTCGAACAAATCCGATTTGAAGCCCAGCTCGAAGGCTGTCGCCGTTTCACGCTCCACCGCGTCGGGATTGGTGAAGAAGTTGACGATGTTATAGGTCGGACTCTTGTAAGCGCGCTGGGCCGAAGCAAAGATCTGAAAGTTGTCGTCGAGACGGAACTGAAGCGCAATCTTGGGCGACCAGGTTTCGTCCTTCAGATCGGGCACGCTGAAGTTGAAGATCCGAATATTCTGATCCGTGCGGTGGGCATCAAAGTAGGCGTTTGGTGGCTCGCCTGCCGTCGGCAGCACCACGTCCAGATAGCTATTGGTCAAACCGCGGGTTTCTTCCTGATAACGTACACCCAGCGTTACATCCAGCCAGTCCGTTGCAAATATCGTGGACTGCAGATAAGCCGCGTTGGATTCAGTGGTCAGAATCCCGCCATTGCCGAGCACAATGTCATTGGTTGAGTTGATCAGGTTGTTGACCAGGCCGCTCAGGTTGGTGCCGCCCAGCACGTTGTCGAGTCGGTCCAGCAAGCTTGTTCCGCCGATCACATTGGAGCCGAATCCCACTGCATTCAAGCTGAGGTACAAACTTCCGAAACCACCCTCACCCTCCAGGCGGTAGAGCCCCGCCACCCACTGCATGAAATCGGCAAACGGCGAGTTGGCGTTGGACAAAATCTGCAGCTCATAGGTGTTCTGCAGGTTGAATTGGTCATTGCTGTAGAACTTGGCCTGCGATGTTTCCGTTGAGTCCAGGTCATACATGGCCTCATCAACATACGCATTGTTGTCCGAGTAAATCAGCTTGATGTCGGCAAAATCGGTCAACCATTCCAGGGTCGCGCCGAACAATTCGTTGGTGGTGTCATTGCCGCCCTGATAGTCGTTGTGCCAAACGCGGTCAGGCTCATCCGCTTCGACGCCTGCGGCAAAGATCGGCGCAGGCCGGGTATTTTCCTGCGACAACGAGTTGCTGTTGAACTGCTCGTTATAGGCGCCCACCAGCGTCAGTGTCAGGTTGTCCGTGGGAAACGCCTGCAGCTTGAGACGACCACCCTGAACATAGTCCTCACGCATTGGACCCGGCTCACCGCCCACCTCATTGCGACCGTAGAGATCCTGGGTTTCCTTATACAGCGCCAAGGTTGCGCCCGCGTATTCCGTGAGCGGTGAACCCAGATAAAGCTGGTACTTCTGCGAGTTGTAATTGCCAATGGAATACTTGGCCGTGCCGATAAACTCATCAGGCGAGTCAGCCGTGACAATATTGATCGCGCCGCCGGTGGCATTGCGCCCAAACAAAGTACCTTGCGGGCCTTTGAGCACTTCGACCCGCTCGACAGGCCCTAACGTATCCTGCTTGCCCTGACTGGGGCCGATGTTGATCCCGTCGATGTAGGTGGCAACGCTGGGATCTGCATTGGGCAAAAAGGCGTCCGTGCCAACACCGCGGATATAGATCAAGCTGTAGCCGTAGGTGTAGGTGTAGGTCAGGCCCGGGGTGATCTTTTGCAGATCTGCTGTCGACTCGACCCCGAATGCATCCAGCTTCTCACCGCTGAAGGCGTTGATCATGATCGGCACATCCTGGACATCTTCCTCGCGCTTCTGCGCGGTCACGATGACCTCCTCGATCAAACGACTACCGCTGCCACGCACCGGCTTGATGTCGTCGTCCTGCCCTACGGGAATGGTGTCCAACTCGGCGTCAGCGGCCTGCTCTGGCGCGGTTTCGGCCGAAGCTTGCGGTACCTGCTGAGCCTCGGATGCGGTCTGCTGTTCGTCCGCTGTCGAGGATTCGCTCGGGCCGAACAAGTCATCCAGATCGTCCTGCGCGTGCAACGTTGCGCTGCTCAGCGCGAAAAACAGACCTGGCAAGGCCCGCCAAACAAATCCCTTCGTCATGTCTCACTCCGCATCTCTTGCGCCGGTTCAGGGGGAGCGCCGGCACACGTTGACGTTTCGATGTTTTATGGCGGCCTGATTTAGTTGTATGTGGCCGCACCTGTCAGATGTCACATTACACAACTTGCGACATCATGTCTATTAATAATTATGTCTTTTCGACATCTTTTAAATGGCTCGATTGAAAGCGGCAAAAAACCAACAAAATCAAAGCCTGAATCAGATCGACCGCGCCCAGAACCAGGAATATGGATGGCGCTCCCATCCCAACTCCCAGGCCAAACAAAGCGGCCGCAGTAAATTTCACCGCCACACTGACGCGCAAGGTTTGCGGCATCAGCCCCAGGCTCAAGCGCAACCATGCCAGCCCGGCGCCAAGCACCCCAATCAGGTGAACCAGCAGCGCACTACCCGGCGCTATCTGCAACGCACCAGACCACTGCATGCTGGCGTTCATCTGAACCAGCAAACCAATCATCCAGCTGCCAAGACCCGGCACCGCCAAAACGGTGAAAAGCAGCAGATCACCCAGTGCGATCTGCCGGTATGCCACAGCAGGATTCATCAACTGAATGCTGCGACCGCCTCAGCGGTATTCATGAAGTCGCGAAAACGTGTCCACTTGCCATTCTCAACTGTAATGACATGGGCAAAATCCGAGCGAATATCCCGGCCGGTTGAACGCGCCGTGAGATGAAGTTGGCCGGTCACGGTCACCATCTTGCCGTCGCTCAGAAACTGCTCCGGCTCAAACTGATGAATGTCGACGGAGCTGAGCACGGTCGAAAAGAAAGTCTCTGCCTCGGCCAAACCACGGTAGTTGCCCGCATACGGAATGACCGATGGGCCATAAAACTCGATCACTACATCGTCGTTGAGCAGTTCAAGAATCGCTGGCACGTCCTTGTTGCCGAAACGGGTAAACACTTCAATGGTGGTGTCGACTTCTGGGGTACTCATTGTTGTCTCCTGATATGGATTTATTCCGCGGGCGCAACGGTGATCGGAATGCCATCCAGCTCATCACTGAGATGAATCTGGCACGCCAAGCGGCTGGTCTCGCGGGTGTTGAGCAGCTCATCAAGCAGCTCAAGTTCAAGCTCATCTTTGGGTGGCAGTCGATTCAGCCAATCCGCATCGACATACACCTGGCAGGTCGCACAGGAGCATTCGCCGCCGCACGTGGCCTCGACCAAGTCGAGTTCCGCCAGTACATCCATGAGCCGATCTCCGCTCTCGTAGTGCAGGTCCATGACCGTGCCTGAGCGATCGATGACTTTGATTTTCATATCTTTTATTCCGAAGCCGTAGTGAGCAGATCGCGCAATGCGATCGCCGGATTTGTGAGCGCTGCGGGGTCCACAGCCTGGCCTGTCGCGATCAAGCGCTTGGCCACAATGAAATCCCCGGCGGCATTCAGACACTGCGCCGCACGCAGACGATTGCCATCAAGCAGGAAGCAGCTCAGGCGCGTTCCATCGGCACTGGCACGCTGCAACCAGCCTTGCGCCGCTGGCGCCAAACCCACCATCTGCAGTTTGCTTTTGTATTGGTCGGACCAGAACCAGGGGGCCACCGGCTGCGGCGGCGTGGCACCTGTGATCGCAGCAGCCACCACATTGGCGGTGTGAATGGCGTTGTCTACTGATTCCAGTCGCACGCCGCCATGGCCTTGAGTCAGGCGTGGGCGCGCCACATCACCGATGGCGTATATGCGGGCATCGCTGCTCTGCCCCGTGGTATCGACCAGGATGCCATCGTCGCAGGCCAGACCTGCGGCCTCGGCCAGCTCACTATTGGCCTGCATGCCGATGCCCACGACTAAAACATCCGCCTCCAGTCGCTCGCCGGCACTGGTCTCTACGCCGGCAAAAGCGTCCTGGCCAAGCACGCGTGAAACGCCAACACCACAATGCACCTGGCTGCCCTGGCGGAGATGCTCTTCCACCAGTCGCTGCGCGATGGGCGCTGCGGCTGAGCGCTCCAATACTCTGGATTGCATTTCAAGCACGCTGACCTGACAACCCAACGTGCGTAGCGACGCCGCGACCTCAAGGCCAATGTAGCCACCGCCCACCAGCACCACCCGCTCGGCGCCATTCAAACGTTCACGCAGGGCCTGACTGTCGGCATAGGTCCGCATGGTAAATACACCGCTCATGCCCTGCGGAACCAATGCAAGATCGCGCGGCCGTCCGCCTGTCGCCAGCACCAGTGCGTCATAGGGCGTGGTCTGTCCGGCCTCATCAACAACGCATTGCGTGGCCGTATCAATTGCGACCACCGCTCGGCCAAGATGCACATCGACGTTGTGCGTCTGGTAGTAAGCTGCTTTGCGAATCGCAAGCTTTTCCAGCGGCAGTTCGCCGAGCAGGAATTTTTTCGACAACGGCGGGCGGTGATAAGGCAGCACGTCTTCATCACAGAACAAAGTGATCTGCCCTTCATAGCCGTGCCCACGCAAGCTGCCAATCAGTTGGGTCGCGGCCTGCCCTCCGCCAACAACCACAACACGCTGGGGCGCATTCATGGCAATAAGTCCTGGAACGCTGCGGCTTGGCGTTGGCGCTGAGCCTCTATGGCCTGCGGGATATCGTCGGTGACGAACATGGCCGCGTTCCACACCGTCATGTAATCAAGTCCGTCAGCAATCTCGCTACGCCGGTTACGCCGCAATGCCGTTTTGGTGCCGGCCAGAGCCAACGGCGACAGAGCCGCCAGTTGCTCGGCCAACTGCATCGCGGCTGCCGGCAGATCTTGCGGCGCATCGACAAGCTGACGCACAAATCCGCTGCCGCGTGCTTCATCTGCCGGCATACGCCGCCCGGTCAGCGCCAGATCGTCCACGATCGCCGGGGCGATCAGGTTCGGCATCCGCTGCAGCACACCAAGGTCTGCGGTAATCGCAACATTGATCTCGTGGATGCAGTAAAACGCTTCGGCCGAGCACAGGCGAAGATCTGTTGCACAGACAAGATCCAGCCCGGCACCGATGCACGCCCCTTGCGTGGCGGCAATCACCGGAATACGCAAAGCCTCGATCTGGTCCATCGGGCGTTGCAAATAGCGAATCTTGCGTCTCAGCCATTCACGATAGCGGCCCGGCTCCGCGTCGCCATGGGCACGCACCGCGGCGAAGAAATCCAGATCCATGCCCGCACAGAAGTGTTCACCCTCTGCACGCAAAATCAGCACGCGCAGCGTTGGGTCAGCGTCTACACGCTCCAAGGCATCAGACAAGTCGCCCCAGAAAGCATCCTGCAAGGTGTTCAGCTGCTCTGCTCGGGTCAGTGTCAGCTCGGCAATCGCACCTTGGCGATTCAGACAAAAGGCATCGGTTTGCAACATCAGCTTGGCCATGTCCTGCTCGATTTTCGGAGTGTGAATCTAGGACTTGAGCACCACCGGCAGGCTCTGCAGTCCGAAGGTCAGCAATCCACCACGCTGGCGCTGCTTGGGCTTCGATCCCGCATCAATGCCGCTGCAGTTATCGAGAATGACCTCAAGCATCTTTTCGGCCTCCATCCGCGCCACGCTGGATCCCAGGCAATGATGAATGCCATGACCAAAGGTGACGTGGCGACCGATATTGGGGCGATTGAGAATGAACTTGTCCGGCTGTTCGAACATATCCGGATCGCGGTTGGCCGCAGCCATGAAAAATGCCACCCAGTCGCCCTGCTTGATCTGCACACCGCCATGTTCGATATCCTGCGTTGCCACGCGGAACAATCGCTGCGGCGGACCGTCTCGCCGCAGGCTCTCCTCGATGAACGGGCGCACCTGGGTACGATCACGTTTAAGCAGGTCGAAAAATTCAGGCTCTTCCTGCAGCGTTGCGACCAGATTCCCAAGCAGATAGGTGGTGGTTTCCGCCCCCGCGACGACTAAGGTGATGCAGAACAGCACAACCTCTTCCTTGGTCAAATGCTGGCCTTCATCCTCAGCCCGGATGAACGCTGCCATCAAAGTGTCAGGCACCTCGTCACCGCGCTCAATCGCGGCGTAGCACTCCGCCACTTTGGTGCTGTAGTAGGTAAACAATTCGATGTTGCACTGCTGACGCTCTTCAGGGGTGAAATCCGAAGAAACCATGAACGCATTGGCCCAGCGCACCAGCTTGGGATAATCCTCACGCGGCGTGCCAATCAAAAAGGTCATGACCACCGAAGGCAGCACCCCAGCCACTTCCTGCATGAAGTCGATGTCGTTATCAATCAGACCATTGACCATCTCGCTGATCGTTTGCGTGACCAAAGGCGCAATGTCGGTGCCCACGCGCTTGGGCGTAAAGGCTTTTTTGGCAATGTTGCGCAACAGGGTATGGCGCGGCCGGTCATGGTTGACCAGCATCAGCGTGGGCGCTTCCGAGGCCTCTTGCATCGGGTCACGTGACGAGAAGGCGTCATGGTTCTTCATCACCCCCTGGACATCTTCGTAGCGGGTAAAAACCCAGGCCGGATTGGGCTGGTCCACACCCGGCACAGTGCCGGGCGGATAGTCGAGCAAACCAAACTGAGGCGGCCGCGCTCGCAGCAGTGCGTAGTAGGGGTATGGATTCGCAATGACGTCCGGATCGAGCAGTTTCGTCACATCGAAATCCGCTCCGTATTTCAGCTCGGCCACGTCAGTCTCCTTGGTATTTTCTAATGTCGGATAATAGTGTCATTTGGACACTATTTCTGTCAAACAATTTATCCGCGTGTCATGACGTGGCGCGAAAACAGCTCGAAAGCACGGCCATACGGGGGTCGGATGATGCGACCAAGATCAAAGCGCGTCTGGTGATACACGGCGCGCGCATGGGAAAACTGCCGGAAACCGTCGAAGCCGTGATAAGCCCCCATGCCACTCGGCCCTACGCCCCCAAATGGCAGATCATCGAAGGTGTAGTGCATCACCACATCGTTGATGGTGACGCCACCGGAGACCGTGTCCTGGATAACCTGCCGACGCTGTGTGGCGTTGTTGCCAAAGTAGTACAGGGCCAACGGCCGTGGCCGTGCATTGATGTAATCCAGGGCCTGTGCAAACTGGGCATAACTTCGCACCACCAGCAAGGGCCCAAAGATTTCCTCATGGCAGACCCGCAAATCTTCCGGCGGGTCCACGATCAGTGTGATCGGTATACGTCGTCCCTGCCCTGCATCGGCTGACCAGACCCGCGCACCGGCGGCCCGCGCCTCATCCAGGTAGGCCTTGATCCGGTCACTTTGGCGTTCATTGATGACGGCAACGTAGTCGTCGCTCATCGCGCCCTCAGGCAGAGTTGCCTGAATTTCCGCCTGAATCGCAGACACCAAGGCTTCGCGCTGACGTTCATGCACGAGCACATAATCAGGTGCCAGGCAGACCTGCCCGGCATTGAAGACCTTGCCGAATACGGTGCGCTTGGCGGCTAGATTGAGATCCGCATCCTCGCCGACCAGCACCGGTGATTTCCCTCCCAACTCAAGCGTCAGCGGTGTCAGGTTGTCAGCCGCTGCACGCATGATGTGTCGCGCAATGGCGGTGCCTCCGGTGAACACCAGGTGATCGAATGCCAGCGCACTGAAGCGCTGCCCAATATCCGCACCTCCGGTCACCGTGGTGACTTCATCATCGGAAAATGCCGAAGCAATCAGCTCCACCATGACCTGCGATGTCGCCGGCGTGTGCTCAGAGGGTTTGATCATGGCCCGGTTGCCAGCGCCCAATACCCCCGCCAGGGGTGTCAGTGTCAGGTTCACCGGCACGTTCCATGGGCTCAGAATGCCGACCACGCCAAGCGGCTGGTACTCAACGCGTGCCGACGCACCCAGCACAGAAAATGGGAAATCCACCTTGCGCTTTTCCGGCTTCATCCAACGGGCCAAGCCTTTGCGAGTGAGGCGTATTGATTTCCCGGTGGTCGCAATATCGGTGAAGTACGACTGTTTGGGTGAGCGGTGACCGAAATCGCTGTTCAGGGCTTCGCACAAACGCCGAGCGTGCGTATCCAGCGCCGACCACAAGCGCTGCAGGCGGTCCTTGCGAACCTCAATATCGGGATAGCGCTCGGCTTCGTAGGCGTCTCGTAATACAGCCAGCTTGCGGCTGAGTTCGTCCGGGGCGCTATGCCCTCGCTCAGCAACGGCCTGCGACTCTGCGGTCATGTCTCCACCTTGGTGCGTTGATAAACGCCGGCAGATTATTGTCTAGATTTAATAGTGTCAATTCGACATTATTGCCCGCTAACAGGCGAGACAATCATAATGACGGTTTACGACATCACGGATCGAGACACTTGATAAAACTAAAAACCACCGTCAAGAAGATCACCCACGACGATGCTGCAGGGCACTTCCTGGAGCTGTTCTACCCGATCCATTACGCCATCGGCATGCAGGTCGAGGATGCCCTGCGCTGTAGCGGTGAACTCGATCGTCACCAAACCGTCATCATGTGGCTGCTGCGCACCGAGGGGCTGAAAAATGGCAGCTCCAGCCTGCGCCGCAAAGACATCGAACGCTGCCTGACGTCCTGGTACGACATCACCAGCAGCACCGTGTCCAAGGCCTTGCGCTCACTGGCAAAACCGCCGCACAACTTCATCACCATCAGCGAAGACCCCAATTCAGGACGCGAAAAACTGGTCACCGTAACGCCGGCCGGCCAACGCTACTATCGCCGCATGGTTGAGAACGCCACCACATTCATCAAGCTGGCAACCGACCGCATGACGGAAGAGGAAAATTCCATGGGTATTCACATGTTCCAGCGCATCACCGATATCTTTCAGGACCTGCGTGATGAGGGCCGAATCGACTCGGTGGAAAACAAGGCGAATGCCAAGGCCAAGGGGCGGCCACGCACACGCAAACCCGCCGCGACATAGCGCGGCGCCCGGCGTCTGAAACTAGATTTTCTTGACGAACTCAGATTTCAATTTCATCGCGCCGATACCATCGATCTTGCAATCGATGTTGTGATCGCCATCGACAAGACGAATGTTTTTCACTTTGGTGCCGACCTTAACCACCGAAGATGAGCCCTTGATCTTGAGGTCCTTGATCACGCTGACGCTGTCACCATCCTGCAACGCATTACCGTGCGCATCTTTGTATTGCGGAGCGTTGCTTTGCGGGGCTGCATCAAGCGACCATTCATGACCACATTCCGGGCACACCAGCAGATGTCCATCCTCATAGGTATAGGCCGACTGGCAGGCCGGACACGGTGGCAGGCTGTTCATCTTGAGTCTCCGAATCGGTAGGTCTAAATAAAAATGCGGGTCGCCTCCAGGAGACGACCCGCATGTCCACACGATGTGGCCGGCACTGATTTTAGTCCGACCACAAAATCTTGCCTACTTAGGCTGCCGCTCCGGCCGAGACCGCATCAGCGGCCGCGATGGCATCACCACTTTGCTCATACACCTCGGTCCAACGGTTGTACGTATCCATGGAACCGTGTTTCCAGGGGTGAAAACCCGGGCGGAAGTAGGTCAGAAAGTGCGGCAACAGGCGCGGAAACAAACCGCCCGGGCCATACAACCACCACAGCCCTCGCAGCCACACACGCCCGGGTTTGCGCACACCGTCCACCTCGAACATATGGCGCATGATCATGAACACATGCAACGGGAAGGTCAGCCCCACCTGCAGCATCGCCGCAACACGCACAAAGTAGCCACCTTTGGCCACCTTGTCATAAACATCGTAAGCCACTGCCTTATGTTCAATTTCCTCAACCGCATGCCAGGCATACATGGCGCGGATGCGTGGATCAGCCTTGTCGAGCAAGCCGGCGGAGAAGAAACCATGCGCCATCAGGGCGGTCATGTGCTCCGCTGCCGCGGTTTGCGCCAAGGTATAAGAGGCCGGTAAGCGCTTGCGGAAGAACCCGAACATGATGCGCTTCTGCTCATCCAGGATGCGATCAACCGCCACGCCTTGGGCCTTGAGGCGATTGTTGAACTGGGTATGCACCATGCCGTGCTGCCCTTCCTGATAAATGAAATCCTTGACCTCGGCCTGCAGTTTCGGATCGGTGATCTGGTCACGGTAATCACGAACACAGCAGATGAAGAATTTCTCACCCTCGGGGAACAACACGGACATGGCATCGAAAAAACGACTCTTGAACGGGTCGTTATCAAACCAGTATTTGGGTATGTCTCCGTCGAGACCGAAATCCGGCCCCTTGCGAGGAACAATGGCTTGTGGCGCTGCGGACATAAGCATCATCCTAATAATTGACTGACCTTCACTGTAAGCACAGTCAACAAGGCGGACTATGACCGCCGACGACCAAAAAGGAACATTTGGCGACAGCGCAACTAGTGCTGTGTGCGGCGGTACTGCCCAGGCGTCATGCCCATCCAGCGTTTGAAAGCCCGCGTAAAGCTGCGCCGGTCGGAAAATCCCAGACGCTCACTGATGGTCTCCATATCGAGTGCCGGATTCTGCAAATCCGCGACCGCGCGACGTTGCCGCACCTGATCCTGGATATCGGCATATACGGCCCCTTCGGCCTGCAAGCGGCGTTGCAAGGTTCTCGGATGCAGACCCAGATGATCCGCCATACGCTCCAGACCACGCCCCAACAGACGCGGCTCACGCAAAAACGCCTGTTCCAGCACAACGGCCGAACGTGTGCCCGCCGATTGTCGCGCCAGACGCTCATCGACACGACGCTCGGCCTGCCCATGCAGATCGGGAAAACCGCCATCCAAGGGCCGGTCCAGATAGCCGCTCGGAAAACACAAGGCGTCATGCGGCTGATCGAAACGAATCGGCAAGTGCAGATGATCACCATAGCGCGCGGCGTGCTCGGGTTGCGGGTAGCTCAATGCCATGTGCGACACATGCGCCAACTCTGGCGACAGCCCCAAACCAAACTTGACCACCGCAGCAAACGTCGACTCAACAAAATAAATCGAAGTCAGGCCACCGACACGCGTATCAATCCCGTATTGCACCAGGCGCGCTTGGCTGCCGTCCTCTTCCAGGCGCAGGTCCACCATCGGATTGATCAACATGCGCACCCAATCCAGCACGCGCACCGCTTCACGCAACGTAGGGCTGGTTGCCAGAAACGTGGCGATGTCGGGCAGATAATCAAAAGCAAAGGTTTCGCCCAGCACAAAGGGGAAATGATGCTGCCGCGCGCGCGCCACACAACGCTGCATCAGCTCTCCGAGGTGCGCCAGACTGATGGTGGCCTCATCAAGGCGCTCAAGATCGGTGCGGATGCCGAGTTCATCGAAAACCGGACGTACGTTGAAACCACAGTGCGCCGCCGCGCTGACCCAATTGGGCAACGTGATAAACGGCACCGTGATTTGTGTATCCGGGGTATTCATCGGGGCGCAGTATGCCGCGTCACCCGCCCGCCGCAAACTCCTGGCGCAAAGCTCATCCCAGCCACTGACCGATCCAGTAAAACAAGGTTGGATGCAGACACAGCATGGCCAACCAGAAAAGTATCCACAGATACTGACGCCGTTTATAGCGGCGTCTTTGCTCGCGCCCGTCATCGTAAGCACGCTGCAATTGCGCCCAGCTCATCATGTCGTCGTCCCAGTGGCTGGTGTGACGATCCTTGACCTCATCCAGGACAATCCGCGTTTTCTTGCTCGGCATGTTCGATCACGCTTTGCGGGCTCGCACCACTATTGCGCCACGCAAACCCTCAGATCAAGGCTTTCAGCCCGGATAGCCACCCTCGCCTGTTTGGTGGAGGCCACAGCCGCGCACCCAAGCCACAGTGAGCAAAACAACACAGGCCTTGGGGATATGCAAAAACAAGTTACCGTGACCGGCGGCGGCGGTCGTCTGGGATGTGCGCTGGTCCGTACACTGCTCGAAAACGGCCTGAAGGTGCGCGTTCTCGAACCTGCCAGTGCGCTGCCAGCATCATTGGCAGGGTTGACTGTAGAGCTGGTCAGTGGCTCGGTTCTGGATCCAACCGCCGTTGCCAAAGCCATAGAAGGCGCCAGCGTGGTTTATCACCTGGCCGCAAAAATCGATCTGGATCGCGATCTTGATGGCAGTGTTTACGCGGTGAATGTTGAAGGCACGCGACAGGTCGCGGAAGCCTGCCTGGCCCGAGACCTTAGATTGGTTCACTGCTCCTCCCACCATGCCCTGGACCTGGAGCCTTTAAGCGAACCACTGGATGAATCCAGACCGCTGGCGGTGGATCACAAATGCACCTATCACCGCTCAAAAGCGCGCGCCGAGCAATTGGTTCATGAACTCATCCGCGAACGCGCACTGAACGCGGTTGTAGTGAACCCCGGCACCTTGGTCGGCCCGCTGGATTTTGAACCGTCCCTGTTTGGGCAAGGCATGCTCGACCTCTACCACGGCAAGCTGCCCGCCTTGCTCAACATCGCCACTGACTGCGCGGATGTCCGCGATGTGGCGCAAGCCATCATGGTGGCGGCCCAACGCGGCCGCACCGGCGAGCGTTACCTGCTCAGCGGCAAGCCATTGCACATGCGTGAGATCGCCGCGCTGTGGAGCGACATCACCGGCTGCCAGACACCGGCGGTGTTCCTCCCACGCTGGTTCGGCTGGTTTATCGTGCCCTTCACCGTGGGTGCCGCACGCATAAAACGGCAAAAACCATTGTTCACACCGAATATGTTGCGCGCCAGCGTGGCCAACGACAGTGTCTGTTGTGACAAAGCCGCGCGCGAGCTGGATTACCAGCCACGCCCGGTCGAGGATTCACTGCGTGACGCTTTTGCGTTCTATCAGGAGCAAGGCTGGGCCTAACCGCCGACGGCACGTCGTAGCCGTAGATACTCGTAACGCGCCATATCTTTGTTGAGGCCTTCAAACTCTGACTGACGCTGGCGTTTGATCTCTGCAATCTTGGCCGCAATACCCGCCGAATCACTTTCCAAAGCGCGGATGGTGTTCTGCTGTGCCAGCGGGCGCTCGGTGCGTCGACTGCGTTCGCGCGCCAGAGCCCGCTCAATGTTCTGCATGTCTTTGTTCAGCAGTTCGATCTGCTGATCACGCACGGACAGGCGCTCATCACGGAGCTTTTCCAAGGCATCCAGGTTCTCGAACGTGGTCCACAAATAGCGGTCGTATTCGTCTTGCTGCGCCCGCCGGTCACGCTCGGTATCCATGGCGTCCATGCGCCGACGATGTGCTTCCAGCTCTTCGACTGTGCGCTGGCGACGCAGAACTTCACGCAAATTTCCATGCTGATCGAGAACATGGCGTTCCAGCTTGGACACTTCCGGCGGAATCGAGTCACTGAAGTGCACCTGGCCGTTTTCATCAACCCAACGGTAGATTTGCGACCACCCGGCAGTGGACAATAGACACAGGCACAGCGCAGTGACAATCTGCACGAAAAAGGGTCGTTGCCGGCGTCCCGACACGCGCGAACTTATTAAGGTAACTACAGACATCATGGGCACGTTTTGCAAGTCATGGGCCGCTTGGATGCAGCAGTGTATTTTAGCATTGATCCTGGCCTCCCTATCGACACAATCTGCCTGGGCACAAGACAACGACGACGGCCCTGGCAAGAAAACCTTTGATCTACTGTGGTCCATCAAAGGTGAAAAAAATCACATCTATCTGCTCGGCTCGGTACATTTGCTGCCGCATGGCGCCCGCAGTCTGCCTGATGTGGTGCATGCGGCTTATATGACCAGTGATCTGATCGTATTTGAATCCGATTTGTTCCTCATTGGTTCCGTGGCTTTTGAGGCTGATGAGCTGGCACAGGCGCGCTACGCCGCAGGTCACAGCATTCATGACGAGATGCCGGCAGATTTGATGCTGCAGGTCGAGAACAAGGTCGAAGACCTCGGCTTGCCGATGGCCATATTGCAGCGCTACCGCCCATGGTTCTTCGCGCAAACGCTGGCCACCGCTCAGTTCGCACGTGACGGCTTCCCCATCGACAATGGCGTGGACGTGCGCCTCTACCGTGAAGCGGTCAACGACATGAAGCTGACCGCAGGCCTGACGCCGCCGCGTCAACATCTTGCCACCTTCGCCGAAATGACGCGCGAACAGAATGAGGCGTTTCTGCGCAGTGCGCTGGATGACCTGGAAGACACGCGCGCCCAAATCTCCCGAATTCTGGACATTTACCGGAACGCCGATCTGGACCTGCTGAACACGCTGGCTGAGGAAATGCGCGAGCAGACCCCTTCGCTGTATAAACGCCTGGTGATCGATCGCAACGAAGCCTGGATGGCCAAGTTCGAGGAGTACCGCAAGGAACCGAACAACATTCTGGTGGTGGTCGGGGCAATGCAGCTGGTCGGTGATCAGGGCCTGATCGCACGTTTTGAGCGGGCCGGCTGGAAGCCCTCGGTGCCCAAATACCGCGGCTTCCGCCCGCCCGAGTAGTCCGCCCGCGAATGCACTAAACTCCCGACCCTGTTCACACACCGGCTTAAGCCGGGACTACGGAGGGAGTTATGGGTTTCTTGCAGGGAAAGCGCGCACTGATTACCGGTGTTGCCAGTGACCGATCGATTGCCACCGGCATTGCCGAAGCCATGCACCGCGAAGGCGCCGAACTGGCCTTCACCTATCAGGGTGAAAAACTGCTGTCGCGGGTTGAAGCCTGCGCTGCGCGCACCAATGCTGCCGGCATCTTTCCCTGCGACGTGGCCGAAGATGCGTCCATCGAAGCACTGGCCGAGAGTTTGGCCAGCACTTGGTCGGACGGTTTCGACATCCTGGTTCACTCCATCGGCTTTGCACCACGCGAGCAACTTCAGGGCAGCTATCTTGATGCGGTGACCCGCGAAGGTTTCCAGGTCGCTCACGACATCAGCTCCTACAGCTTTGCAGCCATGGCCAAAGCCCTGCGCGGGCAGTTGCGTGAAGGCGGCTCGCTGCTCACCCTGACCTATCTCGGTGCGGTGCGCGCCGTGCCCATGTACAACGTGATGGGGCCGGCCAAGGCCAGCCTGGAAGCCAATGTGCGCTTCATGGCGGCGGAACTTGGAGCCCGCAATATCCGCGTCAACGGCATCTCGGCCGGGCCGATCAAGACCCTCGCTGCGGCCGGCATCAAAGGCTTTCGCGGCATGCTGGCCAGCGCCGAAAGCGCATCACCGCTGCGCCGTAATGTCACCCCGGAGGAAGTCGGCAACGCGGCGGCTTTCATGTGTTCCAACCTGGCCTCCGGCATTACCGGCGAGATTCTCTACGTCGACGCCGGCTACAACATTCAGGGCTTGGCCAACGACGACAGCTGAGCGGCAGCCCTAGCGTTTGGCGAGCATGGCGCGGGCCACCCGCGACTGATTGGCGCGCCCCAGCGCCTGACAAATGTCGTCACCGGCAGTGACCAGCTTTTCCAGGTCAACGCCGGTGTCGACGCCCAGCCCCTGGCACAGGTAAACCAGATCTTCGGTGGCCAGGTTGCCACTGGCACCCTTGGCATACGGACAACCTCCGAGCCCGGCAACCGAAGCATCGAACACGCGTACACCGGCTTCCATGGCTGCGTAGACATTGGCCAGCGCCTGTCCGTAGGTGTCATGAAAATGGCCGGCCACCAGGCTCACCGGTATGCGGCGTGAGACCGATTCAATCAAAGCCCGGGTCTGATGCGGTGTGCCCACACCAATGGTGTCGCCCAGCGAAACCTCATAGCAGCCCGCGCTGATCAGTCGTGCGGCCAGCTCACTGACCTTGTGTGCCGATACGGCGCCGGAATACGGACAACCCAGTACGCAGGACAGATAGCCGCGCACCGCGATACCGTCCTGCGCCGCGGCCTCGAGCAGCGGTCGAAAGCGCGCTAGGCTTTCGTCGATCGAACAATTGATGTTCTTCTGCGAAAACGCTTCGGACGCCGCAGCGAACACCGCAACTTCGCGCGCACCGGCATCGCGGGCGGCCTCATAGCCCTTGAGATTGGGCGTTAACACCGGAAAGCGTGCCCGTTGGGCCAGCGGACCACGCATCAGGGTGGTCAGCACCTCGGCATGATCGGCCATCTGCGGCACCCAGCGCGGCGACACGAATGCGGTGGCCTCGACACAGGCCAACCCCGCATCGACCAGGGCCTCGATCAGGGCCAGCTTCTGCGCGGTGGACACGTCGGACGGCTCATTCTGCAGCCCATCACGCGGCCCCACCTCGACGATCTTCACGGCGTCACTCGGCATATCGGCCATCTCAGGCCGCCTTGTGCTGCTGCCAGAACAACAGCCCTTGAGCATTGAGATTGAGATCCATGCCCAGCACCCGATCGAACACCTCACGCACCTCGCGACCGCCCGCATCCTGATACTCGGCAAACAGGGCATCACCAAGCTTTGTCGCCAGCTGCTCTTCGCTCAGATCCGCCCAGCGCTCACCCAGGGCTGCATGCGCATCCAGCCGCCGGGCCAGTTGCTCCGACAGCATCGCGGGGTTCTCAACCCGCCCGTAGTGGGTCAAGTACATGTAACGCGGCGCATATGCGGCCATCTTGCTCAGGGTTTGATGCCAGGCCTGCGGGTCAAACTGGACCGGGGTGGTCGTCGGCACGATAAAGGTCTGCTGGTTGATATCCAGCTGCGGGTAACCCAGCCCGAACACATCGCCGGTGAAAAAGCCCTGACTGCGTTCGTCCCACACTACCAGATGATGTTTGGCGTGCCCGGGCGCATCCAGCAGGTGCAGAGCACGCCCTGCAAGATCAAGCTGCGTGCCGTCTTCAGCCGCAAAGCTGCGCGCTTGCGGGCAGGCCAGAATCTCACCATTGAGGCGCTTGAAACTGTCCTCACCGTAAACCGCCATAGCGCCCGCAAGCAGTTTGCTCGGGTCGACCAGATGACGCAGACCTCGCGGATGCACGTGCAGCTCGGCG
This sequence comes from Oceanococcus atlanticus, assembly GCF_002088235.1. Lineage (NCBI taxonomy): Bacteria > Pseudomonadati > Pseudomonadota > Gammaproteobacteria > Chromatiales > Oceanococcaceae > Oceanococcus > Oceanococcus atlanticus. The sequence continues at coordinate 27,440 of NZ_AQQV01000001.1, forward strand.
CGCGGCAGCGCCTGCATCAGCCCGCCGGCCCCACCGGCATGATCCAGATGCACATGGGTGGGGATGATGTAGCGCAGTGCATCACGCTCGACACCCAACGCATCCAGTGCTGCGAGTATCGGTTCCACCGAAAGACCGGTCCCGCATTCAACCAGCGCGTATTGCCCCGCGCTGTGGATCAGGTAGCACGCGGCGACACCATCAGCCACATAAGCCGTATCGATACGCCAGATGTCGTGCTCATAGGCCTGAATATTGGGGGTCAAAACCGCTCTCCTGAAGTAAAGGTTTTGGGCCCAGACCAAGCGAAATATGACAAAATGATGACAGTGTCATTCACAGTCTCCGTCGGCGCCCACGGCACGCAAAGATATCAGGGATAGCGGGACCAGCCCACCCAAACGGAACGAGCTCTCTACAGCATGCAGCGCGTACTCAAGCTGGCCATTGCCGGCCTATTTTTGTTTTGTATTGGCTGGTTTATCGAAACCAACTACGCCGATCTTCCGCATTACGAGCTGTTGCTGGTCGCAGCTGTCATCGGCGGTTACATGGCGCTTAACATCGGCGCCAACGACGTAGCCAACAATGTCGGCCCAGCGGTTGGATCATTCGCCCTGAGCATGACCGCGGCCATTCTTATCGCGGCGGTGTTCGAGGCTTCAGGCGCGCTGATCGCCGGCGGCGATGTCGTCCAAACCGTTAAGAAAGGCATCGTCGACACCAGTCTGATCAAAAGTGACCAAGTTTATGTCTGGGTCATGATGGCTGCCCTGCTGGGCGGCGCAATCTGGCTCAACATCGCGACCGCCTTGGGCGCCCCGGTATCGACCACCCATTCCATCGTCGGTGGTGTGATGGGCGCTGGCATTGCAGCCGCTGGTTGGCAAGCGGTCAATTGGGGAAGCATGGGCGCGATCGCCTCCAGCTGGGTCATCTCTCCGTTGATGGGCGGCATCATTGCAGCCGGGCTGCTGCTGCTGATCAAGAAACGTATCTTTTTCCGTGAAGACGTGCTCGAAGCGGCCGCCAAGGTGGTGCCGATATTGATCGCGCTGATGGCCATGGCCTTCGCCACCTACCTCTCGCTTAAAGGCCTCAAACACATTGTTAAATTGAACATGTGGCAGGCCGCCAGCATCGGCGCAATCACCGCTTTTGCCGCTTTTCACTGGGTCCGCCCGCGCATTCACGCACGCTTGACGCAGCTGAACGCCGACCGCGAGAGCGTCAACGACCTGTTCACCATGCCCCTGATCTGTGCTGCCGCATTGCTCAGTTTCGCTCATGGCGCCAACGACGTGGCCAACGCAATTGGTCCACTGGCAGGTATTTACGATGCCATCGCCAACCATGGCGTGGCCGCCAAGGTGAGCATTCCAACCTGGGTCATGATCAGTGGCGCGCTGGGTATCTCGCTGGGGCTAGCCTTGTTCGGGCCGCGCCTGATCCGCACGGTGGGCTCTGAAATCACCGAGCTGGATCGCAGCCGCGCGTTCTGCATCGCGCTGTCTGCCGCAGTCACGGTGATCATCGCCAGCCAACTCGGACTGCCCGTCAGCTCCACTCACGTTGCACTGGGCGCGGTGTTTGGTGTCGGTTTCCTGCGCGAATACCTCGACAACCAGCTGGGCGCAACGATTGAGCAGGTGCTCAAGGCGCATGGCGATGCCGCACACGGCGAACTCGAAGCGCGTTTGCACCAATTCTATGAAGCCGAGCCGGAAGACAAAAACCGGGTGCTCAAACAGCTCAAGAAAATGGGCAAAAATGGTGTGCTGACCAAACAGGAAAGCAAGCATCTTCGCCTGCTCTTCCAACGCAAGCTGGTCAAACGCCAGGCGTTTCTGAAGATTGTCGCTGCCTGGCTGATCACCGTACCGGTCTCGGCCGGCCTCAGCGCCCTGTTCTTCTTCGCCCTGCGCGGGGCCCTGCTGCCCTGAGGCCGGGGCTTTACACCATAGGATGAACGGTGTGGCGGTCCATGAAATTCTTCATGCGCCGGAGGTAGGCCCCCTGGCTGAGATGAATCACATGGTTACCGGGGAACCAGTGCAGATGGCTTTCCTGCCAGTGCTGATGCAACAAACGCACGAAGCGCGGTGAGGTCAGGCGGTCGCCGGCCCCACCGATGATCAGGGCACGATCGCCATCAAGCTGCGGGGCGTAGGTCAGCGGGCTGTGGACCGCCAAATCACGACGCAACTCGCGCACGCTCAGTCCGCTGCGCTTCATGACCGCGCGCAACAGCGCCCCGGTAGGCTCCCAGTCCAGCACCATGTCGATCGGCGCGACCACCGGTGAATTGGGAATGGCAAATGCCAGACGCGGATCGGCGGTCGCCAGCATGGCGGTGTGATAGCCGCCCAGGCTCAGGCCACTGACACCCACCGAGGGCGCACCGCGCGCATACAGGTAATCCAGCAGGACGCGCAGATCACACACCCCCTGCAGCATGGCTTCGTTGATGTGGGCGAAACCACCGGAGAAAAAACCGATCCCGCTGACCGCATGCCGCGGCTCAGTACGGTAGCCATGAAACGGCAAAGTGAACTGCACCACATCGTAGCCACGCCGGTAGAACCATTTGAGCGCGAACCATATGGCGTTGAGGCCGTACCAGCCCTCTATCACGCCGTGCACGAAGATCAGCGTGCGCCGCGGCCCCTGCGGATGGCGCCAGTACTGTGCATGCGCGACACGGTTGCGCTTGTAGCCCAGATAGCGGTCACGCATGGCTGGATTCAACGGTACGAAAGGACTGTCGAAACTGAGATCTTCGGCCGCAATCCCGAACGGACGGTAATGCCCCATACGCGGCTTACTGACCCGCATGCGCACCGGCTCGGGCGCCTGAAAGGTGGCCTGCACATCGCCTTTCTCGGCGAAGTCGCGGTAAAACGCAAGGCGCTCCAGCTCATCGCTGAGCGCCTTCTTTGAGACCAGCAGCGGCGTCATCGAGGCGCCCATGACCGAGCCCAGCCCGGCCCGCAGCACCCGATCCGCCACCGCTGTCGAGCGCACCTTGAACCAGTGCTGGCGGTCCAGTTCGGTGCCGTCGCTGTGCTTGTAGAAATCCTCGGGGAGCTGATCCCACCAGTAGGCCGCGGACATCGCAAACTCCGTTTTTATGCTTTTCCGGAGTATAGGAAGTCCAATTGGTAATAGGGGTTACGCCGCCCGCCAGTCGAAACTGTCTGCATCCAACTGCGCCAGCAACTGCTTGTATTCCTGCGTCAGACCAGGCCAGTTGTTGGTCACCTTGCCCTGGGCGTTGTGATACCAGGAACTGCAGCCCGCACTCCACACCGAATTCTTGAGCTTGCTCTGTATGTCCACGTTATAACGGGCCATAACGTCAGCTTTGACATCCACGGCGCGAAAACCGCCCTGCCTGAGGCGCGCCAGGCACTGCATGATGTAACCGACCTGGCACTCGATCATGAAGATGATCGAATTGCTGCCCAGATTGGTGTTCGGCCCGTAGAGCATGAACAGATTGGGGAAACCGTGAACGCTGACCCCCTTGTAGGCCTCGGCGCCATCAGCCCAGACCTCACTCAACTCACGGCCGCCGGCGCCACGAATGCGCATGGGCGCGAGAAACTCGGTGGCCAAAAATCCGGTGCCGTAAATCAGGGCATCAAAGGCGTACGCCTGGCCGCCGGCCTCCAGCCCTTGAGGCGTCACCCGCTCGATTGGCGCCGTGATCACATCCACATTGTCCTGGGCCAGAGCCTGGAAATAATTGTGCGAGAACAGCACCCGCTTGCAGCCTATCGGATAATCCGGGGTCAGCTTGGCGCGCAGCTGTGGGTCCTTGATGTGGCGGCGCATGTACCACAGGGTCAGGCGCTTGTAGGCGCTGGCCAGGCGACTGTCGCTGTTGAAGGCACCGGTGGATTTCTCGCCCGCGGTATACCAGATACGCCGATTGAGTTCCTTGTAGCCGGGTACGTACCTCATCATCCAGCGGTCCATCGCGGTGTAATCGCGATCCGGTTTGGGCATGACATAGGGCGGCGTGCGCTGAAAGACGTCCACGCGCGCGGCCGACTTGGCCAGCTCCGGAATGAACTGAATCGCGCTGGCCCCGGTGCCGATCACCCCGATGCGCTTGCCGCTGGGGTCGAAGTCCGCATCCCACTGCGCCGAGTGGAAACGCGTGCCGGTGAAACGTTCCAGTCCTTCCACACGCGGCATGGCCGGGCGGCTGAGCTGGCCGACACCGGTGACCAGCACGCGAGCACTGAGCACCTCGCCGCTGTCCAGCTCGACCTGCCACAGTGCGCGACGCTCGTCGTACTGCGCACCCGCCACTGGCGTGTTGAAGCGGATGAACGGATACAGGCCGAAACGCTCGGCACATTCTTTCATGTAGCGCTGAATCTCCGGCTGCGGCGGATACCGCCGACTCCAGTCGGTTTTCATCGCAAAGCTGAAGGAATACAGTTCTGCGGGTATGTCGCAGGCTGCTCCGGGATAGGTGTTCTCACGCCACACCCCGCCCACTTCGGGGCCTTTTTCCAGCACCACAAAGTTGTCGATGCCGGCCTCTTTCAGCTTGATCGCCATGCACAGACCGGAGAATCCGGTCCCGATCACGATCGCATCCAGCGTCTGGTCGTGGCTAGTCGTCACGTGCTCACACCTCAATGATTTGACGGATGTCAAAAGTTACATATGTTACTTTTAACTGTCAACCTCTTTCGCATAAGATAACCGGATGAGCTCCACGTCCAGCCACCTTGCCCGGCAACCACAACAACAGCGCGCGCGCCAGCGCTTTGAAGATGTGCTGGTCGGGGCCGAGAAACTGCTGCTCAGCAAGGGGCTGGATGGTTTCAATATTTCCGAACTGGCCCAGGATCTGGGCTACACACGGGCCAGCATTTACAAGTTCTTCCCCACCCCGCAGGCGGTCTTCCACGAGATCAACAGCCGCCAGCTCGACCAGCTGGAAGACAAGCTACGCCGCCGTGTGACCGAGCTGCAAAGCGACTGCTGGGAAGCTCAGTTGCGAGAGGTCACCGCCACAGCCACCGAATTTCACAACGACAACCCGGTGGCCAGCCTGCTGATCCTGGGGCCGGTCCAGGGTGAAAGCGCCTATCGCTCGCTGCATTCGATGATCGGCCGGCTGGGCGATCTGCTCGCGCAGGTTATGCTGGCCAACGATTTGCCGGTCAGCCGCGAGCCGGTCGACCACGCCATGCTCACGGTGGAGATTGCCACCGCCTGTTTGCGCACCTCGTATCACCTGCACGGCTACATCACCCCGGCTTACGAAAATGCGGCCTGGACGGCGATGGTCGCCTACCTGCGTCAGGTCCTGAATTTCAGCGCCTGAACCAAATCGGACAGGCCGACCTACACCAAAATGATGAAGTCTCCTTAATTTCTTCGGCCTATGTTCGACGGGTTGCCCTCAACCCCGCCTGCAAGACCGGACAACATGATTCTTCAGCCTGATTTTCACTCGCGCTACGGCCCCTGGGCCGTCATCGCCGGCGCCTCCGAAGGCATTGGCCAGCAATATGCCCATGTCCTGGCCGAACGCGGCTTCAACTTGGTGACCTTGGCCCGGCGCCTTGAGCCACTGGAAAAAGATGCGGAGCTGATTCGCCGCCGCCATCGAGTCGAGGTCAAACCCTGCTCCGTCGACCTGGCTGCCGACAATCTGGCCGAGCTGACCGCCGAAGCCTGCGCTGGGCTGGAGATCGGCCTGCTGATCTACAACGCCTGTTATTCGGTCATCGGCGAATTCCTCGACATTGCAGAGACAGACCATCACAAGATGCTCGACGTCAACTGTCGCGCACCGGTGATCATGACCCGTACACTGGCCCCGGCCATGATCGAGCGCGGGCGCGGCGGCGTGATCCTGATGTCGAGCATGTCTGGCTTTCAGGGCACCGCCATGGTGGCTAACTACGCCGCCACCAAAGCCTGGAACATCAACCTGGCCCAGGGTCTGTGGGAGGAATTCCGTCCCCACGGGGTAGATGTGCTGGCCTGCGTGGCCGGTGCGACATCAACCCCGGGCTTTGAAGGCAACACCCCGCAGGACAAACGCAGCAAAGCTTTCCCCATGGCCCCGGACCTGGTCGCACGTGAGGGTCTCAAAGCATTGGGCAAACGCCCGCTGCACATCACCGGACGCATCAACCGCGCGGTCGATGTCATGGGTCATTTGATGACCCGTCGTCAGCGCACCCGCTTTTTCAGCAACGCCACCCGCGGCATATACGGAGACAACTGAATCATGGCGAACACTCAGGACATCGCCCCCACCCCCAAGTTTGAACCCGCAGAGCTAGGCGAAGTTTGCCTGGTCACCGGCGGTGGCGGCTACGTCGGGTCGGCGCTGGTTCGTCGCCTGCGTGAAAACGGCTGCCGCGTGCGCAGCCTCGATGTTGTGCCCCATGATTTTGACGACCCAGGCGTGGAAACCGTGGTCGCCGACTTGCGTCACTACGCGGACGTGCGGCGCGCCTGCGAAGGTGTCGACACGGTGTTTCACACCGCCGCCATCATCAACCTGCTGAGCCTGTATCGACCGGCGCAAAAGCGCATGGTCTACGAGGTCAATTGCGTGGGCACCCGCAATCTGGTCAAGGCGGCTGAGGCGGCCGGCGTGGCCGCACTGGTGCAAACCAGCACCTTCAGCGTGGTGCTTGATCGTGTCCTCGACAACCAGGACGAAAGCGTGCCCTACGCCACACGCACGCGGGATCTGTACTCGATGACCAAGATCGAAGCCGAGCGCACCGTGCTGGCGGCCGACCAGAACGACGGCCTGCGCACCTGCGCGCTGCGTCCCGGCGGCGTGTGGGGCAGCGACTGCAACTCCATCATGATTCGCAGTTTCCTTGAGGAGCTGGCGGCCGGGCGTTTCAAGGCGCTGATCGGCAATGGCCGGGCAACCATGGACAACACCCATGTCGACAACCTGATCGACGCGCATTTTCTCGCCGCCAAGGCGCTGCGCGAAAAACCCGAGGTGGTCGGCGGGCAGGCCTATTTCATCAATGACGATGAGCAGGTCAACGGTCTGGTCTGGTTCAAACCGCTGGTTGAGGCCCTGGGTGAAAAATTTCCCCGTCTGACCCTGCCTGCACCGATGATGAAAATGATCGGGCGCGGCATGGAACTGGCGCATTTCTTCGGCGGCCCCGAGCCGACCCTGACCCACCGCGGCATTCGCAACCTGACCGAAAGCTCCAGCTTCCGTATCGACAAGGCGCGCCGTGATCTCGGTTACACACCGCGCTTCACCCGCGACAACGGCTTTGCCCTGCTGCTGCCCAATGCACGCCGTTTTGTCGACGACTTGAGAGGCAAAGCTGCGGCGTGAAAAAGCTGATCTATCTGCTCTGGTCAACGCGCGAGATGGCTCCGGCCGAACGCCGCGAGATCCTGCTCGATAGCGTGGCGCCAACCCTGCTGGACTACGACCCGATCGGTCTTCAGATCAACATCTGCGACGATCTCGCAACCACACCGTCACCAGCGCCCACCCCGGCCTTCAGCGAGCCGTTCATTGCCATGGTCGATGTGTGGCTGGATGACGCGACAGATCCGCTGCCCTACGAGGACGCCCTGCGTCGGGCCGGCTTTCAGCTGGCCGGCTATCAGGTCGATGAATGGCTCTACACCGACTACGGCGAACACCACAGCGCCAACCAGCCACGCGACTGGGCCGATGGCCAGCGTAGCCGCGGCATCCTCGCCGTCACCCTGCTGCGCAAACCCAAACGCCTGAACCGTGAACAATGGATGGCCCGCTGGTTTGGTCATCAGTCACCCATGAGCGAACGCATGCAGCCCCGCGCTCGCTACGTGCGCCATGTGGTCGAGACCAGCCTGACCCCGGGCGCGGAGGCGATCGACGGCATCGTTGAGGAAGACTGGCCGTCCGGCGAGCATGTCACCAACCTCAAGCTGTTTTACGGCGCCAAATCGTGGTGGGGTGTGATGCGCAACATGGCGATCATGCTGCATTCGGTGGTGCGCATCCTCAATCTGTTCAACATCACCACGGTGATGATGAGCGAGTATCTGATCAGGACACCGCCTGGCCACGCGCAAGCCCCGGCCTGAGAACCTCGGTGCAATGCACCGCCCTGCCCGCGCACATGACAGGCTCATGACAGCCAGGGCGCAGCCTTCTATGATGCCCGGCTGACCCGTGTGCCCGCTGCTGGAGCCAAGCACTTGAAAAACCCTTTCCGCCCGCTGCTGATTCCGCGTCCAGGCGACCTGGATGCGATCACCGACATTCGTCAGGCTGACGAGACTGATCCGCAGGATCTGGGGCTGTCCGCCCAGGTCCCAGGGCACATCTGGGCCGCAGTGGAAAAGCTTTACCGCACGCGCACCATGCCGGCGATCAGCCTGGCCATCCGCCACAAAGGCCAGATCCTCATGCATCGCAGCATTGGCCATGCACGTGGCAACGGGCCGCTCGACAGCCCCGATACGCCGCGCCGGGTCATGCAGGCCGACACCCCGGTGTGCCTGTTTTCAGCCTCCAAGGCGATCACCGCGATGCTGGTGCACAAACTGGCCGAGGAAGGCGTGATCCGCCTGCATGATCCGGTTGCCGAATACGTGCCCGAGTTTGCCGCCAAGGGCAAGCAGTACATCACGGTGGGCCAGGTCCTGGCCCACCGTGGCGGCGTGCCCGTAATCAAGCAGAAAGTGCCCGATCCGAGCCTGCTGTGGGACTGGGATGCCTGCGTCAAAACCCTGTGCGAAGCCACCCCACGCAAGGATGCCGGGCGCACCCAGGCCTATCACGCCATCACCGGCGGCTTCATTCTCGGCGAGGTCATGCGCCGGGCCACCGGCCAGGAGCTTGATGACATCCTGCAGACCCGCATCGCCAAGCCACTGGGCAGTCGCCACATGACCCTGGGCTTGCCGCCCGAGCACCATGGGGACGTCGCCCTCAACCACTTCACCGGTTATCCGGAACGTTTTCCGATCAAGCTGCTGTCGACCCGCGCGCTCGGCGCCCCGTTTCCGCTGGTCACCGAAATCTCCAACTCACCCGAGTTCATGTCGGCCAAAATCCCGGCCGGCAACATCTACGCCAGCGCCTTGGAAACCTGCGACTTTTTCCAATGCCTGCTCAACGGCGGACATTTCGGCCAGCAACGCCTGTTTGAACGGGCGACCGTCACCCGCGCGATCAGCGAGGCCGCCGCGCGACAGTTCGATCGCACCCTGATGGTGCCGATCCGCACCAGCGAAGGCTTCATGCTCGGCGACGAACCGTTCGGCATGTACGGCCCGCACACACGCGAAGCGTTCGGCCATCTGGGCTTTATTTCGATCTTCTGCTGGGCCGACCCGGCGCGTGACATCTCTGTTGCGCTGCTGACCACCGGCAAGCCGATCGTGGCCCTGCATTACGGCCCGCTGCTCAAATTGCTGGCGACCATCAACCGCAGCTTCGGCAAATTCGAAGGCCGCTAGGCGCTGCTACAGCAGCGCCGCCTTGAGTTCGTCCAGGGCCTCACCGGTAAACACGGCCAAACGCTGCAAATGCGGCAAGGTGTCCCGACAGCCGACAAATCCGAAGTTCAGGGTACCGGCATAGCTTTGCACCGTGATGTTCAGGGCCATGCCGTGGGCCGGAATCGACACCGGATAGGTCGCCTCTATGCGTGAGCCCCTGAAATACAGCGGTTCATCCGGGCCAGGCACGTTGGAAATGCACAGGTTGAAGGTGATCGGCAGGCGCCCGCGTATGCCGCTGACCGCCTTGAGCGTCTGCAGGCCGAACGGCGCCATGATCAAGGAACTATAGGCAATGATGGCCGCAGCGGACATCGCCTCCATCTGGTGTTTGGCTTCGCGCGTTGACGCCACAATCGCATTGAGGCGCGCCACCGGGTCTTCGATGTCGGTGGCCAGCGAAGCCAGCATGGCACCCACTGCATTGCCGCCGCCTGGGTCATCCTTGGGCCGCACATTGACCGGCAGAAACGCCACCAGCGGCTTGTCTGGCAACTCCCCCATATCCAGCAGGAAGCGACGCAGACCACCCGCACACAACGCCATGACGATGTCGTTCAGTGTGCCACCCGATGCTTTGCTCAGGGCTTTGAGTTCGGCCAGCTGATACTGCTGGGTCGCGAAGCGCCGGTTGCGCCCGATGCGCCCATTGAGCACTGAATTGGGCGCCTGCATGGAGTTGACCAGATCGCCGATTTCGCCGCGCGCGGTGCGGCTCAGACGCCACAACGCCTTGCCCACGTCGCGCACCGAATCGAACTGAGACACCACCGAATCCCACACCGCCGACATGTCCACGCCGGCCGCCTTGGCCGCGATTTGGCGGCGCGGCTGCGACTGGCTGTAGAACATCGGCGTGTCGCGTTCATCGGGATCACGCGCCATGCTGCGCGAAAGAATCTTCATCGCCGTGTAGCCATCGACCAGGGCGTGATGAATCTTCATGTACAGGGCCAGCCGACCGCCTTCCAGCCCTTCGATCAGGTGCAACTCCCAGGGCGGGCGCGACAGATCCAGGGCGTTGCTGTGCAGACGCGAAATCAGCACCCCCAGCTCGCGTTCATCGCCAGGCGCCGGCAAGGCCGAACGACGGACGTGGTATTCGATATCGAAGTTGTCATCCTCGATCCAGCGATGCATCGGATTGAGCATGAAATTGGGCGTACGCAGCTTCAGATTCCACGGTGCCTCGACCTGAACCGAGGCCTTGATCTCATCCATCAGCTCACGCAGATAATCCGGCCCGGCATCTTTTGGCGGCGTCAGCGGCAGCAAGCCCGCCACGTGCATCTTGATGTCGCGCGTCTCGCCGTAGAGAAACATCGCGTCCATGGGGCTCAGGCGTTTGCCGGCCATCGGTCTCCTCCCTCGTTGTTGTGTTGTGTATCGTATACGCAACACGTCCAATCGACCTTTGCATGAGCGAAATAATTGATGCGCCTGCGCCCTGGGAACTGACCGGTCGCGCGTATATCTGCGTGCTTCGCGCCGATCCCCGCATACTTGATGAACACAGCTGGGTGCCGGCCAGTCTGGCCGGGAAACGGCGCAGCGGCCTTTCGCTGATGATGTTTGTCGACTACGCCGATTCACCCGCCGGCCCCTACCATGAACTGCTGTTCATTCCCGGGCTGTATGCCTTTGAGGACGGTCGCAAGTATTTCAGTATCAGCCGCATCTTCGTGTCCACCATGGACAGCGTGGTCAACGGCCGGCGCAACTGGGGCATCCCCAAGGAACTTGCGCAATTCGAGGTGCAGGACCAGGGCCATCGCACCCATGTCAGGATCAGCACCAACGACCAGGTTTTTGCGGACCTGCGCTTTCGCGCGTTCGGGCCCACCCTGCCAGCGCCACGTGGCCTGTTACCCAAAGCCTGGCGCACGCTGGCTCAGCACTGGGACGATCAGACCTTTATCTACCAGCCGAACGCCGGTGGTCGTGCACGCCTGGCCAAAACCGAGCAGATGCAGTTCGATGCCAGCCAGTTCCCGGACCTGAGTGCGGCACGCGTGCTGGCCACCGTCAACCTGCGCCAGTTCAACATGAGCTTTCCGGTCTCACAGATTCACCCACACAACACGCCACAGACATAAGTCCTGCCCGCGCCTTCTTAATCCAGGGTTTCACAAACGCTGCGCGCTGTGCCGCCATCAACCCAGACCCTGACGGTTTTGGGGTTGTAGCCATCGACGTAGTAAATCCAGTCCTCACCGGCATAGGCACCGTAACGGTTCTGCCTGGGAACGACCCGGGTCGGCTGTCCCAGCACCTTGAAGACGCGCTGCTCAGAATCACCCGCGATCACCAGCTGCCCGTTGGCTCCGCGGCTGCTGCCGTTGCACTCGCGCGCATCGGCCGACGCCACGCTGAACACACTCAGCAGCAGGATCACCCCCCATGAATGGCGCATCGCGCTCCCCCTGACCAAAGACATTGAGAGCTGCATCATGGTGGAAAGTTCGCTATGACGACTATCCAACGTTGTGAAGCCGACCTAAGCTTAAGGTCGGGTCAGCCCAAGGATGAGCATGCATGCGAGTGCACCGATCGAAAATTGATGCCTGGTTTATCGTGGTGATGGTGATCGCCGCTGTATTTACGCTGTTGGTTACGCTGCGCACAGCATCGCCAGGACCATTTACCGCGCTGGCCCTGGGCGGCGCTGCTGCGCTGAGCGCCTGGATCGCCCTGAGTACCCGCTACACGCTGGACGAATCCTTTCTGACGGTGCGCTGCGGTCCCTTTTGCTGGCGTATTCCACTGCAGGACATACATCGCATCACGCCGTCGCGAAACCCGATTTCAAGCCCGGCCTTGTCGCTGGACCGGTTACGCATCGAGTACGGCGAGGCGCGCTCTGTGCTGATCTCACCGCGCCATAGCGAGCGTTTCATTCGCGAGCTCAATGCCTTGCGCCCGCAAGCGTCCACAGCAAAATCGGTTTCATCATCGTGAGCGATACGCAACGCGGTTCCTGCCTGTGCGGCGCGGTGCAGTTTGAAATCGACGGCGCGTTTGACAGCTTTTACCTGTGCCATTGCTCGCGCTGTCGCAAAGACACCGGTTCGGCCCATGCCGCCAACTTGTTTGCCACCTCCGCGCAATTGCACTGGCGGCGCGGCGAGCATGAAGTCAGCCATTTCAAGCTTCAGGGCACCGCGCATAGCCGCAGCTTTTGCCGCCACTGCGGCTCGGCACTTCCCGGTCTGCACATGGACGGGGCTTTGCTGGTGGTCCCCGCCGGCAGCCTGGACAGCGAGGTGAACCAGTCGCCAACGGCGCACATCTTCCGCGCCAGCGCAGCCAACTGGGACCACGAACTGGAACAGCTTCACGCCTTCGCCGGCCTGCCCGAATAGGGCACGATAGGCACAAAAAAGCCCGCATCAGCGGGCTTTTTCTAATCTGGCGGAGAGAAAGGGATTCGAACCCTTGAGGGGCGTTCACCCCAACACGCTTTCCAGGCGTGCGCCTTAAACCGCTCGGCCATCTCTCCGGATTCACACAGCCTGGCGGCCATGCGGGCGGTGGATTCTATACGAACCCGGCCGCGGGCGCTACGACTGTTGCGGGACAACCAATCGAGGCGGGCGATCCAAACAATCGGTACGCGACTCACCGGAGCCATCGGTGTACTGCCGCGCGGCCTTGTAGTCCTGCTCCGGAATCGGCGGAATCATGTAAGCCGGGTCGCGCGGCGGCAACTCACCGTTATCCACGCTTTGCAAATCGGGATATTCCTGAGCATCCAGATAGGCCCCGTCGAAAGCACACTGGCGTGCGCTACAGGCCATCAGCAGCATGCTGACAAGACTGATTCCTACGATACGAATCAAAGCTTTACTCCTGCCTGAATCAGGGCGTTTTCTACCAATGGATAAAAATCTTCGGCCAACGGTGTCATCGGCAATCGTATGCCTTCGGGTATACGCCCCATACGATTGAGCGCCCATTTGACCGGGATCGGATTGGGTTCAGCGAACAGATGCTGATGCAGACCCGCCAGATCCGCATCCAGCGCCATCGCGGTTTCACGGTCGCCATCAATGGCCGCCATACACATCTGATGCATGCGCGCCGGCGCCACATTGGCGGTCACCGAAATATCACCGCGCGCTCCGATGAGCATGGACGCACAAGCCGTGGCGTCGTCGCCGGTGTAGACCACAAAGTCCGGGTCCAGTTCGACCAGCGCCTTGATACGCTCCAGCGTGCCGGTGGCTTCCTTGATCGCGACAATCGCCTCGCACGGCAGCAAGCGCTCCACGGTTTCCGGCTTGAGGTCGCAAGCGGTGCGCCCCGGCACGTTGTACAGAATCAACGGACCGTCCGCATTGCCGGCAATCGCGGCATAGTGACGATACAGGCCTTCCTGGGTCGGCTTGTTGTAATACGGCGTAACCAGCAGGCATGCATCAGCGCCTACCGCAAAGGCCTCGCGGGTCAGCAGCTGCGCCTCGGCGGTCGCATTGGCGCCGGTGCCGGCAATCACCGGAATCCGTTTGGCCACGCGGTCGATGGTGTACTGAATAACCTGCAGATGCTCAGCCACCCCCAGGGTGGCGGATTCACCGGTGGTGCCGACCGACACGATCGCGTCGGTGCCCTGCTCTATATGCCACTCGATCAGGCGATCCAGGCACGGATAATCCACCGCGCCGTCAGCACTCATCGGGGTGACCAGGGCGACCAGGCTGCCCTTGATTTGTGTTCGGTATGTCATGGCGCGGCGATTATACATTCCACAGGCTCCGGCTGGCGGTTACACTCTTGATGCACTTTCGAATCCGACCCGGCGGGCATGCAGGACATCCACAAATATCTCATCGTCAACGCCCTGGGCGCCTGGCGTGACAATCTCAGCGCCAGACTGATGCAGGAGATCCGCGAACGCGGTTGCGAGATTCTCGACAGCCGTATCGGCATGCTCGGTGACGCCATGACCGCCCAGTTGATGGTATCCGGCAACTGGAGCAGCGTCGGCAAGCTGGAAACCGCCCTGCCGGCCATCGGTGACAAGCTTGAGGTTTACCTCAGCGGTCTGCGCACGCGCGATCGCAGCGAGCGCCCCGATACGCGGCCGTATGCCGTGGAGATCAACGCGCCACAGCAGCCTGACTTGCTGCCTGCGCTTGTCGCCTTCTTCAATAACCAGGACACCGTGGTGGCCGAACTGGTCTGCCAGGACTACAGCGCGGGCCAGACCGGCGCGCGCATGGTCAATATTCAGATGGTGGTCCTGGTGCCGATCACCGCGCAGCCTCCGGCACTGCGCGAGTCGTTCATGGACACCTGCGACGAACTCAACGCCGACGGCATGCTGGACCCGATCAAATCCTGACACTTACGCAGCAAACCACCGCAGACGGAGAAACGTATGAATCTTGAGCTGGGTGATGCCTTACCCGCGCTTGAACGGCCCGCCACTGGCGACCAGACCATCGCTCTTAACAAGCTGCCTCAACGCATCGTGGTGGTGTATTTCTACCCCAAGGACAGCACGCCAGGCTGCACCACCGAAGGCCGTGATTTTGCCGCGGCGCATGAGCAGTTTGTCGCTGCGGATGCCTGCGTGCTCGGGGTCTCCAAGGACAGCATACGACGCCACGAGAACTTCAAGGCCAAGCAGGAGTTTCCGTTTGAGCTGTTGTCCGATGAAGACGAAAACCTGTGTCAGGCCTTCGGCGTGATTCAGGAAAAGAAGCTGTACGGCAAGACCTACATGGGCATCGTGCGCAGCACATTCGTCTTCGTTGACGGCAAGCTGGCCAAAATCTGGCCCAAGGTCAAAGTCAAAGGTCACGCCGAAGAGGTCCTGGCGTTCGTCCAATCCGTCTAACCGGAACCCGCTCATGAGCAAACGTCTGTTCGTGCTGGACACCAATGTCCTGATGCATGATCCCTCCTGCCTGTTCCGCTTCGAAGAACACGACCTGTTTCTGCCCATGGTTGTGCTCGAAGAGCTCGACAACGGCAAAAAAGGCATGTCGGAGGTCTCGCGCAACGTCCGTCAGGTCAGCCGCTACATGGACACCCTGCTGACCGACAAAACCGATGCCGACATCACCAAAGGTCTGGCCCTGTCGGAACTGCAGGCGCTGGAAAGCGACGCCGCGGCCAGCGGGCGGTTGTTTTTCCAGACCGAACAACTGGAAACCGACCTGCCGCGCAGCCTGCCCGGCAACAAGCCCGACAACACCATTCTCAACACCGCGCTGGCGTTGCAGTCGGCCATGCCGGAACGTCAGGTCACCCTGGTCTCCAAAGACATCAACCTGCGCATCAAGGCCGCCATTGTCGGGGTCGACGCCGAGGATTATCAAAATGACCGGGTGCTGGACGACCTGGACCTGCTGTACAGCGGTTACGACGTGCTGCCGGCAGACTTCTGGAACCGTCAGCCGGATGGCCTGAAATCGTGGACTGACGAGGTCGGCCGCACGTTTTATGAGGTGCATGGCGAGGACACCAGCACCTGGCACCCGAATCAGTTCTTCCACATTGCCCATGACACAACGGACGAACTCGCCGGTGCCAGCGATAACCAGATGGAGTTGCTGGTGCGCAGCGTCCAGTCTGACACGGCCAAGCTTGAGCTGATCCGCGATTACCGCGAGGGCAAGACCAGCGCCTGGGGGGTGCATGCGCGCAACCGCGAACAGAACTATGCGCTCAATCTGCTGATGGACCCGGACATCGAGTTCGTCACCCTGTTGGGGGCTGCCGGCACCGGCAAAACCTTACTGACTCTGGCCGCCGGGCTGGCCCAGGTCCTGGATGAGCCGCGCTACCGCGAAATCATCATGACGCGCGTCACCGTGCCGGTTGGCGAGGACATCGGCTTTTTACCGGGCACCGAAGAGGAGAAAATGACGCCGTGGATGGGCGCGTTGATGGACAACCTCGAAGTGCTGACAGGCTCGCTCGACGGCGGTGACTGGGAACGCGCTGCAACCAACGAGCTGCTGTCCAAACGGATCAAGATCCGTTCGCTCAATTTCATGCGTGGACGCACCTTCCTCAACCGTTTTCTGATCCTGGACGAGGCCCAGAACCTCACCTCCAAGCAGATGAAAACTCTGATTACGCGCGCCGGGCCGGGCACCAAGATCGTCTGCCTGGGCAATCTGTCGCAAATCGACACACCCTATCTGACCGAAACCACCTCCGGCCTCACCTATGTCGTGGACCGTTTCCGGGGCTGGCCACATGGCGGCCATGTGACCCTGGCGCGTGGTGAGCGTTCACGTCTGGCTGACTTCGCCTCCAACCACTTGTAGAGGCTTGCGCCGATCCGGGCGGTCCGCACGCGTGACCCGGATCACAGTTGTTACTGGCTTGATTGCGGCTGTCCCATGAATACGGGACAGCCGCAAGGGCAACCCGTCGCTAGGCTGAGACCCATGCGTAATCCGCATGTGAATTGCACGGCGCACACGGGAGCCCAACATGAACAGACACCTTCACTCCGCCAGTTTCATCGCACTGCTGGCCACATCGACACTGGCTCAGGCATGGCAGATTGAAGCCAGCGGCAGCTACACCGACTTCGATGGTGCCGATGATGCCCAACTTGGCGTGCTCGGCAGCTATCACTTCAAGCCGGTCAATGATGCCGACAAGGCGCGCGCCGAATCCGCCTTCCTGGCCCGGTCCAGTCAACTTTTCGCCGGTTACACGACATTTGACGAGGCCGACGCGGACGGCCTTGGTGTCGGTGGCGAGCTGTTCTTCGAAGATCTCTATGCACGCGGCTCGCTGACCCAGATTGATGTCGGCATCGACGACGGCACCGCAATCGACCTGCGTGTAGGTTTTCTGCCCCGCGACGGCGTTCTGCTCAGTCTTGGCTACAACGACATCGGCTTGGATATCGTTGACGTAAGCATGCTTTCGCTCAACGCCAAATGGGTGCAGTCGCTGGATCAGGGCATGGCTTACAACGCCGAAGCATCAATCGCCAAGGTCGACGGTTTCGGCGATCCGATCACCTACATGCTGGGCGGCGACCTGTACCTCAATCAGGATCTCAGCGTCGGCTTGGCCTACCGCGACAGCGACGCCGACAACGCCAACGAAGAATGGGAATTGCGCGCACGCCTGTTCGTTGTACCCACGCTGAGCCTGGCACTGGCCTATGCCATGCAGGATGGCGGCAGCGCCATGGGCGCAGCAACCGGCATCGGTGGAGCCGGCGATCGCATCACAGTCAGCCTTGCCGGCCGCTTCTGAGACACGCCATGACTATGAACAAACATACAGCAGTAGGCATGCTTGCCAGCCTCATTTTGGCCAGTGGCTGTGGCGGCAGTTCAGGCGGTGGTGTGACGCCCCCCCAGAACTTCGACGAAGCCTGCGCTCTGGTACCCGATTGCGCCCAGCCTCGCTATAGCGACGCGGAGGCCAAACAAGGCATCTACCGGGTTCTGGTGGAGCGCGATGCCAGCGGTAGCATCCGCATTGTGAGTGTCGATCAGGCCGAGGTTTTCGCCGGCGACGGGGTGCCACTGTCCAATGTCGGCGCCAGTCATCTGCTGGTTGGCATGGACGCAAACGGCGATCAGGTCGATGCACAAGGCCTACGCTTTGCATCCGCTCTCGGTCTCGAGTCATTGGACGACTTCAAGCGTGTGGAGATTGATCTGAGCGATCAGAGCGTCAACACGGTTGCCTACCTGGAGGCCAATGAGGCCATCGAGACGCTCGGCGTGGTCGACGTCGACGGCAATCTGCTGACAGTCGAAAACCTTCCACAGCAAGCGCGCCGTAAACGGGCCCATACGCTCAAGAGCGACGCTCAACCGGCCGGGCACTGTGCCCACGTGCGCATACTCGAAGGTGAGGCTGACCGCTTCCACGCCCAGAACATGGCGTTTTACGATGACACCGTGCTGCTCACCCCGACTCCGACGCAGCGCGCCGTAATTGTGGCCGCACTCAACCGCATGACCCCTCTGATGTGCCACGCTGTCAGTCGTATTGCGGTTGGCACGGTCAAAAACCGCGGTGAACTCAATGGCGCTGTGGCCCAGATCGGCGGCGGCGACTTCATGCTGATCAACGCCGGCAATCTGCGCTACACCGAAAACAATCTGGCCAGCTTTGAGTCCGTGCGGGTGGCGATGATGCGCACCATCCTGCATGAAGCCGGTCATGCACTCGAAGCCCTGCTCAACGCCAATTCGGCAAACCCCGGCGACTACGGCGGACACTGGACAGCAGCCAACCGCAGCGTGGCCAGCCAGACGCTTGACAATGTGCGCCTGAATGTCGGCCTGCGCGATGAATGGCGGCGCACCCACCGGGCCTTTGCCAGCGAAGATTTCGCCAAGCTGTGGGCCAACGACGGCGGTCCGGCGCGCGAGGTGGTACAGGAATTCAGCGCGATGGAAACCGCCGAGGCCGGTTTTATGTCGCGCTACGGTGGCACCGGTTATACCGACGATATCGCTGAAATGATCTCTTGGGTTTACGCGGCCGAGCTTTACGAAAACGCAGGGATTCCAGAGGGTCGTCGCGAGAAGGAGGATTACGCCTGTCAGCTGATGCGTCAGCACACCGAAACCTCGGTGCCCGGCCGCCTCGCCGCGGTCTACACCAAAGTCATGTTTCTGCATGACCTGGGCGCACTCCACAGCGAGGATGTCGCGCGCTGCCTTGGCCCGCACATCGGACTGGCGACCAGCAATGACGGCATGCACGTTCATCAGGGCGGCAGCCACCAAAGCAGCTTTGAAGATCAGGTTGAGGCCGTCATCGGCAACACCAGCAGCGGGGAACTGGTGTTCGAAATGAGTGCCCACGGCGAAGCCAACTTCGGCGACAACCGCTATCCGGCGCTGTTTCGCCTGCAGCTGGACCTGCTCAACCAGGCCAGCCAGCACGAGGCGAGCTACCGGGCCAATCCACCTTGGCCACGTGGCTTGTATCCGTTGACTTCATCCAGCCTCAACGTGCTGGAGTTGCGCCTGGACGGCGAACCGGCCGGCGACTTCGACTCGACTGAAGGCTTTGTGTTGGTTGCCGAAGCTTCCAATCAGCGTATTTCCGGTTCGATTTTCCTGACCAAGGTGTGGCGCCCACACGCCCCGGTGCCGGTCCCCGAGGTCTACGACCCACCGCTGATCATTCGTTTCCAGATCAGCAACTAGCGCTCAGCCCGCCCGACGGTTGGCAGTCGGGCGGGCGTCTTGCTGCAACGGCAACCACAAGCGCACGGACGTACCCCGGCCCGGCTGGCTGTTCAGACTCAGCTGCCCACCCAAAGCACTCGCCCGCGCCTGCATGTTGGCCAGCCCCCGCCCCTGCGAGGCCATTGTGGGGTCGAAGCCGCAGCCATCATCACGAATGTCCACCCAGATCCCACCAGGATCCTGCGACACCCCTGTTTCCACGCTCACCCGATGCGCGTGAGCATGCTGAATCATGTTGCTCAAAGCCTCCTGCAACAGACGCAGGATGTGCAGAGCATGCGGCGGCTGCAGCCAGGCCAGCGCCGGCAGTGGTGTCACGGCCCAGTTCACATCCAGGCCGGCATGGCGAAATTGCGGCGTCAACCGATAACGCAGATTGCCCAGTAAGCTGGGCAAGTCACCGTCGACCGGCTCTAGCGAGTCCACCGTCAGCTTGAGATCGGCGATGGCCGAACGCAACGCGCGTACCGCCTGTTCGTCAGAGCGACCGCCGTGCTCCGCTGCGGCCAGCGCAGTGGTCAGCTGAGCCCCAATGCCATCATGGATTTCGCGCATCAGGCGCTGACGCTCCTCCGCCCTGACCTGATCTGCCAGCGCCACACTCAAACGCTGATGGGTTCGCTCAAGTTCGAGCTGCCGCTCGCGCACACGCGCCTCAAGTTTTTCATTGAGCGCAGCGACCTCGCCCAGCGACTGGCTGTACCGCGTGGTCAGGGCAATGATGAAACTGCCGCACATTAAAACGGCGCCAATCGGCCCCAGAAACGGTCGCTCAATCGAAATCCAGCGCTGCTGTATGGCCAGATCATTCAGGTTCAGCACCAGATTGATCAGATAACCACCGGCCAGTAGCAGCTGCGGCAAGCCCGGCTCGCGAACAGCCCGGCGCAACAGAATCACACCCGCTATGACCGCAATGGGTGCCAGTGCAATATAGATCAGCCCCGCGTAAGCGTAGGCATCAACGCCGTAACCCGGCACGGTGGCCAACGATATGGCCAGCGCAGCACCCACCAGCGAGGTTTCCATCCAGCCGCGCGGATGGTCGTAGTAACGCAGTGCAAACAACAGGATCAGGCACATCGCCCAGGCCATGGAAATGACCGCCAGCCACCAAAACAATGGCGGGCTGCCCCACGGCACAACAACAAAAAAATGCGCCTGACGCACGGCGAAACTGGCCGCCGCCAGCCCCAGCAATAAATGCTTGGTATCGGCCGGCTGGGCCAGCCAGATGGCAAAACCGAACAAGGCGATCACGCTGAGCACACCGGCGGCTATTTCAGCGCTGCGGATACGCATCAGATAGCTGCTTTCGAAAAGGCTGTTAACCGTTTCGTCCGTTCCGATGCGGGGGCGCGCCAGTTGCACCCGACCCAAATACGGCGAATCCAGGGCCAGCATCAGGGTATTGCCGTGAGCGCTCTGCAGCCGTGCCGGCAGCACGCCGTGAAAAGGCCGGTTCCAGCCCAACTCAACCCGTGTGGGATCGCGAAACGAGCGAGCCACTCGCTCACCGTTGAAATACACCCGGATGCGGTCCGCATAGCGCGGAATAAACACACCCAGATCGCTGCCATCGAACAGTGCATCGTCAAGACGCAGTCTGTACCAATGCCAGGGTGCATCAAATCCGTGCGGACGGTCGCCCAGATAACGCCCTTCGTGACGCAGCACCGCGTGCGAATCCGGCAAATCCACGCGCTGCCATTCACTGGCCTCGTCCGGCCTTGAATTGGCGGCGGTGACAGTCCAGTCCGCCTGATCAAACGTATTCAGGGTTTGGGCCGTTTGGGCCGCCTGGGCCGGGCTGAGCCATAGCATGCTCAGCAGGCACAATGTGATGGTTGCCGCGCTAACGCTGCAGCAACCCCATGCGCTGTCCTTCGAATACCGCTTCCCCACGCGAGTGAACCTGCAGCTTTTCGTAAAGTCTTTTGACATAGGTTCCCACGGTGTGTGGTGAAACATCCAGCAAGCGGGCGATCTCCTGATACGCAAAACCACGTGCGAGCAGATTAAGCACCTCCTGCTCGCGTTCAGACAGCGGCTGTGACGGCCCAGACTGTTCCGGCGTGGATGACTGAAAGCGCTGCAGGATGCGGCGAGCAATGATCGGGGTGATGGGTGAGCCGCCGGCGCGCAGTTCAAATATGCGCGCAACAAAGTCCTCTTCGGAATCGTCTTTGAGTAAGTAGCCCGTGGCGCCGGCCTCGATGCTGGCGAGCACGCTGCGTTCATCGCCAAATACACTGACCACCATAATGTCGCAGCGCGGATGATGGCGATGACCGTGCTCGATCACATGTATGCCGCTGGTATCAGGCAGGCCAAGATCAACCAGAAGCACGTCTGGACGATGCGTATCCAAGGCCGTGAGCGCTTCGCGTGCGGTCGATGCCCAGGCCAGCACCTTGATCCGACCATCCGTGTCGAATGACCGGGCGAAGCGATCCCGCATACGCGGATCATCCTCGACCACGATCAGATTTAGCGATGTACTCATAGAGCCATTGTGCCGCGTCACTGCTGACACCGCAGCTTGCGCATGTCCCGTGAATTGGGGACACATGGCCTGCCTCGAATCCGGATACTGCCCGTACGCTTAAAAAACAGGATCTGTCATGCGCAAAATCACCTTTCAACCCGTCTTGCCAATCGCCGCCGGCTTATTGCTCGTCGCCTGCGGTGGCTCGGGCGGAGGCAGCAATGGCGGCCAAACACCCGGCGACAACAGCAATGACCCGGTGCGCGCAGCGGTCGCCGGTGCCGCAGCGTTGAGCTTTGCGCAGTCGGGCATCAGCGCATCGCAAGATGCGGACGAAAGCAACGGCGGCGCAAAGTCGACTGAGCAAGTGGCCTGCGACAGCGGCAGCCAAACCATCACCGAAGACACGGGCGCCGGCCCGGGTGGCGGTATCGCATCGCCTTACCACAGCGGTGACTTCCAACGATTGATCACCAGTGCCGACGCCTGCCGACACTCAGCCAGTGGCGACGGCTTCAACTTTGAGTCGTACATAGACGGCATGCTCAACAGCGGTGAAGCCGAAGATGGACGCGTGATCTACATCGTGGCCAGCGATCAAAACGGGAACTACTACAACGATTTCGTCACCGAGTTCAGCGGCAGCGCCTTCGACGGCACGCAATCCACACGTATGGGTGGAATCATGCATCTGTGTGACGGCTGTTCGGCACCCGAGTACGGCCATGACATGGAAATGCGCGCTTTCATGCGCATGGATCTGACCCTTGAGCAAGCCGAGTTTTCCATGGAACTGGGCGGCACCAACGGCACCGATGCCACCGATCAGCTCAGCCTGCGCATGTCCGGCACTCAAGGTGGTGCCGGCGAGCACGAAATTTACGGCCGCATGGCGGTCGATGTGATCGGCACCGGGTGCCAGTTCGACGCCCGCTACAACACGCTGTCACCACTGGTCACGGAAAACACCTTCAACGCGGACGAGCGCGTGGTCAGCGGCGAAGTTCAAGTCACCCTGGCTGATGGCGGAGATTTCAACGTGGTCATCTCCAACGGCGTCATTTCGGTGAACGGGGTCACGTACAGCCAGGCCGAGCTGGACGCTTTCAGCGAAGACTGCAGCGTCATCACGCAGTAAATTCCACGGCGCGGCGGTGGTGGCCGTGTTGGCCACCGTCGTCGCGATGCGGCGGCGATGCGACAGCACTTCGGGATCGCTAGATTTCCGTTCGCACCAACCCCAAACGCACCGCTTCGATAGTCGCCTCGGAGCGATTGTTCACATCCAGCTTGCGGTAGACCGATTTGACGTAGCCTGAAGCGGTGTTGGTAGTGACCTGCATATGCTCAGCCACCTCGCTCACCTTCCATCCTTTGGCGACCAACGTCAGTGTTTGTTTCTCGCGTGGACTCAGACGAACCGCCTCGTCGGCGTCGCTTTCGGGTTGCGAGAACACCGCCATCAAGCGCCGCGCGATGGTCGGCGACAACGGCGGTTCGCCCTGGACGATCCCCTGCAGCGCCGCCGACACCTTGTGAGGCGGCTGATCCTTGAGCAGGTAGCCTTGCGCCCCTGCGCGTAAAGCCGGGAATACATGGTGATCATCGGTGTAGATGGTGGTCACCACACGAATGCAATCAGGCTGTTCGGTGACCAGCAGGCGAATCAAATCAAGACCACTGCCGTCCGGCAACCCCAGATCCAGTAGAGCCACATCAAAGCGCTGCGCGGCGATCAGTTTTCGCCCTTGCGCAAGATTTGCCGCCAGGCTGACCTGCAAATCCGGGAAGGTTTCATGGGCGCGGGCAAGCAGCCACTCGGCCGTGGCCGGCTGATCCTCAACAATCAAGCCCTGCTTGAGTACGGGTTTAGACTCCATAAGCACAACAGTATGCCCCTTCAGGCCGTGATGTGAGCCCCGATTCAGGGGGATTCCGGCAGCGGAAACTCCAGCACGATTTTGGTCCCGCCCAGGGTGCCCTCGGTCCAGTTCACGCGGCCATGCAGCTCCTCGGCGCGGGAACGAATATTGCCCGTCCCGGCACCATGACTGGAGTGTGCATCGGTGTGTGGTTCTGGGCCATCATCGGTGTAATCCAGCAGCAATCGATCGCCACTGCAGCGCGCCCGGATACGCAACTGCTGAGCGCCGCCATGACGCAATGCGTTGGTCACCGCTTCACGCGAAATGCGAAACAAGTGCAATGCGTCTCTTTCGCTCAGCGGCGGATCTGGCACCTCTGCACTGACATCCCACAGCAAGACGCCGCCCGCGATATCCAACCGTTGCTCGGTTTCATCGCGAATCTGACCCAACACTTCGAGCAAGCTGCCGCTAACGGTGTGTCCGCGCGAAACCACATCACGCAAGTCCTGCATGATCTCGCGCACCTGATCGGCTTGCGCGCTATCCCCCAGAGTGTGCAGTAAGGTCAGCAACTTGCTACCAATATCATCGTGGATATCACGATAGATACGTCGCCGTTCTGCTTCCGCCGCATCGGCCGTGACTGCGACATCCGGTGGGCTTGATTCGGCCAAGCGAGGCGATGGCGGTGTTGACCTGCCGCGGCGACCGCACAAATAGCCCACAACCGCACCGATTAACAGGGCGAAAAGCGCAACAGGCGCTGAACTCATCGGTTACTTACTCCAGCTGGGCGAGCGCGAACAAGATCATGTTCTTAAGCGCATCCTACTAAAAAGGCAGCCACCGTGGCGGCGCCTGCGCCACTGACTGCCGGGCGGACTTTTGCTGCAACAACAGGCTGTGCGCTCGGATAGAATCAGGCGCAGTATGGATGCGCTAGGCCAAAAACGTGATGGAAATGGATTCCGATAATTCGCTGGGGTATATCGGCGGCTACCGTTTGTCATGCTTGCTCGGTGAGGGATCGGGGGGGCGGGTCTACCAGGCGCATCAGGAGCAACCCGCCCGCGACGTTGCAATCAAGGTCTTGCTCGCACAATCCGGGCTGGCGCGTAAGCGCTTTGAGCGTGAGGCCGAACTGCTGGCCGCACTGGAGCACAACAACATCGCCCGCCTGTACGAATCGGGCGCCGGCGCCACCCCGCTGGGCGATGCGCCCTATCTGGTTATGGAATTGGTGCGCGGGCACGACATCATTCATTTCACCCGCGCCAACAAGCTGTCCGACAGCGCCAAGCTTGAGCTGATCGTCAAAATCGCGCGCGCGGTGCATTTCGCGCACACCAAGGGCGTAATTCATCGCGATCTCAAGCCCGGCAACATCCTGATCAACGAGCAAGGCGAGCCGAAAATCCTCGACTTCGGCATCGCCCGCGTCGTCGACCTGGATCAGGCCGATATGACCCGCGCCGGCGAAGTGCTCGGCACCCTGTCGTACATGAGTCCGGAGCAACTCAACGGCCAGGGCGTCAATGCCGATGCCAGCAGCGATGTCTACGCCCTGGGTGTGATCACCTATGAACTGCTCAGCGGTCAGTCGCCCTACCCGGATCTCAAGAACGACACCCTGCTTTCAGCCGTGACCCGACTCAATCGGGAACGCCCCGTACCGCTGTCCCAGGGCACCGCGCATGCACGCGGTGATCTTGAAACCATCGTCATGAAAGCCATCGCTTTCGACGCTTCGGCGCGCTATGCCTCAGCCGCCGAGTTCGCCGCGGACATTGAACGTTTTCTCAACCAGCGCCCGATCGAAGCGCGCCCACCAACGCTGGGTTACACCCTGAGTCTGTTCACCCGGCGGCACAAAGCCGCCACCGCGGCTGCCGGCGTGATCGTGCTGGCCCTGCTGACGGCCGTCTCCGTGTCGCTGCGCTTTGCCTATTCGGAAGCGCAGGCGCGCAGCGTGGCGGAGCAGCGGGCCCACGAGCGTGAGGCGGTCAACCAGTTTCTGATCGGTATGCTCACCGCTGCCGATCCAGAACATGCGCTGGGCGAGCGGGTCACCGTGCTGCACGTGCTTGATGTGGCGCGCGCCGAGCTCAGCGGCCGCAACGCGCTGTCCGCCACCAGTCGTTTCCAGTTGCAGCGCTCGCTCGGCAACACCTACGTCAAACTGGGCCGTGCCGACGATGGCCTGGCCCTGCTGCGCGCCGCCAGCCAGATGCCGCAGGGTGCCGTAGATGATCGTCTGGCCATCGAGATCGGTGAGGCACTGACCGCCAACGGTCAGGAACAGGATGCACTGGACTGGCTGGAAAACCTGCCCGACGACAGCAGCGGCGGCACTGAGATCCAGGTGCGACGCGCGTTGGCCCGGGCCGAGGCCCTGCTGTTGCTGGGACGTTTTCCTGAGGCCGAAAGCCTGTTGCAGACACTCAATGAACAGGCCGAACATACGCTGGATCTGGCGCCTCAAAGCGAGCTGACCATGCGCATACTCAGCGCCTACGGCCAGGCCTTGCAGCAGCAAGGCAAGTACAAGGACGCCCTGCCGGTGGCGCTCAGCGCGGTTGAGCGCATGCGCGAGCAGTGGGGCAGCGAGCATCCGCGCACCAGCAACGCCGAAGAGGTTGTTGCCAATATCTATCAGCAAAGCGGGGACGTCGAAGGTGCGCTGGCGATCTACCAGCGCATCGCCGAAACCCGCAAGCGCGTGCTCGGCCCCAATCACCCGCACAGCCTGTCTGCCTTGAGCTCGGTGGGCAGCACGCTGGCCATCGTCGGCCGCGCCCAGGACGGACTTGAACCAGCCCGCCAGGCTTACGAAGGCATCCTCCATCAACTTGGCGAGGACGCCGAGCTGACCCGCGCTGTGGCCAGTCTCTACGCTTATGTCGCTGCGACCGCAGGAGAACGTGAAACCTCGGCGCAGATCAACCGCATGCTCATCGCTCAGGCCGAGCGCAAACCCGATGGCCCCGCGGTTAACGATCTGATCGAGTACAACAACTTGGGCAATGACTACCGCGTGCTTGAGCGCATGGACGAGGCAGTCGCGACCTATGCCCGCCTCATCGCCCTGGCCGAAGGCATCCTGGAGCCAGAGCATCTGCATCTGGCGCTGTATCGCGGCAACTACGCCGAGGTGCTGCGCCGGCGCGGTGATTTTTCCGCGGCCATGACCCAGCTCGACCTGGCTTTACCGGTTGTTGTCGGCGCGCTTGGCGCGGATCATCCACGCAGCGCGCTGTTCCAGCAGCGTCGCGCGCGTGCCGCGCAGGGTGACCGCGACGCCTGAACTTACCTGAACTTAGGAGCTGGCCGGCTCCGCAATCGGCTCGGTCTGGCTGTCCGCCGCGCTGCTCATTTGCGATGGCCAGGCCACCAGTATGGCGTTGACCACGGTGGCCAGCGGAATCGCGAAAAACACACCCCAGAAGCCCCAGATCCCGCCGAAGAACAGCACCGAGGCAATGATCGCCACCGGATGCAGGTTGACCGCCTCGGAAAACAGCAAGGGCACCAGCACGTTGCCGTCCAGCGCCTGAATCAGGCCGTAAAGGAAGAAGATCCAGGTGAATTCCGGGCCGAAGCCCCATTGCGCATAGGCCACCAGCAACACCGGCACGGTCACCACCAAAGCTCCCAGATAAGGCACCAGTACGGACACCCCCACCAGCGCCGCCAACAAGGCTGCGTAGTTGAGGTCACGCCACACGAAGATGGCAAAGCTGACTACGCCGACAATGACAATCTCGACGAATTTGCCGCGTACATAATTGGCCAGCTGACGGTCCACATCACTCCAGATGCGACGGATCAGGCCGATTTCCGTGGGCATGAACTGATTGGCCCACTGCACGATGCGAGTCTTGTCCTTGAGCAGGAAGAACACCAGCAAGGGCACCAGCACCAGATACACCGCCAGGTACATCACCCCGACACCGACCACCCAGGAGCGCGCGACCAGCACATTGCGGAACTCGCCGACCCCCTGTGTCATCGACATCACCACCTGATCCACCTGGGCTGAGGTGAAGACCTGCGGATAGCGCTCCGGCAAGGTCTGCAGAAAGTCCCGCGTGTTGGCGATGATGAAAGGAATCTCCTGCACCACCTGCCCGGCCTGGCGCATGATCAACGGCACAAACGCGAACACCAGCAGCAGAACGGCAGCTACGAAGGTCGACCACACGATCAGGGTCGCAACCCAGCGCGAGCAATGATTGCGCTCGAGAATCGCCACCGGCCCTTCCAGCAGATAGGCAAAGACGATGGCGGCCAGCAACGGCGATAGAATCTTGCCAAACCAGGTAATGGTCAGCAGGGCCACGGTGAGCACAACCGCCAGACTGACGATCTGGGGATTGGCGAGGTGACGACGGAACCAGCTTCGTACTACATCCATGAACTTTACAACCGCAAGACTGTTCTAAACTGTTCTTCAACGACCTGATCAGGCCATCGCAGCCACGATGCAATCACTTCCCTGCCCGCAACGCACTCATGCTACGCGATTTCCCGCACTGCAGTGCGTGCTCGCCCTGATCCTGGCCATCGCACTTGGCAGCACGCATGCGGCCAGCGAAATCGATGTGCCCTACATTGGCGAGCCGGCCGACCGCAGCCTGTCTCCACTGGAAGAACAACGCCTTGGGCGGGAGGTCATGCGTCAGCTGCTGACCCACCAGTACGTCCTCGAAGATCCACAAATTGAGGACTACATCGCTGGCCTGGGACAACAATTGCTGCAGCACACCAACGACCAGCATATTGGCTTTAAGTTCTTCGCCGTGCGCGATGCGGCAATCAACGCCTTCGCCATGCCTGGCGGTTACATCGGCATCAATGCCGGTCTTCTCATGGCCAGCGATAGCGAAAGCGAGCTGGCCGGGGTTGTGGCCCACGAAATCGCCCACGTCACCCAGCGCCACATCGCTCGCAGCATGGATGACACACGCGGTTGGGATGTAGCCTCCACGGCGCTGTTGCTGGCCGCGCTGATCGCCGGTGCGCATGACCCCGAATTGGCCCAGGCCGCGCTGGGCATCGGCATGTCGGCGGCCATGCAGAAACAAATCAATTTCACCCGCGCGAACGAGTTGGAAGCTGACCGTCTGGGCATCAAGACGTTGTCGGCTGCGGGCTTCGACCCGCAGGGCATGGCCAGCTTCTTCCATAGACTGTCGCAGAAATCCCAGCTCTATGGCGAAGGCGTGCCAGAAATCCTGCGCACCCACCCGGTCAACACCACGCGTATCTCCGAAGCCCAGGCTCGCGCCGCATCGCTGCCCAGTGATGGTCATGATTCAAGCCTGAACTACGCCTTGATGAAGGCGCGTGCCCGGGTGTTGATGACCGAACTTTCGAGCGATGCCGTGCGCTATTTCCAGGCCACCCATCAAGCTGATCCCAGCCCTGAAAACCGCTACGGCCTGGCCCTGGCCTTGCGCCGGGCGCGTGCATTTGAGCAGAGCGAGGACTTGCTCCAGGCGCTGCATCGCGACAACCCCGAAGAGGTGACCTACAAAATCGCGCTGGGCGAGCTCTATCTGTATCGCGGAGACTACGACACCGCGATCCGGCAACTGCGCCAGACCCGCAAGGCTCACCAGAAAAACCGCACGGTGCTGCTGTTGCTGGCCGACGCCATGGTCCGCAATGCACAACCGCAGCAAGCGCGTCAGTTGATGCTGGAGACCGATCTGCTCAATCGTGGTGATTCGGAAGCTTTCCGCCTGCTGGCCCTGGCCGCACGCGATATGAATGAACCGGCCGAAGCCCATTTTCAGATGTCCGCCTACTCACACAGCCGTGGCGACTATGTCGACGCCATTCGCCAATTGCGCAACGGTCTCCGTGTTAAAGACCTTGACGCACACGACCGTAAACGCCTGCAGGGTCGGCTGAACGAGTACATCGGGCAGATTCCCGAAAGCGAACGCCGCCGCGCCGAAAGCGAGGAGCGTCAGCGCCGCCAGGGTTACTGACCCTCAGTTCTGCTCCGGCTCATCAATCGACTCGGTCGAGCTCGACGTCTCGTCTGGCGCCGCCGTTGCGGCCGGCTCTTCGGCAATCTGCTCTTCGCTGGTCTCCACACCCAGTCGAAATGCGGCAAACCCAGGCATGACAAACTGATTCAGGGCCTTGCCCAGCACCCGCCCGCGCACCGGCGCGATCACATCGGTGCGCACATTGCTCAGCGGATCAGTCACTGTGCCCAGAATGTCACCGGCGTTGACCACATCACCCAACTGGGTGTCGGTAAAGAAAATGCCACCGCGATCAGCCCGCACCCACTGCGACTCGTAGAACACCGGCTGGGGGTTACGCCAGACGAACTTCTTCGGCGTCATGCCCATGGCGCTCATCAGCGACTCCACACCTTTGACCCCCTGCACCACCTCCTCGGTCTGTAGACGTTCGGGCTCACCGGCCTCCAGGGTCACTGAGGGAATCCCGGCCAACGCCGCAGCGCGGCGCAAGGTGCCATCGGCGCCGGTGGAATGCAGCACTGCAATCGCGCCAAAGCCCTTGGTCATCTCGACAATGGCGTGATCGGTCAGATCGGCGCGCAGCTGCGGCAAATTGGTGCGCGCGAACGAACCGGTGTGCAAATCCACCAGCTGATCGCAGTGGCGGATGATACGTTCGAAGAAATCATGCGCAATACGCGACGCCAGGCTGCCATTGGGGTCACCTGGAAAGTAGCGATTCAAATCACGGCGGTCTGGCAGATAACGCGACCCGCGCAGAAAACCCGGAATATTGACGATCGGCACGCCGATGACCGTGCCGCTGAGTTCGTTCAGATCGATACCGTGCATGACCCGCCGCACAATCTCGATGCCGTTGAGTTCGTCACCGTGCACGGCCGCCGTCAGACACAGTGTTGGGCCCGACTTCGCCCCATGCGCAACCTGTACCGGTGCCGAAGCATCCAGTTCCCCGAAACCATAGCGCGCTTTCCAGGTCAGACGTTGGGATTGTCCGCGCACCAGTTCGCGCCCGAGCAGACTGAACACTTCGGGTGTGGGCGTCGGACTGGGGCTCGCTGTGGGGGTGGCTGTTGCTGTGGCCTGCGGCGAAGGCGACGGGCTCGGTGTGGGCTTGGGCGTGATCACAGGCGTCATCGCTGGCCACGCTTCGGGGGCTGCCGTCTGGGCCAACACAGGCGCTGCCAGTATCATCAGTCCGGCAAGACACAAACGCTGACTCAAGTGTGCAAACTCGACGTTCTTCACAAACAAACCTTAAAAAAATGAGACACTTGTCGCCCCGGTATCGTAATCGGGCTCACGTCCAAATGCATCCGGAGCCTGCCGGACGCAGCCCACGCTTTCGAAACTCCGACCACAGGAAAGACAAGATGCTCCCACGCTGGATGACCGCTGGTTTTTTCACCCTGGTACTGCTGCTGACCAGCTCCGCAAGCTGGGCCGACGATGCTGTCGAAACCAACCGCACCGTCGCCGGTTGGGTTGAACGGATCAAGCTCGCACCGTGGGGCGATACTGTCAAAGCCAAACTCGATACCGGCGCCAAAACCTCATCCATCAATGCCCTGAACATCGAACGCTTTGAGCGCGACGGTGACGACTGGGTGCGTTTCACCCTGAGCTACGAAACAGCCAAGGACGTGCGAAAAGAACACACCCTGGAGCGCCCGGTCGTACGCAATATCCTGATCAAGGAGCACGACCGCGAAAACGACCGCAGGGCGGTGGTGGAACTGAGCTTCTGCTTCGCCGGGCAGATCCACAGCACCCAGTTCAGCCTGGTTGATCGCAGCAAGTTCATCTATCCGGTGCTGCTCGGCCGGCGCTTTCTGAAATCCGCAACCCTGATCGACCCGAGCGCGACCTTCATCACCGAAGCCAGCTGCAAGACGAGTGACATCAAGGACGCCGGCCAATGAAAGCACCCCGCGTGTGGCTGCTTGCCGCCCTTCTGGCAAGCGTGGGTATCGGGCTGTGTGTGTACAAGTGGAAGGTCCTGCACATCCCGATCACACCCGGCTCGCACACCGCGGTATGGACGGTCGAAGCGCGCGCCAGCTTCGAAAGTCACGGCAAAGTCAAAGCGCAACTGGAACTGCCATCGGCAACGCCTGGTTTCGAGATTCTGGACGAGAACTTTGTCTCGCGTGACTTTGGTCTGGTCTTGGAAGAAACACGTGCGCAGCGCCACGCCCTGTGGTCGATTCGCCGC
Organism: Oceanococcus atlanticus; assembly: GCF_002088235.1. Classification (NCBI taxonomy): domain Bacteria; kingdom Pseudomonadati; phylum Pseudomonadota; class Gammaproteobacteria; order Chromatiales; family Oceanococcaceae; genus Oceanococcus; species Oceanococcus atlanticus. The sequence continues at coordinate 59,734 of NZ_AQQV01000001.1, forward strand.
GCCAACGGGCCGCAAACCCTGTACTACCGGCTTAGCGTGAACCCGCTTGAGCCGGTCAAATCGCGGGCCGGACCGTTTCCGGGCTACCCGGCCAAACCGGACTATCCGGAGCTCTATCGCACCGCCATCGAAGCCTTGCTGAGCAATGTACGCGCCCAGTCGGCCGATATTGCGTCCTTCACCCGCCAGTTGATCCACAAACTCAGCACCGACCAGAGCGACCCCACGGTTGCCCTGCTGCGTAATGAATCCGGTCCGGGTGGCGCCGATTGGGTCCGTCAATTGATTCACGTGTTGGCCGGCGCGCGCATCCCTGCCCGCATCGTATGGGGTCTGGAGCTGCGTCATGGCGCTCTGGATGCACGCCTGCAACCCTGGCTTGAGGTGCACAACGAGCAGGAATGGCTGCCGTTCGATCCGATCACCGGCGAGCAGGGCTATCCGGAGAATTTCCTGCTCTGGAAAGCCGGCCCGCAAGCCGCGCTTGAAGTCGACGGCGGCAGCCTGCCCGACCTGCGTTTCTCGATCCGCCGCGGTCTCAAGGAAACCCTGCAGCTGGCGCGCCATTCCGATTCCAATCTGGTCTCGTTCTCGCTGCTGGGGCTGCCGCTCTACGTGCAGAACGTCTACACGATTCTGCTGATGGTGCCGTTGGGCGCCTTTTTAGTGGTGATGCTGCGCAACCTGATCGGGGTCAAGACCTTTGGCACCTTCATGCCGGTGCTGATCGCCATGTCCTTCCGCGAAACCCAGCTAATCTGGGGTGTCACCCTGTTTACCGTGCTGGTGGCGCTGGGCCTGGCGCTGCGTTTTGTGCTCGAGCATCTCAAGCTGCTGCTGGTGCCACGCCTGGCCGCAGTGCTGATCATCGTGATCCTGCTCATGCTCGGCATCAGCATTGCCAGCTACCGGCTGGGCTTTGATCACGGCTTGTCTGTAGCGCTGTTCCCGATGGTGATTCTGGCCATGACCATCGAACGCATGTCCATCGTGTGGGAAGAACACGGTGCCTATGAAGCCGTGATCCAGGGTATGGGCAGCCTGCTGGTCGCCATCATGGCCTATCTGGTCATGAACATCGGTCAGCTGCAGTACATGGTCGGGCTGTTTCCGGAACTGCTGCTGGTGGTGCTTGCGGCAACCTTGCTGATGGGCCGCTACACCGGTTACCGGCTAACCGAGTTGTGGCGCTTTCGTTCGGTCTGGATGAAACCGTGATGGGCCGCATGGTGTGGCCCTGGACCCGCCTGCGCGAGGCCGGCATCATCGGCATGAACGAGCGCAACGGCCTGTACATCGCCGGTTTCAACCCGCGCCGTCTGTATCCCCTGGTTGACGACAAACTGCGCACCAAACAACTGGCCGTGGATGCCGGCATTGCGGTGCCGGCGTTGTATCACGAGGTCAGCATCGAGCACGAAATCATCGCCCTGGAGCAGACCTTACAGGCTCACCAGAGCTTTGTGGTCAAACCGTCCAAGGGCGCTGGCGGTGATGGCATCGTGGTCATCACCGGGCGTCAGGGCAAGGATTTTCTGCGTGCCAGCGGTGCGCGCATGAGTTTCGATGATCTGGCCCACCATATCTCCAACATCCTGTCCGGCATGTTCAGCCTGGGTGGTCTACCGGACCGCGCCATGATCGAGTACTGCGTGCAGTTCGATCCTGTGTTCGCCCCGATCAGCTACCAGGGCGTTCCTGACATCCGCACCCTGGTTTTTCGCGGTGTACCAGTCGCCGCCATGCTGCGCCTGCCCACCCGGGCGTCGGACGGCAAAGCCAATCTGCATCAAGGCGCGGTCGGCGTGGGTATCGATCTGGCCAGCGGTCGCACCCTGCATGGGGTCATGCACAATGCCCCGGTCACCCATCATCCTGACACCCTGCACAGCGTGGGTGATTTCAGCGTGCCCGGCTGGGAACAGGTTCTGCTGCTGGCGGCACAGTGCTATGACCTGGCGCGCCTTGGCTATCTCGGGGTGGATATCGTGCTTGATCGCGACAAAGGCCCCCTGGTGCTGGAACTCAACGCCCGCCCGGGTCTTGCGATACAGCTGGCCAACGGGCGCGGACTGCGTCCGGCCCTGCAGGCCATCAGTGCCCTGGACAGCATCCCCTCATCAGCCGAAGAGCGTGTTGCCTTGGCCTTATCACTGTTTGCTCCGGGGGCCGACGAAGGCTGCCCTGCAACGTCTCAGGACACTGATTTGCCCGCGGCGCCAGTGCCTGATTCGGGCAAGGACGAAGCGCCGTGAACCTGTTCCTCCAGCGCTGAATAGGTCATATCCGGCAAAGGCTGCGTGGTATTCCAGTGCTGGCAACTGGGACACTGCCAGTTGAGCTGGCGGCCACTGTAACCGCAGTGGTCGCAGCGGTAAGTCGGTGATTTTTCCAGCGGCACGCGCAGCACATCGGCAAAGCCCTTGAGCAAGCCCGCGGCCTGCGACGGCAAGTTCGACCAATCCTGATCCAACGCCGCGTGCAAGCCGACCCAGCTGGGCTGCTGAACCAGTTGATCCAGTGCCTGCTGGCGCGCATCAGTCTGCCCGCTCTGCGCCTGAGCCTGAATCAGGGCGACCTGAAGATGCGGATGCGGATGACGGCGGTAAACCCGCTCCAGCTCAGCGGCCCATTGCTGAGCGCTGTGCTCACGCAGAAAGGCATCACGCCAGGGAGCCAGAACATCCGGGATAAAAGCCTCATGGTGCTGGATCACATCGCGGTAGATCTTGAGTGCTTGCGCCACCTTGCCGCTGTCCACGGCCTGCCCGGCCCGGGTCAGCTGGGCACGCACGCAGTGCGGGTCCGCGGCCAGCGCGCGCTTGAGACATTGCTGCTGGCCACGTGCATCGTCGCGGCGCAGCGCGCTGTCGGCCAGCTCACACCAGTACTGGGCGATACGCGGGCCCATGTCGCGCCCCTGTGCACTACTCAGCCACTGGGCGGTATCAATCGCGCGTTCCCACTCACGCTCACGTTCGTATATGCGCATCAGGCGTGACAGGCAGTCACTCAGAAACATGCCTTGATGGGCCAGCTCGAGAAAGATTTCCTCGGCCCGATCCAGCACCCCCGCAGCCTGGTAATCGCGGGCCAGCTCGAAGCGTGCCTGATTGCGATGCAGGGGCTTGAGGCGCGGTCGCTGGACCAGATTCTGGTGAATGCGCAATGCGCGATCGACCTCACCACGGCGCCGGAACAGACTGCCCAGCGCCAGATGCAGGTCAATGGTGCCTTCATCCGCTTCAATCAGGCCAATGAAGATTTCAATCGCCTGATCGGTGTCGTTGTTGACCAGATGACTCAGGCCACGCACGTAGTCCGGATTAAGGCTGCTCGCCTCAAGCTCCTCCCGAGGGCGCGACTGGCGTGCAACGAACCAGCCCGTTGCTGCTGCCAAGGGCAGCAACAACAACACCAGTCCGGTGAAGTCACCCATCCTTCAGAGGCAACTGGCGCAGGTTGTGGAGTTCGTTCTCGGCTTTTTCCAGACGCCGCCGCAAGCGCAGGGTTTCGGCCCGGCGCGGCAGGGAGATCAGCCAGAACGTCAGCACCATCACCGCCACGCTGAGCGCAACGGTCGCCATGACCAGCGCACCGAGCGCAATCTCGGTTTGTCCGGCCAGATAGTTGAGGGTCACGGCTTGCGGATTGTGATAGCTGAAGGCTGCACCCAGGCAAAAGGTCGCAATTACCAGCAAAAGAACGACAATCCTACGCATTGATGATCCCTATCCTTCGTTATTAACCCGCTCGCGCAATTCCTTGCCCGGCTTGAAATGTGGCACACGCTTGGACGGAATGGCCACAGCTTCGCCGGTCTTGGGGTTGCGCCCCGTGCGTGCCGGACGATGATGCAAGGAAAAACTTCCGAAACCGCGTATCTCGATCCGTTCGTTTGCCGACAGGGCATCCGAGATCGTGTCGAGCAACAGTTTGACACCCAGCTCCACATCCTTATGTGACAGGTGTCGCTGACTCATGGCCAGCCGGTCAATCAGCTCTGATTTGGTCATACAAAATTCCCCGATACCCCCACGCAACGGACGCCCGTAACCTTGTCAGCCGCGCGGACTGGAGACAGCCCCAAAAGCGAAAGGCCCGGTTGCGAACAACCGAGCCTACCGAAAAATCTTTAGAAAATCCAGTGACATAGCCGGGGATCACCCCGGCCATGTCACGCATCCTGCAATCAGGAATCCTGGTTGCCGATCTGCTGCTTGAGCAAGTCGCCCATGGTCGTGGCGCCTTCGGCGTCCTGACCCTGGTTGTACTCCTTCATGGCCTGGTCTTCGTCGTACATTTCCTTGGCCTTGATGGACACACCCAGCGTGCGGTTCTTGCGATCGATGGTCACGATACGTGCTTCGATTTCCTCGCCCACATTCAGCTCGGTGCGAGCATCTTCAACGCGCTCACGCGAGATGTCGGAGGCACGCAGGAAGCCTTCCACGCCTTCGGCCAGTTCCAGCTTGGCCACGCGCTGCTCCACTTCGGTGATCTTGCCGGTAACGATCGAGCCCTTGGGATGCTCGGCAATGAACGCGGTCAGCGGATCGGTCTGCAGCTGCTTGATGCCCAGCGAGATACGCTCGCGGCCGGCTTCGATAGCCAGCACCACAGCTTCGACTTCTTCGCCTTTCTGGAACTGACGCAGTGCATCTTCGCCATCCAGGTCCCAGGCCACGTCGGAGGCATGAACCAGACCGTCGATGCCGCCGTCCAGGCCGATGAACACACCGAAGTCGGTGATCGACTTGATGGTGCCGGCCACGCGGTCGCCCTTCTGATGGTTCTGAGCGAACTCTTCCCACGGGTTCGGCACACACTGTTTCATGCCGAGGGAAATACGACGACGCTCTTCGTCGATGTCCAGGATCATCACTTCGACTTCCTGGCCCACGTGAACAGTCTTGTTCGGGTTGCAGTTCTTGTTGGTCCAGTCCATTTCGGAGACGTGAACCAGGCCTTCCACACCGTCTTCGATTTCGACGAACGAACCGTAGTCAGTGATGTTAGTGACCTTGCCGAACATGCGGGTGCCTTCCGGGTAGCGACGTGCGATGTCGATCCACGGATCGTCGCCCAGCTGCTTCAGGCCCAGCGAAACGCGCATGCGCTCACGGTCGAACTTGAGGACCTTGACTTCAACTTCCTGGCCCACTTCGATGACTTCCGACGGGTCCTTGACGCGCTTCCACGACATGTCGGTGATGTGCAGCAGGCCATCGATGCCGCCCAGGTCAACGAACGCACCGTAATCGACCAGGTTCTTGACCACACCGGTGAGCACGACGCCTTCTTGCAGGCGCTCGAGCAGCATTTCGCGTTCCTGGCTGTACTCGGCTTCGAGCACTTCGCGACGCGAAACCACCACGTTGTTGCGCAGGCGATCCAGCTTGATCACCTTGAATTCAAGCGGCTTGCCTTCCAGGTAGGAGGTGTCGCGCACCGGACGGATATCGACCAGCGAACCCGGCAGGAACGCACGGACGCGATCGACGTCGACGGTGTAACCACCCTTGACCTTGCCCGAGATCGTACCGATGACGATCTGCTTCTCTTCGTGGGCCTTGTTGAGGCGGTCCCAGGTGCGGATGCGCTCCGCCTTGTCCTTGGAGAGTTTGGTTTCGCCGAAACCGTCTTCCACGGCTTCCAGCGCAACTTCAACATCGTCGCCCGGCTGGATTTCAACCTCACCATTGAGGTTTTTGAACTCATCCAGGGGAATGACACCCTCGGATTTGAGACCGGCGTCAACGATCACGACGTCGGGTTTAATTTCCAGCACGGTGGCGTGGACGATGGCGCCAGGCTGCATGCTCTGGCCGGCTTTTAAACTCTCTTCAAAGAGTTCGGCGAAACTTTCAGACATTATAAAAAGTCAATCCAAACAATGATTCAAGGCCACATCGATCCCTGATGCGACGGTCAAAAACAATAAATCCGCCGTCCGTGGCGGATTTGCGTAAATCTTTCCGGGCTTCTCAGTCCGGGGATGGTGTTAGTCGGTCAGGTTCCGCTGACGCGCCCATTGCATCACCGTGTCCAGAACTTCAGCGGCATTCAGGCCACTGCTGTCGAGAACTTGCGCATCCTGCGCCGGTCTCAATGGGGCGACGGAACGCTCCCGATCGCGCCGATCCCGCTCACAAATTTCACGGAAAATCTTTTCAAATATAGCGCTTTTACCAGCGTCTAGCAATTCTTTTTCTCGCCGCCTAGCCCGCACCTCGGCACTGGCATCGAGAAACACTTTGAGCGGCGCATCCGCAAACACTACCGTGCCCATGTCACGACCGTCGGCAATCAGCCCGGGCGCACGAGCAAAATCGCGCTGTCTCGCCAGCAATGCCTGGCGCACATCATCGCGCACCGCCACTTTCGAGGCCATGTCGCCAACCTCTTCTGTGCGGATGCGTGCCGCCACCGGCTCGCCGGCCAGATAGACCTCGTTGCTTTCGACCGGGAAGCTCACATCCAGCTCGCGGGCCAGCGCGGCCGCCTGTTCGGCAGGCACACCCAGCTGATGCGCACGCAAGCCCAGCAGCCGGTAAAGCGCACCGGAATCCAGATAGTGCCAGCCCAGAGCCCGGGCCAGACCACGGCACAAGGTGCCCTTGCCTGCCCCGCCCGGACCATCCACGGTGATCACCGGCACATTCACGCCAGCGGCTCCACCCTCAATCCGGCTTGCGTGGCACACTCAAGAAAGCCCGGGAATGACGTCGCCACATTGGCGCAATCACGCAAAACAATAGGCTCGATGCTGCGTTGCGCGGCCACCGCGAACGACATCGCAATACGGTGATCGCCATGGCTGTTGATCTCGCCACCGCGAATCTGGCCACCGACGATACGAATACCATCCGGACGCGCCTCGGCTTCGATGCCAACCGCCTGCAGTCCATCAGCCATGGTGGCGACACGGTCGCTTTCCTTGACCCGCAATTCCTCGGCCCCGCTGACCACGGTTTCGCCTTCAGCACAGGCGGCCGCCACAAACAGCACCGGCAGCTCGTCAATCGCCAGGGCAACCAGATCCTCGTCGATCTCGATACCCTTGAGCGGCGCGCCGGTCACGCTAACTGTCGCCACCGGCTCACCCATGCTTTCGCGCTGCGCGCTGATCTCGACCTGTGCACCCATGCGACGCAGGACTTCCAGTACACCGACACGGGTCGGGTTGATGCCGACGTTGTCGATCCGGATCGTCGCTCCAGGCTGGATCGCCGCCGCGACGAAGAAAAACGCCGCCGAGGACAGATCACCCGGCACTTCGATATTGCTGGCACGCAGCTGCCCGCCGCCGCTCAGCGAGACGCGGGAACCCTCGCGATCCACCGCATAGCCGAAACCGCGCAGCATGCGCTCGGTGTGGTCACGTGTGACCTTGGGCTCGGTCACCGCCGTGCAACCATCGGCATACAGCCCCGCCAGCAGCACCGCCGACTTGACCTGAGCACTGGCCATCGGCATGACATAGTCCAGCGCGCTCAGTTCGGCCGCAGCATGAATGGTCAGCGGCGCCGTACCCGCCTCAGTGGTGCTGAAACGCGCGCCCATCTGGCTCAGCGGGTCGGTGACCCGGCGCATCGGGCGTTTGCTCAGGGACTCATCCCCGGTCAGGGTCAGCTCGAAACCCTGCCCGGCCAGCAGCCCGCAGAACAAGCGCATCGAGGTCCCGGAATTGCCCAGATCCAGCGTCGTGGTCGGCGGTTTCAGGCCGCGCATGCCCACGCCGTGAACACGCAAATGACGCTCGCTCAGCGTGTCGATGCGCACGCCCATGGCCTGCATGGCTGCAGCCGTGGCGCGGCAGTCGGCACCGGTCAGAAAATTACTGATCTCGCACACGCCATCCGCCAACGCGCTGAACATGACCGCGCGGTGCGAGATGGATTTGTCCCCGGGCACCTGCAGGCGGCCGCCAATCGCGCCACCAGGTCGGGCTATCCAGTCTTCAGACACAGCACTGCTCATCAACTCGCCTCCGCGGTATGTATCCACTGATCGCGTGCGTTCTTGGCACGCTCGAAATGCGCCAGCACACGCTCGGCGTCGCCGGCAGCCAGCAGTTCACGCAAGGCCTGCAAATCTTCGATATAGCGGTCCAGGCCCTCAAGCACCGCCGTGTCATTCGCCATCATGATGTCGGTCCACATCTGCGGATTGCTTGAGGCAATGCGGGTCAGGTCCTTGAGACCGCCAGCGGCAAAACTGAAAATTTCGCGCTGATCATCAAGACGCGCCAGCGTCTCGATCAGCTGATAGGCAATCACGTGAGGCAGATGGCTGGTCAGCGCCAGCACCTCATCATGATGCTGCGCACTCATGACATGAACCTGCGCCCCCACGCTCTCCCACATGGCGCGCACCGCCTGCAGCGCTGCGGCTGAGGTGTCGTCCTGCGGTGTGAGGATGACCCGGCGGTGGCGGAACAGATCGGCGATGGCCGCGGCCGGACCACTTTTCTCGGTACCGGCAACCGGGTGGCCAGGCACAAAATTGCTGGGTACGTGACCGAACACGGCGCGTGCATCTTCGATCACACTGAGCTTGCTCGAGCCTGCGTCGGTAACCACCGCATGCTCGGGCCAGATCGGCTTGAGTGCACTGAAAACCTCACGGTAAGCACCCATGGGTACGGCCAGCACGACCATATCAGCACCGGCGATGGCGCTGGCCAGATCGGTACTGCCGTCGTCGATCAGTTGCAGATAGCGGGCCGTATCCAGGGTTTCCTGACGCCGCGCGCAAGCGGTTACCCGCTCGACCTGCCCCACCGTGCGCAAGCCCGCCGCCAGCGATCCGCCGATCAGACCGATGCCGATCAGGCTGAGTTGCTTCATTCCGCCAACACCGTTTTGAGCGCCTCAACGCAACGCCGGTTCTCGTCCGGCGTCCCGATGGTGATACGCAGATGCTGCGGCAATTTGTAACCATCCAGCGGTCGCACAATCACGCCCTGGCGCAACAGAGCTTGGTAGATCGGCTGGGCCGGGCGCGCGAAATCCACACACACGAAGTTGGCCTGACTGGGCAGGATGCTCAATCCCAGCGCCGGCAGGCTGTCATGGAAATACGCCATGCCTTCGTCATTGAGCGCCACCGAGGCCGCCACATGGGCCTGATCCTGCAAAGCCGCCTGTGCCGCGGCCAGGGCCAGAGCGTTGTTGTTGAACGGCTGGCGCACCCGGTTGAGCAAATCCGCCACCTGCGGATTGGACAAGGCATAGCCGATACGCAGGGCAGCCAGACCATAGACCTTGGAGAAGGTCCGCGTCACCACCAGGTTTTCATGTTCCCGCATCAACGCCACGGCATCCGGCCGCTGACTCTGATCCTGGTATTCGCAATAAGCTTCGTCGAGGATCACCAGCACGCGCTTGGGCACACGCTTGAGCAGCGCTTGCAGCGCGTCCGGATCAACCCAGGTCCCGGTCGGGTTGTTGGGGTTGGCAATGAACACAAGGCCGGTGTTGTCATCAATGTAATCGGCAAATGCATTCAGATCATGGCCGTAGGCCTGCGCCGCATCGGCTGCCAGCGCCGGCACCTCGCGCAGCTCCGCGCCCGCCGCCAGGGTGGCCAGCGGATAAACCGCGAAAGCATGCGCCGAACACACCGCATTACGCCCCGGTGCCAGAAACACCCGCGCCATCAACTCCAGTACATCGTTGGAGCCATTACCCAGCGTGATCTGCGCCGTATCCACTTCCAGGTTAGCCGCCAGCGCCGCTTTCAGGGCGAAACCGCTGCCATCGGGGTAACGCGCCAGATCCTGGCTGGCCGCGGCAATGGCCGCGTCAACCGCGGCACTGGGGCCCAGCGGATTTTCATTGGAGGCCAGCTTGATGATGTCGGAAATGCCCAGCTCACGCTCCAGCGCCTCAACCGGCTTGCCCGGCTCGTAGGGACGCAGCTTCTGGACACCGGCACCGGCCAGCGCAAGGTAATCGACTTCACTCATGAGCACACTCAGACCACGGCCTTGGGATAAGAACCGAGGAATTTGTAGAACACCGCGGCATCCTTCATGCCATCAAGCACATCCCGGATCACCGGATCCTGCGAGTGCCCTTCGATATCCACAAAATAGTTGTAGTCCCACTGCGCACGCCGCGAGGGCCGCGACTCGATGCGGGTCAGATTGACCCCGGCATCGGAAAACGGGCGCAGCAACGCATACAGCGCGCCGGGACGGTTGTACGAGGACAGCAGGATCGAGGTCATGTCGTGCCCGCTGGGCGGCACGATCTGACGACCAATCACCAGAAAACGTGTGGTGTTGTCCGGCTCATCTTCGATGTTGGCCGCAATAATGTTGAGACCGTAACGCTCAGCAGCGGGCTTGCCCGCGATCGCAGCGCCATCCGACTCGGCCGCCATGCGCGCCCCTTCGCCATTGCTCGCCACGGTGATGCGCTCGGCCTTGGGCAGCTTGCGATCCAGCCACTGACGACACTGCGCAAACGACTGCGAATGGGCGTAGATCTCTTTGACCTCGCCCAGGTCACCGGCTTTCTTGAGCAGATGATGATGCACCGGCAACGACACTTCGCCACAGATCAACAAGCTGGAGGTGGCGAACATGTCGAGGGTGTAATTGACCACGCCCTCGGTGCTGTTTTCCACCGGCACCACGCCGTAGTCCGCATTGCCGGCTTCGACGTCGCGGAAGATTTCGTTGATCGCCGCCAGAGGACGAGCCTTAACCGCATTGCCGAAGTGCTTGTACACCGCGGCCTGGGTGTAGGTGCCTTCCGGCCCGAGATAGGCCACTTCCAGCGGCGATTCCAAGGACAAACAGGCCGACATGATCTCGCGCATGACCCGCACGATGCTCTGATCGGTCAGCGGCCCCTTGTTGCGCTCGATCACCCGGCGCAGCACCTCGGCCTCACGCGACGGACGGTAGCAATCGGCACCATCGCCCATATCGGCCTTGATCCGCGCCACATCCTGGGCAATCAGAGCACGCTCGCTGATCAGCGACTGGATCTGCTCGTCCAGCGTATCGATACGCTGGCGAGCATTTAGCAGCTTGTCGTCACTCACACCGACACCAGGTCAGGCGTCTTTCGGCTCAAGCAAGCGCACGGTCAGCACGCCCTTGATACCACGCAGGTTTTCGATGATTTCCAAGGGCGGCTGGGAGTCGGTGTCGACCAGGGTGTAAGCCAGTTCGCCGCGCGATTTGTTAAGCAGATCAACGATGTTGATGTTGTGCTCACCCAGCTGACCGGAGATCTGGCCCACCATATTGGGCACATTGGCGTTGACGATGCACAGTCGCCACAGACCGCCCGACAGCGGCAGCTGCGCTTCGGGGAAGTTCACCGAGTTGCGAACGTTGCCGGTTTCCAGGTAATCACGCACCTGATCCGCCACCATCACTGCACAGTTGTCTTCGGCCTCACCGGTCGACGCCCCCAGATGCGGCAGCGCAATCACTTTGTCGTGACAGCGCAGACGATTGGTCGGGAAATCGGTCACGAAGGAGGCCAGCTTGCCAGCGTTGAGGGCTTCTTCAACGGCCGCCTCGTCAACCACACCACCACGGGCAAAATTCATCAGCACGGTGGTTTTCTTGACCAGCCGCAGACGCTCGGCATTGATCAGATCACGCGTGGCATCGATCAACGGCACATGCAGGGTGATGAAATCCGAACGTGCAAGCAGATCATCCACCGAACTGGCTTGCTCGACACCGGCGTTGAGTTTCCACGCATTGGTCACCGTGATGCTCGGGTCGTAACCCAGCACACGCATACCCAGCGCCTGAGCCGCATTGGCCACCTTGACGCCGATCGCACCCAGGCCGATCACGCCCAGCGTGCGCCCCGGCAATTCGTAGCCGGCATATTTCTTCTTGCCGGCCTCGACCTGCTTTTCGACCTCTTCGTCGCTGCCTTCCAGGGCACGCACGTAATCGTAGGCCTGGCACACATTGCGCGCGGCGATCAGCATGCCGGTTACGACCAGTTCCTTGACCGCGTTGGCGTTGGCGCCCGGCGCATTGAACACCGGCACACCCGCCTCGCTCATGCGCTGCACCGGAATGTTGTTGGTGCCCGCACCGGCACGGCCGATGGCCTTGACACTGCCCGGGATGTCCATGTCGTGCATTTTGTAGGAACGCAGGATGATCGCGTCCGGCGCCGACATGTCCGAAGCCACTTCATAGCCATCACGCGGGAAGCGCTCCAGACCGACGACAGAAATGTTGTTCAGGGTGAGGATTTTGTACATGAGTTTGCGTTTTCCATATCCGCAAAAATTTATGATTTCAGCGGCTTGGAGAATAAACCACGAAACCACTTAAACTTTGGAGCGGGCAGTAAACCCGCCCCGATCAGCCTTGTCGGCGGGCGAAATCAAGCATGAATTCGATCAAGGCATCAACGCCGCCTTCCGGCATCGCGTTGTAGATCGAAGCGCGCATGCCGCCAACCGAACGGTGGCCCTTGAGGGTGCTCAAACCGGCCGCCTCGGCCTGCTTCAGGAACTCGCCATCGAGCGCGGCATCGGCCAGGGTGAACGGTACGTTCATCCACGAACGCGACACCGGGTCCACCGGGTTGGCGTAGAAATCGAGCTCGTCAATGGTCGCGTACAGACGTGCGGCCTTGCGTTCGTTGATCTCGGCCATGGCCTCAAGGCCGCCCTGCTGCTTGATCCACTTGAACACTTCGCCGGCCACGTACCAGGTGAAACACGGCGGCGTGTTGAGCATGGAATCGGCTTCGGCCTGCTGCGCGTAGTTCAGCACCATCGGGCACTGCGTGCTGGCACGATCGAGCAGATCTTCACGCACGATCACGATCACCATGCCGGCCGGGCCGACATTCTTCTGTGCGCCGGCGTAAATCAGGCCAAATTTGGACACATCCAGCGGACGCGACAGGAAGGTCGACGAGAAATCCGCCACCAGCGGCACGTCACCGCTGTCCGGAATCCAGTGGTACTCGACCCCTTCGATCGTTTCGTTGGGGGTGTAATGCAGATAGGCGGCATCCGCACGGGTCTGCCAACTGGCCGGATCCGGAATCGAGGTAAACGCCCCTTGCGGCTGGGCCACGACTTTGGCGTCGCAGAACTTGGCGCCTTCCTTGACGGCCTTCTTGCCCCAGCTGCCGGTCACCACATAATCGGCGGCCTGCTTGTCGCCCAGGAGATTGAGCGGAATGCCGGCAAACTGGCCAGCGGCACCGCCCTGCAGAAACAGCACTTTGTAGTTGGACGGAATGGCCAGCAGCTCACGCAGATTGGCCTCGGCCTGCTCGGCGATCGAAACAAAGGCCTTGCCGCGATGGCTCATTTCCATCACCGACATGCCACTGCCCTGCCAATCCAGCATGTCCTGCTGAACCTGCGTCAATACCGCCTCCGGCAGTGTCGCCGGACCTGCGCTGAAGTTGTAAACCCTGCTCATAACTGTCTTCGTGTGGGGGTCGGGGGAAACCCGACGATGACTGAATTGTGTGTCGTTTATGCGTCGTCGCCCGCCGTGCTTTCGGCGTCTTCGCCGGCTTCGTCCTCGCTGCTGTCGGCCAGATCGGCAGCAATCCGGTCCAGACCCACAAGCTGGCTGTCGCGCAGGGAGATCAGTTTGACCCCCTGGGTGTTGCGACTGAGCACGGAGATTTCGTTGACACGGGTACGCACCAACTGGCCGCTGTTGGCGATCAACATGATTTCGTCGTCCTCGCTGACCTGCACGGCACCGATAAGCTCGCCGGTCTTGTCACTCTTCTTGAGCGCCAGCACACCCTGGGTGCCACGCCCACGCAGCGGGTAATCATCGATCGGCGTACGTTTGCCATAGCCATTTTCGCTGCAGGTGAGAATGTCACCGTCGTTGTTGATGATCAGGGCCATGACCTGATCGTTATCGATCAGCCGGATACCGCGCACACCCAGCGCCGTGCGGCCCATGGCCCGCACCTGATCTTCACGGAAGCGCACCACCTTGCCCTGGCGCGAGAACAGCATGATGTCGCATTCGCCGTCGGTGATACCGACGTTGACCAGCGCATCATCTGCACGCAGATCCAGCGCGATAAGGCCAACGCTGCGCGGACGCGAGAACTGCTCCAGCGGCACCTTCTTGACCGTACCGCGACGGGTCGCCATGAAGATGAACTTGTCTTCGGGGTAATCCTTGACCGGCAAGATGGCGCTGATGCGCTCGCCGTTTTCCAGCGGCAGCAGATTGACGATCGGGCGCCCGCGCGCCTCGCGACTGCCTCGCGGCAAGCGATAAACCTTGATCCAGTAAACCTTGCCCAGCGACGAGAAGCACAACAACGTGTCGTGGGTGTGGGTCACCCACAGGCGGTCGACGAAATCCTCATCCTTGGTCTTGGCTGCACTGCGCCCGACACCACCGCGCTTCTGCGCCTGGTAAGCCTCCAGCGGTTGCGCCTTGACGTAGCCTTCGTGCGACAGGGTCACAACCATGTCTTCCGGCGTGATCAGATCTTCGACTTCCAGATCTTCCTGGGTTGCGACAATCTCGGTGCGCCGCGCATCACCGAAGGCGTCGCGGGATTCAACCAGCTCATCACGGATCACTTCGAGCAGACGTTCGCGGCTGCCAAGAATTTCCAGGTAACCGGCAATCTGCTCCAGCAGCGTGTTGAATTCATCACGCAGCTTGTCCTGCTCCAGCCCGGTCAGGCGATGCAGACGCAATTCCAAAATGGCCTGCGCCTGGGCTTCGCTGAGATGGTAGCCATCGTCCTTGAAACCGTATTCCGGATGCTGTTCAGCCTCGGCCCCGGCGCGCTCGAGCAACGCACCAACCTCACCCGGCGGCCAGGCCCGGCCCAACAGGGCGATCTTGGCTTCAGCCGGCGATGGCGCCGCCTTGATCAGGGCGATGATGTCGTCGATATTGGTCAGCGCAACGGTCAGGCCTTCGAGAATATGGGCCCGTTCACGCGCCTTGCGCAGCAGGTAGCGGGTCCGTCGTGTCACTACCTCGCGGCGATGACGCAGGAACGCCTCCAGCACCTGCTTGAGATTCATCAGGCGCGGCTGGCCACCGTCCAGCGCCACCATGTTGATGCCGAACACCGACTGCAACTGCGTCTGCTGGTACAAATTGTTGAGCACCACGTCGCTGTTCTCGCCGCGACGCAGCTCGATCACCACGCGATAGCCGTCCTTGTCTGACTCGTCGCGAATTTCGGTGATGCCCTCGATCTTCTTTTCCTTGACCAGCTCGGCGATGTGCTTGATCAGCTTGGCCTTGTTGACCTGGAAAGGCAGTTCGGTGATGACAATGGCTTCGCGGCCTTTGTCGAACTCTTCAAAGTCTGCACGTGCGCGCATGTAAATGCGCCCACGACCGGTGCGATAGGCCTGCAGGATGCCGGCGGCGCCGTTGATGATGCCTGCGGTCGGGAAATCCGGCCCCGGCAGACGCTCCATCAGTTCGTCGATGTCAGCTTCGGGATTTTCGATCAGCAGCAGGCAGGCGTCGATAACCTCACTGAGGTTGTGCGGCGGGATGTTGGTCGCCATCCCCACGGCAATCCCGGTACTGCCATTGATCAGCAGATTGGGCAGCCGCGTGGGCATGACTGTCGGTTCGAACTCCGACTCGTCATAGTTGGGTGTGAAATCGACCGTGTCCTTGTCGATGTCGGCCAGCAGTTCATGCGCCAGCTTGGACATGCGCACTTCGGTGTAACGCATGGCCGCGGGCGAGTCGCCATCAATCGAGCCGAAGTTGCCCTGGCCATCGACCAGCATGTAGCGCAGGGAGAAATCCTGGGCCATGCGCACGATGGTGTCGTACACCGCCGAGTCACCATGCGGGTGGTACTTACCGATCACGTCACCGACCACACGGGCCGATTTCTTGTAGGGCTTGTTGTAGTCGTTGCCGAGTTCGCGCATCGCGTGCAACACGCGGCGGTGGACCGGCTTGAGACCGTCGCGCACATCCGGCAACGCGCGGCCCACAATCACGCTCATCGCGTAATCCAGGTAGGACTGCCGCATCTCGTCTTCGAGATTGATCGGCAACACTTCCTTGGCAAATTCGCTCATGCTCTACCTTGTCTGGCCATTCACAAACGGCACTGCGGCGACCGCTGGGCGGCCCTCTCCCCCGCTGCGCACAACAGGCTTGAAAAAAGAGCCAATTCTACCATGCGCAGGCGTCTACGGCGCGTCATCGACGCCAATTTGGCGAGCAAAGCGCAGCCGCGGCGCAAGCGCCATCGGCGGATGGGTACAATGCGCCTGCATTTGCCCCGGCTCCGTCGATGTCGCGCCCCACTCCTGATCTGCTCATCAGCCCGCGCTGGCTGATTCCGGTCGTGCCGCATGGCACGGTGCTGGAGAACCACAGCCTGCTGATTGGCGGCGGCCGCATCCTCGACATCCTGCCCACCGGGGCCCAGAGCTTCAGCGATGTGCGCGAAATCAGACTGCCTGGCCATGCGCTGATCCCGGGGCTTATCAACATGCACACGCATGCGGCGATGAACCTGATGCGCGGGATTGCCGACGACCTGCCGCTGATGACCTGGCTGGAACAACACATCTGGCCGCTGGAAGGGCGCTTCGTCGACGAGCATTACTGTCACATCGGGGTGCGTCATGCCATCGCCGAGATGCTGCGCGGCGGGGTCACCTGTTTCAACGACATGTATTTCTTCCCCGAAGCCACCGCGGCAGAGGCCTCGGCGGCCGGCATGCGCGCGCAGGTCGGCATGCTGCTGATTGATGGCCCCACCGCCTACGCACAAGGGCCGGATGAATATTTCAGCAAGGGCTTGGCGTTGCATGACGCCTGGCAGGGCGACAGCCTGATCAGCACCTGCTTCGCCCCCCACGCACCCTACACGGTGGGCGATGATTCGCTCAAACGCTGCCGGGTGCTGGCCGACGAGCTGGGTGTGGGCATCCACATGCACGTGCACGAAACCGCATTCGAGGTCGACAGCGCACTCAAGGCCACCGGTTTGCGTCCACTGCAGCGCCTGGAACAGCTGGGCCTGATCAACCCTCGCCTGCTTGCGGTGCACATGACCCAGCTCAACGCTCAGGACATCAGCATGCTCGCCGGGGCCGGCGCGCATGTCCTGCATTGCCCCGAATCCAACCTCAAACTGGCCAGCGGCTTCTGCCCCACCGCGGCACTGGCCGATGCCGGGGTCAACCTGACCCTGGGCACCGACGGAGCAGCCAGCAACAATGACCTGGACATGCTCGGCGAAATGCGCAGCGCTGCCCTGCTGGCCAAGGCCGTGGCCCAGCGCGCCGACGCCATGCCCGCGGCCGATGTCCTGGCCATGGCCACCATCAATGCTGCCCGCGCGCTGGGCCGCGACGACATCGGCTCGCTGGAGCCCGGAAAATGGGCTGACCTGTGCGCCATTGACCTCTCCGGACTGGAGCAACAGCCGCTGTACGATCCGGTGTCGCAGATCGTCTACGCCAGCAACCGCAGCCAGGTCACCCACACCTGGATCGGCGGACGCGCTGTCCTGCGCGAGCGCAAACTGACCACGCTTGATGAGGCGGACCTGCTGCAGCAAGTTGCCGCCTACCGCGAAAAGATCGCCGGAGCACGCCCATGAACACAGCCACACACAAGACCAATGCCGATCCCGGCGAACTGCAACACTTTGCCGCGCTGGCCCAACAATGGTGGGACACCAAAGGCCCCATGGGCCCGTTGCACGAAATCAACCCGCTGCGCCTGTCTTTCATCCAACGCTTTGAATCACTGGATGGCCTTAAGGCACTGGATGTGGGCTGCGGCGGCGGCATCCTGAGCGAAGCTTTGGCACGGGCCGGCGCCCACACCTGCGCCATCGATCTGGCTCACGAATCCGTTGAAGTGGCGCGCCAGCACGCCGCAGAACAAGGCCTGGAGGTGGAGTATCTGGAAATCTCCGCCGAAGATCTGGCCGAGCAGCGCGAGGCCCAGTTCGACGTCATCACCTGCATGGAGATGCTCGAGCACGTACCCGACCCGCAATCGGTGATCGCCGCCTGCACCCGCCTGCTCAAACCCGGCGGACGCCTTTACCTGTCAACCATCAACCGCAACCCCAAAGCCTTCGCCCTGGCCATCGTCGGCGCCGAGCATGTGCTTGGCCTGATTCCCAAGGGCACCCATGAATACGCCAAGTTCATCAAACCTTCGGAGCTGGCCGGCTGGTGCCGGCAATGCGGCCTGCACAGCGGGCCAACCGAAGGCATGACCTACAACCCGCTGACCCGCACACATCGCTTAAGCCGCGATGTGTCCGTCAATTACCTGATGCGCGCCATCAAGCCCGCCTGAGACTTTGTCCACGATGCAAACCCCTTCCGCCCTCGCCGGCCGCAAGATACTGATCACCGGTGCCACCGGTGTGCTTGGCCGTGCCCTGTCCGTCACACTGGCGCAAATGGGCGCCGAACTGATCCTGCTGGCGCGACGCAAAAGTCGCCTGGAAGAACTCGACGATGTCATTGCCGAAGCAGGCGGCACACCACCCACCCTGGTCGAACTGGATTTCCTGCGCGCTGACGACATCCTCTATCAAGAGCTAGCTGGCGCGCTGGCACAAGAACATGCTGCCGACGGCCTGCATGGCCTCGTTTTGGCCTCCGGCCTGCACACCGGCCTGCATCCGCTGGAACACCTCAGTATCAAAGACTGGCGCAAAATCTTCGACGTCAATCTGAACGGGCCCTTCCTGCTCGTCCATCAACTGCTGCCGCTGCTCAAACAGGCCCAGGGTCACCTCATTGGCATCACTGCACCGCAAGACAATATGAGCCATGCGTTCTGGGGTGCCTACGGCGCCAGCAAGGCGGCGCTGGATGCGCTGCTGGCCGGTTGCGCCGAAGAAAACGAAAAGACTTTGCAGGTCACCCGTTTTGCACCGGCGCCCATGCCCAGCCCGATTCGCGGGGCGGTCTACCCAGGAGAAACGCTGGACAGCTTGCCGCCGGTACAAAACAATGTCGATCAGATCGTGGCGTTACTGGAACGTCCGCTCAGCCCTGCCGGCAGGATTTAGCAACAAACCGACCGACAGCGTGTAACCTTTAGCAAAATAAATCTGGTGGGGGCCAGTCATGTCGCTACGCATATTGATCATTGATGACGATCCGGATATCCAGGATCTGCTGTTCGCAGCGCTGGACGAGGAGACGTACATCCTGGATGCGGCCAGTGACGGCCCCAGCGGACTCGCGCTGGCCACTGAAAACGAATACGACGCGATCATCCTGGATATCAATATGCCGGGCATGAACGGATTCGAGCTGTGCAAGGAGCTGCGCGACAACGCGCGCATATCCACCCCCATCATGATGCTCACCTCGCGCGCCGAGGTTGAAGACCGCATCGCCGGCCTGGATTACGGGGCCGACGACTATCTGGCCAAACCCTTTGCTGTCGAGGAACTGGAAGCGCGCCTGCGCGCCATGACCCGACGCGGACGCCCGGTATTGGGCAACAAGATGAGCGTGGGCGACCTGGAGCTTGATCTGGAATCCAAATCAGCCAGCCGCGGCGGCAAGCACATTGCCCTGGCGCCGATCCACATCAAGATCCTGGCCATGCTGATGCGAGAATCGCCCAATCTGGTCAGCCGAGCCAAGCTCGAGGCTGACATCTGGGGCGATGAACCACCGGACTCGGATGCGTTGCGGGCGCATATCTATGCCCTGCGCACGGCGATCGACAAGCCGTTTGAAAACAAGCTGCTGCACACAGTGCCCAAACTCGGTTACCGCTTGGCTTTGCAGGCCGAATAAAGCACCAGCGCCCGGCCTGCGGCTCAACGCTGACTAGTCGTTGAGCTCCACACTGTCTGGCATGCGGCTACCCTGAAAACGCAGCAAACGCCCGAACAGGCGATCCGGGTCCACCCCCATGTCCTCGAACGAACCGGCGATGGGCTCGAGCATGCCAACCATACCGGCGCGGGTCAGGTCGTAGGCATCATGGAAACTGTCTTCGGAAAAGCCCAGCGCCACCGCATGATCTCTGGACTTCTTCACGTGGGTCGCCTCATCCCGCCGGATGTGCTTGATCAAGCGCGCAAAGCCGGTGTGCTTGCGCACATCGCCTGAGCTGAGCAACGCGGTCAGAGAAATACACACACCGGAATCCAGACCGGTGATGCGGGCGAAATGAGTACCCAGATCCCGGCTGGCCACGCGCATGAACAAACGCCGCGTACGACGTCGAATCTGCGGCACATCATCCGGCACGGGCAGATGGCCACGGGCCTGATGGATCAACCAGTTGTGGACCCGCTCTTCCGATTCAATCTCGCGCAAGGCGCGATGGTTGTAGGCCGTTTCTTCCGGACTCAGACGATTACACTCGTGGTGAAAAATATTGATCGCCGATTCTTCTGCACACACCAACACCGCCAAGATCCGCGCCGCGGCTTCCTGCTGCTTGTCAGCAATACCACCAAGCAGACTCATTTCGGTGGCCTGGGTATCGCAGTAATCCGCCATCATGGTCGCGGCGCGCTCACGCGAGCGCGGCTCCCAGGCCAGGCCGGCCAGAATAGAGGCCGGGTCTTCCGCGGTAAGATCCGGGTCCGGCACATCGAAGCAAAACGGCGTAATGCCCTGCGGCTGACTCAGCGCAGCGGGCAAGTGAGCCAGATCAGCATGAATGTCTTCGGCCTCCGCCTGAATCGCCTGCAACTGCTCGTCGAAAGAGGCTTCGAAGTTTTCACTCATAACGGGGTCTTGATTCGCCAAATAATCGGATAAGCGTACGTTCGCGTACGCGTGCGACCCAATGGTACGGAAAAACTCCCGGAAAATCAGGCGTCACCCTGCAGGCTGCTCGCTCAGTCGAAATGCTCAGCCAGTTCACCGATGCGCATCAGAGCCTGCTCAACCTGCAGACGCAGGCGCTCGCACTCCGCTTCGTCGGCGTCCCGCGGAACCTGAATCGGGTCACCGTAAACATAGTGCAGCTGACCAAACGGATACGGCACGATCATCGCATCCCAGGACGACAGCTCTTTGCGCCGCCGCGCCTGGTACGTCATCGGGATGATTGGCGCACCGGTCAACCGGGCCGCAGCTATCACCCCCGCCTGCACCTTGTATTTAGGACCACGCGGGCCATCGGGCGTAATCCCGAGATCGTGTCCGCGCTTGGCCGCGCGCAACATTTCGCGTAGCGCTTGGGCGCCACCGCGGCTGGATGAGCCGCGTATGCATTCAACCCCGAGATTGTCCATCGCCGCCGCAGCCAGGCTGCCATCACGTGACGCGCTGGCCAGCGGCGAAAACACCCGCCCCGGCGGACGGTGCGCCAAGTATCCAAAAGGCCCAAGAATATTGCGGTTATGCCAAGCCACAATAATGCACGGCTTGCCCGAATCGAACTGCGCCTTGAGCACGGCAAGATTGGTATAGCGCTTGCGGCTGGTGGCATGTATGAAGCGCATCAGGCCAGACATCAACGCCGCGAGCACGCGGGTTTTCCAAGGGTAGTTTTGAGCGGACACGGGGATCAGATCGAAAAGCGAGCGTGTATTTTGCCACCGATAACAAAAAAGCCCCCGCATGGCGGGGGCTTTCCATAACGCTATTAAGCGGCTGGCTTAGAAGCGGCCAGTCACACCGAGCACGAAACGATCGTTGAACTCTTGCATCTGATAGTCGATCTGCACACTCAGCGTCGGAATCACGAACATGCGCGCATGCAGGCCAATATCTTCTTCCGAGGCGTCTGCATCGGTATCCGCGTAGGACAGCCCCAGGCTGAGGTCGTTGTTGACGAAGAAATCACCACGCAGCAGGTACGAAATGGTGTCATCGACATCATCCGTCTGACCCACGCTGGCCTCAACATTCACCGCGCTCTCACCACTCAGCGGACGCACCATTTTGCCGTTCAGAGAGATGGTCGACAGATCAGCCAGATCCGCATCGGCATAGCTGACGCTCAGCAACACACCGTCCATCGGCAGAAAACCGACTTCAACCAGCAAGTCGTCGCTCTCGGTACCGGCGAAATCCGTCCGGGTCAGGCCAGCAGCCGCGTAGAAGTCCTGGATGTAGAACTCGCCGCCGAAGCCAATCATGTCGACATCCGCTTCATCAAACGTCGAGTAGAACGCGCCGATGTTGCTGGAGCGACGCAGGAAACCTGCTTCAGCACGCGGCACACCATTGTCGTCAACCGGCGCGAAGTGGTATTCGGCCATCACGCCCAGCGCTGAATCATCCGCGTCATCAAAATCGAAGTAGGCACCAGTGGCTTCAACCTGGTACGCCCCAGCCGAGGCGCAAGTCAGCGCCGCAACCATCCCAAACCCCACACCGCGAATCACGTGCTTCATGAATAAAACTCCCGTGCTGTATAGATTTTTTTGGATCAGGATCAAACCTGACCGCGCCAGAATAGTGCAGCTAGGGAATTAATGCAAAACCGTGATCTGCGTCACAAGTTATTCTTATTATTGAAATAATTCAGTCATCTTTTGTTGCTGAACCAGGGCTTTTTGCCACCAATTGGTGCAAGGCTTTGAGTTCCTGTCTGTCCAGAGGGCGGCTGCGCCCACTGGCCAGATTGTTGGGCAGGGTAATCGGCCCGAAACGCACACGTATCAAGCGGCTAACCTGGCAATCCATGGCTTCCCAAAGACGTCGCACGATGCGGTTGCGGCCCTCGCTGACGGTGACGTGATACCAGCGGTTGGCCCCTTCACTGCCCTGATCCACCAGACTGTCGAACGCCGCAAAGCCGTCCTCCAGCTCAATACCCTCGCGCAACTGGCGCAAGGTGTCGTCATTGATATCACCAATCACCCGCACCGCGTATTCCCGTGCGATCTGACTCGAGGGGTGCATCAGGCGTCGCGCCAGCTCACCGTCGGTGGTAAACAGCATCAGCCCGGAGGTGTTGAGGTCCAGGCGGCCAACCGCAACCCAGCGCCCGGCGCTCAGCTTGGGCAAACGCTGGAACACGGTGGGGCGACCCTGCGGGTCCTTGCGCGTAACAATCTCGCCGACCCGCTTGCGGTACACAATGGTCTGGTTTTCCGGCGGGGTGAAACGCAGAGTTCGACCGTCCAGGGTGATGCGATCGGTGGGCGTGACCTTCTGTCCCAGTTCGGCAGGCTGACCATTGACCCGAATGCGCCCGGCACGAATCCAGTCCTCAGCCTGGCGGCGGGAACCGTAGCCGTGCTGGGCAAGAAACTTCTGCAGACGCTCGGGCGGTGCTTTGCTGACCGGCGGACGCAGCGAGCGTGCCCGTTTCGGTGCAGCGACTTCGGCACGCTCAGTGTCTTGTCGCTTCTTGATCTGGCGGCGGGAATTGGGATTCGGGCTGGGATTGCGCTTCTTCATCAGCAGACGTGTCCGGTGTGCTGGCAGGGAGGGAATCGTCGACGTTCGGGTCGGCATCCCCATGAGATTGGGCCGCGAGCTGCGCTTTGAGCGCCTCCGGCAATTCGTCTTGCGGCGCCAGACGAACCAGCGCAGCCTCGAGCTTCTCCGGATCGGTCAGCTCGGGCAAAGGCGGCAGGTCTTCCAGCGACTTGAGATTCAGATCATCCAGGAACTGACGCGTGGTGGCGAGCAATGCAGGGCGCCCCGGCCCTTCACGATGGCCCACCTCACGAATCCACTCGCGCTCGAACAGGGTTTTCAGAATCCCGCCCGACAGGCTCACACCGCGAATTTCTTCAATGTCGCCTCGTGTCAGCGGCTGGCGATAGCAAATCAGCGCCAGTGTCTCGAGCAGCGCACGCGAATACTTCTGCGGCTTTTCTTCGTACAAGCGACCGACCCAGGGGGCCAGCTCCTTGCGCACTTGGAAACGATAACCACTGGCCACTTCCAGTAGCTCGATGCTGCTGCCCTCAAGCTCCTGCTGCAACTCGCGCAACGCAGTGCGGATGGCACTGCCGGAGATCTCGATATCGTCATTGAGCACCTGCTCGATGCGCCGGATCGACAACGGGGCATCGGCCACAAGCAGCAGGGCGCGAATGATTTCCTTGTGGGCGATCCGTGCCATCAGGCCTGCCCCGCGCCGGCCAGCCGAATATGCACTGGCGCATATGGCGCATCCTGCTCGAGCTGGATCAGGCCATTGCGGACCAGTTCCAGCGTGGCCAGAAACGTGACCAGCAAACCTTTGCGCCCCTCTTCCGGATCCCACAATTCCATCAGGCTAGCTTGGCGGATATCGGACAAACGATCCAGCACCCGGCTCATACGTTCACGCACCGACAGCGGCTCGGAGGTGATCTTGTGCGATTGCAGCAGCTCGGCGCGCTGCAGCAGATCCTGCAGGGACAACAGCAGATCACGCAATGCGGGCGGCGGCTGCAGCGGGGCCTCGACGCTCATCGGCTGTGCCTGCGCGGGGAAGGTGTCGCGATGCAGACGCGGCAGCTCATCGATGTTCACCGCAGCCTGCTGCACCTCGGCATAGGCCTGCAGACGTCGGACCAGCTCGGCGCGCGGGTCTTCGGCATCATCGCCCTCCTCGCTGGGTGGCTTGGGCAGCAACACGCGCGACTTGATCTCGGCCAGCCAGGCCGCCATGACCAGATATTCCGCCGCCAGATCAAAGCGCAGCTCCTCCATCACATTGATGTAATCGAGGTATTGCTGGGTGATCAGGGCCACCGGAATATCCAGCACATTGAGGTTCTGCCGCCGGATCAGATACAGCAAAAGGTCCAGCGGCCCCTCAAAGGTTTCCAGAAAAACCTCCAGCGCATCCGGCGGGATATACAGATCCTGCGGCAGCTCGGTGAATGCCTCACCGGCGACATGCGCAATAACGGTGGCCTGGGGGTCGTTCATTCAGGCGCGGGGCAGAAACCCGAGCTTGTCGTAAACCTGGCGAATCTTCTGATCGGCACGTGCGTTGGCCTGCTCGGCGCTGCGCGCCAGAATCCCATCAAGGTAGGCCGGGTCATCCTGCAACGCACGGTAGCGCGCCTGCATCGGCTCCATGAAGGCCACCACCGCGTCGGCCACGTCGCCCTTGAAGCGCCCGTAACCGGAATCACCGTAGTCGGCTTCCAGATCCTCAATGCTGCGGCCGGTCACCGCCGCCATGATGTTGAGCAAATTGGTCACACCGGGTTTGTCGTCTGCGGCGCGCACTTCACTGCCGGAATCGGTGACCGCGCGCTTGATCTTCTTGGCGATCTTTTTCGGCTCATCCAGCAGATAGATGCCATTGCCCTCGTTGTCATCCGACTTGGACATTTTCGCCTCCGGGTTCTGCAAGCCCATGATGCGCGCCCCCACCGGCGGAATGAAAGGCTCCGGAATGCGGAACACCTCTTCCTTGTGGGCGAAGTTGAAGCGCTGCGCCACATCGCGCGCCAGCTCCAGATGCTGTTTCTGGTCGTTCCCCACCGGGACCAGCTGGGTGTCGTAGATCAGAATGTCGGCCGCCATCAACACCGGGTAGTTGTACAGACCGGCATTGATGTTATCGGCATGCTTGGCCGATTTGTCCTTGAACTGGGTCATGCGATTGAGCTCGCCGACCATGGTGTAGCAGTCGAGAATCCAGGCCAGCTGACTGTGCCCGGCCACGTGCGACTGGGCGCACAGCAGATTCTTCTCGGGGTCGATGCCGCAGGCGATGTACAGGCTGAGGAAATCGCGACAGCGCTGACGCAGCACGGCCGGGTCCTGACGCACCGTGATGGCATGCAGGTCGACCAGCAGGAAAATGCAGTCGTAGTCCGCCTGCAGGTCCACCCAGTTGCGGATCGCGCCGATGTAATTGCCCAGCGTGAGCTGGCCTGAAGGCTGGATTCCGGAAAGCAGGACGGGTTTGGACGTCGACATGACTACACAGATGAGAAAACAGCGCGCGATTATAGACTGAGAGTGGCTCGCGCCGGGGAGCAATCCCGGTTATAAACCCAATGCCGCCGGATCCGCCTTGCCGGCGCGGATCAGTTCGACCTTGCCGTCGGAGATATCGACCACGGTGGTGGGCTCGAAACCGCACGGCCCGCCGTCAACGATCAGATCCAGGTCGTTGGCCAGCGCATCGCGAATATCGTCCGCCTCATGAAACGGCAGCTCCTCACCCGGCAATTGCGCGGTGCAGCTCAGAATCGGCTCGCCCATCTCCTCCAACAGCGCATGGGCAATGGCGTTGTCCGGAACGCGCACGCCAATGGTTTTGCGCTTGCCGGTCTGCAAGCGCCGCGGCACTTGCAAGGTGGCGCGCAGCACGAAGGTGAACGCGCCAGGCGTGGTGTTGCGCAGCATGCGGAACTGCCAGTTATCAACGCGCGCGTAGTTGGCGATCTCCGACAGATCACTGCACATCAGCGTCATGTTGTGATGCTTGTCGACCTGGCGAATGCGCTTGATCCGCTCCACCGCCTGCTTGTCACCGATGTGACAACCGAAGGCGTAACAGGAGTCGGTTGGATAGGCGATGATGGCGCCCTCGCGCAGGCGGCTGACCACGTGCCGGATCTGGCGCCCATGGGGGTTGTCCGGATGAACCTCCAGATATTCGGCGGACATCGCTTCGCAAAAGTGAAATCAGCCACAGAGTATAATCGGCAGCATGCAGAAATGGATTGATTCGATCCCCGCCCTGGCCTTTCTCGGCGCGGTGATCTGGCGCGACATCTATGTCGCCACCGTGGTGCTCATCGTTGCACTGTTCGCTCTGGTCCTCTGGTATGCGTTGGTGCACAAGCGTTTGCACCGTATGCATCTGGGCACGGCCGTGGTCGCCCTGGTGCTGGGCGGCATCACCCTGGGCCTCAAGGACCCGGTGTTCATCAAGTTCAAACCCACTGCGGTGTATCTGGCTTTCGCCCTGGTCATCGGTGGCAGCCAGTTCATCGGCAAAACGGTGATGATGCAGCGCCTGGGCAGCAGCGTTGCCGAGTTACCCGAGCCCCTGTGGCGACGCATCAATATCGCCTGGGCGGTGTTTTTCGTGTTCTGCGCCGGCCTTAATGTGGTGCTGGCGCTGAGCCTCAATGATGAGATGTGGGCATTGGTCAAAACCTTCGGGTTCACCGCCCTGATGTTCCTATTCGTGCTGGCGCACCTGCCGTTCGTGCACCAGCACCTGCCCAAGGAAGAAGTCTGATGTGGTATGCGATCACCGCGCTGGATGTGCCCAACAGCCTGGCCAAGCGCCTAGCCGCACGCCCGGATCATCTGGCCCGCCTGCAGGACCTCAAAGCCGACGGCCGCTTGTTGCTGGCCGGGCCGTTCCCGGCTGTGGATGCCAGCGACCCCGGCGAGCTGGGTTTTGAAGGCAGCCTGATCGTGGCCGAATTCAACGACATTGAATCGGCCCGCGCCTGGGCTGACGATGACCCTTATCGCCATGCCGGCGTGTACGCCGAAGTCAGTGTGCGCCCGTTCAAACCGGTGCTGCCATGAGTGATCGTGTTGAGCGCATACGCGCGCTGCTCGAGCAGGCCTTCGCCCCCACCGAACTGGACATCCGCGACGACAGCCACCTGCATGTCGGCCATGCCGGCGCCCGTGGTGGTGCTGGCCACTACAGTGTGAGCATTCGTGCTGCGGCATTTGCCGGCAAAAAGCCGCTCGAAGCCCACCGCATGGTCTACGCTGCGGTGGACGAGATGATGGGCAGCGAGATTCATGCCCTGTCGATTTCCGCACGCGCGCAATGAGCCGAGGCTGCCTCGGAGCACTGCTGCTGCTCACGAGCCTGTGCACATCCGCAGCCACCGAACCGACCCTGCCTGACGCTGACAGCGGTCACTTTCGCTGGGACGCCGGGCTCGGGCTGGCCAGCCTCAGCTTTCCTGCCTATCGCGGCTCCAAGGTGCGTGAGGTGCTGGCCCTGCCGGTGCCCATCGTCTCGTTCAGCAGCAAGCATTTAAGCCTCAGCCGTGATGGCGCCAAGCTTGATGTCTACGACACCCGGCGCGTGCGCTTCAACCTCTCAGCAGCCGGATCCCTGCCGGTCGACAGCGACGATGTGCCGCTGCGCGAAGGCATGCCCGACCTCAACCCCAGCATCGAACTTGGGCCTGTGCTCATTATTGCGCTGCCCTGCTGGAGTGGCTGGACCTGCGTGCAGGAAACCCTGGCGCGCGGTGTGATCGCATCGGATTTCGAGCAGATTGAAACCATAGGCTGGACGTTGCAGCCACGGCTCAATCTCAGACGCAGCGCCCCGGCCACACAGCGCCACCGTCACGATTGGGAACTGACTGCCGGACCGGTCTACGCAACGCGCCGCTACCACGACTACTTCTATACTGTCGAAGCGCCTTATGCGACCGCCGAGCGCCCGGCCTACGCCGCGCGCAGCGGCTTCAGCGGCTGGCGTTTTTCCGCCACCCATGTTTACCAGTTCGGCGATTTCGGGATTTACAGCTACGTCTCGTATGACAATTTGCGCGACAGCGCATTCGCCGACAGCCCGCTGCTGGAAACCAAGGACTACATTCTGGGCGGCATCATGATGCGCTGGACCCTGTGGGGCTCGCATCTGAAGCGCTGATCAGTCGCTTGCCAGCATCTTCTCTAACGCGGCCAGATCGAGCACCGGCACCCCCAGCTTTTGCGCCTTGGCCAGCTTCGAACCGGCCTTTTCCCCGGCCAGCAGAAAGTCGGTCTTGCCCGACAGCGAACCGCTGACCTTGCCACCGGCGGCGATGATGCGCGCTTTGGCCTGATCACGGCTCATGCCCTCCAGCGTGCCGGTGATCACGAACTGCTGGCCATCCAGCGGGCCACCGGACGCAGGCTTTTGCGGCGTCGGCCAGTGGATCGCGCAATCATCGGGATCAACCAGCCGGGCAATGATCGCCCGGTTGTGCTCATCATCGAAGAAGTCCCGAATACGTCCGGCCACCACCGTGCCCACATCCGGCACCTGCTGCAGCCGCTCCAAGTCCGCCGCCATCAAGGCCGGCAGTTCAGCGAAATCCTCGGCCAGCTGGGCCGCAGTTACCTCGCCCACATCGCGGATGCCCAGCGCGAACAGAAAACGTGCAAAGCTGGTCTGGGCACTGCGCCGAATCGCTGCAATGAGATTGCTGGCTGATTTCTCGGCCATGCGCGGCAAGGCCGCCACCTGTTCTTCGCTGAGGCGATAGATATCGGCGGGACTTTTCAGCAAACCCAGTTCGGCCATTTGATCGATCAGCTTGTCGCCCAGACCCTCGATGTCCATGGCGCGGCGCGAGGCAAAATGCTTGAGGCTTTCTCGCAGTTGCGCATCGCAACTCAGACTGCCGGTGCAGCGTGCAACCGCTTCTCCCTCGATACGCGTCACCGGTGAATCACACACCGGGCAAGCCTGCGGCAGCTCGATCTTGGCAGCGTCATCAGGGCGCTTGTCGAGCACCACCCGGGCAACTTCGGGAATCACATCCCCGGCCCGGCGCACCACCACGGTGTCACCCACGCGTACGTCCTTGCGCGCCACCTCGTCCATATTGTGCAAAGTGGCATTGGACACGGTCACGCCGCCGACAAACACAGGCTCCAGACGGGCAACCGGCGTCAGCGCGCCGGTACGCCCAACCTGGAACTCCACCGCGCGCAAGCGCGTGGTCGCTTCCTCGGCCGGAAATTTGTGCGCAATGGCCCAGCGCGGTGCCCGCGCAACCTGGCCAAGCTCGTCTCGCACTGCCAGATCATCGACCTTGTAGACCACACCGTCGATGTCGAAATCGAGGCTGTCACGCAGTTCGCCGATACGCTGATAGTAGGCCAGCAAGGCATCGCGATCGGCACAATCCTGACGCAGCTGCGTGACCACGAAGCCCCATTCAGCCAGCGCTGCCATGACCTGATTATTGCGTGTGAGACCGTGCTCACCCTCAAACACGCCCTGACTGTCACCGACCGCATAGGCAAAAAACTTGAGCGGTCGCTGCGCTGTCACCTGCGGATTGAGCTGACGCAATGCGCCAGCTGCGGCATTGCGCGGGTTCACGTAGGTCTTTTCGCCTTGGGCTTCCAGGCGTGAATTCAACTCGGCAAAGCCGCTGCGCGGCATGACCACTTCACCGCGCACCTCAAGCACGGGGGGCGCCGCGCCCTGCAGGCGCAGGGGCACCGACCCCACAGTGCGCAAATTGGCCGTCACATCCTCGCCCTCACGCCCGTCACCGCGTGTGGCGCCGCTGACCAGCACACCCTCTTCATAGACCAGGCTTACGGCCAGGCCATCAAACTTGGGCTCGGCGCCAAACAAGGGCAAGGTCCCCATGGCCTTGCGTACGCGCTCCAGGAAGTCATCCAACTCGTCGTCACTGAAGCAGTTGGCCAGCGACAACATGGGCTGACGATGCACCACGGCGGCAAAAGCATTATCCGGTGGCGCCCCAACCCGCTGGGTCGGTGAATCCGCCGTGCGCAGCTCGGGGTAGCGCGCTTCGAGCTGCTCCAGTTCGCGGCGCAAGGCATCGTAGTTGGCGTCGTCCAGCTGCGGATCATCCAGCACGTAATAGCGGTGATCGTGCTCGCGCAACTGATCCGCCAGCTCGGCGGCTCGCTTGCGCGCCGCCGTGGGGATAGCAGTCATTACAGGGCGTTATTGCGCGGTGTAGGTGGCGCTGGCCTCGCGCATCCGCGCGATCATGTCTGTGGTCAAAGGCTGGCGCTGACGATCCAGCAAGGTGGCGTCGAGACGATCGGCCAGGGTCTGCGCGGTGGTCAGCAGATCATCAAATGCGGCCTCGCCATCCATGCTGCCCGGCAGCTGCAGGAACAGGCTCACGCCCGGGGTGTGCAGCTCATGTTTCTCTTCCGGGATCAGAAAGCCCGGCTTAACCATCGACGTGACCGAGAACACACGCTCGCCGTTCGGGCTGAAGCGGTGAAACACATCGTGAGCGCCGAACTGCAGGCCGCAGCTTTCCAGCGCCTGATGCAGCGCCTCGCCATCCATGTGACTGAGGTCGCTGCGGTGGACCGATATCACGAAAAGACCGCCAAACTCGTCGGTACTCTCACCGCTGACTGGATCTTCCACCGCCACCGACTCGTCCGGCTGACCGGCGTCACGCGGACGCGCTTTGCCCACGCCGAATTCGTCGAAGGAGGCGCTGTCGCTCTTGAAGAAATCGAGCTGATCCTCTTCCTGTCCTTCGCGCCGCCGCTTGTTGTTCCAAACGGCCTGCTTGGCAGCCTGGCGTCGGGCATGAAGATACACCCCCACCACGACGATCACGCCGATGACGAGGAGTGCCCACTGCATCTCATTCATGTTCGATTCCTGGTGTTTTTCTGGTATCCGGCATGGTGCCTTTATCCCGCCAGCGCCACGGCCTGTTGCACGTCGACACTGACCAGACGCGACACGCCGGGTTCCTGCATGGTCACGCCATTGAGCTGGTCGGCCAGCTCCATGGTGACCTTGTTATGGGTCACGATAATAAACTGTACCTGCTCGGACATCTCGCGCACCACCTCGCAATAACGCACGACATTGGCGTCATCCAACGGCGCATCAACCTCATCCAGCATGCAGAACGGGGCCGGGTTGAGTTCGAACAGGGCAAAAACCAGCGCCACTGCGGTCATGGCTTTTTCGCCACCGGAAAGCAGCTGGATGGTGGCGTTGCGCTTGCCGGGCGGCCGCGCCATCACCCGCACACCAGCATCCAGAACATCTTCGCCAGTCAGCTCGAGATAGGCCTCACCACCACCAAACAGTTTGGGGAAACGCGCTTTGAAGCGCTCGTTGACCGACTCGAACGTGGCCCGGAAGCGCGCCCGGGTTTCCTTGTCGATCTGCCGGATTGCATCCTCCAGCTTGTCCAGGGCCTCGACCAGATCCGCTTCCTGAGCGCGCAGATGATCGGCCCGCTGCTTTTCTTCGTCGTATTCCTCGACCGCAGCCAGATTGACGGCGCCAAGCCGCTGAATACGGCTGTCCAGTTTCTCGAGCTCTTCCTCACAGGCGCGTGCCTGCATGCTCTCATCCAGTTCGGCGATGATGTCATCGAGCCGTGCACCGGCCTCGCGAACCTGTTCTTCCAGCCCATCGCGCCGCGCCAGCAGACGCTGCTCGCCCAGCTGCATTTCCTGCAAACGAGCGCGTACGTTCTGTGAGGCCTGCTCGCACTGATGCACTGCGGCAGCGGCCTCACGTGCCTTGCTCACGCTCAGCTCCTGAGTCTGACGCGAGGTTTTGAGGGCCTCGGTTGCCGCCTCCCGGGCTTTGCTGGCAGCTGCAACCGCGTCCTGCAAGGCCGGCAACGGGGTCTGGATACTGTCCTGGTTTTGCTGCGATGCGGCCAGATTCTGTTCGACATCCTTGCGGCGCGCATCCAGCGCATCGCGCGCCGCCTGGGCCGCAGCCAGTTCGCTGCTCAATGCCGCACGACGCTCACGCGAACTGTCGAGCTGACGCTGCAAATCCTGCTGACGATGCCGCGCATCCTGCAATGCCTTGCGCGCAGCGTCGCTTTTTTCCAGTTGCGCACGCTCCTGCCGCTCCAGCGCCTCCAGCTCACCCCGACTGGCCTCCAGCAATTTCTCAGCCTGGTCACGGTCACGGCGCAGCTCGTCGAGCAACTTGCCAACCTCGGCCAGCTCTTCGCTGCGCTGCTGACGACGTTGCTCCAGCGTGCTTTTCTTCTCGCTCAGACGCTGACTCACGCTGCGCGCCTCAGCATGCTGGCGCCGCGCCTGATCCAGCGCCTGCAGCGCCTGCTGCTGGGCCTGCTCGGATTGTTTGAGCTGCTCCACCGCAGCCTGTTGCTGCTGATGCGCCTGCTCGGCGGCCTGCTGCGCCGCGCTGTTCTCATCACGCGCTTCGGCCAGCAGACGCTCACGCAGCAGTACACCATCGGCCTGCTGGCCTTTGCGGCGATGACTCAAACCCGGCCACAGCATATGGCCCTGCGCCGTGACCACGCTGTGCCCGGCGGCCAAAGTCGCCAGCTGCGTTTGTGCGGCGGCTGGTGATGCCGCCGTGAACACGGTCGCGAGCAGCTTGCGGATGGCCAACGGACCTTCGACCTGCGCCGCCAGCGAACCCTCCGGGGCCTGCCAGCTGGCATCGTCGAGTTCGATCAGGCGGGCCGGCTGGGCCTCGTCATCGCTGATCAGGGCCAGCTGTCCATCAATGCAAGGCGCTTGCAGCCACGGACCAAGCACCGCTTCAGCGGCGTCTTCCCAGCCCGGCTGTACGCGCATCACCCGTGCCAGCGGCTGCGCCTGCGACCAGCCCTTGTCGGCCAGCCAGCGCGTATCTGATTTGTCATCGTCACCCAGCGCCCGCGCCTGCTCCGCAGTGAGCGCGGCCAGACGTGCATGAACACTCTGCGCCTGCTTGCGCGCCTCGTGCAAAGCAGCGTCGCTGTCACCCCGCTCACGGCGCGCTTGCTCGACCTGCTGAACGGCCTGAGCAGCACGCACGTCGGCATCTTCCAGGGCCGCCGATGCGGCCTGCATGGCCTGCTCAGCGGCGGTGATTTGTTGCTCGACCTCACTCACGTCGATGGCCGCGAGATCCTGTTCGCACTGAGTTGCGCGCGCCTGGGTACGCTCCAGTTGCCGCCCCAGCTGCTCCAGACGCACCTTTTCTGTGGCCGCGACGGTGCGCGGTTTCTGCAGGGCATCGCGCAGGGTTTCCAGCGCGCGCTGTTCATCGGCCGCATGCTGCTCAGCCTGGGCCAGGCCGGATTCCAGGGTGGCCAGTTCCTGCTGGGCATCAGCCAACGTCTGTTGCAGCACGGTCAGCTGGGCGCCGAGTTCACGCCCACGCTCGTCGCGCTCCTTGAACTGGGCCAGCAACCGCTCACTTTCGCTGCGCAGGTCCTGCGCTTCCTTGTCGCGCAGGCGAATCATTTCCTGGGCGTGCTTGAGTTCCTGCTCGGCGCGCCCAAGTGCGGCTTCAGCCTCGTAATAGCGGGCCTGAACCGCCTGGGTCTCCTGGTTGCTCTGCTCGGCGGCATCGGCGGTCTGCTTGCGCGCCACGATGGCATCCTTGAGCCGCGCTTCGGCCTGATCCAGCTGCTGCTGGCAGGTCTGCAAACGTTCACGCGCTGCGGCGTGTTCGGTTTCCAGTTCGCGCCAGCGCAGGCCCAGCAACTGGCGACGCAAACGCCGCTGATCCTGCTTGTACTGCTTGAAGCGCTGGGCCGCCGCAGCTTGGCGCTGCAGTTTGCTCAAACGTTCATCGATCTCGCCCAGCAGATCTTCCAGGCGATCAAGGTTTTCCCGCGTGTGCCGAATGCGGATTTCGGTCTCCCGGCGCTTTTCCTTGTAGCGCGAGATCCCGGCCGACTCTTCCAGCATCTGGCGCAGTTCTTCGGGCTGCGCCTCAATCAGGCGCGAAACCGTACCCTGCTCGATGATGGCGTAGTTGGAGCGGCCGCCCAGACCGGTGCCCAGGAACAACTCGGTGATGTCCTTGCGCCGACAACGTGTGCCGTTGATATAGAACTGCGAGCCGCCATCACGCGACAGCTCACGACGCACGGCAATTTCGCCGTACTGCGCGTAGGGCCCTTCAATGGTCGCGTCACTGTTGTCGAACACCAGCTCGATCATGGCGCGCCCAACCGGCTTGCGCGTGCGCGAACCGTTGAAGATCACATCCGACAGCGCGGCGCCACGCAGCTGCTTGGCGCTGGATTCACCCAATACCCAACGCACGGCGTCGATCAGATTCGACTTGCCACACCCGTTCGGCCCGACCACAGCGGTCAGGTTGCTGGTCAGGGTCAGCTGAGTCTTGTCTACAAAGGACTTGAATCCGGCCAGCCGGATAGCGCTCAGGCGCATGCGCGAATCACGTCGGAAAACGAGCTAGTGTAAATTATGTTTCCCGGCGCCAACACTGCCGCCGCGGGTTCTTTCCTCAACATTGCGGTAATTCCTGAGCTCCATGTCCACTCGCCCGTCCAAAACCCTCGAAACCTTCCCCAATCCGAAGCCTGAGCGCGACTATGTGATCAGCATGCGCATGCCGGAATTCACCTGCCTGTGCCCCAAGACCGGTCAGCCGGACTTCGCCACGCTGTACCTGGACTTCATCGCCGACGAGCTGTGCGTGGAACTCAAGGCACTGAAGCTTTACCTGTGGTCGTTCCGTGACGAGGGTGCCTTTCACGAAGATGTGACCAACCGCATTGCCGATGATCTGGTTGCCGCCATCAACCCGCGCTATCTGCGCCTAAAGGCCGAGTTCTACGTGCGCGGCGGCATCTACACCACGGTGGTTGCGGAACACCGCAAAGCCGGTTGGACGCCAGCACCGCGGGTCGATCTGCCGGCCTGAGGCTCAGGCCGCGTCAACCAGATTCTGCAGAACCTGTGGGGTCGCGAACTGGTATCCATTGAGCACCTGGTCCCCCTTGAGCACCTGCCAGGGGGCGTCCGGCTCACCCAAATCCGACACCACCGCCTGAGCGGCAGCGAAATCATGCTCAAGGGTGTCCTGGTTGGCCGTGATCAAGGTGCGCACACCGGCCGCGGCCGCTGCGCATAGGCCCATGCCGGAATCTTCGATCGCCAGGCATTCCTCAGGCTTGAGACCGAGCAGCTCCACCGCGCGCAAATACAAATCCGGTGACGGTTTCTTGCGTGCGACCTGCTCACCACTGACGATGAAGTCAAACTGCTCAAGCAGTTCCGGCCCCAGGGCATAGTGCAAGAATGGCTGCAAACTGCGCTCGCTGGCGTTGGTGACCACAGCCAGACGCAAGCCTTCGGCCCGGGCCAACGCAATCAGTCGGGCCACGCCCGGCCGCAGGGTGACCTTGCCCTCTTCCAGACGCCGCCGGAACCAGCGCGATTTGGCTTCATGCACCAGATTGACCCAGTGCATCTGGTCCTTGTGCAGCTCATCAACAAACGCGTCAACCCGCGGCTTGTGCTTGATCAGATAATGCCGGATGCGCTCACGCCCACCAGGCAACAGCAGCAGCTCTTTGCGGTAAAGCTCGGGAGACCAGTGCCAGCTCAGGCCAATTTCGCTGAACGCGGCATTGTAGGCGGGCAGATGGCCCTGTTGCTCGGTATCGGACAGCGTGCCATCGACATCGAACAGCAACGCTTTCAAACGCATTGAACCCCTCGCCGTGGGCGGCGTGTCGCAGCCCGGAATACGGAATTCCGGTGCGAGGCCGAGGCGGTTTCAGGCCTGAGGTTCATAAGCGACAAATCAAGCAACTTTTACGTCTTGAAATCATACCGTATCGCACCCATGTTGCGGTGCTGCTTTGAAAAATTTTGAGCCAGTGCTCAGGCGCGTTGCCGCGCCCAAAAGTTTCTGGTACTACTAGCCGATTTCCGAACGAATAACTATGGCAGGATCAGTGGACAATAAAGCCTCCTCCAGCTCGAGCTACACCGACTTCACACCTTATGAGTTGAAGGACGGTGAGGAATACATGAATGATGCTCAGGTTGAGCATTTTCGGAGCATCCTCCTGAACTGGAAACGTTCGCTGATGGAAGAAGTTGATCGCACCGTGCATCACATGCAGGACGAAGCGGCCAACTTCCCGGACCCGACCGACCGTGCCACCCAGGAATCCGAGTTCAGCCTGGAATTGCGCACACGCGATCGCGAACGCAAGTTGATCCGCAAGATCGACAGCTCGCTGCGGCGCATTGACGACCACGATTTCGGCTTCTGCGAATCCTGCGGCGCCGATATCGGTATTCGTCGCCTCGAAGCACGCCCCACTGCCGAAATGTGTGTCGACTGCAAGAGCCTGGAAGAAATCCGCGAGCGCCAGCTCGGTCGCTGACCTTCTACGAGGCGCGTCGGGCCCGAGCATTTCCTACGTCGGACGATTCGCACCATCCCCCAGCGGACCGCTGCATGCCGGTTCGCTGGTAGCCGCCCTTGCCAGCTGGCTGGATGCGCGTGCCCATGGTGGTCGCTGGCTGTTACGCATCGAAGATATTGATGCAGCCCGCTGCGACCATAAACTTGGTTTGCACATCTGCGAAACCCTGCACGCTTTGGGCCTGCACTGGGACGGCCCGGTCATGTGGCAAAGCGAACGCCTTGAACGCTACGACGCAGTTCTCGAGGCACTCAAGCAAAGTGACCGGGTCTTTCCCTGCGCCTGCACCCGAAGGCATCTTCAACCCGCCGCCGACGCAAGCGGCGAAAAACGCTACCCCGGCCACTGCCGTCAAGGTATGCCGGCCGGCGAAACTCTGCGCAGTTGGCGCTTTCGCATTGAAGATGGCGCGGTGCCATTCACCGACCGACTGCTTGGCCCGCAAGTACACACTCCGGCCCAGCAATGCGGTGACATGGTCGTGCACCGCGCTGACGGCCTTTTCGCCTATCAGCTGGTTGTCGTCATCGATGATGCCGATCAAGGCGTCACCGATGTGGTGCGCGGTGCTGACCTGCTCACATCGACGGGACGGCAAATCCTGCTGCAGCGCACTTTAGGCGCCGCTCAGCCGCGTTACATGCACATCCCTTTGCTGACAGGTCACGACGGCGCCAAATTGAGCAAACAAAATGGTGCGGAAGAAATTCCCTGGCAGCACAGACCAGCTGACTGCCTGAATCAGGCCCTGGAATTTCTAGGTCTCCCCCCTCAAACCGGCTCAGTTAGCCAGATACTTGAATCCGCAACAGAAATCTGGCGGACGACCCATGTTGCAGCACGCCCTGCACCAAAATGAACGATTTCTGCACCTAGGGGTATGCCACGCTGATCTGATCTGGCAAACTAACTTTTTCGCATTGCAGCAATACATACCGACAGTGTCCCGCCGACAGACTGCTTCCGAGACCCGCATCATTAATAAGTATCCGAACCGGAGGCTTTATGACACGGTGATCTCGCGGTACATCACGCTCGATGAGATTCGTCAGCTGGTGCTCAAAAATGTCGATTTCAAAGTCATCGACAAACGCAGCAAAGACGACATCACCCGCAGCATCCTGCTGCAGGTGATCATGGAACAGGAAGAAGCTGGCACACCGATTCTGCGGGAAGAGGTGCTGCTCAACATCATTCGCTTCTACGGCGATTCCATGCAGCACAGTGTTAGCCACTACCTGGAACTGAGCATGGAGCTGTTCATTGATCAGCAAGCCCAGTTCAAGGAACAGGTCAAGCAAGTGCTCGGCTCGGCGGGTAATCCGCTACACGCCCTCAAAGAACTGGCGGATCAGAATCTGCCACTGTGGCGCAAGGTCCGCCAGGAACTGCTCAAAAACATCGGGCTACGTGGCGACAGCAAAGATCGCTCTGACGGCAACTAAGCCGCTCAAAAGCCTCTAAAAGAAGCCTCAGAAACTATGTCGAGGCGACAACAAGTTCCCTAAGCTGCGGATCGGCACGCTTTGTGCTTTTGATTAATAAATCCGTAATTTCAGAATGTTAGTGTCGAATTCGGGTCGCGAAATTTTTTTCGCAGCGCAACAAAAAAAGCTTGACGCAGTGCAACAAGACCTCTATACTGCACCGCAACATGAGTTAACACTCAACAAGACGGAAGCGACATTCGATTCGCGTCTTAAACCAAGTCTCCTCCAGAAAGACCTCGTGTCTTTCTCGCACCTTGGCCCCCTGCTCTCAGGGGGCTTTTTTTTGCCTGCCTCACAGACAGCCCCCGCGATATGCTCAAACGCGTCGGAACTGTCTAGGCGCGAGGGAAAGCAGTCAGCGGTTCTGTGGCATTGATGCGTAATACCACACGCTGGCCCGGCGACAGGCTCTGTTCATGATTGACCCGAACACGCACGCTGCCACCTTCATCAAGCGCCACACGGTAAAGACGCGTGCCACCCTCGTAGCGACTCCAACTGATTTCGCCCTGCCCTTGGCTGGCAGAAGCCTGCGTCAATTCAAGGTCATCCGGACGCACCAGCAAATCAACCTCAGTCGCGACATCGCTATCGGCCATCATCGCCGGCGCACTGCCCAGCGCTGTTTTCGCGACCCCGCCACCAAACTGGCCAGGTACAAAGCTCGCCTCACCCAAAAAGCCCGCGACAAACCGATTGGCAGGCCGCCCAAAGCAATGTTCCGGCGGTGCAACCTGCTGCAGACGACCAGCATTGAGTACGCCGACCTGATCACCCACTGACAGCGCTTCAGCCTGATCGTGGGTCACCCAGATCGCAGGCACACCTGCCTCCTTCAATGCGTCGCGAATTTCCCAGCGCACCACGTCCTTCAAACTCGCATCAAGACTGGACAACGGCTCATCCAGCAGCATCAGTGAGGGCTCGTGAGCCAGCGCTCTTGCCAGCGC
The DNA here is from genome assembly GCF_002088235.1 of Oceanococcus atlanticus. Lineage (NCBI taxonomy): Bacteria > Pseudomonadati > Pseudomonadota > Gammaproteobacteria > Chromatiales > Oceanococcaceae > Oceanococcus > Oceanococcus atlanticus. The sequence goes on from NZ_AQQV01000001.1 coordinate 98,941, forward strand.
TACCCGCTGTTTTTGCCCACCCGACAAACGCTCAGGCCTGGCCTCGCGCAGCGGCTCCAGTCCAAGTCGGTTCAGCCAGTGATTGACCGGTGCCTGGTTGCTCAAACGAAAGCCAACATTCTGCGCCACGCTCAGATGCGGGAACAGGGCAAAGTCCTGAAAAACCATACCAATATGACGCTTCTCGGGCGGCACATGGTCCGCTGCGCCGATGCGTCGGTCGCCCAGCTGAATCTGGCCACACTCGATCGGCACCAACCCCGCCACCGCCTGCAAAATGGTCGTTTTGCCGCAGCCCGTGGGCCCCACCAGCATCAAGATGTCATCACCGTCGAGCGTGAAGTTCAGGTCGCGAACAACTGGCGTTGCACCGTAACTCACCCCAAGATCACGTACTTCAAGCTTCAACGACGATTATCCTCAAGAACACTGCGTCCACCGCGCGCTTCTCCAGACAGCATCAGCACCAGCCCCAGCGCGGAAATCAAAATCAGCAAGAGCCCCGGCACCGCCGCACGACCAAAGTAGCCTGCTTCGTAAACGCGCCAGAGGTAGGTGGCCAAGGTCTCATAGCCGGTAGGCCCCAACAGCAGAGTTGCCGGCAACTCGCGCATCACTTCCAGAAAGACAAGCGCGCCGCCAGCCACGATACCACGCAGTGTCAGCGGCAAAGTGATGCGCCGAAAGGCCTCCCCGCGGCTGGCTCCAAGAGTACGTGCTGCATTGACTAGTTTGGGATCGATTCGCTCGCTGGTAGAGCGCACCGCGCCGACTGCTAGCGGTAGAAAACGCAGAACATAGGCCAGCACCAGCAAAGCCAAGGTTTGATAGAGCAACGGCAACTTCAGGCCAAGATAAACCAAGGCCGTACCCATCACGATGCCCGGCACCCCAAAGCCCAGATAGGTCAACCGCTCCATGAGCCGACCCGCACGACCGCTCATCGCAGCATGCGCCACCGGCACCGCCAGTACCACGGCGACCAACGCCGCCAACAGCGCCGCGTAGGCCGAGTTCCAGGCATACGCCAACTCGAACCCCTCTGCACCATCACGCCACAGCCATATGCCGAACACCGCCAAAGGCAAGGCGATGGCCAAAAGAACTATGGGCGCAACAGCAGCGAACAGAGCAACGCTCTGTCTACGGCTTGGCCATATCGACAAACTTCTTCCGGGCAGTTCCTGCGGCGTCTTGACCCGTGATTCCAGATACAGCACCAGCCCGACAATGCTCAGCAATTGCAACGACAACATCGCCGCCTGACTCAGGCCGAAGGCGTTGTACTCGACAAAGATCACCCGGGTGAATGTATCCAGCCGCATGATTGCCGGCGTGCCAAAATCTGACAAGGCGTACATGGCCGCGAGCAAGGCACCGGCCGCAATGCCATTGCGCACACGCGGCAGCACCACCCGCCACAGGCTCATCGGCAACGATAAGCCCAGCGTGCGCGCAGCATTGACCTGACTGGCATCAAGACTGCACAACGATGCGCGCGTGGTGAGCAAAACAAACGGATAGGTGTACAGCGCCATCACCAGCGCCGCACCAAACATGCCATCCAGGCTTGGCGTGGAGAGCCCGGTGAGCGTTTCAATCTCACCGCCAGGCCCAAACGCAGCGTAAAAGGTGAAGGCTCCGATGTAGCTGGGCAATGCCAGTGGCGCAGCCAAGGCCACCAGCCACACGCGGCGCCATGGCACTTCGACATACGCCGTCAAAAGCGCCAGCGGTACGCCGATCAACACCGAACCCAGCACCGTGAGCGCCATGAGCACTACGGTGTTGAGCAAGACCTTTAGATTGTAAGGACTGAACGGATCTGGCGCGTCACCGACCAGCGTGACCAGAACCACCACGGGCAAGACCGCAACCAGCGCAATAAGCCCGGCCAGCGGGTAGGACGGCGGCGGCCAGCGAACCCTCATAACACGCCAGCATCACGCATCAAATTCAGAGTCGGGCGCAAATCGGCCAGCTGAGTCAGGTCGATCTTGGGCGGCTGGACGCTGGCCAAAGGCGGCAAACCCTGCGGCATTGCCACGCCATCCACCAGCGGAATCTCATACGCCTCCTCAGCAAGATACGACTGTACTTCGCGGGTCAGCAGATAACGAATAAAGGTCACCGCAGCAGGGTTCTCACCCAACGCCAGAATGCCCGAAGCATTGACCAGGCAACCGGCATCGTTGTTGGTAAACGCCAGGGCCACATTGGCATCAGGTTTACCGGCCTTGAGACGCAAGGTGTAGTAGTGATTGGCAAACCCCAGGTCAACCTCACCACGCTCCACACCCATCACCACGCCCAATTCACCGGCGTAGCTCTTGGCATGACGCTTAACCCCCTTGAGCCAATCGCGTGTGGCTTGATCACCACGATCCAGCCGCATTGCCGTCACGAATGACTGAAACGACGCGTAAGCCGGTGCCCAACCCACTTTAAGCGAGCTGTCAGCCAGCGCCATCACATCGTCGGGCACCTGTTCAGCACTCACGCTTGTCGGGTTATACGGCAAAGTGCGAATACGCCCGGTCACCGGCGCCCAAGCTTCGTAGCGAAATCCGGGCTTAAGTTGAGCACTGATATCGGCCGGTAAATCACGCGCCAAGCCGGCCTCTTCCACAACCCCGATCGCGCCAGAGTCGACCGCCCAGAACAAATCAGCACGCCGCACATTCGCGCGCCCTTCGGCCACTATGGCATTCGCCAGTGCCGCGGTGGGACCGCGCCGAACACCCAGTTTCAGCTTGGGATTGCGTTTGCGAATCGCATCAAGCACACGTTCGTACAAACCGCCCTCGCCCCGCCCCAGGTAGAGGGTCAACTCGCCCTCAATCGGCGGCAGATCCTCAACTGAGACGGCCTCGCTCGCATCTGCAGCAAAGACCGTGTTCAGCCCTGCCGGCAATGCCCCCACGACACCACCTGCAGCCAGGGTTTGCAGGAATTGACGGCGGCGCATGCTAGAACACGTCCCGTCGATTCTTGTCCGCTTCCTTGAGCAATTTACGCGCACGCTCAAGCTTGGTCTGCATAGCGCTGACAACGCCCTGCACCGTTCGGGTCGCATTTTTGCTCTGCAACGCCTTGAGCAAGGTCACGTTGAAATCTTTTTCCAGATCTTCAACCAGATCCGCGTCCTGCTCAATCAGCGCGCCCTCAACCCCTTCAAATCGATTCAGATACGTCGCATGCACCAATGATTTGGCTTTCTCAATCTCGCCCTTACGATACAGCGCGAGCACGTCATCCAGCGTATCGGCAATCTCTTCCAGCGTCGCTGTAGGGCTTTGTGCCGCCTCGTCAGTCGAGGTGCTGGGTGCTGGTTGAGCAAGCTGATGCTGGGCGGCCAACTTCACAACCCCCATGCCCTGCCACAGGGCCTTGGCAAAGGCCATGCGTTGCGCCTCTGCCTCGGCTGCTGGCTTGCCTTCCTCCATCGCCTGCTTCATGCCGTAAATGCCTTGCCAAACTTCGGCATAGATCGGCACGTAATTCAGCTCGATCGCCAGATGGACTTTAACCGCCTCAAAGTTATCAATGAGTTCATCGGTATTCACACCTTTTGAACCCTTGTCAGCGTAGACCTGAATCAAAGCCTGCGCCTTGTCGAGCAACCATTTGATTTCGGCTTCGTACTCGGCGAGATGATTGCTCAACTCACGCACATGCGCATCGCTGCCACCGTGCGCACTGGCATTGCCCGGTGCGTCGGCAAAAACCGGCGCGCACAGTGCAAAGGACAACAGTCCGGCACAAATCTTCAGTTTCATCGACATCCCTTCTCTCACTTGCGTCCGAATAAAACGCAAATGCTAGTCATTATCAATTGCTGCGTAAACACTTGACGGCACAATTTCCGGCATGCCCCGCAACCGACTGCAGGCTTTCCAGGCTAGGTCGCAATTGCGATGCGCACAGCATCCAGCTGCAATGCTGCCGCCCGCAATCGTTCTTCCAGCTGAGCCGTCTCGGCTTGATACTGATCTATCTCCTGCTGGCGTACATTGGGATTGACCTCCGCCAATGCCAGCAAGCGCTGCAAGCCATCGTCACGCTCCGCCCTCATCTGATTCATCGCAGCATCGATCAGTTCATCCTGCAGCGCTGCAGCCTGCTTTTCAGAGGTATCAAGCAAACTCTGCAGCACCTTTTCGGCACGTTTGACCAGCGCATGCGCGGTTTGTTTTGGAACACGCTCCGCAATCATGTGCAATTGATCCGCCGGGAGCTGCTCGGACAAGTCACGTCCCAGATTGTCACGCAACAAACGCACCGGCTCGGCAGGCAGATAACGCTCAAGCTGCAAAGCCCGCGGCGCCTGAACTCCGAGCACAAACAAGCTTTCAACCAGCAGCGTGCCTGGCGCGACACCACCGAGCTTGACCGTGCACAAGGCTGTGTTGCCAAAGTCTCCACTCAGGATCATGTCCATGGCCCCGGTCACCATGGGGTGTTCCCAGGTCAGGAAATGCATGTCTTCGCGGCTCATGGCAACGTCTCGGCGAAACGTTGCGGTCAACCCATCTTCCGGCAGTGCAGGAAAATGCTGGCCATGCATGTGGTTTCCTGGCCGCGCGATGACCGCCTCAGCACTGTGCGATTCGTGCTCGACCCCGAACGCATCAAAGACCTGTTCCATATACGGCGCAAGGACGCCAGGGCGCTCGTACTCGCGCACCATGTTGACCCATTCATCCGCCTTGTCAGGCTGGCAGGAGTTCAGTTCGAGCAGGCGATCACGCCCTTGCTCCTGTCGTGCCTGCTCCTGAGCAACAAAGCTTTGTGCATCGGAAATCAGGCTCTGCAACGGCTGCTCATCGGCGGCTTGCAGGGCTTGCAGCAGGGCCTCACCGTAACGATTGATGACCGCTTGGCCGATTTGGAAGGGGCTTTCAAATGCGCCCAGCCCGTCGGCGTACCAGTTCAGAAGACGTTGCTGGGCCGTGCCCTCAAGGTAGGGCACATGAATCTGGATGACGCCGGTTTGACCGATGCGATCCAGGCGGCCAATTCGTTGCTCCAGCAAATCCGGATCCAGCGGCAGATCAAACAGGATAAGGTGTCGCGCGAACTGGAAATTACGCCCTTCGCTGCCGATTTCCGAGCACAGCAGGATCTGTACACCGTCCTCATCATCCGCAAACCAGGCTGCGGCCCGGTCGCGTTCCAGCAGGCTCATGCCTTCATGGAAGAGCCCCGAGTAGCAGCCGGCAAGACGCAGTTGCTGCTCCAGTTCGCAAACGGTTTCGGCCGAGCGGCAAATCAGCAGCACCTTGTCCTGGCGATGCTGTTTGAGAAATTCGACCAACCAACCCAAGCGGGGGTCGTCATCCAGGCCGAGTACTTGCTCTGGATGCAGCTGATCATCAAGCGCCACATCGGCAGGCAAAGCTTGCGATCCGCTAAGTGGCCAGGCATGCAGCTCGCGGCCGGGAAAGCCCTTCACCGAAGCACGGGTATTGCGGAACAGCACGCGCCCCGTGCCATGTCGATCAAGCAAATCACGGGTCAGGCGCTCAAGCGCCACCGTCTGGGCGGAAGCATCAGCGCCATCAACCTCGGCAACGACCGCAGCAACCCGATCGGTACCCAGATAGGCATCCAGCACCTCACGCAAGCCCTGCTCCGAGCTCAAGCGCTGCCAGGCGTTGTCCTGACGCAATGCCATCAGCACATCACTGATCTGCTGGTACTGCTGCTCCTGATCAACGAATTGCTGTAAATCGTGATAGCGATCAGGATCCAGCAGGCGCAGACGCGCAAAGTGTCCCGAACGCCCGAGTTGCTCGGGAGTCGCGGTCAACAAAAGCAAACCGGGAACCTGCTCTGCCAGGCGTTCAACGCACGCATAGGCGGGACTGCTGTTTTCCGGTGTCCAGGCCAGGTGATGCGCTTCGTCAACCACCAGGATATCCCAGCCAGCCGCACGAGCCTGCTCGGCCCGGGAAGTATCAGCGGCCAGAAAATTCTCGCCGCACAACACCAGCTGTGCGCTTTCGAACGGATTGATGTCGTCAGCACTGACGTCATCCTCTTGCAACCCACTCGCCTCACCCTCCAGGGCCATGCAGCGGGCTTCATCGAGTATCGTGAAACGCAGATTGAAGCGCCGCAGCATCTCAACCAGCCATTGATGCAACAGGGCCTCGGGCACCACCACCAGCACACGGCTGGCGCGCCCACTGATCAACTGCTGGTGCACGATCATGCCTGCCTCAATGGTTTTGCCCAGGCCGACCTCGTCGGCCAGCAAAACGCGCGGGGCGTGGCGGCTTGCCACTTCGTGTGCAATGTAAATCTGGTGCGGTAACAGCTGAACCCGTGGTCCCAGCAACCCCCGCACAGGGCTTTGCATCTGCACCCCGTGATGCAGGCGCGTGTTGTAGCGCAAGCGGTAACGTGACAAGCGATCGATCTGACCGGCAAACAGCCTCTCGCGCGGGCTGTTTAGACGGATCACCGCATGCAGCTGCTCTTCCGGCAGCAGCACATCTTTGCCGTCTTCATCTTCACACAGATAGATAATGACGCCGTTGTTTTCCAGGGTGTCCGTAACCTTGAGCCGGCGCTCCTGGTTGTCATGGATCATCTCACCCTGACGAAATTGCACCCGGCTAAGCGGTGCCGAGCGCGCGGCGTAAGCGCGCTCCTCATCGGCGGCGGGAAAGCACACCTGGACCACCCGGCCCTCGGCCTGCACCACCAGGCCCAGGCCCAGTTCCGGTTCGGTACTACTGATCCATCGCTGCCCGACGGCAAAGACGGTGACGCTGTCTGTCAAAACCACTCCTGTCATTGTGCGCGCGGCGTCGCGGCGCGCAGTTTACTGGGCTCGGCAAAAATTGAACACAGGCCTGTCATTCGGACATAAAAAAGCCCGCCGGACAGCGGGCCTTTCCGACAGTAGCGTTCAGGCCGCTTGTGGCAAGCTGGAAGATCCGGCCTGGTTCGTCTGGCCGGCGCGCAAGACCTGCCCCAGACGGGCTTTGCCCACCACCGGTGTAAAACCACCATTTTGCCAGGCCGCCTGACCGGCCACCCAGACCGCGGTCACCACACCATCAGAGCGGTTCACCATCTGTTTGTGACCAAACTCCTCGCGATATTCCAGGCGGGTCTTGCGCTCAGAGTCATACGCGCGCAGCGCACGCGGGTCCAGCAACACCAAGTCTGCGGCGCAACCGACCTCAACCAGCCCCACATCAAGCCCAAAAAACTCCGCCGGGTCGCGGGTCAAGCGACGCACATGCTCCGCCACCGCGGCATCACCATCCGTCATGATGAGCTGCAACCCCCGCAGATTGGCATCGTAAAAAGCCATGTTGGTCAGGTGAGCACCGGAATCATTGAAGCCTGGCAGGCTCATGGGATCGGTCAGCGCACGTTTGTAAACCGCCGCATCGGCGTTCGCCGCCAGTACGTACCAGCGCAGGTCGGTATCAAACAGCTGCAGCAGTGCCAGCAGGAAATCGCAGTCGTCTTCAACCGTAAAGGCCAGACGCCCGAACACTTGTGCTTCGTCCTGGTTAATGGCCCGACCGCTGCGCTTCCAGTCCATGAAACGGACATAAATCTGCGCCAGGGTCTGATCCTTCCAGGCGGCCACGGGCCGCTCGGTCATGACCATGTCAGCCAGATCGCGCGTCAGTGTGTCGTCCATGATGTTGAGGCGGCGCTTGAGACGTGCCAAGGAAAAACCGCGCTTGTCGTGATTCCACATGCGTTTGAAGCGCGCGCGATAAGCCGGGTCATTGAGCAAGGCCATACGCGCTTCGCGATCTTCAAGATCCGGCTCATTGAGCTCCCGCATTTCCGGCACTTCTTCCGCCAGCGGCGTGATCATGCCATCGGCATAAACCTTGAACGGCGCCGCCAAGGCTTGCAGGCGAAAGCGCCCCTGCAGCCAGCGTGAGTTGATCAGACGCATCAGGAACAGGCCCATGCGCAGAATGGATTTGTTCGAACTCACGTCCAACGCGGCGACGGCGGTAACCTTGAGTGGCTTGCCAAACAGACGGCCGCTGCTGAGCAGGAAATTGCGCAAGGTGCCCAAACGACTGTCCTTGGGCGGCGTGGCCTGCCAAACGCGATCGTAGCGCCGCACCACCTGAGTCAAGCGCTTGAGTTCGGAGAACGAACCAAACTGGGTCGGGATTTTGCGTCGACGGTTAGGATCATTGGCCAGGTAGTGAAACGGCAAGGCATCGGTGGAAAAACCGGCGTAGCCCTCCTGCATGCCCTTCTCAACCAACGCCTCCATTTGTGCGAGTTCGTCAGATGTCGGCTCACGACTGACCGAACCTTGCAGCCCCATAACCTCGGCTCGCAACATCGAATGCGGGATCAGTGGCACCACATTGGGGCCCAGCGCAAGCCGATCGAAGTGGTTCAGATAACTCCCGCTATCGTTCCAGTCGACCGCGTCGGCAACTTTGCTGAGAACCGCTTTGGGCACATTCTCAACGCGCGCAAAGCAGTCCACGATGGGATCTTCGCCATTGCGACGCTGCGCGCCGAAAGCCAGGCCCAGCGAGCAATTCGACATGACCACGGTGGTGGTGCCGTGGCGCAGCACTTCCGGCAGACCAGGCGCCAGTTCAACCTCCAGATCCAGATGGGTATGAACATCCAGCAACCCGGGCATCAACCATTGCCCTTCAGCGTCAACCACCTCACTGGCCTTGGTCGCATCCAGCTGCGCCCCGCGTGCCACGACACGCCCATCAGCCAGCGCCACATCATGCATCACGGGCGGTGCACCCGTGCCATCAAACAACTTGGCGCCGCGGATCAGTACATCCCAGCGCTCGGTTTGCAGCGTCATCGCTCTCTCCTCTTTGCTGCCTGGGATGCTACCGCGTCAGCTGCAACGTCGGCGTCGTAAAATCTCAGGACTTGCCGGATTTGATGCGGTGGCGAATCATCCGGTCACGCTTGCGCCGCTGACCGGTTGACAGCTCATTCTTGCGATCTTTATAGGGGTTATCGCTGGTCTTGAAGTGCAAATGCACCGGCGTGCCGTCAAGCTCGAAGGCTTGGCGAAACGCATTGACCAGATAACGCCGATAGTTGTTATTGAGCTTTTCGGTCTGATTGCCGTGAATCACGATGGTCGGCGGATTGCGACCACCCTGATGGGCATAGCGCAGCTTGATGCGCCGCCCGGCCACCGCGGGTGGCGGATGTGCATGCACGGCCTTTTCCAGCACAGCAGACAGTGCCGAGGTGCTCAGATCACAAAATGCGGCACGATGGGCCTTACTCACCGCTTGCATCAGTTCTTTCAGACGCGAGCCGTGCAAGGCCGAAATGCTCACAAAGCTGGCGTAATCCAGAAATGGCAGTTTGCGCTCAACCTCGGATTTGATCTGCGCGCGCTGCTCGTCTTCGAGGCCATCCCATTTGTTGATGGCGACCACGATGGCGCGACCACTTTCCGCCACCATGCCAAGAATCCGCGCATCCTGGGCACCAACACCTTCTCGGGCATCGATCAGCGCCACCACAACATTGGAGGCTTCGATAGCCTGCAGGGTTTTGACCACGCTGAACTTTTCGATGCGATCATAAACCTTGGCCTTACGCCGCAAACCCGCCGTATCAATAAGCGTGTACGGCTTGCCGTTGTACTCGAAGGCAACCTCCACGCTGTCACGGGTCGTGCCAGCCACATCTGAAGCAATCACCCGGTTTTCACCCACCAGTCGATTCAACAGGGTCGACTTGCCGGCGTTTGGTCGACCGACCAGGGCAACAGCCACACGACCGTGCTCACGCCGAGGTTTATTGCTTGGCGCCAGCGCAATGCGCTGAGCCAGCAGTTCACGCAGCAGCCCCATGCCCTGCCCGTGCGCGGCCGCAATCCCCAGGGGATCACCCAGCCCCAGCGCGAAGAAATCCGCCGCCAGCACATCGCGGTCCAGCCCTTCACATTTGTTCATGACCAGGCAAGTCTTGGCCGTATGGGGCCGCAACATTTCCGCGATGGCCTGGTCTTCACTCACCACACCGGCGCGACCATCAACCATGAACAGAACGAAATCGGCCTCTTCTATCGCCAGGCGGCTTTGTTCGGCAACGCTGGCGTCCAGACCTTCTGCCTGCTCCATGATGCCGCCGGTATCGACCACAATGCAGTGGCCATCGGCGATATCGGCAAGACCGTACTGCCGGTCACGGGTGAGACCGGCTTCGTCAGCAACCAACGCATCACGCGTGCGCGTCAGCTGATTGAACAGCGTGCTTTTGCCAACGTTCGGGCGCCCCACCAGCGCCACCGTAGGCGCAACCAACGGGGCATGTTCCATGTTGTGTTATCCAGCCGAATTAACAGGCACCCAGTCGAGTGCGCGCAAACGCCCACCCCGACCAAGCACATAAACCACGCCATCAGCCGCCTGCATGGGGCGATTGACGGCATCGTCCACCACCTTACGCCGACCGATGATCGCACCGTCTGCAGACGACACGGCGTGCATATAACCTTCGAAATCACTGACCAGCACGTTGCCCTTGAACGCTAACGGAGCGCTCAAACCACGATGCTTGAGCTGATTCTGTTCCCAGATCGCAGCACCATTGCTGGGGTCCAGGCACCACAGCACAGCCTCGGCATCGGTCACATAGAGGCAGCGGCCATCAAAATCCATACCGGTGTAGCTGGCCAGACTGCGGCGCCATAGCGTGCGCCCATTGGTGGTGGCCAGCGCAACCAGATCGCCGCCGTAACTGGCCGCAAAAAGCACATCATTGACCAGCAGCAGATCTGCATCCACGTCCACGATGCGTTCGATCTCCGAACGCCCGGTCGGCAGACTCACAGCCTCTTCCCACAACGGCTCGCCAGTGGTGCGATCCAGCGCGATGACGCGACCGTTGTCCATGCCGACATACGCTGCATTGCTGTCCAGCAGGGTGTTACCGGCACCGCGAAGAATCAGCGCAGGCACCGAGCGGTTCAGGGTCCAACGACGCTCACCATCAGCTGGATTGAGGCCGTAGATGCGTCCATCGCCGCTGCGCATCACAACCAGGTCTCGATCACCCACCGGCGGCGCGATGACCTCGCTGCTCAGCTCGGTGCTCCAGCGCACGCTGCCGTCACTGGCTTCAACGGCAACCGCCTGCCCGCTCAAGGTACCGAAGATCAGCGCACCATCAGCCAAGGCCGGCCCGGCCGACAGACGAAAATCCGTTTTCTGTGACCACAGGGTTTCGCCCTGCGCATCCAGCGCCTGGATATGGCCTTTGCTGTCGCCGACAAAGACACGCCCTGCAGCCAGCAACGGGCGCAAGCCACTAAGCCCCTGACTGTCCGCCGTTTTTGTCGCCCAGCGGCTTTCGCCACGTACCTGAGGATCGGCAATCTGACGCAGCGGCTCAGGCTTGGCGACGGTGGATTTTCCGGAACACGCCGCAAGGGCGCTGGCGGCAAGCAACAGGAGCAGGGTTTGACGCATGATCAAGGTCGGCCTTAGTTAAGCGCGTCCAGCTTCTGCTGAACTGTGTTGTTATCAATGAAATCGGCGTTGCTGGCCAGGGCCGCCTGATAGGCTTCCCGTGCGGCGGCTGCATCGCCCGCTGCCCGCGCAATGTCACCCTTGAGATCGCTGTACAAGGGGCCATAGCCATTCTCCGGGGCCTCATTCAGCAGTGTCAGCGCTTGGTCGCTTTTGTCCTGCGCCCACAGCGCGCGAGCCAGACGCAAAATGGCCAGCCCCTCAATCGCAACATCAGCCTGCCCGTCAATGACTTCGCGCAAGCTGGCTTCTGCCGCTGCCCAGTCGCCGCTATCTGCCTGCGCTTGGGCCAGGGCCAGCTGCGACTGCGCAACGTACGGCGACTTGGGATGCGCCGCAACCAAAGCTTCGATCTCGGCATTTGCCGCATCAAGCTGCTCGCTGGCGAGCATCGCTTTGATCGACTCATAGCGGGTCGATGCCGTTGCGGCCTGGGCGTCACTGTAATCGCCGTAGTACTGCCAGCCCAGGATGCCGCCAAGGCCCAAGACCAGGCCACCCAGCAGCGACAGCCAGTTCTCCTTCCACCACTTCTGCAGGGCTTCTACTTGTTCCTGATCGGATTTCTCGAATTCCACCGTTTGTCCTCGAATCAACATCGCGGCTTTGCTGCCGCTTCAAATCATGCAGCCGGATAGTGCTGCTGAATAAATTCCACTGCTTCGGACCAGCCCATCAGGGTCTGGTTCTGTTCGCCGCGCAGGGCTTTGACCTGCACCTGCCGCTGGTCGAGTTCATCCTCGCCCAGTATCAATGCCCAGTCCGCGCCGGACTGATCCGCGCGCTTGAGCTGCGCCTTGAGCTTGCCGCTGACCGACACCTGCACCCGTAGCCCGGCATCACGCAACAGCTCGGCCACCTGGGTGGCCGCGCAACCAACCTCACCCAGCGCGCAGATAAAGGCCTGCGGTGCGCGCGTGACACGCACGTCACCCTCCACAGCCTTGATCAGCAACACCACCCGCTCCAGGCCCATGGCGAAACCGATGGCCGGCACATCACCGCCGCCCAGCTGGCTGACCAGCGCATCATAACGCCCACCGGCACACACCGTACCCTGAGCACCCAGACGATCGGTGGTCCACTCGAACACGGTGCGGCTGTAGTAGTCTAGCCCGCGCACCAAACGCGGATTCAGCGTATAGCCAATACCCAGCGCATCCAGCCCTTGCTGGACAGCGGCGAAGTGCTCACGTGATTCGGCATCGATGTAATCATCGAACACCGGCGCATCGGCAACGATCTCGCGGGTGCGCGCGACCTTGCTGTCAAAGATGCGCAAGGGGTTGGTCTTCAGGCGCCGCTGCGAATCCTCATCCAGCTCCGCTTCAAAGGGCGTTAAATAGTCCACCACCGCCTGACGATACGCGGCGCGCGACTCGCTGGTACCCAGGGTGTTGAGCTCCAGGGTCACCACATCAGCCAGGCCCAGTGCGGCCAGCAAACGTGCCGACAAGGCGATCACCTCGACATCCACATCCGGCCCGGCCATGCCGTAGGCCTCAACGCCGATCTGCTCGAACTGACGGTAGCGGCCCGCCTGTGGGCGCTCATGTCGGAACATCGGCCCGGCGTACCAGAAACGCTGCTGCTGGTTGTGCAGCAAGCCGTTGTCGATGCCGGCGCGGACGCAGCCTGCGGTACCTTCCGGACGCAGACTCATGGAGGTCTTTTCGCGATCAGAGAAGGTGAACATCTCCTTCTCAACGATGTCGGTGGCCTCGCCGACCGAGCGACTGAACAGCTCGGTCGCCTCCATCAGCGGCAGGCGCACCTCACGGTAGCCGTACAGGTCCATGACCTGTTGCGCATGGCTCAGAACGCCACGCCACCAAGCGGTGTCCTCGGGCAGAACATCATTAAAGCCCCGCAGGGCGCGGACACGTTGACTCATGGGTTACCGCAGGGTTTCTTGCCGATCTTCTGACGCACCAGGTCTTCCAGGCCGATCACCAGATCTTCATTCTTGAGTTTGTGTTGAATCTTGCCGTCGACGAACACGCTGTTGGGATTGCCGCCGGTCACGCCGATGTGCGCTTCGCGCGCTTCACCCGGCCCGTTGACCACGCAACCAATCACCGCGACATCCATGGACTCGTCGATGTCGTCAAAGCGCGCTTCAAGTTCGTTGACCGTCTTGATCACATCAAAATTCTGCCGTGAGCACGACGGACAGGCGATCAGGTTGATCCCGCGAGAACGCAGGTGCAGAGACTTGAGCATGTCCCAGCCGACCTTGATTTCCTGCACCGGATCAGCCGCCAGCGAAACCCGGATGGTGTCGCCGATACCATCGGCCAGCAGCATGCCCAGGCCAATCGACGACTTCACCGCGCCGGCGCGCTCACCACCGGCCTCGGTAATACCCAGATGCAGCGGCTGTTCAATCTGTGCTGCCAGCTTGCGGTAGGCAAACACGGTCATGAAAACTTCCGAAGCCTTAAGGCTGATCTTGAAGTCCTGAAAATCGTGCCGATCAAGAATGTCGATGTGGCGAAATGCGGACTCAACCAGTGCATCGGAATTCGGCTCGCCGTATTTTTCCTGCAGATCCTTTTCCAGCGACCCGGCGTTGACCCCGACACGAATCGGAATACCGTGATGGCGAGCACAGGCGATCACCTCGGCCACCTTGCGCTCGCTGCCGATATTGCCCGGGTTGATGCGCAGACAATCGGCGCCCTGCTCGGCCGCCGCCAGCCCGACCTTGTAGTTGAAATGGATGTCGGCCACCAGCGGGATGGTCACCCGCTTGCGAATCTTGCCGAAAGCTTCGGCCGCATCCAGGGTCGGCACGGACACCCGCACGATGTCGGCGCCCGCCTTCTGGATGGCCTGAATCTGGGCCACGGTGGCTTCCACATCACGTGTTTCGGTGTTGGTCATGCTCTGCACCGAGATCGGTGCATCACCACCGACCGGGACATGGCCAACCATGATCTGACGCGACTTGCGCCGGGTGATCGTGTGATGGGACTTCACGGGGTCACCTCGTCGCTCACGCGCCCTTGCGCGTCAATGTAGAAAAACGCGCGCAGATCACTCTCAATCTGCGCTTTGAATTCAACCGGTTGGCCCTGCACCCAGATGCGCACGTTGTCGGCCCGCCCCAGTGATAGCTTGAACGGCGGCTGACCCGTGAATTCACGCACGGAGCCGGGCTGCAGAAGTTTGTAGAGCAACTTGTTGCCCGAGGGATCACGCACATCCAGCCAGGCCTCGCCACCCTGCACCTCAACCCGCACCTCGGGGCGTACAGGCGCTGCTGCCGGCGCGGCGGCGCTGGCTTGCGGCGTGGCCGTGGGGCGCACCTCAGGCGTGGGCTGCGCAGTGACGGCTGCCAGTGTTGGCGCGGGGGTCACCAGCGGGCTCTGCATCGGCGCCTCATTGCGAGAAGACGCGTCGACTTCAGTTCGCGCTGGACGTTCGACGGGGGCAGTGCTTGGTTGCGGCGTTGGTATGGCTCCCACCGGCGACGGCGCGGTCTGCGCCGCGGCCTCAGCAGCGCCATCCTTGTCCCACAACCACAGGGCACTGATCGCAAAAACCACGAGGATCAACCCGATGGCGACAGCCAGTGCAACACGACCTGGCCCCTCGCGGTAGGCAATCGAAGGACGCTGATCGATGGTCGGCACCGGCGACATGGTGCCGCTGTGACGCTCATAGGCTTCAACCAGCAAATCACCATTCAGACCCAGCGCTTCGGCACACTTGCGGTAGTAGCCGCGCGCGTACACCGGCTCGCCCATGCCCAGATAATCGTCGCGCTCGACCATGTGCAGCACATTGTCGGTCAATCGCGTACGCGCACTCATGTCTTCGATCGACAGGCCGCGCTGTTCCCGCGTCTGGCGTACCAACTTGCCGGGTACCGGTATCTGGCTCAAATCTTCAGGAGCATCCAGATATTCGTAATCCTGCTCACTCATGGCTACCAGGCTTCCCCAGTATTCAGGTCAATGCGGGTTCCGATATCCGGCGCACGCGACAGCAATTCGTCGGCATAGGCCTGAACGGCGGTGCGATCGCCCAGCGCATGTTCGGTTCGCAGCCCCAGCACCAGACTTTCCAGCGAGTGCCCACCCTGCGCTTCCAGGCGCTGCAGAAATGCGCGCGCACGCAAGTAATCCTGGCGCTCGTAGCTGATCGCGGCCAAGTGGCGCAGCGCACGAGCGTAGCGCGGGTTATAGACCAACGCGCGTCGGAAGTTTTCTTCCGCACGCGCCACGTCGCCATTGCGTTGGTAACACGCTGCCGCGTTGCCGTAGGCGACTTCCGGCGTGGTGTAGCGCGGCATCGACAAGGCTTTGGCGAACTGTTGTTCAGCCGCATCCAGCTCGCCCTGATCACACAGAAACTGGCCGTAGCTGGCAATAATATTGCCATCCTCTGGTGCCAACGAACGCGCACGATCAAAGGCGCGACGGGCCTTGCCGCCTTCGCCGTAATGCGCATGCACCAGCGCCAAACCCCAATGGGTATCGGCCAATTTGTCGTTTTGCTCTAAAGCTTTGTTCAGGCGTGAGGAGGCCAGCTCGATATTGCCCTGGCGCAGATAATCCAAACCCAGCTGGGTGTTGATGCGCGCGGCCTGGTCAAGATCGGCCTCGAAACGCGGTGAACCGGTCTGCACACAGGCCGAGAGCAGCACAACGGCAAGCAATGTCGCCCAGCGCCGCATCATGACTGCACCACCACGGGAATCTCGCTCAAGCGACGGCGCTGGCGGTTCTTGACCTGCCCGACCAGCTGACCGCACGCGGCATCGATGTCGTCGCCGCGCGTTTTGCGCGTGGTGGTCACAATGCGCTTGCCACGCAGAATCTCGGCAAACGCCTGCACCGCTTCGGGCTTGGAGGTTTTATAGCTCGTGCCCTGAAACGGATTGAAAGGAATCAGATTGACCTTGGCCGGCAGACCGCGCAGCAGAGCCGCCAACGCGCGCGCCTGTTGTGCGGAATCGTTGACGCCATCCAGCATCACGTACTCGTACACGATCTGAACGTGCCGGTCCTTGCCATCGGTGTAACGGCGACAGGCCGCCATCAATTCCGACAGCGGATATTTACGGTTGATGGGGACGATCTCGTTACGCAGATCATCGTCGGCGGCATGCAGAGACACGGCCAACGCGGTGTCCACGGTTTCGCGCAGACGGTCGATGAACGGCACCAGCCCGGAGGTGCTGACCGTAACCCGGCGCTTGGACAGGCCGTAGCCGAGATCATCCAGCAGCACGCGAATGGCCGTCACCACCTGGTCAAAATTGGCCAGCGGCTCGCCCATGCCCATGAACACCACATTGGAGATCACGCGCTGCTCGCGCGGCACGGCGTTGAGCGCCTTCTGCGCAAACCACACCTGACCGAGGATTTCCGAAGCCGACAGGTTGCGCGAGAAACCCTGGGTGGCGGTGGCACAGAACTGACAGTCCATGGCACAGCCGACCTGCGAGGAGATGCACAAGGTGCCGCGTGCCGCCTCGGGAATGAACACGGTTTCAACCGCGTTGCCCTCGTCCACCCGCAACAACCATTTGCGCGTGCCGTCGGCCGAGACCTGCTCGGTAATGAGCTCGGGCGTGCGCACCTCGGCAATGTCCTGCAGCTGCTCGCGCAAGGCCTTGGCAATATCGGTCATCGCCTCGAAGCGCGGCTCGCTGCGCTGATACATCCATTGCATCAGCTGACGCGCACGAAAAGGCCGCTCCCCCAACGCTGCGAACCATTGTTCGAGCGCCGGGCGATCCATACCCAGAAGATTGGTGGGAGCGGCCTGTGTCATCGCGTTCTCGTCGGTCTTAGCCGCGCGGGCAGAGGCCGGATTCGCCGAAGAAGTAGTCGATTTCGACTTTGGCGGTTTCCGGCGCATCACTGCCGTGCACGGCATTGGCGTCGATGGAGTCTGCGAAATCAGCACGGATCGTGCCAGGCGCAGCGTCTTTCGGGTTGGTGGCACCCATCAGATCACGGTTCTTGGCAATGGCGCCTTCACCTTCCAGCACCTGCACCATCACCGGACCGGAAATCATGAACTCGACCAGATCGTTGAAGAACGGACGCTCTTTGTGCACGGCGTAAAAACCTTCCGCGTCGGCACGGCTCAACTGAACCATGCGCGCTGCCACGATCTGCAGACCGGCCTTTTCGAAACGGCTGTAGATTTCACCGATCACGTTCTTGGCAACGGCGTCGGGTTTGATGATGGAGAGCGTGCGCTCTGTCATGAAAAGCTCCTGTAAACAAAGCCCGATGACTGCGTGCGCAGCATCGGGCGCAAAAAGGGATCGTGAATGGAGCACCGCTTTACGCACCAGCGCACAGCAGCACTCCCTTAACCGACCGAATTTTAACGGTTTACGGCGTTTCTGTCACAGCGTCGCAGGGCGTGCGTTGCTGCTGGGCGCCGCCGTGGTGAAGCTTTCGCCGCAGCCGCACAGCTCCTCGGCGTTGGGATTGTCGAAATGAAACAGCTCATTGAGCCCTTCGCGACGAAAATCCAGGGTCAGCCCCTGCAACAACGGCAGGCTATCCACCTCGACAAACAACTTGACGCCATGCGCTTCGACCAGGTGGTCGCCCGGCGCAGCTTCGTCAGCGTAATCCAGCACATAGGAGTAGCCCGAGCAGCCCGTTTCACGCACGGCCAGACGCAAACCAAGGCCGTGGCCACGGCGTTCGATTTGCGAGCGGATACGCTCGGCAGCAGCAGGGGTCAGGGTAATCTCATTCATAGTTCGTACTCATTCAGCGGTTGGCGCCGACACGGCCTCGACCGTCGGCGCATCATCCAGGGCCTGATTCAAGGCTTCCACGGCCATCACCGCGCAATAACGCTTGACCGCAGGCAGGTCCAGTTGTTCCGCGATCAGACGCGGTTCCAGCGTGGCCATGGCGTCACGACGCCGCCCGGTGACATGGGCACACAGCCACGCGCCAGTGGCAATCAAATAGGGGCAACCCAGTGCCTGGAACAGCGCATCATCGATGCGCCCGTCCGGCGCCACCAGCAATTCAAGCTGCAGCACCGCGTGGCTGGCCGGCGTCGTGGCACGCCCACGCGAAGGTTTTTGTTCGGCCTCGAAACAACCATGACGGCGCGGCTCGCGAAACAGCTTCCAGATCTTGTCCGAATATGCACTGGGATTCATGCCGCTGCCTCCTCGCGCCACAGAGGTGACAGCGCGCGCAAACGCCGCACGCTGGCGATCACGCGCTGAGCCGCCTGATCGACCTGCTCGGCCGTGGTGGTCGGGCCAAAGCTGAACCGCAAACTGGCGTCGGCCAGGCTGTCGCTACGCCCCAGTGCGCGCAGCACATAGGACGACTCGGCATGGTCCGAAGTGCACGCCGAACCACTGCTCACGGCCAGATCGATCAGATCAGCGCGCAGGGCCTCGCCATCGACACCGTGAAAACTCAGATTGAGGATATGCGGTGATTGCGCGGTTTGCGCACCATTGACCTCGACCTGCGGCAGACCAGCAACAAGCTGATCCAGCAAACGACGGCGCAACCGCCCCAGATGGCGGAACATCTGCTCACGCTCCGCCTCGGCCAGCTCCGCAGCACGGACCAGCCCGACAATCTGATGCACCGGCAAGGTGCCCGAGCGCAGCCCGCGCTCCTGGCCACCACCGAACACCAGCGGCTGCACCTTGACCGGAGGTTTGCGCCGCAGATACAGCGCGCCGACCCCTTTGGGGCCACCCAGCTTGTGCGCCGAAAAGCTCATCATCGCGACGTCCCAGCGGCGCGCCTCGATGGGCAGCTTGCCCAGCGCTTGGGCCGCATCCACATGCAGCAGCACCTGAGCCTCACCGCACACCCGGGCCAGTGCCGGAATGTTGTGGACCACACCAGTTTCGTTGTTGACCAGCATGCAGCTGGCCAGACAGGTCTCATCGGTTATGGCCGCGGTCAGCGCTTGCGTGGTAATCAGCCCTTGTTCATCGGTCTCCAGCCAGTCCAGGCTCCAGCCCCGGCTGGCCAGCTGACGGCACGGATCCAGCACCGACTTGTGCTCGGTCTTGGCCAGCGCAATACGCTTGCCCTTGTTGCTGTAGAACGCCGCGCCACCCAGCAGCGCCATGTTGTTGGATTCTGTCGCACCGGACGTGAACACGATGTCCTCGGCCTTGGCGCCGATCAATGCGGCGAAGCGTTCACGGGCCTGCTCCACGATGTGCGCGGCCTGACGTCCGGGCGCGTGATCCGAGCCGGGATTGGCAAAATGGCCCGTTTCGGTCATGCACATGGCCATAGCCTCGGCGACCTCGCGACGCACCGGCGTGGTCGCGGCGTGATCAAGGTAAATCATTTCAGCCACCGAACAGTCCTGCCGCGAAAGCCGGCGCGCGCGTGCCCACGATCTCGTTCAGCGCCTTGAGAAAGACATCGACCTCATCATGCGTGTTGCGCACCCCAAAGCTGACCCGGATCGCGCTGTGCGCGGTGTCTTCGTCGTAACCCATGGCCAGCAGCACATGGGTGGGCTGACCGGTGCCGGCGTGGCAGGCCGAACCGCTGGTCACCGCGATGTCACGCCGATCCAGTTCCATCAACAGCGCCTCGGAATGAAAGCCGCGCACGCCAAACTGACAGGTGTTGCTGACCCGGGCGGCCTCGCGGGCAAAAATCTGCACATTGGGCAGGCTCGTCAGGCCCTGCTCCAGGTGCTCGCGCAAAGCCAGCGTGTGCTGCTGCCGCGCCTTCAGATCGCGCCGCGCCAGCACCGCCGCCTGCCCGAAACCCACGATGCCGGGCACGTTCTCGGTGCCGGCACGCAGGTGATGCTCATGCCCGCCACCGAACAGCAGCGGGCGCAATTCCACATCACGCTTGCACAGCAGCGCGCCAACCCCCTTGGGGCCATAAATCTTGTGCGCAGACAGGCTGAGCAGATCAACCGGCGTGGCGGCGAAATCCAGAGCCAGCTTGCCCGCGGCCTGAACCGCATCCGTGTGCATGCGCGCGCCATGCGCTCGGGCCACGCCGCCGAGTGCGGCGATGTCCTGGATCACCCCAGTTTCGTTGTTGGCCCACATGATCGACACCAGCGTTGAATCCGACGCCCCCTCGGCCAGCACCCGCGCCAGACTGTCTTCGCTGATCCGCCCCTCGCCATCCACCGGCAGGATATCCACCTGCGCGCCGGCGTCGGCGCGCGTCTGGGCCGCCTCCAGCACCGCCGCATGCTCGGTGCTGGCAACCACATAGCGAGCCTGCTGTTGGCCCGCGCCCGACGCCACCGCATTGAACGCCAGGTTGTCGGCTTCCGTGCCACCTGAAGTGAACACAATTTCGCCCGGCTGCGCGCCAAGCAACGCGGCTACCTGCTCACGCGCGGTGTCGATCGCCTGGCGCGCCAGACGCCCGGCTCGGTGCACGCTGGACGGGTTGCCGTAGTGCTGACTCAACCACGGCTGCATGGCCTCCAGTACGTCCTCGGCCATGGGCGTGGTGGCATTGTGATCGAAATAAATCATGCGCGCGGCGCCTCATCGCCCTGCTCTGCACAACCGGGCTGACCACCCCTGGCGCACTCGCACAGCGAGGCCAGGGTGGCGTCCTCCAGATAGTTGCGCATGCACTCGGACAAACCCGACCAGAATTCACTGAGCAGGGTTTGGTGCACCGGCCCGGCCGCATCCTGGGTGATTTTCTGCGCTTCCACCGCAGCAACAACCTCGGCCACGCTGATCGCATCCGCAGCGCGACACAGGCGGTAGCCACCGCTGGCGCCTCGCACGCTCTCCACCAGGCCCCGGTTCTTCAGACCGCAGAAAATCTGTTCAAGATACTTCACCGACAGTCCCTGACGCCGCGCCACATCGGCCAGCGGCACCGGTTGCTGGCAGCCGTGCAAGGACAGATCAAGCAGGGCGGTCACCGCGTAGCGACCGCGCGAGGTGACA
This sequence comes from Oceanococcus atlanticus, assembly GCF_002088235.1. Lineage (NCBI taxonomy): Bacteria > Pseudomonadati > Pseudomonadota > Gammaproteobacteria > Chromatiales > Oceanococcaceae > Oceanococcus > Oceanococcus atlanticus. Next base: position 120,388 of record NZ_AQQV01000001.1, read on the forward strand.
TTCACTCCTCAGCCTCCTGACACGGATCGAATTCCGGCACGTCGAGTTCGGGAACATCAACCTGTGGCTCGCGCCCGCCAAGCTCGCACAAGCGTTTGCAGATCTGTTTGAGCTGCTCGTCCTGGGCATGGATGTGCTCCAGCATCTTGCTGATTGCATTGGCCACAGGGTCGGGCATGTCCTTGCTCAAGCCGTAAGCGTCGAAACCCAGCTTCTTGGCGATCGCAACCGTGGCGTCCGAAGGTTCGGGCGTTTTTTCGCGCAACACCTGACGCGCCAGCACGCCAACCATAGTGGCACCATCCGGCACCTCCTTGGTGACCACCGCGTTGGAGCCGATACGCGCCCCCTCGCCCACAGTGAAAGGTCCGAGCACTTTTGCCCCCGCTCCCACCACCACATTGTTCTTCAGGGTGGGATGACGCTTGCCTTTGTTCCAGCTGGTTCCGCCCAGCGTCACGCCCTGATACAGGGTGACGTCGTCACCGATTTCGGCGGTTTCACCGATCACCACGCCAAAACCGTGGTCGATGAAAAAACGCCTGCCGATGCGCGCACCGGGATGAATCTCGATACCGGTCAGCCAGCGGCTGACATGCGCCACCCAGCGCGCCAGCCAGTGCAGGCGGCGACGCCACAGCGCATGCGCGACACGATGGAACCACAGGGCATGCAGGCCCGGATAACAGGTCAGCACTTCCCAGGTCGAGCGCGCCGCGGGGTCGCGACCGAATACCGACTGGATGTCTTCACGCATGGACGAGAACATGGGCTTTCCTGCTGAACCGGCGACTGCCGCCGCCTTTTCCTACTGAACGAGTCGGAATTTTAACGCGATCCGCGCCAGGGCATGCAAATCACGGCTCCGCCGTGGCGCTGTCCAAGGTCTTTTCGGTGGCGGCGAGCTGCCCGCGCAGGATGTTGATCTCGTTGGTATCAAGCGCTGCCCGCGCATAAATGCGCCGGATGCGGCGCAGGATGGCGTCCTGGTTCTTGCCGGCAAAAAACCCGGTGCGCTTGATCACCCGGTCAATGTGACCGATCAGCCCCTCCAGCTCTTCAGAGCGTGCCGGCCGGTAGCCCTCCGGCGCAGCTTGCGGCAGGCGCGCCGCCGACTGTATCCATTCGTAAGCCAGAATCTGAACCGCCGCAGCAAGATTCAGCGAGGCAAAAGCGCTCTGCGTGGGAATCCGCACCAGGCGCTGGCACAGATCCACTTCCTCATTGGTCAGACCGGTGCGCTCGCGCCCGAACACCAGGGCCACCTCACCGTCGCCGGCCAGCTGCCCGGCCTCGGCGCAGAAATCGCGCGGCAACATCACCTGCGGGCCGATATGGCGCTCGCGCGCCGTTGTGCCCACCACCAGTGTGCAATCAGCCACGGCTTCAGCCAGCGTCGCGCAGACCCGCGCGTTGTCGAGCACGTCGACCGCGCTGACCGCGCGCGCGGTCGCTTCATCACTGGGAAAAATGCCCGGCTTGGGGTCAACCAGCACCAGCTGACTCAGTCCCATGGTCTTCATGGCCCGGGCCGCGCCCCCTATGTTGCCCGGGTGAGTCGTCCCGCACAGCACAACGCGCAACGGCGGTCGGCCGTCTGCCGGGTTGTGCGTGGTATCCTGTGCGGCTGTTTGTCCTGCCCTGTCGGCGTCCATGCACCCTCTCGTCAATATCGGAATTTCTGCCGCACGTGCGGCTGGCAACATTATGATGCGCCACCTGGATCGCGTCGATCAGTTGAAGATCGACCGCAAGGGCCGCTACGACTTCGTCTCCGACGTCGACCACCGGGCCGAGCAGGCGATCATCGAGACCATTCACCGCGCCTACCCGGATCACGCGATCCTGGGCGAGGAAAGCGGCGAGCATGGCGAACACGAGGTGCAATGGATCATCGACCCGCTCGATGGCACGACCAACTACCTGCACCAGATTCCGCACTTCTGCACCAGCATCGGCATCGTTGATCGTGGCGAGCTGGCCCACGCGATTGTTTACGATCCGTTCAAGGAAGAGCTGTTCACTGCGAGCAAGGGCCGCGGCGCGCAGCTCAATCGTCGTCGCATCCGCGTCAGTGGCGCACGACGCCTGGATCAAGCTCTGATCACCACTGGCGAACCGCTGGACGAAGGTCCGCGCATGGACCGCTACCTGCCTCAGCTGGAGCGCGTCACCAAGGGCGGTGGCGGCATTCGCCGCAGCGGCTCGGCGGCGCTCGATCTGGCCTATGTTGCAGCCGGTCGCTACGACGGCTTCTGGGAACTCAACCTCAAACCCTGGGATATCGCTGCCGGCATCCTGCTGGTGCGTGAAGCCGGCGGTGCGGTGCAAGAGTTGGCCGGCGGCGATCCGCTGAAAAGCGGCGACATCGCGGCGGCCAACACGCGTCTGATTGAACCTTTGATGGCAGCGATTGCGGGCTGAGGCTGATCACGCTCAGTTGAGCACCCGGTAACCGCGCCCGCGCAAGCAATTGCGCAACACCTGCCCTTTTTCGCTTTCGCCCTGGAGCGCGCCACCGGCGCCACCACCGACCGCGCCGGCACCCGCCGAGCGCGCGATGGCGGAACTGTCACCGCCCAGCACCGCGGTGATCGCGCCGCTGACCACGGCGCCGAAACCCGCGCTTTTGGCCGCGGCTTGGCCGGTCGAGACCTGGTCGGCGTAGGCCTCGCATTCGCTGTAATCCTGCTGATACCGGGCCTGATCAACACCTTTGGTGTCCACAATCGCATTTTTGCTGGCGCATGCAGCCAGCCCGCCGATCAGCATCAGTGCGCACACACGTTCGATCATGATTGGACTCTCCGTTCGTTCGCCAACATCGCCAGGGTAACAAGCACAGCCTAGCGCGACGCCGATCCCAGCAACGGCTCCAGCACCGGCCAGACCACATCCAGCATGCGCGGCTGTGCCGCCGCGGTTGGATGGATGCCATCATCCTGAAACAGGCTCGGGTCGGTTGCTATGGGAGCCAGAAAAAACGGCACCAAGGGCACATCCGTGTGAGCCGCAACCTGGCTGAAGCTGGCCTGGAAGGCCTCGCTGTAGCGCGCGCCATAGTTGGGCGGAATGCGCATCTCGAACAGCACCACACGGGCGCCGGCCTGGCTCGACAGCGCAATCATGCTGGTCAGGTTTTCGCGCATCTGCTCAAGGCTTTGCACGCGCAAGCCATCGTTGGCGCCCAGTTCGATGAGAACCACCGCCGGTTTTGCGCGGTCCAAAGCCTGTGGCAAGCGACGCAGCCCCCCTTCCGTGGTCTCACCCGATATGCTCGCATTGATGACCTGGTGCGGGAACGACTGCGCGCTCAAGCGCTGTTGCAGCAAACTGACCCAGCCCTGCGCCTTGGGGACGCCGTAAGCCGCAGACAGGGAATCACCCATCACCAGTATGTTCGGGCTCGCTTGCGCCGCGAACGAAACTAAGCAGACAAAGAAAATCAGGACTCGCGCCATCATGTCACTCGCCATCCAGGCTGAAAAAATCGAAAAAAGCGTCGGTTCCGGCAGCAGCCGCATCCAGATTCTCAACGCCACCAGCGTCTCTATCGATAGCGGTGAGACTGTCGCCATCCTCGGGCGTTCCGGCGCCGGCAAAACCACCCTGCTGTCTTTGCTTGCTGGTCTGGACCAGCCCAGCGCCGGACGTATCCTACTTGACGGCCACGCGCTCAATGGCCTGGACGAGGAACAACGCGCCAAAGTGCGCGCCGGGCGCGTGGGCTTCGTGTTTCAGTCCTTTCAGCTGCTCAGCGGTTTTACCGCCTTGGAAAACGTGCGCCTGTCTGCTGAACTGGCCGGCTTGAGCGACGCCCGTGAGCGCGCGATCAGCGCCCTCAAGGATGTCGAACTGGGCCACCGCCTGGAGCATTTGCCGCGCCAGCTGTCCGGCGGCGAAAAGCAGCGAGTCGCGCTGGCCCGGGCCTTTGTCGCCAGGCCGGCCATCCTGTTTGCCGATGAACCCACCGGCAACCTGGACGCGGCCACCGGCGCGCACATCGTGGAACTGATGTTCGCGCTCAACGCGCAGCACGGCACCACCTTGGTGCTGGTGACGCATGACGAAGCCCTGGCCGCACGCTGCCAGCGCCAGTTGCGCTTGCGTGACGGCCAGCTCGTCAACGCCTAGGAGAACATCATGAACTGGCGTTTACGCTGGGCGCGCCACCACCTCAGCGCCCTCATCCACGACAGCGAACTGCGCGTACTCGGCCTGGCGCTGGTTTGCGCGGTAGCCGCCAGCAGCGCGGTGCAGCTGTTCGGCGACCGCATGGCCCGGGCGATCACCGCACAAAGCGGTGAATCGCTGGGCGCGGATCTGATCATCAGCGCGCGCAGCCCGATCGATGACACAGCGATCAGCGCACTCAACCCGCAGCTGCGCATGGCCAGAACCATTCACCTGCCCTCGGTGATCTGGTTTGGCGACAGCAATCATCTGGCCGGACTAAAAGCGGTGGATGAGCACTATCCATTGAAGGGTGAGTTGCGCACCGCCGCCGCACCGCTGCACGAAGAACGTGTTGCACGGCAGATTCCCGAGCCGGGCAGCGCCTGGGTCGACGCCCAGCTGTGGAGCGAGCTGCGCCTGCAGCGCGATGCCACGATCGAGGTCGGTGCCACAACCTTGCGTGTGTCGCGCCTGCTGACCTACGAGCCGGATCGCGGCTCAGGCTTTGTCGACATCGCACCACGCCTGCTCATCAACATGCAGGATCTGCCGGCGACCAAGCTGCTGCAACCCGGCAGCCGCGCCCAGTACCGCGTGCTGGTCAGCGGCGATGAAGACAGCCTGCAACAGGTCAAGGCGCTGGAATTCCCACCCGATACGCAGCTCAGTACACCCGCCGACGCACGCCCGGAAATTCGCAGCGCAGTGAGTCGGGCTGAGAGTTTTCTGGCCTTGGCCAGCATGACCGCCAGCCTGCTAGGCGCCATCGCCGTGGGCCTGTGCGCGCATCAATACGGCCAGCGTCTGCGTGCCGATGTTGCCCTGCTACGCTGCCTGGGGGCCGCGCGCCGGGATATTCTCGGCGCCTTGCTGATCAGCCTTCTGACCATGGCCAGTGTGGCCGGTGGGCTGGGCGCTGCGATCGGCTGGGCTGTGCAATTCCTGCTGCAGGATTTGGCCCAACTGATGCTGCTGCCAAGCCTGCCGCCGCCGCATCCGCTGGCACTGGCTCAGGCCTGGCTGATTGCCCTGATTCTGCTCGCCGGCTTTGCCCTGCCGCCACTGCTGGACGCAACCCGGGCGGCGCCGATTGCCGTGCTGCGCAATGACAACCCACAGCAGCGCTCCGGCTGGGGCTGGCAATTTGCCGCACTGGCCGGGTTGGTCGGCCTGCTGGCCTTGCAGGCCCCGACCTGGAGCATGCTCGGCGCGGTGATCGCTGGCCAGGCGCTGACCGCAGCGCTGCTGGCGGTGTTGAGCCTGGCTATCCTGGCGCTGCTGCGACCATTGCGCCATGCCGCGCTGCGCGGCTGGCGTCTGGGCCTGGGCAATCTGTTGCGCCGCACCGGCCTGTCGATTGCCCAGAGCATGGCGCTGGGCCTGGGCCTGCTGGCGCTGCTGCTGCTCACCGTGGTGCGTCACGATCTGCTGCAGGGCTGGCAGAACAAGCTGCCGCCCGACACCCCGAACCAGTTCCTCATCAACATCCAGAGCGACCAGGTCGAACCTCTGCAGGCGTTCCTGAAAGCCCGCGGGGTAACCGCTCAGCGCATCTGGCCGATGGCCCGAGCGCGCCTGGTGGCGGTCAACGACCAGCCCGTTGATGCCGACAGTTTCAGCGATCCGGAAACCCAGCGCTGGATCAACCGGGACTTCAATCTGTCCTGGGCCGATCAACTTGGTGATGACAACCGCATGGTCGAGGGGCAGTTCTGGGGCCCAGAAGCCCACGGACAAGCGCTGATCTCGGCCGAGCTTTACGTGCAGGAGCGTCTGGGTGTGGGCATCGGCGACACCCTCAGCCTGGACTTTGCCGGTGATGTCCGGCGTTTCACCATCCACCATCTGCGCGAGGTTGACTGGGAATCCTTCCAGCCCAATTTCTTCTTGCTCACCCCGCCCGGGGTGCTCGACGATGTGCCTGCAACCTGGCTGACCAGCTTCTACCTGCCCCCGGAACAACGCAGCGCAATGCGCGACCTGAACCAGACTTTCCCCGGCGTCACAGTGCTCGACCTGGATGCGCTGATGGATCAGGTGCGCACGATCATGCAGCGCATTGTCGGCGCGCTGGAAATGGTCTTCGTGTTCACCGTGGCGGCGGGACTGATCGTGCTGCTGGCGGCCATGGAAGCCGGCCGCCACGAACGCCGCCGTGAGATTGCCCTGATGCGCACCCTGGGCGCCTCGCGCCGGGAAGTGCGCCAGGCTCTGCTCAGCGAGTTCGCCGCGCTAGGGGCGCTCAGCGGTCTGGTCGCCGCACTGTGCGCCCAGGCGGTCGGCTGGGTGCTGGCGGCCCAAGTGTTCGAGATTCCCTATGAAATCCGCTGGCTGACTGTGGTGGGCAGTGCAGCCGCCGGGGCCGTTCTCGTTTGCGCCCTGGCTTGGCTGAGCCTGCGTCCGGTGACCAACACGCCACCGGACCGCATCCTGCGCGAATGATCAGCGACGCGTCCGCGGCGGGTTCTTTTTTGCCCGGGCCTGGGCAGCCGTCGCCTGGGCGGCGCGCTCGGCCTTGCGCTGCAGGGTCTTGGACGGACGGTACAGAATGACCACGGCACCGATGGTTGAGACGATCTCGGCCTTGACCGCAGCAGCCAGCTCGACCGCCATCTCGGCGCGCTCGTCACGCTCTGCACCGGCCAGACGCACCTTGATCAGTTCATGATGCTCAATGGCCTGATCGGTCTCGGCAATAATCGCCTCGGTCACCCCCTTGCCACCGGTTTGAATAATCGCCGACAAACTGTGGGCACGGGCTTTGAGTTCGCGTTTCTGCGCAGATGTCAGGCTCATACACACTCTCCGGTACAAGGGCCGCAATTTGCAGTCGGCTGGAAAAAAACGTATTCAGGCATTCACAGTACATCCTGGGACGGCGGCGAATTGTACGCGCGCCGGTGATCGGAAAACCAATAACGGATTCTCTAACACCTTGTCTTTTCCCCACCACATGCGGCCGCTGACCCGCGCCCTCAGTCTGCTGGCCTTGAGCCTGGGTCTGAGCCTGAGCACGTCGGCAGCAGCCAGTAATGACGCGCGCTTGCAGTCGATCAAGCAACAAACCCTGGCGCTATACACTTTGCGCCTGGCCGACCAGCGCCAGTTTTCCTCCAGCGCCAGCGTACTCATCGGCCAACGCAACCCCGGCGTGCGCCTGCAGCGCGTGCGCATTGCGGTGGATGGTCAACTGCACATCGACTATGCCTACCATGGCAGCGAAGCTGCCCTGCTGGCCGCCGATGCCATGCACAAGCTGGGACTGGTCAATCTGGCCGGCGGCCCGCATGAAATCAGTGTCGAAATGCAGTGGGCCCAGCAAGGCGGTACCTACACCGAGGCGCGCACGCAAACCCTGCGGCTGGACACCTGGCCGCGCGGCTTCTCGGTCCAGCTTGATGCGCGCGAACGTGGCAGCCAGCGTATCGCAATCCAGACCCCAATCGACGGCGCCGGCATCTTGCGCAGCGCACGTTTCGAGCTGGCCCTGGGCCGCGCGCTTAAAGCGGTGACCCAGATGCAGATGCTGGCCCATGTCGACCCTGTTCTTGCCGGCACAGCCAGTGCCCAGGAACTGCTCGCCCAGAGTCTGGCTGCCTGGGGCCTGGACAGTGCTGCTCAGGCCACCTACAGCCAGCTCAGCCAAGCCCGAACCGACAACGAAACACGCAACCGGGCGCGCCTGCGCGCGGCCGAGCTGGCCTTGCAGCTGGGCCAGATGGATGAAGCAGGCGAACGCCTAAACGCGGGCACCAACAACTGGTCGGCCGAGCAACAGGCTGCGGCCAAGCTGCTCGATGCACGCCGCCTGCTGGCCCAGAACAAGGTTGAAGCCGCACTCAAGCAAACGACTGACGCCGGGCCGGCCCTGCTGCGCTACAACCTCGCCGTGGCCTTGATCGACAGCCGCCAGGACGACGCTGCGGACCGCTTGCTGGAAACCCTGGCTACGGCGCCCGCACCGGCGGATGAATACCACGCGCGCATTCAGGATCTGGCTCAGCTCAAACTCGGCTACCGTCATCTGCGCTTCGGCCGCGCCGAGGCCGCCCAGGCCATGCTCAGCCGTATGCGTCTGGGCAGTCCGTATACCAACCGCGCCCTGCTCGGTCGGGGCTGGAGCAAGCTGCTGCCGCTGGCCCTGCAGCAAGGGCGCCTGATCGCTGTGCCGGATGACGGCTTCCGCCCCTTGTTCGTGCAAGCCATTGACGCGGCGCTGCGCCAGCCCGGCAATGCCTCGCGTGCGGCGGTGCGCGACGCCATCACCGACTGGGCCCGCCTGCAGGATCAGGATCCCTTCGATGCGGCCGTTCAGGAGGCTCTGGTCGCCACGCCCTATGCGCTGCTCAAACTGGGCGAGTACGCCCGGGCGATCCAGTACAGCGAAAAAGCGATTGCTCGCCTGGAACTGATTCGTGACGACCTCAAGGCCGGCATGCGCCAGTCACGCAAGGGGCTGGCCCTGAACGGCGCCGAACTGGTGCGTGAGCAGTGGCCGCCGGAACCGGCAGCCTGGGCCCGGCGCTACGCCACCGGCGCCTGGTGGCGCAGTGACGCGGACCCGCTACCCATTCCGGACAACGCCTACCGCCCCCGGCTGCTGCTGGACGGTGACACCCTGACCATGCTCAACGACATGCACATGCTGAACGAGGTCGAACAGCTCACCGATGCCATTGCCGAGCACCCGGACCTCAAGCTACGCGCCACCCAGCTGCGCAAACGCATCGAATCCGAGCGCCAGGCGCAGCAGAAAAACCTGGATCGTCAGGCTTATTACTGGATGTACCAGGAACTTGAGCGGGCAACCCGCTATTTGATCATGGCCCGCTTCAGCCTGGGGCATGCCTACGCCCACGAAAATGCCGCAGGAGAACAGCCATGATGCTGCGCACACTCGCTGCCCTGAGTCTGGCGCTGGCCAGCCTGAACACCAGCGCAGCCGACGACTTGGGCATGCGCATCAGTGGTGATGACAGCGCCAACTTCGGCCTCACCATCAGCAACTGGATTGAGGGTCAGGATGCCGGCACGCTGGCCCCCGGCCTGATTCGCGAAGACGCGGTGGCTCTGGACGAATGGCAGCTGCGCATGCAGATCCGCATGGAACGCGCGGTGTCACCACCGGGCGCGCCCATCAATCAGACGCGCTGAGGTTCAGCACGATACGGCTCAGGCGATGCGCTTGAGCCCCATCTTGAGAGCCTGGGACAGGCCCAGCTCCAGGGCGCGACCGATCGGCGCCAGCGGCGCTTCGAAATCAATCGTCCAGGTCACCTGGCTGCCACGCTCGGTGGCAGCGAAGTCCAGGCGCCCTTTGTGATTGCGCACCGGGCCACCATTGCGGGTGATGCGGTACTCGATGAATTCGTCGGCCTGCGCAGCCGTCACGGTTTCCTCGATACCCAGCGGCGGCGGCCCCATGCGGCGCACCGAACCCGCACCGTTGACGTCGGGCTGACCGTCACGAATACGACGCACCGGAATCAGGAACACTTTGTTCAGCTTGTTGTGATCGGCCAGCGCCGCAAACAGCTCGCCGACCGGGCGCGCCGAGTCCTGGGTAATACGAATATGGTGTTGCGACATAACAAAGTCCTCAGACTTGGGCGCCGTTATCGTCCAGCCCTTCAGCTGGCGGCGGCGGAATCAGATCATCACGCTTGAGCCCCAACGCCAAAGAGACATTGCCGGCCACGTAAATCGACGAGTATGTACCCACGCCCACGCCGATCAGCAGAGCCAGCGAGAAACCAGACAAGGCTTCACCGCCGATCAAGAACAGCGCGATCAAGACGATCATGGTGGTCAGCGAGGTCATCAATGTGCGCGAAAGCATCTCGTTGATCGAACGGTTCATGACCTCGACCTCGTCACCACCGGTTTTGCGCCGGTAGTTTTCACGGCAGCGGTCGAACACCACAATGGTGTCGTTCAGCGAGTAACCGATCACGGCCAGAAGCGCTGCCAGCACCGACAAGTCGAAATCGAGCTGCAGCAGCGAAAAGATCCCCAGCACGATGAACACATCGTGGCCCAGTGCGGCCACGGCGCCCGCCGAGAATTTCCAGTGGAAGCGAAAAACCACGTACAGGAAAATGCACGACAGGGCCCAAATCATGGCCAGGCCGCCGTCCACAGTCAGCTCTTCACCAACCTGCGGCCCCACAAACTCGACTCGGCGCAAGTCCACGGCCGTGCCGTCGCTACGCAGCGCCGCATAGACCTGCTCGCTGAGTTCACTGGCATCTTCCGATTCGCGCGGTGGCAAGCGAATCATCACATCATCCGCGGCACCGAAATGCTGAACGATGGCATCGCCAAAATCATTCGCCGCAAGCACCTCGCGTACGCTGCTCAGTTCCACCGCTTCCGGGTAGCCGACCTCGACCAGCACCCCGCCGGTGAAATCGATGCCGAAGTTGAGCCCGCGTGTGGCAATCAGCGCGAATGAGGCTATCACCAGCAACAGTGACATCACACCGCTGATCTTGCGGATACCCATGAAGTTGTAGTTCGTGGGTTTGGAAAACATGCGCATAATCTGATTCCTCGCCCGTTAAACCGGCAGGTCGTCGCGGCGGGTTCCGCCGTACAGTGCATTGACGAGCACGCGGGTGCCCAAAATGGCGGTGAACATGGATGACAGCACGCCGATCGACAGGGTCACGGCAAAGCCTTTGATCGGGCCGGTGCCAAACACAAACAGCACGATGGCCGCGATCAGCGTGGTGATGTTGGCATCCGCAATGGTTACAAAAGCTTTTTCGTAACCTGAACGGATGGCCTGCTGGGCGCCGGAGCCATCAATCAATTCCTCGCGGATGCGCTCGAAAATCAGCACATTGGCGTCCACAGCCATACCCACGGTCAGCACAATCCCGGCGATACCAGGCAAGGTCAGCGTGGCCTGCAGCAGCGACAGCGCCGCAATGATCAGCACCAGGTTCATGAACAGGGCCAGATTGGCGATCAAGCCGAACACACGGTAGTACAGCACCATCAGCACGACCACCAGGGCGAAACCGATCAACACGGCCTCCATGCCCTGATCGATGTTGTCCTGCCCCAGGCTCGGGCCAATGGTGCGTTCCTCGACGATGGCGATGGGCGCGGCCAGCGCACCCGAGCGCAGCAGCAAGGACAGGTCATGGGCTTCCTTGCTGGTCAGGCCGGTGGTCTGAAAGCGCTTGCCGAACACGCCGCGCACTGTCGCCACGCTGATGACTTCCTCGGTTTCGATGCGCTGACGCACCTCTTCCCCGGCGGCGTTGCGACTGATACGGATATCGGTTTCCTTGAACAGCACCGCCATCAGGCGGCCGACGTTGCTCTCAGTGAAACCGAACATCGACTTGGCGCCTGCACCGTTCAAGGTGACCGAAACGGCCGGCGTACCGGACTCCTGATCAATCGTCGCCGCGGCGTCGATGATCTGGCTGCCAGTGGCAATGACATCGGACTTGAGCAAGATCGGACGCCCGGTACCGCGTTCATAGAACAGATCGGTATCGGCCGGCACCACGCCCGTGCGGTCGGCCAACTGCGCGTCCTCACGCTCGGCCACCGCACGATATTCCAGCGTCGCCGTAGCATCGAGAATGGACTTGGCCTGCGTCGGGTCCTTGACGCCCGGCAACTGGACCAAAATGCGGTCACGGCCCTGGCGCTGGACCAGCGGCTCGGCCACGCCCAGCTGATTGACACGATTGCGCAGGGTGGTCAGGTTCTGCTTGACCGAGAAATCAACCAGCCGGTTAACCTCTTCTTCCGACATCGCCGCGCGCAGGGTCAGCGCTTCATCCGACGTCGGCTCAATGCTCAGCTCGCGGAACTCTTCGCGGATCGCCCGCAGGGCGGCATCGCGGGTTTCGATGTCGCCAAAATCAAGCTCCACCGCGCCATCAGCCTGGCGCCGCCCGGTATAGCGAATCGGCGGCTCGTGGTTACGCAGGAAGCTGGGCAGGTCACGGGCGTATTGCTCGGCCGCGCTGCTCAGCACGTATTCGACGTCCACCTCCATCAGGAAGTGCACACCACCACGCAGGTCCAGCCCCAGAGCCATAGGTTGGCCACCCAGTCCGAGCAACCAGCCCGGAGTGCGCGGAATCATGGTCATGGCCACGATGTAGTCGTAGCCCAGGGTACGCTTGAGCGCATCCGCTGCGGGCAGCTGACTGTCTTCGTGGTCGAGACGAATCTCCACCCGCCCCTGCTCGTCAAAACGGCTGGTATAGGCCTCGATGCCGGCGCGCTTGAGCGCCGCTTCAACCCGATTCAGCTCCTGCGGCGTGGCCGCATCGCCGCTGTCCGGCGACACCAGCAGAGCCGCATCCTCACCATAAATATTGGGCAAGGCGTAGAGGAAGCCGCTGGCCACAACGGCAATCAGCAGCAGCACTTTCCACAGGGGAGATTTGTTCATGTGACGTCCCGGCAGGCAACGCGGTAAGCGCGTGACACTGCGATGAAGCAACGATCAGGCAGCGGGGCCCCATCGAAAAACCGACGAAGGCACCGCTCCCAGGCGCCGTCGTCGGGTGAATGTCGGTCTATGTGGGGCGAATCAGAGCTGTTTCAAGCTGCCTTTGGGCAAAACCTGGGCAAGCGCAGCTTTCTGCACTTTGACCTCGGTGCCTTCAGCGATCTCGACCGTCATGTAGACCTCACCCACCGCGGTCACACGACCAGCCAGACCACCGCTGGTGACCACTTCATCACCTTTGCTGATGCCGGAGACCATCGATTTGTGTTCTTTGTTCCGCTTCATCTGCGGACGAATCAGCATGAAGTAGAACAGCACGATCAAAGCCACCAGCGGAAACAGCTGCGCCATCAGGCTGGGCTGTGCGGCGGAACCGGCCTGCTGGGCCATTGCGGAGGAAATCAACCAATCCATTGCTTATCCCATTGGGGTCGCGAAAAAGAGCCGGATTATGCCATGAACCGGCGGCGAAACTCAGTGTAAAACGCCGAAAAGCGTCCCTGTTCAATGGCTTCGCGCATCTCAGCCATCAGGTTCAGGTAGTAATGCAGGTTGTGGATCGTGTTCAGCCGGGCACTGAGAATCTCGCCACAACGCTGCAGATGGTAGAGATAGGCGCGGCTGTAGTTCTGGCAGGTGTAGCAGTCGCATTGCGGATCCAGCGGACCGGTATCGTTGCGATGGCGGGCGTTGCGTATGCGGATAATGCCTTCGCTGGTGAACAGATGACCGTTGCGGGCGTTGCGCGTCGGCATCACGCAATCGAACATGTCGACCCCGCGCGCGACGGCCTCGACCATGTCCAGCGGTGTGCCCACCCCCATGAGATAACGCGGCGACTGCGCCGGCATCTTGTCTTCCAAGGCATCCAGCACGCGGATACGGTCAGCTTCCGGTTCCCCCACCGACAATCCGCCAATGGCGTAACCGTCGAAGCCGATATCGGCCAGGCCGACGATGGACTGCGCTCGCAGATCCTCATGCATGCCACCCTGCACAATGCCGAACAGCGCACCGCCCCGCCCGGCATGGGCCTGCTTGCAACGCGCCGCCCAGCGCAGAGACAGCTCCATCGACTGGCGCGCCTCATCGTGGGTGGCCGGATATGCGGTGCATTCATCGAACTGCATGATGATGTCCGAGCCCAGGGCCTGCTGAATCTCGATCGAGATTTCCGGGCTGAGAAACACCTTGTCGCCGTTGACCGGCGAGCGAAATTCCACGCCTTGCTCGGTCAGCTTGCGCAGTTCGGCCAGGCTCCAGACCTGGAAACCGCCTGAGTCGGTCAGAATCGGGCCGTGCCAATGCATGAAATCATGCAGGTCACCATGGGCTGAAATGACCTCGGTGCCAGGCCGCAGCCACAGATGAAAGGTATTGCCCAGAATGATACTGGCGCCGATGCCGCGCAGCTCTTCCGGGGTCATGCCCTTGACCGTGCCGTAGGTACCCACCGGCATAAAAATCGGTGTCTCGACCACGCCGCGCTCGAAGCTCAATCGCCCACGTCGCGCGCCGGCATCCTGGGCCAGCAGTTCAAAACTCATTGCCGGTGTTGTCATGCTGCGCGCTCCAGCCACATGGCATCGCCATAAGAGAAAAATCGGTAGCGCTGCTCAACCGCATGACGGTAGGCGCGCATCACTGGTGTGTAGCCGGCGAAGGCACTCACCAGCATCAGCAAGGTCGATTCGGGCAGGTGGAAATTGGTCATCAACGCATCGACCACCCGAAAGCGATAACCCGGCGTAATGAACAGCCGGCTGTCTCCATCGAAAGGCTGTAGCTGGCCGCTTGCCGCCGCGCTCTCCAGCGCGCGCACCACGGTGGTCCCAATGGCCACGACCCGCCCTCCGGCCGCTTTGGTTTCAGCAACCCGGGCGACCAGTTCCGCGCTGACCCGCAAACGCTCGGCGTGCATGCGATGCTCGCTGAGGTCGTCTGCACGCACCGGCTGAAATGTCCCTGCGCCAACATGCAGGGTCACGTAATCCATCTGCGCGCCGCGCGCGCTGACCGCATCCAGCAGGGCCTGATCAAAATGCAGACCGGCGGTCGGCGCCGCCACCGCACCTGCATGACGGGCGTAAACCGTCTGGTAGCGTTCATTGTCCTGGGCATCGGCGTGGCGCTGGATATAAGGCGGCAACGGTACCTCACCATGAGCCTGCATCAGGTCGCTCCAGCCCGGCTCCGCATTACGCAGGTGGAACAGCTGCCCGTCGCGCCCCAGCACCTCGATGCTGGCCTGCTCCAGCGCGATGATCGCGCCGGGCTTCGGCGTTTTGCTGGCACGCAGAAACGCCCACACATGATGATCGTCAACCACCCGCTCGATCATGATCTCGACCGCGCCGCCAGTCGGCTTGTGCGCATGCAAACGCGCCGGAATCACGCGCGTGTCGTTGAAAACAACCAGATCGTTGGGGCGCAGCAAGGTCGGCAGATCGCGCACCCAGCGGTCGTGCAGCTGGTCGCCATCGAGCTGGAGCAGCCGCGCGCCCGCGCGTTGCTCAGGCGGTTGCTGGGCGATCAATTCGGGCGGCAGGGTGTAGGCGAAATCGCTGCGTTGCACGGGATTATCCGGAAGGCCAGTCTGTGCGGCCGCGATCCGGCAAGCGGATTTCCAATCAGGATTATGGTGCCGGAGGCGAGAATCGAACTCGCACTCTGTTGCCAGAACCGGATTTTGAATCCGGCGCGTCTACCAGTTCCGCCACTCCGGCACGAGTGAGGGCCGCTTGATGCAGGGCCGCGGATTATATCCTCGCCAATCGGCCAGCGGAACCGCTGTGGCGAGATTCTTTGAAAGTTTCTTGAAATATCGCTGCACGTGCTTGAATTTACTGGTCTCACGGCGCGGCTTACGGTAAATTCACGTCATATCCAGTACGCGGTGGGGAGCGTAATGACGTTTCGATTTTCTGCGCCGGTTTATCTGGCCGGCATCACAATCTTGTTTTGCGCCAATTCAAGCTGGGCGCAAGCGCCCGTTGGTGCCGAACGTATCATCGCTGCGGAAACCCGGGCTGCGGCTCTGGAGGCACAGAACCAGCAACTCAAGAACACCATTGAGACGCAAACGGCCGCGCTCAAGCGACTCGACCAGGAGATCAGCCTGGCCAAGCAAGAGCAAGCTCTGCAACGCGAGAAAAATGCGCAGGCCAACCGCATTCTTCAGCAGCGCATCACCGAGCTGCAAACGCAAGCCAACGAACAAGCCCAGCGCATTCAGGCCTTGCAGCAGGATTCCAACCGCATCCGTGCCGAGCAGGCGCAGACAGCTGCCGCGTTAAAAGATGCGGAAGACGCGCTGGTCAACGCGGAACAGGCGCGTGGCGCCGAGCTTCAGGCTGCCATGGCGCAACGCACTCAACTGGAACAGCAGATGAGCGCAGAGCGTGAAGCTGCGGTCGCAAAACACGCCGAGGTCGAACAGCAGCTTCAAAGTGAAAACCAGCGGGTCAAACAACAACTCGCCTACGTGCTGGAACGCAATGAAACCTTGCAGCAAGCCTTGAGTGAAGCCACAAGTAGCAGTGAATTGCAGGCTTTGCAGCAATCCAACGAGGAACTGCGCGGACAACTTTCAATCTTGCAGGACCGCAATAGCGAACTGCAGCAGGCACTGGCCGCCCGCAGCGAGCAAGAGCATGCAGAATCCAGTCGATTGCAAGCCGAATACTCCGCATTGCAACAGGAGTACAACGCAGCGCTGGATGGCATCCGCAGTTGCGAAGCACGGTTACGCGACAGCAGCAACGCCAACGCTGCAAGCGGCAATGCCCGCAGCGCCGAGCTGGAAGACGCCCTGGCCCGGGCCAATCGTGAAATTCGCTCCTTGAATGAGAGCCACCAACGCGAACTGCAAACCGAACGCAGCATGGCAGCCGGCAGCGAAGCTGCGCTGGAAGAGCAATATTCACAGCAAGTTGCACAACTGCAGCAAGCACTGAAAACCTGCCAATCCCAATAAGTAGGTCGAGACGGCGTCTTTGACGCCGTCTTCACATCTTGGTGCGGACAATCCTGGTCATCCAACGGGCTATTGATGACCATGACCGCACAGCGCCAAAACCAGACCGACGCCAGCCACTTCGCTCCGGTTTTTGCCCTGACCTATCGTGGGATTTCTGCTGACGCTGACGAACCCCGCATTGTCGAGCTACTCGCCCGCCTGCTGCGCCTGTCCAGCGACCAAACGCGGCAAGCCCTGCAGCAGCCGCCACTCAAGCTCGCCGAATATGCCGATCGCGAGCGCTTGCGCAAGCATCAACTTGGTCTGGCCCGACTGGGCTGTATAACCAGTATCGATGACGCCTGGTCCTACGCAGACTGGTCCGTCGACGCGGAACTCAAAGAACACTACGCCGTTGCGCACGACGACGTCGAACCTCGTGTGTTCGGCCTGTTGCGCGTCAACCCGGCGCCAGGCCATGCCACCCTTAGCCTGAAGGGTGCGAGCGTCGAACATGCCTCTGCGCATGTTCTGAATCATGAAGACATTCTGCTCGACACCTCGCCGCAAATGGCCGCCCGACTGCGTGAAGACATACAGCGGCTCAGCAAACATTTCTCAAACGCCGATTGCGTGATCAAAACCGCCTTGGGCTTGTATCCGCAGGACGCCATCAATCTGAGCGAACTGCTCGACACCCTGCAACGGCGGCTCGACGTACACACCCTGGACGCCCCCGCGCAGTCACCCTTGCATCCGCTGCAACGTCCCTTCTCCGGGCGCCAATGGCCCTTGATGTTGCACGCAGGCAGTCAAGCGCTCGCCGATCTGGCTACATTGCCTCTGGCCAAACGGTGCGACATTCTCAATCACTGGCCGGTGCTGTGTGAGGCACAAACAGAGCCGCACACCAGCGATGCCTCCAACGCATTACGAAGCTGGCAACGCGGCGCCGAGAGTCGGCAACGCGGCTTGGCGCAACTGCGCGAGCATTGCGAGCATCTCGACCGCCTGCCCACGCTGCCAGCTGTCGCCTTACAGGTCTACCGCCTGACCATGGACCCCAACAGCAGCGTGGAAGCGCTGTCGCAGCTGGTCGAGCAGGATCCCAGCTTGAGCACCCGCATCCTGGCCATGGTCAACTCCAGCTGGTTTGGCCTGCGCGCCCGGGTCGACTCCATCGCCCATGCGCTGGTCGTCATCGGCCGCCAGGAACTGGCCCATCTGGCCCTGATGATCAGCAGCGAAAAGGTCTTTCGCGGCCTCAGCGGCGACGCCGCGCAAGCGCTGTGGCGCCACTCCGCGCGTGTCGCCGATATCGCGCGGGTGCTCGGACAACGCGTCAATCACGCTGAACCCGCCACCCTGTTTACCGCGGCCCTGCTGCATGACGTGGGCAAGATTGTGTTGCTTAGCTTCGAGGGCTCACGCCTGACGACGCTGCAGAATCAGGCCCGTGATCTGGGCCTGCCCCTGTTTGAGCTTGAGCGTGAAACCTGGGAACACGATCACGCCAGCCTGGGCGCTGCTCTGCTGGCTCACTGGGGCCTGCCTGCAGGCCTGTGCGCCAGCGTGGCCGAGCATCACGGCCCGCGCCCTGGCAACGGCCAGATCAGCCGAGATGCGGCCCTGATCGCGCTGGCCGATGACCTGGCACACCGCATTGACGGCAGTGAACCCTGGAGCGACAGCACACGCCTGCGCCGCGCCCAGATCGACGCCCTGACACCGCTGCTCGGTCAGCTCACCAACGACACCCTGGCCTTGCTCGCGGAGGACCTGCGCGATGAGTTACGCAGCCCCATCAGCGCGTAATACCACGCGGTAGCGCGCCTTGCCGTCACGCAGATGCGCAATGGCCTGATTGACCTCGCTCATCGGAAATTCCTCAACCCACGGTCGAATCTTGTGGCGGGCGGCAAAGCTGAGCATGTCTGCCACCACCTTGGGCCGCGCCATGGGCGAACCGGACACGGATTTCTGCCCGCCAATCAGACTGAAGGCCGGAACCTTAACCGGCTCCAGCACTGCGCCAACAAAATGCAGCCGTCCGCGCGGCGCCAGGGCTTGCAGATAACCCACCCAGTTGAGCGGCACATTGACCGTGACCAGCACAAAATCATAACGCCCGGCCTCGCCTTTCAAAGCCTCGGCATCGCGACTGCTGAGCACGCGGTGCGCGCCCAGCTCGCGCGCCTCATCGGCCTTCGATTCGCTGGAGCTAAAGGCCGTGACCTCACAACCCCAGGCACGCAGAAACTGCACGGCAAGATGGCCCAGACCGCCGATGCCGACCACCGCAACACGGTCGGTGGGTTTGACCCCGAACTCAACGATCGGACTGAACACGGTGGCGCCACCGCAGAACAGCGGCCCGGCCGAAGCGGCATCCAGATCCTGGGGCAACGGTTCTGCCCATAACCAGTGCGCACGCACGCGCTCGGCAAAGCCGCCGGCCCGCCCCACGATGGTCGGCTGATTCTTGCGACACAGATGCTGATCACCGCCGACACAGCTGTGGCAATGATTGCAGCTGGCCACGAACCAGCCGATGCCGACCCGATCACCCGGCTTGAGGCGTTTGACCGCATCACCACAGGCCACCACGCGACCAATGATTTCGTGGCCCGGAACCAGCGGGTACTGGCTGTTGCCCCATTCGTTGTCGAGCATGGACAGGTCCGAATGGCACACACCGCAATACTCAACAGCCACCTCCACCCAATCCGCGGCCAGCGGACCCAGCTCGAATTCGTAGGGTTGCAGCGCTTCGCCCGGGGCCTGAGCTGCCCATGCTTTTACCGTGCCGGTCATGTCGCGAATCTCTTCAAGTCAGCAGTCGATCCTCGCCAATCGCGACGCTTGCATCAAGCCCCTGCGGCCGTACTATGACGCCCACAATCAAAACCGCATGAGAGACGCATGACCCAGCCGTTGTGGACCCCCGACAGCACGCGCATCGAAGACGCCGCACTCAGCGCCTTTTGTACGCGCTATCAAAGCGAACATCCGCAACTGAACACGCGCGACTACGCCGAGGTTCAGCGCTGGTCTCTCGAGCAGGCCGATAGCTTCTGGTCTGCGCTGTGGGATTTCTGCGAGGTGATCGGCGAGCGCGAGGGTCCGGTGCGCGAAGGCCAGGGCATGCCGGGCACACGGTTTTTCCCCCAGGCGCAACTCAATTTTGCCGAAAATCTGCTCGAACGCGGCGATGACGAAGCCATTGCGGTGCGCTTTCTTGGCGAAGATGGTGAACGCGCCAGTCTGACCCGCGGCGAGATCCGGCGCAAAGTCGCCAGCCTCGCAGATCACCTGCGCCGTAGCGGCCTGCAACCTGGCGAGCGGGTGGCTGCAATGATGCCGAATCGTCCGGAGACCCTGATCGCCATGCTGGCCACCGCCAGCCTGGGCGCGGTGTGGTCATCCTGTTCACCGGATTTCGGCCTGGGCGGCGTGCTCGACCGTTTCGGCCAGATCGAACCGGCCGTGCTGCTCACCTGCGCCGGCTATGTCTACGGCGGCAAGAGTTTCGACACCCGCGAAAAGGCCAGCCAGATTCTGGACAAACTGCCCAGCGTGCGCCGCGCCATCATGCTCGGCAACGATGTGCCCCAAGGCTTCGAGCCCTGGTCGGCGCTGATGGACCGTCAGGACGAGCCCCTCTACTACCGGCGCATGCCGTTCAATGCGCCGCTGTACATCCTCTACTCCAGCGGCACCACCGGCGCGCCCAAATGCATAGTTCACGGGATCGGCGGCACCCTGCTGCAGCATCTCAAGGAACATCGTCTGCAGGCCGACATCCGCCCTGGCGACCGGGTCTTCTACTACTCCACCTGCGGCTGGATGATGTGGAACTGGCTGGTCTCCGCGCTGGCCAGCGAAGCCTGCGTGCTGCTGTTTGACGGCTCACCGTTCGAACCGTCACCGCAAGCCCTGTTCGACTACATGGACGAAACCGACGCGACCTTCTTCGGCGTGTCCGCGAAATACATCGATGCGCTCAAGGTGCGCGGCGTGTGCCCGCGCGAAAGCCATCGACTCGACCATCTGCGTGCGCTGGCCTCCACCGGCTCGCCGCTGGTCCCGGAGTCTTTCGACTACATCTACCGTGACATCAAGCGCGATATCGCCGTGCAGTCGATCTCCGGCGGCACCGACATCGTCTCCTGCTTCGTGCTGGGCAACCCGTGGAGTCCGGTCTACAGCGGCCAGATTCAGGGACCGGGCCTGGGCATGGACGTGGATGTGTGCGATGACGAAGGGCGCAGCAGCGCGGTCGGCGTCAAGGGTGACCTGGTCTGCCGCTCGCCCTTCCCATGCATGCCGATCGGCTTTTGGAACGACCCCGACGGCCAGCGCTACCGCAATGCCTACTTCAACACTTTCCCCGGCATCTGGCATCACGGTGACTTCGCCGAGAAAACCGCGCAGGGCGGACTGATCATTCACGGCCGCTCCGATGCCACGCTCAACCCGGGCGGCGTGCGCATCGGGACTGCCGAAATCTATCGCCAGGTGGAACAGATACCGGCAGTGATCGAATCCCTGGCGGTAGGCCAGAACTGGCGCGACGATGTGCGCGTGGTGCTGTTCGTGGTTTTGGCCGAGGGCCAGGCGCTGGATGATGCGCTGGAGGCCGACATCCGTGATCGCATACGCCGCGGCGCCAGCCCCCGGCATGTCCCCGCGCGGATTGTTGCGGTGGCCGACCTGCCCCGCACACGCTCGGGCAAACTCGCCGAGCTGGCCGTGCGTGCGGTCATCCAGGGCGAAGCGGTGAAAAACCTCAACGCGCTCGCCAACCCCGAAAGCCTCGAGGCCTTCAAGGACATTCCGAGCCTCAAAAGGTAATTAATCTTACCGATCGCATGAGGGCAATGGATATGCTTGAATAAGGGCACACAACGCTGATGGAACAGCATGAAAAGCCCTTATTACACCCCTGAGCACGACGCTTTCCGCGAACAGGTTCGCCGTTTCGTGGAAAGCGAGATTACCCCCCATATTCAGAGCTGGGAGGATGCCGGGCAAATCCCCCGCGCGCTGTACAAACGGTGCGCCGAGCTGGGCCTGCTCGGGATCGGCTACCCCGACACCTACGGCGGCACACCCGTCGATGACGGTTTCTATCCGATGATCTTCGTCCAGGAGCTGTGCCGCAGCGGCTCGGGCGGCATCGTCGCCGCGCTGGGCAGTCTGGGCATCGGGCTTCCGCCAATCCTGGCGCTGGGATCCGAGGCTCTGAAACAGCAGATCATTCCGGACGTTCTGGCTGGCGAGCAGATCGCCGCACTGGCCATCACCGAGCCCGGCGGCGGCTCCGATGTGGCCAATCTGAGCTGCCGCGCCGAGCGTGATGGTGATCACTACGTGGTCAGCGGCAGCAAGACCTTCATCACCCAGGGCATGCAGGCCGACTGGTTCACCGTGGCCGTGCGCACCGGCGGCGCGGGCATCGGCGGCATCTCCCTGCTCGCCATCAACGCCGCCTCGGAAGGCTTCTCGCGCACCCCCTTGCGCAAGATGGGCTGGCATTGCTCGGACACGGCGACCCTGTACTTCGATCAGTGCCGGGTCCCGGTCAACCAGTTGATCGGCACCGAGAACCAAGGCTTTCTTGGGATCATGCGCAACTTCAATAACGAACGTCTGGCCCTGGCCGCACAGGCCTGCGGGCTGGCCGCCGTGTGCATCGAGGAATCGCGCCGCTACGCCGAGGAGCGCAAGACCTTCGGCAAGCCCTTGAGCAAGCATCAGGTCATCCGTCACAAACTGGTCGAGATGCAGGGGCGCTACCTCGCCGCCCAGGCCTTGCTGGAGCAGCTGACCTGGCGTGTCGATCACGGCGAAGTGCCGATTGCCGAGCTGTGCATGCTGAAAAATTTCGCCACCGCCACGCTGGAGTACATCGCCGGTGAAGCGGTGCAAATTCACGGTGGTGCCGGCTTCATGCATGGCAGCACCGTCGAACGCATCTTCCGAGAGACCAAGGTGCTCTCGATTGGCGGCGGCGCAAGCGAAGTCATGGCCGACCTGGCCGCGCGCCAGATGGGCCTCTAGGCCACAAAAAAGCCCGCCAGGCGAACCCTGGCGGGCTTTGCAGCAGCTCGGCCAGAACGTCGGCTTAGCCGATGCGCTCCCAGGTGTAATCAAAATCTGCGGTGATATTCATAGGGAATGAACCCTGCCCATCAACGGTGCAGGTGCCGTTAATGGAGAAGGCGTAACTCACCACCGCCTTAGTACCAACTTCGCCACTGCCGGACGTGGTGTAGGTGAATTCGCTGACGTTGACATTGCCATCGAAACCACCGGTGCAGGCCTGCTGGAAACCTTCGGTATACGCTTCCGATAGATCACCCGCGTAGACTTGACCGCTGCTCTCGCCGAGCGGAACCTGATCGGTAGAAATGTCGATGGTTTCACTAAAGGGTTGACCGTTCACCGTGCCACTGATGATCAAACGCCAGGTCGAGCCATCCGGAACGGTGAACTCTCCATTGCCACCATCTGCCGGGGGATTGAACGTAATGATGGTGGTTGAACCATCCGCGTATTCGATCTGGCAGGAGTAGCTGCCATCAACGGTCGCGCAGTTGACCACGTCCTCAACCTGGTCCAGCACGGCATCAAAACCCTGATGATCCGCGCTGAATGACGAGGTGAAAAAGTTGAAGCCGCCATCAACGCCTGCGTCGTTGTACAAGGCGGCGAACTGCTCGTTGATCACATCAACCGCGCTTCCAATGCTGTTGGCACCAACCTGCCCATTGACCCAGCTATCGAACAGTGCAGCCAAGTCATCCTGTTCGGCGGCCAGACGCAACGCCAGACCGGTCAGATCGTGAATGTTGGCGACGCCATCGCCATCCTCGTCATAGGAGAACAACTCCGTCTCCCCCAGCACCGCCCGAAAGATCAGAGGCGGGGTCAGGTTGGTCACGTCGGCATCAAACAAACCATTCGCATCCGTGATTGCCATGGCTTCCTGGCCATTGGCGCCTTTGATCAGAACGTCAGCACCTGCTAGCGGTGCGCCGGTGGCAACAATGCCACTGACATAGCGCTCCTGCGGCTCGCCACCACCACTGCTGCCCCCACAACCAACCATAAACGCGGACGCCGCGAGCACGCTGAAAAATGCACTCTTGCGCGGTGAAACCTGGAACTTCATCAT
Organism: Oceanococcus atlanticus; assembly: GCF_002088235.1. Classification (NCBI taxonomy): domain Bacteria; kingdom Pseudomonadati; phylum Pseudomonadota; class Gammaproteobacteria; order Chromatiales; family Oceanococcaceae; genus Oceanococcus; species Oceanococcus atlanticus. The sequence continues at coordinate 144,187 of NZ_AQQV01000001.1, forward strand.
CGTAATCCCCTCCTGGAAAGATGACCTTAAGCGTGATCAACAGCCGGCTTTTGAGATACCCCCAAAACACGGGGAATTGCGCATACGCCGGGCAAAAAAAAACGCCCGCGTTGATCGCAGGCGTTTCTCTGAGGAACGTCTAATCAGCCATTAGGGAACTGGATTTCCGTTGACCTCGCCTTCGGTTAGCTGATCGCGCGTGCCATCCGAGTTCAGCTGCTGAACCACCAGGCCACTGACCGTATCAACCCAGGTTTCCACCGGCTCTGGCGCCGCCCCATCAATGCTCGTTTCCTGCTTGAAATGACAGGCCTGGAACGTCCCTCCGGGCACGCTAACGGATTTGATTCCGAAGTAGGTGCGGGTCATCGACACATCCTGCGACATGCTGAAACCAAAGGTGTTGATATCTTGCTGGTAGGTCTCGGTGTGCGACTCCCCAGGTTGCAGATCGAATTCCAGCTCGTAGGACGGCGTGAACGTAATCGTGACGGCGGTCGGCGATGTGGTTTCGGTGCCCAGCACATTGATCACGCTGGCCGCTTCATTCATGGTCTGGTAGGTGTCGGTGCTGGACGGCGAACCATTTGAGGTCGTCATATTGGAAACCGTCTTGATCGCCGACTGCCCGTTAAAGCTGCCGGTGGTCACGCTGCGATCATCGCTCACCGTGACGCTGTTGTCGTCACGCTTCAGGGTCCAGCTGTAGCTGCTTCCCGGGGTCAGCAAAACAGGTTTGAAGCACGCTTTGGCGCTGCCGGTGGACGGCGTCGCACTGGGGCTTGGTGTTGCGCTTGCCGTAGGGGTCGGCGTGGGCGCGCTACTCGGGCTGGGAGACGGGCTACTGGTCACCACCGGACCACCGGGCGTTGCGCTGGGCGATGGCGTCGCACTTGGAGCAGGTGTGGCGCTGGCGCCTGGCGTTGCCGTCGCGGTGGGGTTTGGAGTCGCTGTCGCCATGGGCGTCGGCGTGGGGTTGCTGGTGGCATCAATGATGACCGAGTCGTCGTCATCCAGGATGCACCCACTAAACATTGTTGAAACCAGCGCTGCGCCCAATAACTTCTTCATGAAAGCCCCCAGTAAGTCCGGATAAATGGAGAAATCTCCAACACGCGCACTATTGCCTGATGGCGAATGAAGCACCACCCCTGATTTAGGGGGGCTAACGCCTTACAGCAGCATGCAATCGCCATGCGGCCAGACAGGCTAAAAGCGCTGTCGGCGTTAAAGCCGCCAGGGCGGCCGGCCAGTCGTAGACCTGCCCCAGACTGCCCGCCACTTCGTTGAACACGTAAAACGCGATACCCAGCATGACGCCGACGAACAAACGTTGGCCCGCACCGGTGTCGCGCAACGGACCAATCACAAACGGCACAGCCAGAATAACCATGACCATGACGGTCAAAGGCGTTGCCAACTTGCGCCACAGCGCATACTGCGGCGCGGTATTGTCCAGCCCGTTGCTGTCGAGATAGCGGATGTATTGGAACAAGCCGCGCAGCGACAAACTGTCGGCCCTCAACACGAACAGCTTGAGCACGTCCGGATCAAGGTCGACAACCCATTCGGCACTGTCGCGCTCACGAATCCGCACGCTGCCGTAATCAAGCAGCGTCTCGCGCAACCCGCTGGCCTGCCATTCTCCATCAGCAAAATCCGCACGCGCCATTGCGACCGTCTGAATCAAACGGCTGTCGTTCTGGTTCACGTGAAGAACCTGGATGTCTTCGGCGACCTTGTCCTGAGGCAGATGCCCAATGCGGATGTATTGCTCGCCCTGGCGCAACCAAACGACAGAACTGGACACTCGTCCCTCGCCAAAACGGGCGGTGCTGGAAATATTGTCAGCCGCCTGCTTGGCCACCGGCACGGCGAACTCGCCCATGGCCAGAACCAGCAAGCCCAGCGCCAGGCCAGCCTTACCGGCCGACCAGGCCACCCGGTAGACCGAAACGCCGGCTGCCTGCATGACCACCAGCTCACCCGCCGCAGCCAAGGCGCCAAGCCCGAGTATGGTGCCCAGCAAGACCACCAGCGGAAACATCTCATAAAGCAGCTGAGGCATTTTGAGCAGAGTGACCAGCGCCACCAGTTGCAGGCTGTAATCGCCCTGCCCCAGATCATCAAGCTCCTCGACCAGGGTCACGAAACCGCTGATGCCGGTCAGCGCCAGGGCCACAATCACCGACATGCCCAGCAAAGCATTGCGGATGTGCGCATCCAGTATCTTCATGCGCGCTGCACCTTGAGACGTTCAATCCAGCCGCCACGCACGGCATACAGCCGCAGAATCGCCAACGCCAGCACCAGGTGAACCCACCACAGCCCGATCCAGGCCGGCAGCTTGCCCGACTCCAGCCACGCCTGCGCGATGCCCAGCAAATTGAAATAAACAATGTAGATGACGATGCCCATGGCCACTTTGCTGTAGCGCCCGGCCCGCGCCTCGATACGCGACAAAGGCACTGCCAGCAGGGCCAGCAGCAGCACTGCCAACGGCGATGACAGGCGCCACTGCAGCTCGGCCTGATCGCGCGGATCAGCCGAACCCAGCAAAGCCATGCTCGGCTTGGTCGCCTGCTTGCTTGAACGATAGACAAAATCAGGCGGATCGATGGTCACCCCGTGCTCATCAAAGCGGGTGATTCGAAAATCGGCCTGGCCGGCCGCACCATCCACCCGATAACCATCCAGCAACACGATGTTGCGTGCGCCGGTTATGGGATCGGTGCGCTGTACACCGCGCGGCGCGGTGATCACACTTTCACCACGCTCGCTGAGCAAACGCGCAAACACGCCGCGAATCTCGCTGCGGTCATCCGACACCGACTCGATGTAGAACACCCCGCCATCATTGGGCAGCTCACGAAAGCGCCCCGGCTCCAGCACACCGAACTTCAGATCCTGCGCCGCTTTCTTGGTCAGAAAATCAACCGTGCGCCCGGCACTGGGACTGAGCCACAAGCTCAGCAATGCGGTCACAAGCGCCAGCATCAATCCGAGATGCAAAAACGGACGGTACATGCGTCCCAGGCCCACGCCGCAGGCGTGCATGGCGGCGATCTCACTGTCGCGGTACATCCGCCCCAGACTCAGCATGGCCCCGAGCAACAGCGAAATCGGAATCAGGATGGTCAGATATTGCAGGCTCGACAGCAGCACCACTTTCCACAGCAGCTCGGGCGGAATGCTGCCTTTGGCCGCCTCGCCCAGAAAACGTGCGAAGCGGGTACTCAGCATCACCGCCATCAGCACCGCGGTGACCGCGGCCCAAGTGCGTGCCGCTTCCGCCAGCAGGTAGCGCTCCAGAATGCGCTTGGACAAGCCCGACTCCAACTCAAGATTTCCGCGCAATGGTATCCGTGCGCCGGGTCCAACGCCACGCGTCGGTGTACATAACTTTGTCAAGCCTGTTTAATAAAGGCGATTGGGGAATCAAGAAAAGAGCTGGCAGCCAAGACAGTTCAGGGGGAATAAGATGATCGGATTTGGGGAAGCTCGGCTCGGAGGGCGCGGACGCGCTGCGCAGCTAACTATCGGCGGTGCGCGTGTGCAATCGGCCAGAGCCCTGTGCTTCCGGCTACTGGTACTCATGGGTGTGGTGTTTGCGTCTACGCAACCGAGCTATGCGCTCGATCTGACGTACCACACGACCTTGAAAAACTTCGTTTCAGGCCCCGACCGACCGGAGACCAGACTGATCCAGAGCAGTGATGGAAAGCTCTACGGCACCACGTACTCCGGCGGCACTGAAGGCCGCGGTACGATCTTCACGCTGGCACCTGACGGATCCGACTTCAACATCCTTTACCAATTCTCCGCCGCCGACACCGACGGGGCAAACCCCAACGCCGGCCTGATCCAGGATAACAATGGTGCACTCTACGGCACTACGGAGTCCGGAGGCACAAGCTCCCGCGGAACGGTATTCAAACTCGCCGCTGATGGCTCCAGCTTCGAAACCCTCTATCACTTCTCCAGCAGCAGCACCGATGGCCAAAGGCCCCGCGCCGGCCTGATCCAAGGCAGCGACGGCACCCTCTACGGAACCACGCACTCCGGCGGCACCGTCTCCCGGGGCACTGTATTCAAACTCGCCACGGACGGCTCAAGCTTCGAAACCCTACATCACTTCACCAATGGCCTATGGCCTCGCGCCGGCCTGATCCAGGGCAGCGATGGTGCGCTCTACGGCACTACGGAGTCCGGCGGTACAAGCTCCCGCGGAACCGTGTTCAAACTCGCCACGGACGGCTCGAATTTCCAAATCCTCTACGACTTCTCCAGCTTCAGTACCGACGGCCAAACCCCCCTCGCTAGCCTGATCCAAGGCAACGATGGTGCGCTCTACGGCACTACACAGTCCGGAGGCACAAGCTCCCGCGGAACGGTATTCAAACTCGCCGCTGATGGCTCCAGCTTCGAAACCCTCTATCACTTTTCCAACAGCAGCACCGATGGCCAATCCCCCTACGCCGAGCTGATCCAGAGCAACGACGGTACGCTCTACGGCACCACGTCGTTCGGCGGCTTCCATGGTGGCGGCACCGTGTTTACTCTGACGCAGGACGGATCAGGCTTCGAAACCCTCCATCACTTCTCCAGCAGCAGCACCGATGGCCAATACCCCTACGCTGGCCTGATCCAGGGCAGCGATGGCGCGCTCTACGGCACTACGCAATCTGGCGGCACAAGCTCCCGCGGAACCGTGTTCAAACTCGCTACTGATGGCTCCGGCTTCGAAACCCTCAATCACTTCTCCAACAGCAGCACCGATGGCCAATATCCCTACGCTGGCCTGATCCAGGGCAACGACGGAACACTCTACGGCACGACCAGAAACGGCGGCACAAATAACAACGGCACTGTGTTCAGGCTGGCCCCTGACGGTTCCAGCTTCGAAACTCTTTATGAACTCTCTTTGAGCAACACAGATGGCCAACACCCCGAAGCCAGCCTGATCCAGGGCAGCGACGGCATGCTATACGGTACCACCGTCTTCGGTGGCACATATAACTACGGCACTGTGTTTAAGTTACCGCCGGACGGTTCCGGTTTCGAAACTCTCTATCACTTCTCCAACAGCGGCGATGGCCAGTACCCCTACGCTGGCCTGATACAGCTCAACGACGGAACACTTTACGGCGCGACCAGATTCGGCGGCACAAACTCCCGCGGAACCGTGTTCAAACTGGCCGCTGATGGCTCCGCTTTCGAAACTCTCTATCACTTCTCCAGCAGCAGCAGCGATGGCCAAAACCCCTCCGCAACCCTGCTCCAAGGCAGCAACGGTGCGCTCTACGGCACTACGCAATCTGGCGGCACACATAACGTTGGCACTGTGTTCAAACTAGCCGCTGATGGCTCCGCTTTCGAAACTCTCTATCACTTCTCCAGCAGCAGCAGCGATGGCCAAAACCCATCCGCCAACCTGCTCCAAGGCAGCAACGGTGCGCTCTACGGCACTACGCAATCTGGCGGCGCACATAACAGAGGCACCGTGTTCAAACTGGCCTCTGATGGCTCCGGCTTCGAAACTCTCTACCACTTCTCCAGCAGCAGCAGCGATGGCCAAAACCCCTTCGCAGGTCTAGTCCAGAGCAGCGACGGTGCGCTCTACGGCACTACGGTAAACGGCGGTGGTTTTGGTGGGACCATATTCAAACTAGCCAATGACGGCTCCAACTTCAAAACTGTTTACCGCTTCGCCAACACCAGCACCGATGGTCACAACCCTAGCGCCGGCCTCCTCAAAGGTGACGACGGCACCCTCTACGGCACTACCAGAAACGGCGGCACAGGACTCCGCGGAACCGTGTTTGCCCTAAGCGAGGCACCCGCCGACTTCGGTGATGCGCCAAGCGCCGCTCAAAGCGGTTTAGCCTCGGATTATCCAGTTCTGCGGGTGCAAGATGGCGCGCGCCATGCCGTTTCTCCGCTGTATCTGGGCAACGCAGTAGATGGCGAGGACGATGGCCAACCCTCCGCCAACGCCACCGCCGATGACCTGGATGGTGTGAGCAACGACGAAGATGGTGTCACTTTCAGCAACCTCACCATTGGCAGCAGTGCCGCCGTGATGTCGGTGGTTGTCAGTCAGGCCAATGTCGGGAAAATCAATGCCTTCGTAGACTTCGACACGAACGGTGATTTCGGCGACAGCAACGAACACATCATCAGCGACGAGCTGATTGAAGGTTTAAGTGAAGCAATCCCATTTGAAATTCCGTCTACAGCCGCGGCGGGCACTACATTCGCACGGGTACGCCTGAGTTCGGCCGGCGGTGACGGCCCAACCGGCGGTGCCGATGATGGTGAAGTCGAGGACTATCAAATCACGCTGGCACTGCCGACCTTGAGTATCAACGAGGCCAGTGTGGCTGAAGGCAACAGCAGCACCAGCAATTTGAATTTTGAGGTCACACTCTCCGCCGCTGTATCACACGATGTGAGCTTCAACTTCGTGACCGCGGATGATACCGCCGTGGGCGGCAGTGATTATCAACCGATCAGTGGCGCGGCCACGATCAGTGCTGGAGACACCAGCGCACAAATCAGCATTGCGGTTTATGGCGATACCACATTCGAGAATGATGAAACCCTGGCGCTCACTCTGTCGTCCCCGATCGGCGCCACACTCAGCACTGGCGCGGCGACGGGCACGATCAGCAACGATGACAGCGCACCGAGTGTTTCGCTTGCCGTCAACACCAGCACCATTGCAGAAGATGGCGGCAGCGCCACTGTGACGGCGCAGTTGAGCGCCGCATCCAGCCTGCCGGTGACCGTGAATCTGTCCTATACGGGCAGCGCGACCGGAGTGGACTACAGTGCCAGCGCATCCAGCATCACCATCGCGGCCGGCCAAACCAGCGGCACGGTGAGCCTGACGGCCATCCAGGATGCGCTGGATGAGTTCGACGAAACCATTGTGGTATCGATCGACAGCGTGACCAATGGCAGCGAAAACGGCGAACAGCAACAAACGGTAACGATCACCGATGATGATCCGCCACCGATTGTCACGCTCACGCTGGGTGCCGGCACCTTGCCAGAAAATGGCGGCAGCACCACCTTGACCGCCAACCTGAACACGCCATCCGCCAAAGATGTGAACGTAGACTTGGGATTTTCCGGCACCGCCTTGGGCAACGGCACGGACTATATCGCCAGCGCAAGCAGCATCACCATCCTGGCCGGCACGACCAGCGGCAACATGACACTGAGCGCCGTTGAAGACAGCTGGGATGAAACTGATGAAACCATCGTCGTGGATATTGTCGGGGTCAGCAATGGCACGGAAGATGGCACTCAGCAAATCATCGCAAGCATCCTTGATAACGATGACGCTCCAACGGTCAGCCTGTCGCTGAGCAGCAGTACATTTGATGAAGCCGCTGGCACAACCAGGGTGATAGCCACCCTTTCGGATGTGTCTGGGCAGGCTGTGAGCGTGGATCTCGGGTTTGCCGGCAGCGCATCCTCCTCAGATTACAGCGCCACATCCACGCAAATCCTGATTCCGGCCGGTTCGCCCAGCGCGGACCTGCTGCTGACCGCCACGGCAGACACCCTCTTTGAAGGCAATGAAAGCGTTGTGGTGAGTATCAGCGCACTAAGCAATGCCAGCAGCGGCTCTCCGAGCGAAGTCACGGCCACGATCATCGACGACGATGCTGCCCCCACAGTTTCGCTGACGCTGAGTGACAGCCCGCTGGCCGAAGCCGGCGGTAGCGCCACGGTAACGGCCAGTTTGTCCAACCCCAGCACGCAAGACGTAAGCATCGATCTGACGTACTCCGGCACGGCATCCGGCAGTGACTACACAGCCAGTGCGAACAGCATCACGATTGCAGCAGGCGAGCTGACCGGCAGTGTCACCCTCACTGGCCAGAATGATCAGACCTTTGAGGGCGACGAAACCATCGTGGTGGACATCGACAATGTCACCAACGGCGCAGAATCCGGCAGCCAACAGGTCACCGCCATCATCACCGATGACGACAGCCAACCCAGCGTAAGCCTGGCGTTGACTGGCAGTCCGTTTGCTGAGGCGGGCGGTGTCGCCACAGTCACCGCGAGCTTGAGTAACCCGAGCAGTGACGGCATCACGGTTGAACTCGTTTTCGCAGGCAGCGCTGGCGGCAGCGACTACAGTGCCAGCGCAACACAAATACAGATCGCGGCAGGAGAAAGTAACGGATTCATCACCCTGACCGGCATTCCTGACAGCATTTACGAAGGCAACGAGACGGTGCAGGTCAGTATCGATACCGTAACGAATGCGGTAACAGGTGCGCCGAGCAGCATTACGGCAACGATCGCGGATGATGATCCAGCGCCAACGCCACCGCCGGTAGCAACGCCAACGCCGACATTCCCGTCGACACCACCTCCGACGCCAACACCTGTGGCAACGGCAACGCCCACATTGACACCCACACCACAACCGACGCCAACGCTGGTTCCGTCCCCACTTCCCACACCCACGCCTGTACCCACAGCAACACCTACGCCTACGCCTACGCCTACGCCTACGCCTACAGCGTCGCCAACACCACTGCCCACCGCAACACCGATACCGGGAAGTGTGGTGATCAACACGTCAGGTCCAGTCCAGGACAACATTTTGCCTGCCGGTAGCAAAAATGTGCCGCTGCTTTCATTTGGTGTACGCAATCCCAGCGAGCAGATTGCTGTGGTGAGTCAGGTCAGCGTTCTCCTGTTGGACAATGATGGCCATCTTGCCGTCGAATCTGTTCGACTGGTCCTTGATGCCAACGGGAACCAACAGGCGGATGTGGGCGAATTGATTCTCGCCAATCTCGCAAACATACCTGACGACGGGCTGCTGTCATTTGAGCTTGCAGACCCCCTATCGTTTGCCGCTCGGGCGAACAAACGTTTTGTCGTCGTTGTTGATTTCAAGTAACGAGGCCACAGATGAAAAAACGTTCTTTGCCACAGGCACTCGCTTTCAGCACTCTGCTAGCACTGTTGACATCGTGTAGCGACGGCAGCAGTGCCAATGTAGACAGCGTGAACGCCTCCTACTCCGCCACTGACCCGCAAGTAGAAGCAACCGGCACAGACAGTGGAGATGCCGTCAACATGGAGGTATTTGACGTTCACAGTGCCGTCGTAGAACTGCAATGAGCGATCTCAGATGGCACACCCTGGCCCTGATGATCTTGGGCTGGTTCAGTGTGACGCCTTGCCTGGCAGATACAGGTACGGCTTGGGCTGGAGCTCTGCTGCGAGCGGAGCCGAGCACTGAATCGAGGATTATCGGCATTGTTGAGCGTGACCGGAGCGTATCCATAGTTGAGCAACTGGGCGACTTCGTTCAGGTCCGATTGCCTGATGGATCGGAAGGTTTTGTACGCCGCGTGATGTTGTACTTCGAATCTTCCGAGCCGACGCAACTGAACTATTCTGCAACGGGGACGACAAGGACCCGAGCGAACCTCCGCGCCAGCCCAGATCTTGAATCTGAGATTCTCGATGTACTCCCCGCTGGCGAACGCCTTGAAATTCATGAACGCCACGGCCGTTTTGTCAAAGTCCGAAATCTGAATAGCAACGCACTGGGTTATGTGTCGGAGCATCTGCTTCGCATTGGCCCCAGCGAACAGCGCATCCCCATCCCTGAGCCCGTTCGGATTATCGGAGTCGAGAGCCAAGTTCCTGACTCGGAGGATAATGTCAATACACAGGCATCCACCGAAAACACGCTCGACGCCCCGAAGTCCGAGGACGTTGTGCTAGAACCTCAATCCATTCATGTGGAATCCAGCGAGCACGAAGACAATGAATTGACTCTTGTCTCTCCCCAACCGACGAAAGAGTCATCCAGCGAATTCCACCGCTGGTATGTGTCGCTGGACGGTGGATATGCCTCCAGCGATATATCGGCAAGCGAGCTCAATCGTGCCTTAGAGTCGGCCGCAACATTTGTAGATCTCACTCAACTTGATACATCCAGCGCCGCTTGGTCCGCGTCAGTCGGATTTCACATCACAACAGCGTGGGCTGTAGAGCTTGGCGTACTGGACCTGGGAAGCTATTCCAGCAAAATTGATATCCGCAATGCGGACGAAGCCGCTGTAAAAGAGATTCTTGCTGATCAGCATCCGGTTGGTGGTACCGGTGCGCGTGTCGCCATCTCTGCTCAAAAAACCCTGCACGACTGGATATTTGCGGGAACCGTCGGTCTGTTCAGGAGCTTCGACACAGAGGTCAGTGTAGACATCGACGGCACATCGCACGTAGTCGAAGGTGAAGATACATCCATGCTGCTGGACGCGTCCGTAGGATATCGCCTGTCCCGGCGGTGGCTGATACAAGCTTATGTTTCGCATCTGGAACTTAACCAGACAGCAGTCAATGCCGGGTTACGATTGAGATTCAACCTCTAGAGAGCAACGCTTAGAGCTTTCCCAGGGGGCTCGTATGCGAACAACTCTCGGTCAGCAATCCGGGGCTGGGCTATTATCCCCCCACACTTCTGATCTTCATCAGCATGAAATATCAAATCAAAGCCGGCGCTGCAGACAAGCAGCGCACCGCCTGCCTTGTCCTCGGTGTCTTCGAGCGCCGCAAGCTGTCCGAACCGGCACAAGCGGTGGATCAAGCCACCGACGGCCTGCTCACCGAGATGCTGGGCAGCGGCGACATGGATGGCCGCGTCGGTCAGACTCTGCTGCTGCACAAGCCGCAGGGCGTGGCGTGCGAGCGCATTTTGCTTGTAGGACTGGGCAAGAACACAGACTTTAATGCCACCCGTTACACCCAAGCGCTGACCAGCGCCGCTCAGGCACTCAGCAAACTCGGCGGCAAGGACTGTTACAACACGCTTTCGCTGCTCAGCGTCCAGGGCATGGATGCGAGTTTCGCCGTACGCCAGGGCGTGCTGGCCAGCGCAGCCGCGTTTTACCGTTTCGACGAATTGCTGATCAAGAAAGCCCCGGCCAGCAAACTCAAAAGCATGACCCTGGCCGTGGCTGCGCGCAGCGCCGCACTGGATGCCGCACTGGCCCAGGCCACAGCCACCGCTGCCGGCGTCAAGCTGACCATGGACCTGGGCAACCGCCCGGGCAACCTGTGCACCCCCTCAGACCTCGCGGCACTGGCCCAGGACATGGCCAAAGGCCAGAAGAACTTGAGCTGCACGGTGCTGGAAGAAAAAGACATGGCCAAGCTGGGCATGGGTGCGCTGCTGTCGGTCTCACGCGGCAGCCGCCAGCCGGCCAAGCTGATCATCATGGAATACAAGGGCGGCAAGAAAGGTGACAAGCCGGTCGCTCTGGTCGGCAAGGGCCTGACCTTCGATGCCGGCGGCATCAGCCTCAAGCCTGCGGCCAAGATGGAAGAGATGAAGTTCGACATGTGCGGCGGGGCCACCGTGTTCGGCGTGTTCCAAGCCCTGATCGAAGCCCAGCCGAACATCAATGTGCTGGGCATTGTGCCGGCTTCGGAAAACCTGCCCGACGGCGATGCCAACAAACCTGGCGATGTGGTCAAGAGCATGGCCGGGATCAGCATCGAGGTGATCAACACCGATGCCGAAGGTCGCCTGATTCTGTGCGATGCGCTGACCTACACACAGGAAAACTACGACCCGGAGGTGATCATCGACATGGCCACGCTGACCGGCGCCTGTGTGGTAGCGCTGGGTGATCAGGCCACCGGGCTGTTCGCCAACAACCAGCAGCTGGCCGACGAACTGCTTGCCGCCGGCCAGAGCACAGCCGATCGGGCCTGGCAGATGCCGCTGTGGGAGGAATACCAAAACCAGCTCAAAAGTGCGGTTGCCGATGTGGCCAACGTGGGTGGGCCGGGCGCCGGCGCGATCACCGCCGCCTCCTTCCTGCACCGCTTCACACGTAAAGCGACCTGGGCCCACCTGGATATCGCCGGCACCGCCTGGAATGCGCGCAAGCTGGGCACCGGCCGCCCGGTGCCGATGTTGATGCAATACCTGTTCAACAAGGCTTCGTGACCCGCGTCAGCTTCTATGTGCTGAACGCGCCGGATGCGGACGTGCATGATTTCGCATGCCGTCTGCTCGAGCGCATCCACAGCCAATCGCAGATGGCTTACGTCAACCTGCCCGACGCCCAGGTCGGGCAGGTTTTCAACGAGCGCCTGTGGACATTCAAACAGGGCAGCTTCGTGCCGCATGACCTGGAGCACGAGGACAACACCTCACCGATCGTGCTGGGCATGGGTTCACAACTGCCGGCCCAGCGTGATGTGCTGCTCAATCTGGACCTGGGCCAGCCCCAGCCACCCGACTTTTTTTCCAGCTTCGAACGTGCGCTGGAAATCGTCGCCGGTGATGCAAACGAGAAGGCAGCCGCACGTCAGCGCTACGCTTTCTACCGCAGCCGCGGCTACGAGCTCGAAACTCATCAGATCGGCGCCTGACCCGGCGTCCCCTGCCCTCTATAATGGCCGGCTTTTTCCCGGTCACAGCAACGCTGCTTTCGCATGGACAAGAACTACGATCCCGCCGAGATCGAATCCCGCTGGTACACCCAGTGGGAGGACAACGGATACTTCCGCATGGGCATGGAGGGTGATGCGTACTGCATCATGATCCCGCCGCCGAACGTGACCGGCAGCCTGCACATGGGGCATGCCTTCCAGGACACGATCATGGATGCGCTGACCCGTTATCACCGCATGCAAGGCCACGCCACGCTGTGGCAGCCGGGCACCGACCACGCCGGCATCGCCACCCAGATGGTGGTGGAACGACGCCTGGCCGCTGAAGGCACCAGCCGCCACGATCTTGGCCGCGATGCCTTCATCGAAAAGATCTGGGAATGGAAAGCCGAGTCTGGCGGCAACATCACCCGCCAGCTGCGCCGCATGGGCGCCTCGGTGGACTGGGAGCGCGAACGCTTCACCATGGACGAAGGCCTGTCCGAGGCGGTCACCGAGGTGTTCGTCAAGCTGCACGAGGAAGGCCTGATCTACCGCGGCCAGCGTCTGGTCAACTGGGACCCGGTGCTCAAGACTGCGGTGTCGGATCTGGAAGTCGAATCGCAGGAAGAAAACGGCCATCTGTGGCACTTCCGCTACCCGCTGAGTGACGGCTCCGGCCATCTCACGGTTGCCACCACCCGCCCGGAGACCATGCTTGGCGACAGCGCCGTGGCGGTGCACCCGGACGACGAGCGCTACCAGCATCTGATCGGCAAAACCATCACGCTGCCCCTGGTCGGGCGCGAGATTCCGGTGATTGGCGATGATTACGTCGATCGTGAATTCGGCACCGGGGTGGTCAAGATCACCCCGGCACACGACTTCAATGACTACGAGATGGGCCAGCGTCATGGCCTGCCGCTGATCAATATTCTCAACGACGACGCCAGCCTCAACGACGATGTGCCCGAAAAATATCGCGGCATGGATCGTTTCGATGCGCGCAAGGCCGTGGTCGCCGATCTCGATGCCCTGGGCCTGCTCGACAAGGTCGATGACCATCGCCTGATGGTGCCGCGCGGCGACCGCACCCATCAGGTGCTGGAGCCCTATCTGACCGACCAGTGGTTCGTCAAAGCCCAGCCCCTGGCCGAGCCGGCCATTGAAGCGGTGGAATCCGGACGCATTCGTTTCGTGCCGGAGAACTGGTCCAAGACCTACTTCGAGTGGATGCGCAACATTCAGGACTGGTGCATTTCGCGTCAGATCTGGTGGGGCCATCGCATCCCCGCCTGGTATGACGACGCCGGCAACATCTACGTCGGGCGCAACGAGGACGAAGTGCGTGAAAAGCATCAGCTGGATGCTGGCCTTGCGCTGCGTCAGGACGAGGACGTGCTCGACACCTGGTTTTCCTCCGCACTGTGGCCGTTCTCGACCCTGGGCTGGCCGGCCAACACTGCCGAACTGGCCAAGCATTACCCGACCAGCGTGCTGGTCACCGGCTTCGACATCATCTTCTTCTGGGTTGCCCGCATGATCATGATGGGCCTGAAGTTCATGGACGATGTGCCATTCCGCGAGGTGTATGTGCACGGCCTGGTGCGCGACGCCTCCGGTGCCAAGATGTCCAAGTCCAAGGGCAACGTGATCGATCCGCTGGATGTGGTCGACGGGATTACCCTGGATGCCCTGCTGGACAAGCGCACGGCCGGCTTGATGCAGCCCAAAATGGCGGAAAAAATCGCCAAGCAGACACGCAAGGACTTCCCCGAGGGCATTCCGCAACACGGCACCGATGCGCTGCGCTTCTACTTTGCCGCGCTGGCTTCGACCGGGCGTGACATCCGCTTCGACACCCAGCGACTGGCAGGCTACAAGAATTTCTGCAACAAGTTGTGGAATGCCGCGCGCTATGTGGACATGACCGTCGAAGGCATCGACCTGTCAGACGACGGCGAGATCGAAACCAGTGTCGCCGACCGCTGGATCATTTCCAAGCTGCAGCACACCGAAGCGACCGTCAATCGCCATTACGCGGGCTATCGCTTCGACCTGATCGCCGCGGAACTGCATGAATTCGTGTGGCACCATTTCTGCGACTGGTATCTGGAACTGACCAAGCCGGTCATCAACAATGCCGACAATCCGGCCGCCCGCCGTGGCACCGCCCGGACCCTGGTGCGCGTGCTGGAAACGGTGCTGCGCCTGCTGCACCCCTTGATGCCCTACATCACCGAGGAGATCTGGCAGCGTATTGGCCCGCTGGCCGGCAAGCAGGGCGAAACCATCATGCATCAGCCCTACCCGGTGGCCGACCCCAGCAAGGCCGATCCGGCCGCCGAGGCCGACATCGCCTGGTTGCAGCAATGCCTGCTTGGGATCCGCCAGATTCGCGGCGAAATGGACATCGCGCCGGGCAAACCGCTGGACGTGTTGTACCAGGATGAAAGTGCCGACGATGTGTCACGCCTGGCCTCAATGGGGCCGTGGTTGAACGCACTGGGCCGCATCAACAGCCTCGAGCCTGCTGGCGACAACCCGCCGGAATGCGCCATGGCAGTGGCCGGTTCACTCAAGCTGCTGGTGCCAATGGCCGGATTGATCGACAAGGATGCGGAGCTGGCCCGACTCGACAAGCAGATCGCCAAGCTGGAAAAAGAACTGGCCGGCGCAGCGGCGCGGCTGAAGAATCCGAGCTTCGTCGAGAAGGCCCCCGCGGAAGTTGTCGAAAAAGCCCGTCAGCAGGCTGACGCGCAAGCCCGCACCTTGAATGAACTGAAAGCCCAGCAGGACAAGATTCGCGCCCTGTAGGCGCGATACGCTCAGGCGGCGTGCTGTTTGACGCGCCGCTTTTCGATCTTGTCCAGACACAGGGCCAACGTCCGGCTGATCACCGTCTGATGGCGGATCATGGCCAGCTTGGGCCAGGTTGCACGCTCGCCCTGGATGATCATGCGACGCACGTCCTGAATCCGCGGATTGCGGATCACGCGCGTGTAGCTGTTCATGTCAAAGCTCGGCAGGATGGTCACGTTGCCACGATAGTCCTGATCAAGGATGCCGGAGGCATGATCCAGGTGGCGGCGCAGGCGATTCAGTGGGTGCGGCAGATTGTTACGGGTGAACTTCAGCGCCAGCTGGGCCTGATGACGCGCCGCGCCCAGGGCCAGACGTCCAGCACCGTGCATCAGACCCGCCTCATCCGGCTCGCGCTGGGTCAGAAACGGCAGCACATGCGGGTTGGTCTGACTGACGATGAAATGATTGACGTTGAACAGCCGACGCAGGCGCATGCGCGGCAGGTCGCTCTGCAGCGAGCCATCTGCCCAGCGCAGTGACGACATGTACGGCTCGCGTTTGCCTTGCAGGTTACGCGTCGCCAATTTCACCGGCGGGAACAGGAACGGCACGGCGCAGGATGCGAGCACCGCCTCACGCATGTACAGATGCGGGAAGGTCAGATGGTTGAGCAGGCGTGCCGGCTGGTTGTCGGCCACCGGTGATACGGTGATGTTCATCGAGATGCCGGACAGGGCATGGGCCTCTTCGAAGGTCACATCCGGCAGATTCTCCGACAGACCACGGCGCAGCTTGTTCTGATCCATGATGCCGCCGGTGCGGCGCATGTCGCGCGGCGACAGCAGGCCCCACAAATCCAGATAGAGGTTGTCCGGATCCATCAGGGTCTGGGCCTCTTCCCGGGTGCGCGCCGAGACACAGGCCCCGACCAGCGATCCCGCACTGGAGCCCGACATGATGTCCGGCAGCAGATCATGCAGATACAGGGCGCGGACAATACCGACATGGAACAGCCCCATGGTGGCACCGCCGGATAACATCAGTGCCGAACGCCCGTAGCTCTGGGCCAGATCGGAAAAGAATGACCGTTTGGTCGCTTTGCGGATGCGGGAATCAGGCTGCTCGGCAATCCAGTCCAGGGCTTCGGTCACCGTGTCCAGATAGGACTCGATCAGATATTTGGTGCCCAGCGGGCTGACCCCGTAGAGCAGCGGGTTGCCCGAGTTGCCCAAGTTCCAATGCAAACCCTGACGCAATTCATACATCAGGTCATCGGGGCGGTCCTGATAGCGCAGACGACGGATGGTATCCAGACGCTCACGCACCAGCTGGTGGTCGTAGTCCTTGCTGGTTTCGGTCTCGCGCCATTCGTGCCCGCCGCTGAAATGCTCGTAATCGGTCGCAGCCTCCAGCCATTCGTCGTAATTGATCGCGTTGTCCATTGCACGCTGGGCCTCGTAAAGGCGATAGCGATCACGCAGCTTGTGCATCCATGGCGTAGAGGTATTCGGCACCTTTCCCGTCCTGAAATATTGTGTAGGTCTTATGCAGTGATCATGCCACTGGCGGCACCCCGACGCGAGCCGCAGCGTGGACAAGCCTGCCCGGCCACCGCACAATCGGGCGCTGACCCACAGCCTGCCGAGCCGCATGAGCGACCGCATCGCGTCGATACTGACCTCCGCCAGCGAAATCATCCTGGGCAAACCGGATGTCCTCAAACTGTCCTTGAGCTGCCTGCTGGCACAAGGCCACCTGCTAATCGAAGATGTGCCCGGCGTGGGCAAGACCACGCTGGCGCAGACCCTGGCCCACCTACTCGGCCTGCAATACCGCCGCATCCAGTTCACCAGCGATTTGCTGCCGGCCGACATTGGCGGCGTGTCGGTGTTCGACAAGGACAGCGGCCAGTTCCGTTTCCAGCCCGGCCCGGTGTTCTGCCAGGTGCTGCTGGCCGATGAAATCAACCGCGCCAGCCCGAAAACCCAAAGTGCGCTGCTCGAGGCCATGGAAGAAGGCCAGGTCACAAGCGATGGCGAGACACGCAAGCTGCCGCAGCCGTTTTTTGTCATCGCCACGCAGAATCCGCTGGATCAGATCGGCACCTTTGCGCTGCCCGAATCGCAGCTCGACCGCTTCCTGATGCGTTTGTCGCTGGGCTACCCCTCGCATCAGGCTGAAAAAGAGTTGCTGCTCGGCCAGTCACGCCGCGAACTGTTGCTGCAGCAGGGCAACGTGCTCAGCGATGGCGATGTACTGGATCTGCAGTCTCAGGTCGGCGGCATCACCGCCAGCCCGGCACTGATCGACTACATCCTGGCCCTGGTCAATGCCAGCCGCAGTCATGCGCGTGTCGCACTGGGCCTGTCACCGCGCTCCGGCCTGGCCCTTAAGCGCGCAGCCCAGGCCTGGGCCCTGATCGATGGGCGCAAAGCGGTGGTGCCGGAAGACGTTCAGGCGGTGTTTCCGCACGTCGCTGGTCATCGCCTGCAGCTCAACAGCGGCGACGACAGCGGCGTCGCGACGCTGATCAAGGAGCTGCTCGCCGACGTCGCCATCCCCTGACCCAGCGCCGATCAGGTGTCCCTGTTCCAACGTCTCAACCAGCGCTTCGAAAGCTGGGTGGTGTCGCGACACAAGCCGCAAGCGCCACCGGTTACCATTCGGCGCGGGCGCTGCTACATCCTGCCGACCCGGCCGGGATACGTGTTTGCCTTGATGCTGCTGGCCATGCTGCTCGGCGCCATGAACTACAGCAATTCACTGGCCTTTGCGCTGACCTTTCTGCTCGGCGGCATGGGTATGGTCGCCATGCACCACACCAATGCCAATCTGCTCAAGCTGAACGTGCATGTGCCGCGCATACCCTCGGTGCACGCGGGTGATCCGGTGTGGGTGCCGGTGCAATTCAGTCACAGCACGCAGAAAACCCGCTACAGCGTGCTCTGCGGCCTCAAGCGATCGGCGCTGTCCGCAGACTCTGCAGTGGACTGCGAAGCGGACGAGAACGTGCTGAGCGGGTTCGAGATTCCCGCGCAGCCGCGCGGCGTTTACCGCGTCCCGCGCTTCACCGTGGCCACCGAATTCCCCCTGGGCCTGTTCCAGGCCTGGAGCTGGATCACCCTGAGCAGCGAGTACCTGGTTTACCCCAAACCCGCCGCCCACACACGCCCGATACCGCCGGTTGCCGGGGAACGCGGCAAACGTTCCGGTGCGCAACGCGGGCGCGATGATTTTTCCCATCTGCGTGACTACCAGTACGGCGATGCGCCACGCACCATTCACTGGAAACGCTACGGCCATACCGGGCGCCTGACGGTCAAGACCTTTGCCGATCCGATGGATGAATCGCTATGGCTGGATTGGGCCAGCTTGCCTGACCTGATCGATCCGGAGCAGCGACTATCGCAGCTGTGTCGCTGGGTCCTGGATGCCGAAGCCGGGTATCAGGCATACGGCCTGCGTCTGCCGGGCGTCGAGCTCAAACCCTCGCGCGGCGCCGCCCATCGGCAGCAATGCTTGGAACAGCTGGCCCGTTTCGGCACGCCCGGAGGCACCACATGAGTGCCGTTCACGATCATCTGTCGGCGGCCAAGGTCTACCGCGTCCTGGCGGTGCTGTTCCTGATCGCCGCGCCCCATCTACCGCGCCTGCCGCTGTGGGCCAGCGCCCTGGTCATCGCCATGGGCATCTGGCGCGCGCTGGCCGCCCAACGGACTTGGCCAATGCCCGGTGCGCTGCTGCGCAACCTGCTGGCGGGCCTGGCTCTGGTCGGCATCTGGACCCAGTACCAGACCCTCAATGGCCATCACGCCGGGGTCGCGCTGCTGGTTGTGATGCTGGGCATGAAACTGACCGAGATGACCACGCGGCGTGATTATCTGGTGGTGATCTATCTCAGCTATTTCCTGCTCATCACCCATTTCCTGTTCAGTCAGGAAATGATCATGCTGTTGCTGATGTTTGCCGGCGCGCTGGCGATTACCAGCGTGCTCATCGAGGTCAACCACCCGCAGGGCATCCTGCCGCTGAAACGCAACCTGCGATTGTCAGGCACGCTGATGCTGCAGGCCGTGCCACTGATGCTGATTTTCTTCGTCCTGTTTCCGCGTATTCCCGGGCCACTCTGGGGCATTCCCACCGATGCCGGCGCAGGCATGACAGGCCTGAGCGACTCGATGGAGCCGGGCATGATCAGCGAACTGGGCATGTCGGACGCGGTGGCCTTCCGGGTCCGTTTTGACGCCGAGGCACCACCACGCAGCGAACTGTACTGGCGTGGCCCGGTGTTCGAGTACTTCAACGGGCGCAGCTGGTTGCCAGGGCCAGGAAACGATCTACCCATCCGCGCACAAGTTGAATTCGAAGGTCCTCCCACCGTTTACGAAATGCAGCTGGAGCCGCATGGCAAACGTTGGCTGCTGGCGCTGGACCTGCCGCAAGGCCCGTTGCCCGAAGGCGCCACCATGGGCCGCGACCTGGTGCTGCGCCACAAATGGGATGTGATCGACAAGAAACTGTACAGACTGGCCTCGGGCACACGTTACAACGTGGGCAGCGAAGCCAGCGAGCGCTATCGGCAACATCTGCTGTCCCTGCCCCAGGCCTCCAACCCGCAAACCCACGAGATGGTGCTGAGCTGGAAAGCGCAGGATGATGCGCCCCAGGCGATCATCGCCACTGCCCTGCAACACTTCGCCAACCAGCCTTTCCATTACACCCTGCGTCCGCCGTTGCTGATGAACCAACACAGCATCGATCAATTCGTGTTCGAGACCCGCCGCGGCTTTTGCGAACACTACGCCAGCGCCTTTACCTTCATGATGCGCGCAGCGGGTATTCCGGCCCGGGTTGTCACCGGCTATCAAGGCGCCGAACGCAATGGCGATTACTACATCGTGCGCCAGTCGGATGCTCACGCCTGGAGCGAAGTGTGGCTGGAGGGTCGCGGCTGGGTCCGCATCGACCCCACCGCTGCGGTTGCACCGGAACGCGTTGAACTGGGCCTGGGCGGCGCACTACCGGCCAGCGAACCGATTCCAGGATTGGCGCGCCTAGGTCGCGGTACGCTGGTGCAACTGCAGCTACGCTGGGACCAGGTCAACGCCGCCTGGAACCGCTGGGTTCTGGCCTACGGCCCGGAACTGCAGCAGAACATCATGTCGGCATTGGGCATGCCAGGCTTGCGCGCTTTGCTTATCACGCTCACCGTGCTCACGCTGTCCAGCCTGCTGATTATCAATCTGATTGTCGCCCGCGCCCATCAAAGCGAGCTGGAGCGCGATCCGGTGCAACGCATCTGGCGACGCTTCCTGGGCAAACTCAAACGCGCGGGACTGGCGCCACAACTGCACGAAGGCCCAATTGACCTGAGCCAGCGCGTGGCCCGCGAGCGACCGCAACTGGCCGACGATGCGCAACGCATCAGCCAGCTGTACGTGCACCTGCGCTACGCCAGCCGACAAACTGACCCGGTTCTACTCAAACGTTTCCGCCAACGCGTCCGACAATTTCGGTCACGCTGACGCGCTCAGCGTATCGCCCACATCGCGTCCAGCGGCGCGCGGATGTGGCTGATATCCAGACCGTTGAGATATTTCATGGTCTGACGCGGGCGGTAACTGCGCCCGTCGAAGAACAGGTCCGCACCCATCAGCAGCTTGTGCGATGCCTCATCCAGCTCCCAGTCCTGATCGTGCTCGCCTTCGTTTTTGTAGCCGATATTGGGATACGCCACATTCAACTCCCGCGCCGCTTCACGATAAAGCTTGGGCAGATAAACATCCTGTGCGGCACGCTTGAAATCCAGCACCTCGGAGAAATCGCCCCAACGAATGATCTGCCCCAGGTACCAAACGGCCTGCGAATACCAGGGAAAATTCGCCGCACCGAACTGAAAAACCAGATCGCGCGGCTGGGCGCCAGCCAAGGTATCAATGCCTTTGGTCAGCACCTCCAGGGCCTGCACCGGCACGTTGAGCGCGTCTCGCGCGCTGAGCAGCGGCAGCGCATCCTGGCGATGGTTCTCCAGCCAGTCCGCGGCCTGCATCAGGGCACGAAGCAGTGCGCGATGGGTGCGTGGATGTTCGTGCAAAAAATCGTCCTGCACCGCCAGTACCTTGCCGAGACTGTGGTTCCAGAAGGCCTGCTTGCTGAACATCAGTGACACCAGACCTTGCGCCGCGGCCAGGGAGCCCCAGGGCTCATCCAGCCAGGCACCGTCATAATTGCCATCCCGTAAACTGCGCAGCACCCGCCCCGGCGTGATCGCAACCAGCTCGACGTGTTCCTGTGGATCGATCCCCACGCTGGCCAGGCAGTAGCGCAGGTCATAACTGCCATTGCTGTAGCGATCACTGACGGCAAAACGCAGACGCGGCATACCGGCCTGGCGGCGTTGCGCCACCAGCACGGCCAGCGCCTGCAGGGACTGCGCGGGTGTCACGCGCTGCTGTCCCAGGCCTGCATCCTGCAAAGCCTGCAACCAGCGCGCATGCAAGCCAAAGCTGGAACCGCCCAGCGACAGCACGAAGGCCGTGCGCAAAGCCTGAACCGGACCGCCGATGCCCAAGCTCGCACACAGTGGCACGGTGCCCGGCAGATGCGCGGCCTGCAATTCACCACCGGCCAATTTGTCGCGACTGCGCTGCCAGGAGGTCTGACGCGCGAGGCTGACCTCAAGACCCTGCTCGCGGAAAAACCCGCGGGCCTGGGCAACCAACAACACTGCCGCATCCGTAGTCGGCAGAAAGCCCAGGCGCAAAGGCGGATGTGTCGGCTTCCTGCGCCCGAGGAGGCCGCCCAAATTGATTTTCATGCCCTGCCTCCGGCGAAGCTGGTTCGCCGCGCGCCCCGCTGGCGTACTGCCTCAGTATGCCACAGGCGTTTTCAGCTCCCGACACAGCACCACGGCATCTTCGCGGCCATCATCATCCGGGTAATAGCCGCGGCGCACCCCGACCTCTTCAAAGCCGGCGGAGCGGTACAACTGGATCGCCGCGTGGTTGGACGCCCGAACCTCCAGAAACATGCGCTGTGCGGCCTCGCCTTCAGCGTGATCGACCAGCGTATTGAGCAGACAACGGCCCAACCCCATACCCTGAAAATGCGGGTGTGCGCAGACATTCAGAATGTGCCCCTCGCCCACCGCCAAGGTCATCACGGCGTGACCCGCAATATCGCCGTTTTCACTTTCAGCCACCCAGCTTGGGTAGCCGAACTGCAGGCAGTCCTCAAAAATGCCGCGGCTCCAGGGAAACGGATAGGCCGCCTGTTCATTGAACGTCACCGCATCCAGATCGTCGGCCTGCATAGCGCGCACCCGCCAGGCCACCGGCGCACTCAAGCGCTCACCGTGAGCAGGCTACGGGCGCGTTTCAGGTCGACCCAGGCCTTGGCCTTTTCGCGCGGGCTGCGCAGCAAATAGGCCGGGTGATAGGTCACCACCACCGGCAGGCGCGCATCTCCGAAATGCTGCGGCTTGCCACGCATGCGCCCGATCGGCTGTTCCGAACCCAACAAATTCTGCGCCGCGATGCGTCCGACCGCGATCAGCAAATCCGGCTGTACCAGGGCAATCTGGCGCTGCAGATAGGGCATGTCTTGCGCGACCTCGTCCGGACGAGGATCTCGATTGTTGGGCGGGCGGAACTTGCAGATATTGGCGATGTACACATCGCGCTGACGCGACAGACCGATTGCGGCCAACATCTGATCCAACAGCTGGCCGGCGCGCCCCACAAAAGGTTCGCCGCGACGATCCTCCTCCGCACCGGGCGCTTCCCCGATGACCATGACGCGGGCATCACGTGCACCCACGCCAAACACGGCCTGCTGGGCATCACCGCGTGACTGCGATTTGACGTAGGCCTCAAGGGCGGCCCAGTCCATGCGCGCAATGGCTGCGCGACGCGCCGCTGCGGCTTCCTCTTCATCACGTCGATCTGCGCTGAGCTGAGCCTCTGCTGGTGCCTGTGGGGGCGGCGTCGACGGCCGGGCCGGTGCTGTTTGTGCTGGCCGCGCCTCAGAAACGGGCACTGGAACCGATTCCGGGACGTCTGCAACAGACTCCACCTCGGCGGCGGACGCCGCGCGAGAGCGCCACAGGGTCAGGCCCAGCTCAGCCAGATGAGCGCGGGTATAGCTCATGGCGACCTACTCGTCTCCGGGCAGATCCTGATCTGACGGAATCGAACGTCGACGTCGCCAGCGGCTGAGCGCCAGAACAGGGCCGGACACGGTGTAGACCAGCGCAAACCCGAACAGCACGCGCGGCGGGTCCATGGCGATCAGCACGAACAGACTGACCATGATCAAGACATAGGCGAACGGCACCTTTTCCGACAACTTCAAATCCTTGAAGCTGCGATACGGCACGTTGCTGACCATCAGCAAAGCAGCCGCCAGTGTGATCACCAGTGCCGGCACGGCCATGACTTCACCGCTTAAGCCACTGGTCTCGCACACCCACACAAAACCCACCACCAAAGCCGCGGCGGTTGGGCTTGGCAGGCCGAAAAAGTAGCCCTTGTCACCGTCGGATGCGACATACACATTGAAGCGCGCCAGCCGCAGAGCGGTGCCCGCCACGTAGATGAAAGCGACCAGCCAGGCCACCTTGCCGCCCAGCCAGAAGGCGCCATCCAGCGTGTTCAGCGACCAGGTGTAAATCATCAGGGCCGCCGCCAGACCGAAGGTCACCAGGTCGGCCAGCGAGTCGTATTCCTTGCCGAAGTCGCTCTGGGTGTTGGTCAGGCGTGCGACCCGACCATCCAGCGCATCGGCAAACATGGCGGCGAAGACCGCCACAGCCGCGATCGAAAACCGGCCATTGATGGACGCCACGATGGCGTAGAAACCGCCGAACAATGTGGCGGTGGTGAACAAGTTGGGCAGCAGGTAGATCCCGCGGCGACGCTTGCTGACTTCAGGTTCAGCCATGTCAGGAACTCACATCCAGGTTGGAGGCGTTGTGCACCATTGTAGCCAGCACATCGCTGCCGGCACGAACCTTTTGCTGCAGCTTCACGTCGATACGGCTGTTGACCGGCACGTACAGATCCAGGCGTCGAGCCAGCCGGCGCATGCCACAACGGCGCCCCTGCCCGACCCGCTGACCGAATCCCGCGTTGCAGGGTCGTTGCCCCAGCAGACTGCCTTCGCTGACCACCATCACGATGTCATCGAACTCGTCAGTGCGTATCCAGCTGGCCTGTTCCGCATGATGCGCGCCGCGCGGGGTTTTGATTTCCATCAGCGTGCCCTCACACGGCGCTCGCAGATAGTAGACGCCGTAGCGGTTGATGCGGATGCTCAGGCGGATGGCTGCGCGATCCAGGTAGGGGTCATGGCACTCGCGGCGGTGAACAATGGTGCCATCCACCGGCACCACCAAACCCAGCGCCTGCGGCGGCACGATGCGGTCGGTATCGCGCGACAACAGTGCGACCAGGGCACAAAGGCCGCCGGCCACCACCCAGGGCCAGGCCGAGGTCATGCTCATCGACAGCAGCACCCCGATCAAAGCCAGCGGCATCAGCAAAACCCAGGCTTCTCTGGCCACATGCAAGAAGGTGCTGTATTTCATGGTGAGCGCGCGCCGAAACCCCGTAAACAAAAAATGGGCTGACAAGTCAGCCCATTTTCAACCTTTTTTGGCAAGCCGTGGGGACGTTTTAGTTCTTGTCCTTGTCGACCAGCTTGTTGGCGGCAATCCACGGCATCATCGAACGCAGCTTGCTGCCAACCTGCTCGATCTGATGCTCGGCAGCATGCCGACGCGAAGCCTTCAGGACCGGCTGGCCGGCCTGATTTTCGGCGATGAACTCACGTGCAAACTTGCCTTCCTGAATGTCGGTCAGGACGC
The DNA here is from genome assembly GCF_002088235.1 of Oceanococcus atlanticus. Taxonomy (NCBI): domain Bacteria; kingdom Pseudomonadati; phylum Pseudomonadota; class Gammaproteobacteria; order Chromatiales; family Oceanococcaceae; genus Oceanococcus; species Oceanococcus atlanticus. Next base: position 169,289 of record NZ_AQQV01000001.1, read on the forward strand.
GCTTCATTTCCGCCTTGGTTTCTTCGGTAATGATGCGCGGGCCGGTCTTGATGTCGCCGTATTCTGCGGTGTTGGAGATCGAGTAACGCATGTTGGCGATGCCGCCTTCGTACATGAGGTCAACGATCAGCTTGAGCTCATGCAGGCACTCGAAGTAGGCCATTTCCGGCGCATAACCGGCTTCGGTCAGGGTTTCGAAACCGGCCTGAACCAGCGCGCTGGCACCACCGCAAAGCACGGCCTGCTCGCCGAACAGATCGGTTTCAGTTTCTTCACGGAAGTTGGTTTCGATCACACCGGCACGGCCGCCACCGTTGGCCGAAGCGTAGGACAGCGCGATGTCGCGGGCCTGGCCGGAGGCATCCTGGTGCACAGCGATCAGGCTCGGCACGCCGCCGCCCTGGGTGTAAGTGGAACGCACCAGGTGGCCCGGACCTTTGGGCGCGACCATGATCACGTCCAGATCCGCACGCGGCTGGATCAGTTCGAAATGGATGTTGAAGCCGTGAGCGAACGCCAGGGTGGCGCCCTGCTTGAGGCTGGATTCGATCTGCTGATACAGCGCCAGCTGATGCTCGTCGGGGACCAAGATCATGACCAGATCGCCCTGCTTGACCGCCTCATCAACCGTCTTGACGCTCAGGCCAGCGGCTTCAGCCTTGGCCCACGAAGCCGAACCTTCGCGCAGACCAACGGTGACCGAGACTCCCGATTCTTTCAGATTGAGGGCATGGGCATGGCCCTGGGAGCCATAGCCAAGAATCACGACCTGGCGGCTCTGGATCAGTGAAAGGTCCGCGTCTTTGTCGTAATAGATATTCAAGCTCATGTGTCTTATCCGTGAAGTTTCAGGGTTTGGTTACCGCAGCCGATCGCGCTGACGCCGCTACGTACCAATTCGAGGATCTGACCACTACGGGTCATGTCTGCAACGAAATCATCCAGTTCCGAACTGGTTCCGGTGAATTCCAGGGTCAGGCTGTGGGGGATGTCATCAAGCACCTGGGCGCCATATTTGGCTGCACGCGCGGTGATCGACTCGACATCCTCCGCCGCCACATTCAATTTGAGCAGCAGAATTTCGCGCTCGATGTGGCCACCTTCGGTCCAGTCCGCCAAGTCGACCACATCGACCAGCTTCTGCAATTGCTTGTTGATCTGGGCGATAACCTCGTCAGACCCGGTCGTGGTCAGCGTCAGACGCGAAACCGACGGGGTTTGCGTCGGCGCTACGGTTAGCGACTCGATATTGTACCCACGCGCGGAAAACAGACCGGCTACGCGTGACAGCGCACCAGCTTCGTTGGCCAACAGAACAGAGATGATGTGTCGCATCGCAACAAGCGGCAAAAAAGGGGCGCGAACATACTGCTCAGCGCGGCGAAAATCAAGCTGGGCTCAGGCCTCAAAGCCGCCGGCTGGCCACCAACATGTGCAACGCGCAGTACAAAAGCCTTTATCTACATGTCGAAAATTCATTAGAATGCGCGGTTCTGTGCAGCGCAACATGAAAATCCCCATGACCGAAGATTTTGGCCCTGAAGCCGCCCCCAAGCACCCCCTGTCCGGAACCCGCATGACGGGTGCAGAGATTGTCGTACAGGTGCTTGCAGACGAAGGCGTCGACACGGTTTTCGGTTACAGCGGCGGCGCCATTCTGCCCAGCTACGACGCGATCTTCCGTTATAACAACGACAATCGCCAGGCCGATGGCAGCGACCCGATGCCGCTGATCGTGCCCGCCAATGAACAGGGCGCGGGCTTCATGGCCGCCGGCTACGCCCGCGCCAGTGGCAAGGTTGGTGTCGCCCTGGTGACCTCCGGCCCCGGCGCAACCAACACCGTGACCCCGGTGCGTGATTGCATGGCCGATTCCATTCCGATCGTCGTGATCTGTGGCCAGGTGCCGACCGGCGCCATCGGCACCGATGGCTTTCAGGAAGCGCCGGTGGCCAACATCATGGGCGCGGCCGCCAAACACGTGTTTCTGGTCACCGACCCGGCGCGCCTGGAAGAAACCATGCGCACGGCCTTTGAGATCGCCCGCACCGGTCGCCCCGGCCCGGTGGTGATCGACATCCCCAAGGACGTCCAGAACTGGGAAGGCGAATATCAGGGCTCCGGCTACCTGCCGGTGCCAGGTTACCGCCAGCGCATGCACGCGGTGTCGCGCAACAAGTTGTCGCAACTGGAGTGCGTGCGTTTCTTCGATATGCTGAAGGAATCGCGTCGACCGCTGATCTACGCCGGCGGCGGTGTCATCAATGGCGAAGCCTCGGCCGAGCTGGCCACCCTGGCGCGCGAGTTGAAGATCCCGGTGGTCACCACCCTGATGGGCCTGGGCGCCTTCGACACCACCGACGATCTGTGCATGCACATGCTGGGCATGCACGGCACGGCATACGCCAACTATGCGGTGGATGATTGTGACTTCCTGATTGCCCTGGGCGCCCGTTTCGACGATCGCGTGGCCGGCAACCCCAACGAATTTGCCGCCAACGCCCGCCACATTGCCCATTTCGACATCGACCACTCGGAGATCGACAAGGTCAAGGCCACCGACTGGCACCATGTCGGCATTCTCAAGAATGCCCTGCAGGCACTGATCGACTATGCGCGGAAAAATCCGTTGCCACATGACTTCACCGAGTGGGCGGATCACCTCAAAGCGCTCAAAGCCGCCCACCCCATGGCCTACAAGCCGGACGGTGACGACATACAGCCGCAGCATGTGATCGAGGAAATCAACAAAATCACCAAGGGCGAAGCCATTATCAGCACCGGCGTTGGCCAGCATCAGATGTGGGCGGCGCAGTTCTTTGATTTTTGCGAGCCGCGCCTGTGGCTGACCTCGGGCAGCATGGGCACGATGGGCTTCGGTCTCCCGGCCGCCATCGGCGCCCAGTTTGCCCAGCGCGAGCGCTTGGTTATCGACATCGACGGCGACGCGTCCATCCGCATGAACATCGGCGAGTTGGAAACCGCCACAACCTACGGCCTGCCGGTCAAGGTGGTGGTGCTCAACAACATCGGCGACGGCATGGTGCGGCAGTGGCAGAAGCTGTTCTTCAAGAGCCGCTTCTCCGCCACCGACAAGTCTCTGCATAAAAAAGACTTCATCAAGGCCGCCGAAGCCGACGGTTACGAATGGGCCAAACGGGTCGACAACAAGGCCGACCTGCCCGGCGTGATCGCCGACTTCCTGGCCTTCGAAGGCCCGGCGTTTCTTGAAGTCATGGTCGACCGTGATGCCGGCGTGTACCCGATGGTCGGGCCAGGCATGAGCTACCGCCAGATGATCACCGGCGATTACATTGCCAACCGCTACGACACGGCGGCCAGCGAAGAAACCGACGCCTCCGAGATGTTCTGATGCAACGCTTCGGCTTGTGCCTCATGGCAGCCGCGGGAGGCCTGATGCTTGCCAGCACGCACGCCTACGCAGCAACCAACACGACTGACGATGCCACAACAGTCGAACTGCAAGCCGAAGCTCTGCCCCAGGCTCAGCGCCGCGATCTTGAGCTGTCTGCGCGACGCAACCCCTACGCGATCTCACCGCACAAACCGAACTTTCTGCTGCCGCTGAGCTGGTCGCGGCGCACCCATGGCGCGCCCTTCAATATGGCCGACAGCGAACTGCAAAATTTCGAGGTCAAGTTCCAGCTCAGCTTCAAGGTGGCGATCTGGGAAGAACCGCTGTCACTGCCACTGGACCTGTATTTCGCCTACACCGGGCGCTCGTTCTGGCAGGCTTTCAATCGCGACAAATCCGCGCCTTTTCGCGACACCAATCACGAACCCGAAGCCTTCGTGTCGACCTTCGGCGATTGGCAGCTTGGTCCCCTGCGCGACGTTAACCTGCGCGCAGGATTCAGCCACCAGTCCAATGGACAACCGTTGCCGCTGTCACGCAGCTGGAACCGGATCTACACCGGCGTGGAAGCCCGCTGGCGGCGCTTCTTTCTCGACCTGGTGATATGGGACCGCCTGCCCGAAGATCCCAAAGACGGCCCGGATGACCCCAAAGGCGATGACAATCCCGACATCGAACGCTATGTCGGCAATGGGCAATTTTCAGTCGGCTGGGTGATCAACAACAAAACCGTGCGCGTGAGCCTGCGTAACAATCTGCGTGCGGACAATCGTGGCGCGCTGACCGCCGCCTTCACCTACCCGATCAACACACGCCTCAAAGGCTACGTCGAGTTCTTCAGCGGCTACGGCGAAACCCTGATTGACTACAACCACAGCAACGAAAGGTTGAGCTTCGGCATCGCCATCAGCGATTGGCCATAGCGCCCGACCACCATTCAGGTTTTCGTTTTAACCCGGCGCGCGCGGAAAAACTCGCGCAGCAAGCTTGCGCACTCACCCTCAAGCACACCCGGCGTCAATCTCACCGCATGATTCAAGCGTGGCGCACTGAGCACGTCATACACCGAACCGGCTGCGCCTGCCTTGGGGTCCGGGGCACCATAGACCACCCGTGCAACCCGCGACTGCACAATGGCGCCGGCACACATCACGCACGGCTCCAGCGTAACGTACAAGGTCAATCCGGGCAGTCGATAATTCCCGAGCACTTGGCCGGCAGCACGCAGGGCAACGATCTCGGCATGCGCCGTGCAATCGTGGGCACTGATCGGCTGATTGTGACCCTGAGCCACCAGCTGCTCGTCGGCCACCAGCAAGGCCCCGACCGGAACCTCACCCAGCGCCTGGGCAGCGCGGGCCTGCTCCAGCGCCTGTGCCATCCAGTATTGATCCTGCTCAATGCTCATATCTCGACATAAATCCGTTTGCTGCGCTCTAAACGCGTGATCTTCGATACACCGGCGCACCCCGCCGTGGCCGCCAATCAGATGAAACCACCAGCACTGGATGCAGCGCCGTTAAACCGTGCCCAACGACCAAAGCGCGATGACGAACCAAACGAGCAGGATGCTCCAGTAGGCACATGGCTCGCTCACGCGCGAGTACCGCCGATGCAGCCAAGTACGCCCTGTAAGCAAATCGAAGCTTAGCCAAATCAGCAGTCCAACACCGACCACTGGCCATATGTTGCCACTCATGATTGCCCCCTTCCCGTAAGGCCCTTTGATTGAGCGGCTTGTTGCAATCGCAGCGCACGAACAGCAGACCATTCAGGTGGCATGCAGATGTGACCGACGCCCTCAGCAAAGCTTTTTGAAGCTGCAATGTTAACCAGCATGCGCCAAACGCCATGCAAGAACACGACAAACGGGTTTATGGATTCGATCGGGTCGGTCAAGCCATAGATGACCTTCTCCTTCTCGGCTTCAAAACTACCAAAAAACCGGTCCCAAATGATCAGCATGCCGCCGTAGTTTTTGTCGATGTATTGAGCATTGCTCCCGTGATGCACCCGATGGTGGGACGGCGTGTTGAAGACTGCCTCAACCCAGCGGGGCAATTTTCTGACCAGTTCCGTGTGCAGTGCAGTTTGATAGAGCTGCACCAAGGTCTCAGCGAGCAGAATCATCCATGGATTAAACCCCAGCATTGCCATCGGAAGATGGAAAATCAGCGGCAAAATTCCGTCCAGTGGCCCGAAGCGATAAGCCACCGAAATATTGAAGTACGGCGAACTGTGGTGAACCGTGTGCGAGGCCCAACCCAAGCTCACGCGGTGCATAAAACGGTGCTCCCAGTAGTAAATGAAATCTGCCAACAACACCGCCAACACCAACACCCAAAGTGTGTTTGGGAGCTGGATGACGCTTGCGTATTCATAAAACCAGTACAGCGCACCGATATAGACGCCGAAAAACAGCAGGGCTATACCGATAAACGCACCGAGCGTGACAAAGTTGGTCAGCGCATCCCCAACGATCTTCCAACGAATACTTTTGCTCCGAACCTGGCTGCATAGCTCCAACGCCAAAATCCCCAGCGCGGCGTAAAAGAACCATTCACCGATCCATTCTTCCAGCGCATACAACTGCTCTTCGCTAAACCGCGTAATCAGCCAATCCATCTCTACTTCACCTACTCGCCGGAGCAGAACTGCGTGATGCAGTGACCGCTCGCAGGCAGCCCGTCCACAAGCCAACGGCGCGTTTTCTACACAAGGTTTCGGACTCTGAGCGACTCCACCAAGTGCCCCGCACAGGCGCAGGCAGCACCCTGATTTCGGGGGCAAAGCGAGGATTTATACACCGCCATAAAAGCATGTTGAGTCCTGAGTTTTGATGTTTATTGTCAACATTGATCATTTACACCCTAGCCGCGACCTGATAGATTGTCAATGTTGATTATTTACTAGAGAGACCATGCCCAGACCCAGCCTCAAAGCCGAGCGCACAAAAACCATTTTGGACGCCGTAGAAACCTGCGTGGTTGAGTATGGCGTTCACGGCACCACACTCGAGAAAATCGCCGAAGTTGCCGCTTTACGCCGCAGCCTGTTGCGTCACAACATCGGTAATCGCGACGCAATTTTCGAGATGTTCCTCGACCGGTTCTTCGAGCGCTCGGACAACGAAGTGCAGGCAATGCTGTCGTGCCTGCCAGATCAGAACCGGATCCCCCCCCTGCTCGATTTGCTCTTCGATGACTATCAGACGACCCATCAACTTGCACTTGTTGCCTTGTCATTGACGCTTGGCGCTGTCAGCGATGCCAACATCCGTGAACGCCTCCGTGCATGGAACCTGCAATTCATCGAACGTATGAGCGATGAATTACAGCGCTCATACCCAACGGCCCCGAAGAAAGATGTAGACACGATCGCAGCCGGGCTGGTCGGCATCTACTTCAACGCTGAATCACTGGCCCCACTCGGCGCTCTGCAAAGCATTCGTCAATCGTCCAAGGAGGCTGCAAGGAAGTTGATTCAGACACTAGCAGGACACGCGCCATGACAGGCATTGATTGGCATAACTATGTCCAAAAGCTCACCCAACCCATCGAATCAGCCGAGTCCCTACCCTACGAGGCCTATACCGACCCGCAGGTACTCATAAGCGAAACGAAGAACGTATTTCACAAGGATTGGGTCTTCGTTTGCAGCACGTCGCAGCTCCCCAAACCCGGCCACTATTTTGCACTGGATCTTGCGGGCGAACCGGTGGTCATCATTCACGGCCAAGACGGTCGCATTCGGGCCTTATCGAACAGCTGTCGTCATCGGGGCACCCCTTTGTTGGATGCCGGCTTCGGTCAACTCAAGCGCAACATCGTGTGCCCTTACCATGCCTGGACTTACTCCGATTCCGGCTCGCTCAAAGGCGCACCTTACTGCGGAGCTATCAAGGTCGACAGGCCAGCACACAGCCTAAGGTCATTCCCGCTTGAGAGCTGGAACGGCCTGCTGTTCGTCAATCTCAGATCAAACCCTCCACCGCTTTCATCGCGCGTGGCAGGCATCGACGAACACCTCAGACATTTTCAACTGGAACGCTTTACCAAGGGCTACAAGGGCACACCAGAATGCTGGCAAGCCAATTGGAAGCTTGTTATCGAAAACGCGATAGAAAGCTACCACCTGTTCAAGGTGCATCAAAAATCCCTGGAGACTGTCGCACCTACAAAGTATGCGTTCTACGTCGCAGGCAGCGCCGAGTGGTCGCTTACTGCAGGCCTCTTGTCGGACCGCAGATCCAAGCTATCGCGTTGGCTGAGCGGCGAAACCCATAAGACTCAACACCAGTATTTGTTGATCTTTCTGCCGCCTTCTTTTGTCGGAATCCTAACCCCCGCATCTCTGGACTGGCTTTCGGTCTTACCCCATGGCACGGACAGTTGCCGCGTCTACTCTGGTGGCACGGCCGCGTCAGCGACGGCGCTGAGCGAGACATTCACATCCGACCACTCGGCAACTTTTTTGGCCGAAGACAAAGCCATCTGTGAACGTCTACAGCAAGGCATGTCGGCAACGCATGCCAAGGGCGGGAAGCTGGTCGAACTGGAGCGCCCTCTGATTGATTTCAGACAGTTCCTGCTATCGCGGCAGTTCAATCATCCGCCGTAAACGATGTTTATCAGCCCGCCTGCAGACCTGTTTGCACGAGACTGGCGCTCTATTCCCACTCAATCGTGGCCGGCGGCTTGCCAGACACGTCGTAGACCACACGGCTCACACCTTCGATTTCATTGACGATGCGGCGCGACACCTTGTCGAGAAACTCGTACGGCAGATGCGCCCAGCGCGCGGTCATGAAGTCGATGGTTTCGACGGCGCGCAGCGCAATCACCGGGGCGTAACGCCGACCATCGCCGGTCACGCCGACTGATTTGACCGGCAGCCACACGGCAAAGGCTTGGCTGACCTGGTCATACAGACCTGCGGCACGCAGCTCGCTGATGAAAATGTCATCCGCCACACGCAGGGTGTCAGCAGCTTGCGGGTCGACCTCGCCGAGCATGCGCACGGCCAACCCCGGACCGGGGAACGGATGGCGGAACACTGATTCGCGCGGCAGCCCCAACTCCAGACCGAGACGACGCACTTCATCCTTGAACAGCTCACGCAGTGGCTCAACCAGCTTGAGCTTCATCTGTTCGGGCAATCCGCCAACATTGTGATGCGACTTGATCACATGGGCTTTGCCAGTGCTGGCGCCGGCCGATTCGATCACGTCGGGATAGATCGTGCCCTGCGCCAGCCACTTCACATCACTGAGCTTGGCCGCTTCCTCATCGAACACCTCAATAAACAGCCGACCGATGATCTTGCGCTTGGCTTCCGGGTCACTCTCGCCCGCCAGGGCGGCCATGAACCGCTCCTGGGCGTTGACCCGGATGACATTGACCCCGAGATGATCGGCGAAGGTCTTCATGACCTGATCGCCTTCGTTCAGGCGCAGCAGACCGTTGTCGACAAACACGCAGACCAGCTGATCGCCGATCGCCTTGTGCAACAAGGCCGCCACCACCGAAGAATCGACCCCGCCGGACAGCGCCAGCAGGACCTTGTCCTGGCCGACCTGCTCGCGCACGCGGGCGGTCGCATCGTGAATGATGTTGCCCGGGGTCCAGGCGCTGCCGCAGCCACAGATGTCGTGCAGGAAGCGGCCCAGAATGCGCTGGCCCTGCGCCGTGTGGGTGACTTCCGGGTGGAACTGCACACCGTAGATATTGCGCTCGGCATCAGCCATGCCGGCAATCGGCACGTCGGCGGTGCTGGCCATCAACTTGAAGCCATCCGGCAATGCGGTCACGCGATCGCCATGGCTCATCCACACATCCAGCAGACCGTGCCCTTCGTCGTTGACGCGGTCCTCGATATCCCTCAGCAACGCGGTGTGTCCGCGAGCACGAATTTCGGCGTAGCCAAACTCCTGGGTGTGCCCGCCCTCGACCGTACCACCCAGCGACTGGGCCAGCAGCTGCATGCCGTAGCAAATACCCAACACCGGCACATCAGCCGCCAAAACAGCCTGCGGCAGCGTCGGTGCATTGCTGGCGGTGACCGACTCCGGGCCACCAGAAAGGATCACACCACGGGCGTTGAAGTTGCTGATCATCGCAGGATCCACATCCCACGGAAGAATTTCGCAGTACACGCCGGCCTCGCGCACGCGGCGCGCGATCAACTGGGTGTACTGAGAACCGTAATCCAGAATCAGGATTCGGTCGGCATGAATATCCAGCATGGATTTACTCGGTTTAGGATTCGGTGCGGTAGTTCGGAGCTTCTTTGGTGATCGACACGTCATGAACGTGACTTTCACGGACCCCGGCGCTGGTGATGCGAACAAACTCCGCACGCGTGCGCATGTCATTGATGCTGGCGCAGCCGGTGTAGCCCATCGATGCGCGCAGGCCACCAACCAGCTGATGAATGATGGCCGACAAGCCGCCCTTGTAAGGCACGCGGCCTTCAATACCTTCCGGAACCAGTTTTTCTACTTCCGCGGTGGTGTCCTGGAAATAGCGATCTTTGGAACCTTCAGACTGAGACATGGCGCCCATGGACCCCATGCCGCGATAGGACTTGTAGGAGCGCCCCTGATACAGCTCGACCTCACCCGGCGCTTCACGCGTACCCGCCAGCAGGCTGCCAATCATCACGCTATAAGCACCAGCAGCAACCGCTTTGGCCACATCACCCGAGTAACGCACCCCACCATCAGCAATCAGCGGAATACCGCGCCCTTCAAGAGCCTGCGCGACATTGCTGATGGCCGAAATCTGCGGCACCCCTACCCCGGCAACAATCCGGGTGGTACAGATCGAACCCGGCCCGATGCCAACCTTGACTGCGTCCGCGCCAGCTTCGGCCAACGCGATGGCGGCATCGCCGGTGGCGATATTGCCGCCAATAACCTGCAGATCCGGGTAGGTCTTCTTGACCCAGGCCACACGGTCGATCACACCCTTTGAATGCCCGTGCGCCGTATCCACCACGATCACATCGACCCCGGCCGCAACCAGCGCTTCCACACGCTCTTCGGTGCCGGCACCGGTGCCAACAGCCGCCCCGACCAGCAAGCGCTCGCGTGAATCCTTGCTCGCGTTGGGAAAGTCGGTCGACTTCTGTATGTCTTTGACCGTGATCATGCCGCGCAACTGGAAATCGTCATTAACGACCAGCACTTTCTCAATACGATGCTGGTGCAGCAGCTCCTGCACCTCTTCCTTGCTCGCCCCTTCCTTGACCGTGACCAGGCGCGATTTCGGCGTCATGGCCTCGCTCACGGGTTTGTCGTATCCCGTTTCAAAACGCAGGTCGCGGCTGGTCACGATGCCAACCAGCTCGTCGCCATCAACCACGGGCACGCCGGAAATATGATTGGCACGGGTCAGCTTCAAGACGTCGGCAATGGTGGCGTCCGGCGCCACCGTAATCGGGTCGCTGATCACCCCCGCTTCGAATTTCTTGACCATGCGCACTTCCGCCGCATGGCGCTCAATCGACATATTCTTGTGAATGATGCCAATACCGCCTTCCTGCGCCAGAGCGATCGCCAAGCGCCCTTCCGTGACCGTGTCCATGGCGGCAGACAGCAGCGGAATGTTCAGGCGCAAGTCGCGCGTCAGCTGTGTGCTCAGATCAACCTGACGGGGCAGAACCTCAGAGTACGCAGGCACCAACAGGACATCATCAAAGGTCAAGGCTTCCTGTTGTAAACGCATACTCGGCTCCCGGATGAAATAAAGCCGGATAGTATACGCCGCATGAGCCGATTTACGCCCCCCGCAACTGACAATTCGCCACCAAACGCGCGCAGCATTTTTCAGGTCAACGAGCTGCTCGACACCCTCAAACACGGCCTGGAAATGAACTTTCCCCCGCTGTGGGTTGAGGGTGAGATCTCCAACTTCGTGGCAGCCCGTTCAGGGCATTGGTACTTCACGCTCAAGGATGCGCGCGCCCAGATCCGTTGCGCCTGCTTCCGTAACCGCAACATGGGCAAAACCCTGCCGACCGAAGGCCAACGCGTACTGGTGCGCGGACAACCAACTGTTTACACCCAACGCGGCGACCTTCAACTGATTGTTGAAGATGTCCAGGACGCTGGTGCTGGCGCCCTGCATGCGGCGTTCGAGAAACTCAAGCGCAAGCTACAGGATGAGGGCCTGTTTGATTCGGCGCGCAAGCAAAGCCTGCCCGAAAATCCGCGCTGCATCGGTGTGGTCACCTCACCTGCCGGCGCGGCTCTGCACGATGTACTCAGCACCCTGCGACGGCGCAATCCTCTGCTGCGTGTAATTCTCTACCCGAGCCTGGTTCAGGGCGCCGAAGCACCCGCAGCGCTCGACCAGGCGCTGGATACAGCGCTGCGCCGGCGCGAATGTGACGTCATCCTGCTAACCCGCGGCGGCGGCTCCCTGGAAGATTTGCAGGCTTTCAACGATGAAGCTTTGGCGCGCCGTATCGCCGAGGCTGATTTACCGATCGTGAGCGCGGTGGGCCACGAGGTGGATTTCAGTATCAGCGATTTTGTCGCTGACGCACGCGCAGCCACCCCGACGGCCGCCGCCGAGCTACTCAGCCGCGACCAAGCCGAGTGGATCCGCTCGCTCAGCCGCGCACGTCACACCTTGACGCGCGCACTGCAGGAGCGTTTGCGCATGGCCAGCCGCGAACTGGGCCACCAGCAAGCACGCTTACGAGCCCTGTCGCCGCAACGGCGCATGCAGGATCGTGGTCAGTGGCTGGACGATCTAAGCCAGCGTCTGCAGCGCGCCATAGACCTGCAATTGCGACAGTCACAGCGCCAGCTCACAACCGAGCAACGGGCCCTGCGCGACCATTCGCCGGCGCGTCGCATTGCTCAACGCCACGATCAGCTGAGCATGCTTCAATCACGCCTGTCACGTGGCACACGCCAGACCCTGGATCAGGCTCACAACCGCCTGTCTCATACCCAGGCCCGGCTCGGCGATTTGTCACCGCACAACGTGCTGGCTCGTGGCTACAGCATCACACGTCACAATGGCGCGATCGTGCGTGACGCGACATTGCCTGAAGGAAGCCCGCTGACCATTCAACTCGCCACCGGCAGCCTCAAGGCCACCGTAGGCGAAAAAGACTGAGTCCGTTATAATTACAGGCTTACTTAAGCCAATAATATGCAAGGGACTGGACATGCGCATTCTGCTTTCCGTCGCACTCTTTGGGGGGGTCGTCGGCCAAGCTGTAGCAGGCAATTACGACGATCGACTGTACATCTCGCCGAGCGCGTCTTACGTCATCACTGACGCTGGCCGCGGTGAAGACGAAGATGTCGGCTACTCACTGACCCTGGGTATGCCGGTTTCCGAAAGCCGCAACTACGAACTCGATCTGGGTTACGCGGGCCTCGGCGATACCGACCTCTACAACCTCAACGTCAACATGCTGACGTTTTTCGATCCCAACACGCCGGGACTGTTCACCCTGCTGAGCGGCGGTGTGCTGCACGCCGACGGCGGCCCGGGTGATGACTACTTCAGCGCCAATCTGGCCGGCGGTATCGGCGCCATGATTCCTGCCTTTTATGGCAGCGTGCGCCTGGAAGCCTTGCTGCGCGCAGACCTGCACTTCAATGAAGATGCTGGTCTGGGTGGCAAGAAAGCCTTCGCCGAGCCGGTCTTCCGCCTGGGTTACAGCATTCCGCTCGGCGCCAAGCCGCAGGCTGCTGCACCGCAAGGCGACAATGTTGCCGTGGTCGACCCGATGGGCGCCGACAGCGACAGCGATGGCGTCAATGACGATGCCGACCTGTGCCCCGGCACGCCGCTGGGCACCGTGGTTGACGCCACTGGTTGCGCCGTTGGCAACAACGCCGGCAGCGTGACACCGGGCGATTGCCGCCAGCCGCGCCTGGATGAAGCCGTCGACGAATACGGCTGCGCCGTGGACCGCTCGGTCATCCTCAACGACGTCAACTTCGAGTTCGACAGCGACGTGCTGACCGGCCAGGCCGAATCCGTGCTGGATGACGTAGCCCAGGTGATCTCGACCATGCCCGACGCCACCATCGAAATCGCTGGTCACACCAGCGACGAAGGCGACGAGTACTACAACATTGATCTGTCCCAGCGCCGTGCCCAGGCCGTGCGCGAGTACTTGATCAATGCCGGTGTCAGCGCTGCGCAGCTGGCGGCCAAGGGTTATGGCGACAACGCGCCCTTGAAGCCGAACACGACCATCGGCGGTCGGCGGGAAAACCGCCGCGTCGAAGTGCGCGTGGTGCAGTAAAAGCAGCCCTTCAAGGCCATTAGAAAAGGCGCAAAGGAACTTGCGCCTTTTTTATCCGCCTAAATAGGACCAAATGGGTACGATATGCTCAGACTCAGCAAACAGACGGATTACGCCACGGTGCTGCTCTCGCATATGGCGAGCGCGCCGCAGCGCGTCTGTAACGTGAGCGAGCTGGCCCAGGCCACCCATGTCAGCGCACCGATGGCGAGCAAAACCCTCAAAGTGCTGGCGCGCGAAGGCCTGATCGAATCCGAGCGCGGCGCCAGCGGTGGCTACCGCCTGAGCCGCGACCCGTCGCAAATTTCAATTGCTGACATTGTGCGTGCCATCGAAGGGCCGATCGCGCTGACCCAATGCAGCAGTCACGAAGGCTGTTCGCTGCAATCTCACTGCCAGATTCGCCCACACTGGCAGGTGATCAACAGCACCATCATCAACAGCCTGAAACAATTGAGCCTGGCCGAACTGCAAGGACCGGCCAGCCACCTGGGGCTCTGACCCAGCAAGAGGACGCTATGTCGACCGAGACCACAGAACTTGAACAGCTAATCCGCCGCCGCGAGTACCGCGAGGGCTTCGTGACCGATCTGGAATCGGAAACGGTGCCGCCCGGACTCAACGAGGATGTGGTGCGGGCCATCTCCGCACGCAAAAACGAACCGGAATGGATGCTGGAATGGCGCCTCGAGGCTTATCGCGGCTGGCTGCAGATGCGCGAGCCGGAATGGGCCAACGTGGACTACGGGCCGATCGACTACCAGGCGATTTCCTACTATTCCGCACCCAAGAGCATGAAGGACGGCCCCAAAAGCCTGGATGAAGTCGACCCCAAGCTGCTCGAAACGTACGAAAAGCTGGGCATTCCGGTCCACGAGCGCGCCGCACTGGCCGGCGTGGCGGTCGACATGGTGTTTGACAGTGTCTCTGTTGCCACCACCTTTCAGGAAAAGCTGGCCGACGCCGGCGTGTTGTTCTGCCCGATTTCAGAGGCTATTCAAAAGCACCCCGAGCTGATCAAGAAGTATCTCGGCTCGGTGGTACCGCGCAAAGACAATTACTTTGCCGCACTCAACTCCGCCGTGTTCACCGACGGTTCGTTTGTCTACATCCCCAAGGGCGTGCGCTGCCCGATGGAGCTTTCGACCTACTTCCGCATCAATGAGCGCAACACCGGCCAGTTCGAGCGCACCCTGATCATTGCTGAAGACGACAGCCACGTGAGCTATCTCGAAGGCTGCACCGCACCGATGCGCGATGAAAATCAGCTGCATGCGGCGGTGGTCGAACTGGTGGCGCTGGATCGTGCCGAGATCAAATATTCCACGGTGCAGAACTGGTACCCGGGTGACGAGGACGGCAAAGGCGGGATCTACAACTTCGTGACCAAACGTGGCGACTGCCGCGGTGAAAGTTCCAAGATCTCCTGGACCCAGGTCGAAACCGGGTCCTCGGTGACCTGGAAATACCCCGGCTGCGTGCTGCGTGGCGACAACTCGGTGGGCGAGTTCTACTCGGTGGCGCTGTCGCATCACAAACAGCAGGCCGACACCGGCACCAAAATGGTTCACCTGGGCCGCAACACCCGCTCGCACATCATTTCCAAAGGCATTTCGGCCGGTCGTGGCAACCAGACCTACCGCGGTCTGGTCAAGGTTTCGCCGCGGGCCGAAGGCGCACGCAACTACACCCAGTGCGACAGCCTGCTGATCGGCGATCAGTGCGGCGCACACACCGTGCCGTACCTTGAAACCCGCCATTCCACGGCGCAATGTGAGCACGAAGCGACCACCTCGAAGATCGGCGACGATCAGTTGTTCTACCTGCGCGCCCGAGGCATTGGCGAGGAAGAAGCGGTGTCCATGATCGTCAATGGATTCTGCAAAGACGTGTTCCGCGAACTCCCCATGGAGTTTGCGGTGGAAGCCCAGCGTCTGCTGAGCGTGTCACTGGAGGGCGCGGTGGGCTGACGCCAGGCCGGAGCGGGTTTGTCATGAGTTTCTGCAAACACGCTCAAGTACATCCATGTATCGCTTGTCATCGGCCATCCAGGCCTCTGACAGTTCGCAGAAACTCATGACAAACCCTCAAAGCGAGGATGTGCGGAACTGCCGGCTGAGTGATTTTGAATAACGTTTTCACGGCGCCATGAAAACACTGTTCGAAATCCCCACTTCGGTATCGCTACCGCCATCTGTCGCCACAAACTAAAGATTCAACATGCTGAAGATCGAAAACCTCACCGCCAACGTTCAGGACAAGGACATCCTCAAAGGTATCAACCTGAACATCGGCCCCGGCGAAGTTCACGCCATCATGGGTCCTAATGGCTCGGGTAAAAGCACCCTGGCCAACATCCTGGCCGGTCGTGACAGCTATGACATCACCGGTGGCAGCGTCCGCTTCGAGGACCAGGATCTGCTTGAGCTGGATCCGGAAGAGCGCGCCTGCGCCGGCATTTTTCTTGGCTTTCAGTACCCGGTGGAAATCCCCGGGGTGAGCAACATGACCATGCTCAAAGCCGCCGTCAACGCACGCCGCAAGGCCCAGGGCCAGGACGAAGCCACCCCGCTGGAATTGTTGCAGAAGGTCAAGAAAGCGGCGGAAACCATGAAAGTCTCTGACGCCATGCTGCAACGCGGCGTCAACGAAGGCTTTTCCGGCGGCGAAAAAAAGCGCAACGAAATCCTGCAGATGCTGGTGCTGGAACCAAAGCTCGCCATCCTTGATGAAACCGATTCCGGGCTCGACATCGATGCCCTCAAGGTCGTCTCGGACGGCGTCAATGCGCTGCGCTCGCCCGAGCGTTCGGTAGTCCTGGTCACCCACTATCAGCGCCTGCTTGACCACATCAAACCGGATTACGTGCACGTTCTGGCTGGTGGCCGCATCGTCGAGTCCGGCGGCCCCGAGCTGGCCCTGACGCTGGAAGAAAAAGGCTACGCCTGGGTCGCCGACAAGCAGCAGGCGTCGGCATGAGCGAGCAGATCGCACCCAGCGCGATCCGCTGGCCCACACGCAAACAGGAAGCCTGGAAGTACACCGACCTGGCGGCCTGGAGCAAGCTGATGCCCGAAGCATTCAGCCTTGCGCCTGCGCAGGCCGATCAGGCCCCGCGCACCCTGTGGCAAGGCGACTGCGCGCGTCGCCTGGTGTGGCTGGATGGCACGTTTCAGGCGGCCTGGTCGCACGGCGAAGCCCCGCAAGCGAGCGACAAGGCCGATCAGCGCACCTGCAGCGCGCTCAAGGACCTGATCACGCACAGCCGCAGCGAAAGCCACAGCCTTGAACTGAGCAGCGCCGACAAGTTCATCCATCTGGTCTTCGCACACGCCAGCGGTCAGGACGCGCTGTCGCACTTGAGCCTGGACATTGAGGTGCCCGACAACAGCGAAGTCACCATCATTGAGGAACATGTTGGTGGACGCGCCGGGCTGGCCAGCCAGCAACTCAATCTGAACCTGGGTGCCAACGCCCGGGTCCAGCACGTGCGCCTGCAGCACTGCGCCGCAACACAGATGCTGATCGCCGGCCAGCACGCCAGACTGGCCAACCATGCCCGTCTGTTTCAAACCCACATTGAATGGGGCGGCCGCCTGAGCCGCCTGCACAGCACGCTCGGCCTTGAGGGCCAGGGCGCGGAATGCCATTACTACGCCCTGTCCGGCCTGGGCGATCGCCAGCATGTGGATCATCAGGTCGAGGTGCGTCACGAGGCGGCCCATGCGATCAGCCGCCTGCGCGCGCGCGGCATCGTTGGCGACAGCGCCCGGCAGGTCTTCAACGGCAAGGTCTACGTAGCACGCGGCGCTCAGAAGACCGATTCCGATCAGCTGCTGCGCAATCTGCTGCTCAGTGACAAAGCCGAAGTCGACGCCAAGCCGGAACTGGAAATCTATGCCGATGACGTGCGCTGCGCGCATGGCTCTACGGTGGGACGGCTAGACGACGCGGCACTGTTCTACCTGCGCAGCCGCGGCCTGAACCGGGCCGAAGCTCGCCGCCTGCTGATGCTCAGCTTTGCCGAGCGCGTATTGCGTGAAATCCCCGACGAAGCGCTGCGTCATCAAACCCGCGATGCCTTCGCCGACCATCTCAGCCTGCAAACTCCGGCATGACAAACATGATTGATGCGCTGCGTGCGCGCTTTCCAGCCCTGCA
The DNA here is from genome assembly GCF_002088235.1 of Oceanococcus atlanticus. NCBI lineage: Bacteria > Pseudomonadati > Pseudomonadota > Gammaproteobacteria > Chromatiales > Oceanococcaceae > Oceanococcus > Oceanococcus atlanticus. The sequence continues at coordinate 187,104 of NZ_AQQV01000001.1, forward strand.
GCAGCAGGTCAATGGCCAGCCGCTGGCCTATCTGGACAACGCCGCAACCACGCAAAAGCCCGATACGGTTATCCAGGCGCTGCTCGATTACTACCGTCAGGACAACGCCAACGTACACCGCGCGGTTCATACCCTGGCGGGGCGTGCCACGCGTGATTACGAGGGCGCGCGCGACCGCATCGCGCAATTCATCAATGCCGCCTCGCGCGAGAACGTCATCTTCACGCGCGGCACCACTGAAGCGATCAATCTGGTGGCCTACAGCTGGGCCCGTCATCAGCTCGGTGAAGGCGATGAAATTCTCATCACCGAGTTGGAGCACCACTCCAACATCGTGCCGTGGCAGCTGATCTGCAAAGAAACCGGCGCTGTGCTCAAAGCCGCCCCGGTGAAAGACTCCGGTGAACTCGACATGGCGGCCCTGCAAGGCCTGCTCAGCTCGCGCACCAAGCTGGTCGCCATCGGCGATGCCTCCAATGCCATCGGCACCATCAATCCGGTGGCCGAGATCATCACCCTGGCCCACAAGGTCGGCGCCCGCGTGCTGGTCGATGCGGCACAGGCCATGGCCCACCACAGCTTGGACGTGCAGGCGCTGGACGCCGATTTCGTGGCCTTCTCCGCGCACAAGATGTACGGCCCCACCGGTTTCGGCGTGCTCTACGGCAAAACCGAAGTGCTCGAACAGGCGCAGCCCTGGCAGGGTGGCGGCGACATGATCGAAACGGTGACGCTAGAAGAAAGCACCTGGAACGCGCTGCCCTATCGCTTTGAAGCCGGCACACCGAATATTGCTGACGCGATTGCCACTGGTGCTGCGGTTGATTTCATGCAGTCGCTGGATCTGAACGCCGTTGCCGAACACGAGCAACGTCTGCTGCAGCAAGCCACCGAAGGTCTGAACGCTGTGGATGGCCTGCGCATTATTGGCACAGCGCCGAAAAAGGCTGCCATTGTGTCCTTCGTCATGGACACCGCACACCCGCAAGATATCGGCACCCTGCTAGATGAAAACGGTATCGCGGTGCGCACCGGCCACCATTGCGCCATGCCGCTGATGGCCCGGTTCGACGTTCCCGGCACTGTGCGCGCCTCATTTGCCGCGTACAACACCGCCGAAGAGGTTGAACGCCTGATCGACAGCGTACACAGGATTGCACGCTTGTTCGCCTGAGCAGGCGTAGAGACAAAGCCCAAACTTGTCATTGCAAGCCGCTGAATTTGCTACGCTTGAAGCATGAATTCGGGCAATGACGCTGCTTTAGAAACTCCGGTGCGCTGGCTGCAAAGCCTGCGCTTCGCGTTATTGCTATTGAGCCTGTTGCTAACGCTGATCTTCGGCAGCGTAGCCGTCACGTTGAATCAGCAAGCCGTTGCCACCCCTTTGAGCGAAGCCAGCGCGGCACGCTTTTCCCAGCAACAGCACAGCCTGCAAGGCCAGTTCAACGACAAAATCGGCAATGCCGAGCGCCTTGCACAGGCACTCAACGACCTGACCGCGGAGCTATGGGGACGTGAAGCGGAATTGCGCCATCTCGGCCAGCATCTGCTTGAACAACTGCCCCCCGAATCGCCGGTGATCGCTGCTGGCATCTGGCCCGAACCGCGGGAATTTCAGCGCGACCGGGTCCGCAGCAGCCTGTATTGGACGATCCAGCATGACGGCGAACGCCAAGTTCGCTTCCACAATGACTACAACAACACGGCCAACATCAGCTATCACGGCGAAAGCTGGTACACGCCGACCCGCCATCAGCGCGAGCCTGGGTGCTACTGGACCCAACGCTACACCGACCCGTTTTTGCGCAAAGCCGTCATCACCTGTGCCATCGGCTTGCGTCGTGACAATCGATTTATAGGCGCCACCAGTATCGTCCTGGATCCGCAGCGCCTGCATCCCGATATGGCCACGATGAAACGCGCCTCACCGTTTTACCTGCTGCTCGATCATGGCCAGCATATTCTGAACGCACAAGGCATCGCACTGGAGGGCTCCGACACGTTGCCGGCGTTGGCTCAGCACGACAAACGCTTCGGACAGATCACTGTTCAACTGCATAACGAAGCCGAGCGCCGTGTCAGCAATGTCCGCCAGGACAAGCCCCAGTGGCGCGAAGAGGTCGACAAGCTCAGCCAGCAAAGCCGCCAACTCTCCCAACTGCAGGCCGAACACATCCTGGCGCGCCTGCACGCGGACAGCGACGACGCAACGCCTGGTCGCAGCGTACTGATCAAGAGCGACGCCCTTCACCAGACGGCGGTGAGGATTACACCACTGAGCAACATCGGCATACTGCTCAGCGGTCAAAATCAGGCCAGCCAGCTGGCTGGCGTCCCCTGGGATCGCTGGCTCAGCGCCAGCATCACCGCCGGGGCCATCGCCATCGCATTACTGCTTTCCTTTGTGTTCAGCGGCGGTGTCGTGCTGCGCCCCTTGCACCGACTCATCCGCCAGCTGCGACTGCCGGCTGAAGACACACATGTGGACACCACGCCGGCGCATGAAATTGGCGTCATCGGTGAACTGGTCAACGCACGACACGCCCACATCCGGCGCTTGCTTGAAGCGGCCAACCGCAAATCGCGCGCGGATGCCCGCAAGGCCAAAAACAACCCCGGCCGTGAGCAAAACAGTGATTCCGGATGGGCGGTCATTGATGCCATAGCTGATGCTGTCGCGGTGAGCGACACGCAGGGCAACATCAGCTATCTCAACCATGCAGCGGAAACCCTGACCGGCTGGAATCTTGCCCAGGCGCGTGGCCTGGATTTCGATGAGGTTTTTCACATCCTCGACCAGCACGGCAAACAGCGCCTGGCCCAGCTTGCCACACGTGCACTGCAGGCCTCACCAGCTGCGGAGCAAGCCGTCGCGGTCATGTTCAAGACACGCAGTGGGCATCATCTGCCGAGCAAGCTCAGCAGCGCTCCGATTCGAGACTCACGCGGCGCCGTTGTTGGCGCGGCCATCATTCTCAACGATGCGCGCAGCAGTCTGGGCTCCAGCGGCCCGATTGCAAGCGAATTGCGCGACAAGCTTACCGGCCTGCTCAATCGACAGGCCTTTGACGCCGAGCTGGCTTCACGCTGTGAAGCGGCGCGACAAAACCTCGCCAACACGTTTGCCCTGCTCTACCTTGATGTCGACCACATGCAGGACATCAATCAGGCCTTTGGCAGCGAGGGCGGCGATGAATTTTTGCGCCAGCTGGGGCGTCTGATCCAGAGCGATGTCGGCGAGAACAATCCAGCCTACCGGCTGAACAGCGACAAATTTGGCGTTCTGATCGAAACAGCAGACCCTGCTGCGGCTCAACTGACTGCTGAACTGCTCAGTGCCGATGTGCAAAGCTGGGGCTTCCAGTGGCATGGCGAGCGTCGTGACGTCAGCGTCAGCACCGGTCTGATCATGGTCGACAAGGACAGCGGTCGCCCGGCCGATGTTCTACGGCAGGCCGATGCGCTGTGTCAGCAAGCGCAAAATGAAGGGCGAGGCCGCATCATCAGCGGTCGCGCGCAAGCGGACAAAGAGGACCGCCGTGATGACCGCAACTGGCTGACCAACATCAAGAAAGGTCTGGCTGAAGATCGCTTTCACCTGTCAACACAGCAAATCCGTCCATTACAGCGCAACAGTGATGACGGGCACGTGTTCAGCACCTTGACCGCACTGGAGGACGACGAGGGCTTCTGGACCGGCGCAGACACTTTTATGCCGGTGGCCGAGCGTCACGATCTGGCTGAACAGCTCGATCGCTGGACCATTGATCAGGTTTTCAAGCATCTGATCAAAGATCCAGAACTCACCGTTGGCATTGATTTCTGCATCATTTCGCTCTCAGTCAGCAGCATGCAATCGCCGCGCTTTCTCGATTTCATGATTGAGCATTTCAAGGACAGCGCGGTATCACCAAACAAGATCTGCCTTGATCTGAGCGAAAACAACGTACACACCCGTTTGTCCAGCGCACGTGATTTCTGCCGCACCATGCACCGTGCTGGCTGTCGCCTGAGTCTTTCCGGGGTCTCAACCAGACCGTCCAGCTACAAGCTGATTCGCGAACTGCCCGTTCAGTTGGTGCGCTTCGATCCAGCCCTGACCCACAGTGCGGATCGCGATCCGGTGGAGCGCTTGGCCACCGAATCACTGCACCGCATTGTCCATACGCTGGGCAAGCAAAGCATGGCTTTGCAGGTTAATTCCGCCGAACTGCTGCGCGTGCTGCAGGGTATCGGCATCAACTATGCGCAGGGCGATGCCATCGCCCGCCCCACCCCGATCGTGTTTCAGGCCCAAGCTTAGGCCGTGTCCGGAATCGGCTGGTTTTGCCGTACAGTGACATAGACACAAAAGCAGGGCCTGACAACAAGGCCCGCATGATTGGGGGAACATCATGGCGAAACGCATACTGGCCTGCGTGCTCACACTCTGCCTGCTCGGCTGCACCACCACGCGGGCCGTAGAAAGAATGGAAAACGCCACCTTATCGGCGCTCAAACCAGGTGATCATGTCATCGTTGAGATGGTGTCTGACGACACCCTGGAACTGACCGTGCGCAGTGCTGACAACGACACCTTGCGGGGCATCGCCCCGGACGGTCGATTGTGGGAAATTCCCATGCGCTTGATCACCTCAGTACAACGCGCAGAGATGAATCATGAGCGTGAATTCGCCCCGGGCAGAACACTCGGGCTTGGTTTTCTAACCTACGTTACGCTCATGATCCTTGGCGGCATGGCGCTGTCAAAGGGCATCAAAGACGCGATTGACGATCACGACAACTGAGCCGCAGGAACAACACACTGCGGCTCAATATGTCTGATTAGCGCACGATCTGATCAGCGTCCTGCAGCGCCTTGATCCGCTCTTCCAGCGGCGGGTGCGTCATGAACAAGCGCTTCAGACCACTGCCGAAGTTGGGTGCAATACCGAAGGCGCTGAGTTGCTCAGGCAAGGCCCCTTGGGCCACTGGCTCACGACTCTTGAGTCGCTCAAGGGCGGCAATCATCTTGCGTTTGCCGGCCAGACTGGCACCACCGGAGTCGGCGTGAAATTCACGCCAGCGCGAGAACCAGGCCACGATCGCACTGGCCAGAATGCCAAACACGATCTGCAACACCATCACGGTGGCGAAATAGCCCAGGCCCGCACCACGGTCATTCTTGAACACGGCACGGTCGATCACATAGCCGATAACCCGGGCGAGGAACATCACGAAGGTGTTCACCACCCCCTGAATCAGAGTCAGCGTAACCATGTCACCGTTTGCGACGTGGCTGACTTCATGGCCCAGCACCGCTTCAATCTCGTCCTGGGTCATGCCACGCAACAGCCCGGTGCTGACCGCAACCAACGCGTTGTTCTTGTTCATGCCGGTGGCAAACGCGTTGACATCCGGAGAGTCGTAAACCGCCACTTCCGGCATGCCAATACCGGCCTGACGAGCCTGCCGCTGCACCGTCGACAGCAGCCAGGCCTCGGCCGAATTGCTCGGCTTCTCAATCACTTTCGCACCGGTACCCATCTTAGCCATGGTCTTGGACATGGCCAGCGAGATGAACGAGCCGCCCATGCCGAAAATGGCACAGAAAATCAGCAGCGCGCGCATGTCCAGCCCGTTCTGCGTCATGTAGCGATCCACGCCCAGCAGGTAGGCAACGATGCTCAACACCACGATCACCGCGATGTTGGTTACCAGAAACAGTGCGATTCTTTTCATTGGGGTCTGGCCCTTGGCACACGTGAAGGGGATGCGGCCACCATGGCGGCACCCTCAAATGCCCCGCTCATCCCGGGGCAACCCTTAGATAGGGGCGAACCGGTCCGGTTCAATCCCCGTTATCGCTGGCGGGTGGCGCTTCGTCTGCCGTCGGCTCACCCAGCTCGGTCGCCACCGCGCCATCACCAATAACCTGCAGTTCGTCGACTCGCTGAAGCCCACGCGGCAGCACCTGACCGCGGCTGGCACGCTTGCCGGAGAAGCGCTCAATGTCATCAGCTTTGAGCGTGAAACTGCGCTTACCGGCATCCAGCTTGAGCTGCTGACCCGGCCCCATGAGGCACCAGTGAGCAATCGTTTCACCCGCTTTGAGCCCAATCAACTTGTTGCCCTTGCCGCGCGGCAGCTGGGGCAACTCGGTCAATGGCTGGATCAGCAGACGACCGACATTGCTGATGATGGCCAGACGCAGATCTTCGGGCGGTGCCGTGAGCCTAAGCGGCGACAACACAGCCGAGCCTTTGGGCAGCGTCAGACAGGCCTTACCAGCGCGGTTACGGGTTTGCAGGTCAGCCTGGGTCACGATGAACCCGTAGCCAGCATCACTAGCCAGCACGTAACGCTGCTCCGCAGGCCCAAGCGTGAGGCCGATGAAGGTAGCGCCATCGGCTGGATTGAGCTGTGCGGTCAGCGGCTCGCCCAGACTGCGTGCCGATGGCAAGCCGTGTGAGGCCACGCTGTAAGCCCGCCCGCTGGAGTCGAGGATCGACAGCAGCTGACCGGTGCGCCCGCTGGCGGCCGCCATGAACTCATCGCCGGCTTTGTAGTTGAGGCTTTGCGGATCAACCTGGTAGCCCTTGCCGGCGCGAATCCAGCCCGCCTTGGACAGCACCACGGTGATCGGCTCGCTCGGCATCATCTGGGTTTCGTCGATCGCCTTGGCCTGCTCGCGCTCGACCAGCGGCGTGCGCCGATCATCACCATAGGTTTCGGCGTCGGCCGTGATTTCCTTGGCAATCAGCTTCTTCAGCTTGGCGGCCGAGCCGAGCAAGGCCTCGAGCTGATCACGTTCCTTGGCCAGCTCGTCCTGCTCGCCACGGATTTTCATTTCCTCCAGGCGCATCAAATGACGCAGCTTGAGGTTGAGCACCGCTTCGGCCTGAATGTCGCTGAGCCCGAAACGCTCCATCATCACCGCCTTGGGATCGTCCTCGGTGCGGATGATGTGGATGACCTCATCGATATTGAGGAAGGCAATGAGCAGGCCGTCAAGAATATGCAGGCGGTCGCGGACCACACCCAGGCGGTACTCCAGCCGGCGCCGCACGGTCTGGGTGCGGTACTGCAGCCAGTCCACCAGCAGATCGCGCAGCCCGCGCACACCCGGACGGCCATCCAGCCCGATCACATTGATGTTGATACGGTAGGAACGCTCAAGGTCGGTGGTGGCGAACAGGTGGCTCATCAGGTCGTCCGCATCCACCCGGCGCGAACGCGGCGTGACCACGATGCGGGTCGGATTTTCATGATCCGACTCATCACGCAGATCCTCGACCAGCGGCAGCTTCTTGCTGCGCATCTGGGCCGCGATCTGCTCCAGAATCTTGGAACCGCTGGCCTGGTGCGGCAGTGCGGTGATGACCACATCACCGTTGTCGTCACGCTCCCAGCGGGCACGCAGACGAACCTGGCCATTGCCGCTCTGGTACATCTTGCGAATATCGGCCGCGGGCGTAATCAGCTCGGCTCCGGTCGGAAAATCCGGCCCCGGCACCAGGGTAAACAGGGCCTCATCATCAAGCTGCGGATTGTCCAGCAGGGCCACACAGGCCTTGGCCACTTCGCGCAGATTGTGCGGTGGGATGTCGGTGGCCATACCCACCGCAATACCGGTGGTGCCATTGAGCAGTACATTGGGCAGACGCGCCGGCAGTGTGCACGGCTCTTTCAGGGTGCCGTCGAAATTCGGCTGCCACTCAACCGTGCCCTGCCCCAGCTCGGCCAGCAAAACCTCGGAATAACGGGTCAGCTTGGCCTCGGTGTAACGCATGGCCGCAAACGATTTGGGATCGTCCGGTGCGCCCCAGTTGCCCTGCCCGTCAATCAGCGGGTAGCGGTAACTGAAGTCCTGCGCCATCAGCACCATCGCTTCGTAGCACGCGGAATCGCCATGCGGATGGAATTTGCCGATGACGTCACCGACGGTGCGGGCGGACTTCTTGGGCTTGGCGCTGGCGCTCAGCCCCAGCTCGGACATCGCGTAGACGATACGTCGCTGCACCGGTTTGAGCCCGTCACCCAGATGCGGCAAGGCGCGATCCAGGATGACGTACATCGAGTAATCCAGATACGCGCGTTCGGCGAACTGGGAAAGCGGCAGGCTCTCAGGAGCCTCCATGTCAGTGATATCAACCATCGTTGTTCAACTCCAGTGCAACTCAGCTGCCTTGCAAGCTGTGTTTCGAAACTCGCTCAAGTACATCCATGTATCGCTTGTCATCGGCCATCCAGGCCTCTGACAGTTTCGAAACACAGCTTACAAGGCAAAATCGCACCTAAACTTCTATATCCGCCCGGTCGCCGTTGGCTTCCAGCCAGGCCTTGCGGTCCGAGGCGCGCTTCTTGGCCAGCAGCATGTCGAGCATGCTCGATGCCCCGGCTTCATCGACCAGTTCCAGCCGCACCAGCCGACGGGTATCCGGCGCCATGGTGGTTTCACGCAGCTGCAGCGGATTCATCTCGCCCAGACCTTTAAAGCGCGTCACGCTGATTTTGCCCTTGAGCTTTTCCGCCTGGATACGATCCAGCACACCGGCCCGCTCGGCTTCGTCCAGGGCGTAAAACACCTGCTTACCGACATCGATACGGTACAGCGGCGGCATCGCCACGTAGACATGACCACCCGCCACCAGCGGGCGGAAATGCTGCATGAACAGGGCGCACAGCAGGGTCGCAATATGCAGACCATCCGAGTCGGCATCGGCCAGGATGCAGATCTTGCCGTAGCGCAAGCCGGACAGGTTGTCGCTGCCCAGATCCACTCCCAGAGCCACCGCAATATCGTGAATCTCCTGCGAGCCCATGGCGGTGTCGCTGTCGACCTCCCAGGTGTTCATGATCTTGCCGCGCAGCGGCAGGATGGCCTGAAAGTTACGGTCGCGCGCCTGCTTGGCGCTACCGCCGGCCGAGTCACCCTCGACCAGGAACAACTCACCACGGGCCGGATCATCACTCACACAGTCGGCCAGCTTGCCCGGCAAGGCCGGCCCGCTGACCACACGCTTGCGGGTGACTTTCTTGGCCGCACGCAGGCGTTTCTGGGCGCAACTGATGACCCATTGGGCCAGGATGTCGCCGGTTTCCGGATGACGATGCAGCCACATGCTGGTCGCATCTTTGACCACGCCGGATACAAACGGCGCACATTCGCGCGAACTCAGACGTTCCTTGGTCTGACCGGCAAACTGCGGTTCCTCAAGTTTGACCGACAGCACATAGCTGACCCCGCTCCAGACATCCTCAGGAGCCAGTCGCACCCCACGTGGCAGCAGATTGCGGGTCTCCGCAAAGTCACGCAGCGCTTCGGTCAGGCCCGTACGCAGTCCGTTGACGTGAGTCCCGCCCTGTGCGGTCGGGACTAGATTGACATAGCTTTCGCTCGGTCCTTCGCCCCCGTTGGGCAACCACACCACCGCCCAGGAAGCCTCTTCATGCTCGCCAGCGAACTCGCCGGTCAGCGGCTCAGCAGGCAGAGGCTCGAGGCCGTCAAGCGACTCGCTCAGATACGCGGTAAGGCCTCCCTCATACAGCCAGGTCTCAGTTTCGCCGCTGGCCTCATCACGCAGACTGACTTCCAGCCCCGGGCACAGCACCGCTTTGGCACGCAGGGCGTGACGCAGCTTGGCCAGGGAAAACTTGGCCGTGTCGAAATAGCTTGCATCCGGCCAGAAGCGCACACGGGTGCCGCGACGCTGCTTGCCCACGCTGCCGACCACTTCCAGCTCGCGCACCCGCTCGCCATGAGCGAAGCCGATCAGATACTCCTGCCCCCCCCGCCAGACGGTCACGTTGAGGCGTTCGGACAGCGCATTGACCACCGACACCCCGACCCCGTGTAAACCACCGGAGTAACGGTAATTGTCTTTGTTGAATTTGCCCCCGGCATGCAGGCGGCAGAGGATCAACTCAACCCCAGGCACCCCCTCTTCCGGGTGGATATCCACCGGCATCCCGCGGCCGTCATCTTCCACTTCCAGCGAACCATCGCTGTAGTGAGTGACTTTGATGCGCCGCGCATGACCCTGCAGTGCTTCATCGACACTGTTGTCGATGACCTCCTGGGCCAGGTGATTGGGGCGCGCAGTGTCAGTGAACATCCCTGGCCGGCGCTTAACCGGATCCAGGCCGCTGAGTAGCTCAATCGAGGAGGCGTCGTAGACTTCGCTCATTGATTCCAATGCGTTGAGGAGGGTCGGCCCCCACGGGCCAGCAAGGCGCCGGACTATAGCAGTCATCGTTGCCGCTCCGGAACTGCGAAGCACATCACATGCCCGGTCACGCGACTGTCACATAGCGGGCCCTGTCAGGTTAAACTTGCCGCCCCATTTGGCCTGACCGTCGGTATGCCCGCAGACAACGCAACTCTGGATCAATTCGAGAAAAAATTGGCCGAACTGGAAGAACTGGTTCAGGCCCTGGAATCCGGAGACGCCCCGCTGGAGCAAGCGGTGCAGCATTTTGAGCGCGGTATGGCTCTGTCGAAAAGCTGTGAAGCCTTGCTCAAACAGGCGGAATTGAAGGTGCAGCAGCTGACCCAATCAACTGACGGCGAAGCGGTTCTGCAAGACATGGACAACGGAACCACCGACTCGTGAGCAGCTTTGAACAGTGGGCCCAGTCATGCAGCCAGCAACTCGAAAATGCCATTTCCAAGCGCCTGCCGTCGGGCGAGCAGTTTCCGCAGCGCCTGCATCAGGCCATGCGGTATGCAGCTCTCAATGGCGGCAAGCATTTTCGCCCACTGCTGATCTATGCCACCGCCGCCGCGCTGGATCTGCCACGTGAACGCGTCGACAGCCTGGCCGCCGCAATCGAGCTGATCCACGCCTACTCGCTGGTGCACGACGATCTGCCGGCCATGGACGACGACGATCTGCGTCGCGGCAAACCGACCTGCCACAAGGCCTTTGACGACGCCACCGCGATCCTCGCTGGTGATGCTTTGCAGGCGCTGGCCTTTCGCATTCTGTCTGCCGACGACGCGCTCACCGACGACCCGGCTGTGCGCGTGCGCATCATCCGCCATATTTCCGATGCGATTGGTTCTCACGGCATGGCCGGCGGCCAGGCCATCGATCTGGAATCGGAAGGCAAAAGCCTCAATGCGGCCGAGCTTGAGGCCATGCACATTCACAAAACCGGCGCTCTGATTCGCGCGGCGGTCGTCACCACCGCCTATTGCGCGCCCGACGTGACCCGCGCACAGGAAGAGGCGTTGGATCATTTTGCCAAGTGCGTGGGTCTGGCCTTCCAGATTCATGATGACGTGCTGGATGAGACTGGCGACGCCGAAGAAATGGGCAAAACCGTCGGCGCCGACCGTGCCCGCGACAAGAACACCTACCCCAATTTATTCGGCCTGAGTGAGTCCCGCAGCATGGCGCGCAGTCTGATTGACGATGCCCGCGCCAGTCTGCACGACCTTGGTGCAAAGGCCGAATATTTGCACCTTCTGGCCGAATTCGTGATCAGTCGTCGCGGCTGATTTGCCGGGTACCGTACTGGCGTTGGATAATGCCCGCACAAACAGGGAAAAACATGCCACCTAGCAAGCCGCAACCCGACAGCACGTATGCCCTTCTGGGCCGTGTCGAGAAACCCGCAGATCTGCGTGAACTGGCTCCTGAGCAGTTGCCCCTGCTCGCCACCGAAGTACGCCGCAGTCTGATCGAAACGCTCGGGCGCGTAGGTGGCCACTTTGGTGCAAATCTGGGCGCGGTAGAGCTTGCGATCACCCTGCATTACGCCTTCGATACGCCCAATGATCGCCTGATCTGGGATGTGGGCCACCAGGCTTACCCGCACAAAATCCTGACCGGACGCCGGCGCCAGCTCGACACCATCCGCAAACTTGGCGGCCTGGCGCCCTTCCCGTGCCGCGACGAAAGCGAATACGACGCCTTCGGCGTGGGCCACTCGAGCACCTCGATCAGCGCCGCAGCGGGCATGGCTGCCGCACGCAAGGTAACCGGCCAACAGCGTGATGTGGTTGCCGTGATTGGCGACGGCGGCATGACCGCCGGCCTGGCCTTCGAGGCACTCAACCACCTCGGCTCGACCGGCCTCGACGTCCTCGTCGTGTACAACGACAACGACATGTCGATCTCCGAGAATGTCGGCGGCCTGCGCGAACATTCCGCGCGACTGGTCAAGAAACTGCAGGAATCGGCAGCCACCGAATCCCTGCGCAACTCGGCGTTTGAGCGCCCCAGCGCAAGCCGTAGCGTATCGGCGGAACGTGAAGCAGGTGCGCTGTTCGAGACCCTGGGCATGCATTATTTCGGCCCGGTCGACGGTCATGACACCGATGCCCTGCTGGCGGCTTTCGAAAAAGCGCGCAACACGCCGGGACCAAAGCTGCTGCATGTGCTGACCGTAAAAGGCTACGGCTTCGCACCGGCAGAAGCCGATCCGATCAAATACCACGCGGTGCCGGGGTTTGACCCAGTCACCGGCGCCACGCCACCGAAAAAACCGCACGCCAAGCCGACTTACACCGACGTGTTCTCGGACTGGATCTGCCAGATGGCCGAAGCCCACCCGACCCTGGTCGCGGTCACCCCGGCCATGCGGGAGGGCAGCGGGCTGGTCGAATTCCAGCGGCGCTATCCGGAACGTTATTTCGACGTTGCCATTGCCGAACAACATGCTGTCACCTTTGGTGCCGGCCTCGCCGCTGATGGCGCCAAACCGGTCGTGGCGATTTACTCAAGCTTCCTGCAGCGCGGTTATGACCAGCTGGTTCACGATGTCGCCCTGCAGGATCTGCCGGTGTTGTTCGCGATTGACCGAGGCGGACTGGTTGGCGGCGATGGCGCCACCCATCATGGTGCCTACGACCTCAGCTACCTGCGCTGCGTACCCAATCTCACCTTGATGGCACCGGCTGACGAGGAAGAATGTCAGCGCCTGCTCAGCACCGGGCTGATGCACAACGGCCCCAGCGCCGTCCGCTACCCACGCGGTACCGGCCCCGGGGTCGAGATTTCAGGCGAAGCCAAACCAATTCCAATCGGCAAGGCGCGTATTGTTCGGCAGGGCAAAGGCCGCCGCCAACCGCGTGTAGCCATACTCAGCTTTGGCCCGATGCTGGCCCCGGCGCTGGAAGCCGGTGACATACTCGATGCTGACGTGGTCGACATGCGCTTCATCAAGCCGCTGGACGAGCGCATCATTCTCGACATGGCCAACCAGAACGATCTGATCGTGACCCTGGAAGACAACGCCGTCAGCGGCGGCGCAGGCAGTGCGGTCAATGAAGTTCTGCTGGCCCAGCATGATCAGGTGCGGGTCTTGAATCTCGGGCTGCCGGACCAATTCATAGAACACGGTGAACGTGAAGAACTGCTGCAGCAGTGCGGTCTGGATACCACCGGCATCCTAAGCGCCATTCGCAAGCGCTTGCGGGCCCGTGATCTGGACACCACACTGGACAACCTGCAATCTGGTGGGCGCGGCACAGTCAGCATGACCCGAGGCGGTTCACGCGACTGAGCGCCGCGCCAATGCGGTGCACAGAACTTTGCCGTAACCCGGTAATCTAATACCGCACAAACACTCTTGAGCCTTTTTGGAGACTCTTATGGACCCGTATCGTTCGACTGTTGCCACCCAGCCGGCGAGCTTCACAGCCAGCGGTGCGCTGAGCATCAACAAGGTATTGCGCAATACCTATCTTTTGCTTTCCGCGACGCTGCTGTTCAGCGCCGCCATGGCCGGACTGGCCATGCTGGTTGGCCTGCCCTACGGCGCCGGCCTGATCTGCAGTCTGGTTTCGCTGGGCCTGCTGTGGTTCGTGGTGCCGCGCACCGCCAACTCGGTCAACGGCATTTACGCCGTGTTCGCCGTCACCGGTTTGCTGGGCCTTGGCCTAGGCCCGGTGCTGAACATGTACCTCAGTGCCTTCGGCAACGGTGGCCAGATCGTCATGACCGCGTTTGGTTTGACCGGCGGTATTTTTGTTGGCCTGTCGGCCTACGCGGTCAAATCCGGGCGTGATTTCAGCTTCATGCGCGGCTTTCTGATCGGCGGCATTCTGATCGCTTTCGGCCTGGCCATCGTGTCGTTGGTCGCCAGCCTGATGGGCTTCGCCATGCAACCGCTGGCGCTGGCTGTTTCGGCCATGTTCGCGGTGCTGATGTGCGGCATGATCCTGTACGAAACCGGTGACATCGTGAATGGTGGTCAGACCAACTACATTCTCGCCACCATCAGCCTGTACGTCGCGATCTACAACCTGTTCACCAGCCTGCTGCATCTGCTGGGTTTCGCGGCCGGCGAAGAATAAAGCGTCTACAACGCTGCAAAAAGGGGCCTATGGCCCCTTTTTTATTGCGCACTATCACGCCATGCGCGTGGCTTGAAGCCAGTCGCAACGCTCCCGCAGACGCACGACCTGACCGACAATAAGCAAGCCGGGGCCTGTAATGTCACCCGCAGCCTCAACACGCTGCGGCAGGTTATCCAGCTGCCCAGTAATCACTTGCTGATCCGGGCGCGTGCCATTGAAGATCAGTGCTGCCGGCCAGTCCGCTGCCAGCCCTGCGCGGATCAGCTCAGCGCACAATGCGGGCAATGACCCCACCCCCATGTAGACCACAAGCGTTTGTTGCGCGTGCGCCAGACGCGGCCAATCCAGATCCAGGGTGCCGTCGGCCTTGGGGTGCCCTGTTACAAACACACAACTCTGGGCATGGTCACGGTGCGTGAGGGGAATGCCAGCATATGCGGCACAACCCAGCGCTGAAGTGATCCCGGGCACAACCTGAAACGGCACACCTGCTTCCATCAGTTCTTCGATTTCTTCGCCGCCACGCCCAAACATGAACGGGTCGCCGCCCTTGAGACGCAGTACCCGCTGCCCCTGACGAGCCAAACGGACCAGCAAGGCGTTGATGTCTTCCTGTGGCAAGGTGTGATTGCTCCGCCGTTTGCCCACATCGATGCGCTCTGCATCGCGGCGCACCAGATCCATGATGGGTTCCGGAATCAGACGGTCGTAAAGGACAACATCAGCCAGCTGCATCAAACGGTGCGCCCGCAGCGTCAACAGGTCGGGGTCGCCCGGCCCTACACCGACCAAAAACACCTCACCCTGCGGCATATCGGCGTCCTGCGCCTGACGCAGACTGTCATCGAGCATGGCCCGGGCACTGTCCAGATCCCCGGAAACCGCCCGCTGTGCGACCGGGCCGTCAAACACTCTCTCCCAGAACCGCAAGCGCGACCGGGGTTCCGGCAAGGTCTGCATCACGCGCTCACGGATCGCACCGCTGAGCGCGGCCAGACGGCCGTAACCTGAAGGCAGCGACTTTTCGATCTGATCGCGCAATCGGCGTGCCAGTACCGGGGCCGTGCCTCCGCTGGACAAAGCCACCACCACAGGGGACCGGTCCACAATCGAGGGCATGATCGCGGTCGAGGATTGGGCGTCGTCCACAACATTGACTGGCACACCACGCGCCTGAGCCACACTTGCGACCTGGCGGTTAACCTCTGGTTGATCGGTCGCCGCGATCACCAAGGTCGGCTGCCCGAACGCATCGGCATCAAATGGCTGCTGCAACCAACTCACCTGGCCGTTGCGTTGCTGCTCGGCCAACTCCGCGCACAGCTGCGGTGCCACGACTCGGATGCGCGCCTGGCCCTTGTGCAGCAAGCGCACCTTGCGAGCTGCAATTTCGCCGCCGCCAACAACCAGCACATCGCGCGAGACCAAGCGCATAAACACCGGAAAGAATTCCAAGACTGACGACCTCTGCAAACACCGTGAATTGCTTATTATCGCAAGCTTGTACGCTTCATCACGAGCGATATCGTCCGACTCGCAGTACACTGCCAATGATGACAACACCGACCTGCGCATGAAGCTCCGTCAGCTGATCTACATCCGCGAAGTGGCCCGCTGCAATCTCAACATCACCACCGCAGCCGAACGCCTGTTCACATCGCAACCAGGAATCTCCAAGCAAATCAAACAGTTGGAGGATGAACTTGGGGTCGACATCTTTGCCCGCAATGGCAAACATCTGGCCAACATTACGCCGGCGGGGCAACGCATCCTGGAAATTGCCGAGCGCGTGCTGGGCGACACTGAAAACATTCAGCGCGTAGCCGAGGAGTACCGCGCGGCCGATCGCGGCAATCTCAGCATCGCCACGACGCATACTCAGGCTCGTTACGCCTTGCCGGGCGTGGTCAAAGAATTCAAGGCGCGCTACCCCGACGTGGCCCTGCACCTGCATCAAGGCTCACCGCCACAAATTGCCCGCCTGGCCGCCAATGGTGAGGCCGATTTTGCTATTGCCACCGAAGCGATGGAGCATTTCGATGAACTGGTGATGCTGCCCTGCTATCACTGGAACCGCTGCATTCTGGTGCCGCCGCATCATCCACTGACTCACGGAAGCTCGGTCGGCCTGGCCGATCTGGCCCGTCATCCGATCGTGACCTACACCTTCGGTTTTACCGGTCGCTCCAAGCTGGATCAGGCGTTCACAGCACGTGGCCTCAAACCCAACGTGGTTCTCACCGCGGTCGATGCCGACGTCATCAAGACATACGTGCGTCTGGGCCTGGGTATCGGCATCGTCGCCAACATGGCCTACGACGAAGAACTCGACAAGGATCTGGTAAAAATCGATGCCTCGCATCTGTTCAGCCAGAGCACCACCCATATCGGTTTTCGCCGCGGATTGTTCCTGCGTGCCTACATGTACGATTTCATGCACACCTTTGCACCCCACCTGGGCCGTGAGGACATCAATGAAATTGCTGCGATCACCGACCCGGCAGCGCGACGCCAGCGCTGCGCCGCATTGATGGAAGCACTGCCACGCGTTTGATTCCACCATGCACGTCGCTGCCATTAGCAATATTCGTTATATCAATACTCGTTTTAGCGTCTTTATGGCATAAGCCGTCACTGGTATCCTTCGCGCCCCATGCCTCAGCAATCGCATTCAACCCGGGGCATGCCGACGGACCACCATGTATAAGTACTCCGAACTCGATCAAACCTTGGTCAACGAACGCGTCGAACAGTTTCGTGATCAAACCCGGCGTTTTCTCGACGGTGAGCTGAGCGAAGCCCAGTACCTGCCGCTGCGCCTGCAAAACGGACTGTATATCCAGCGTTTCGCACCAATGCTGCGTATCGCGATCCCCTACGGCACCCTGTCGTCGACCCAGCTGCGCAAGCTTGGCGATATCGCACAGCGCTACGACAAGGGTTATGGCCACTTCACGACACGCACCAACCTGCAGCTGAACTGGCCAAAACTCGAGGATGTGCCGGAAATCCTGGCCGAGCTGGCTACGGTGCAGATGCACGCGATTCAAACCAGTGGCAACTGTATTCGTAACACCACCACCGACGCGCTGGCCGGCGTCGCCGCTGACGAAATCGATGATCCGCGGCCCTGGTGCGAGATTATCCGGCAGTGGTCGACTTTCCACCCCGAATTCGCCTTCTTGCCGCGCAAATTCAAAATCGCGGTATCGGCCACGGCCAAGGATCGTGCGGCCACCCGCGTGCACGATATCGGCCTGCATTTGCGTCATAGCGCCGACGGCGAGCCCTGCTTTGATGTCATTGTTGGTGGTGGCCTCGGACGCACCCCGATCATCGGCGAGGTGATCCGTGAAGCCCTGCCCTGGCCGCACATGCTGTCCTATCTGG
The DNA here is from genome assembly GCF_002088235.1 of Oceanococcus atlanticus. NCBI lineage: Bacteria > Pseudomonadati > Pseudomonadota > Gammaproteobacteria > Chromatiales > Oceanococcaceae > Oceanococcus > Oceanococcus atlanticus. The sequence goes on from NZ_AQQV01000001.1 coordinate 204,784, forward strand.
AAGCCGTGCTGCGCGTCTACAACCGCCTCGGACGGCGTGACAACAAGTACAAGGCCCGGATCAAGATCCTGGTCAAGGAAACCGGTGCCGAGCGCTTCGCCGAGCTGGTCGAACAGGAATGGGTCCATCTCAAGGATGGCGATCTGACCCTGGACCAGGCCCAACGTGAAGAGGCCATCAGCTGGTTCCCGCTGCCTGAATATCGCAACGATATCGATCGCGACGCACTGGCCCAGGCGCAGCAGCAGGATGCACGTTTCGCACTGTGGTGCCGCAACAATCTGCGCGCACACAAACAGGCTGGCTACCAGGCCGTGATCATTTCGCTGAAAGCCCCCGGCGAAGTACCGGGTGACTGCTCATCCGCTCAGATGGCCGCCGTGGCCGAGCTTGCCGATCAGCACAGCTTTGGCGAAATTCGGGTCATGCACGAGCAAAACCTGGTGCTTACCGATGTGCGCGAAGATGCTTTGTACGAGGTCTGGAAACGCCTCGATGCACTCAATCTGGCCACCCCGAACATCGACAAGGTCACCGACCTGATCTGCTGCCCGGGGCTGGACTTTTGTGCGCTGGCCAATGCCGGCTCGATCGGTGTTGCGCTGGAGCTTAACGAGCGCTTCGAAACCCTTGACGAGCTGTACGACTTCCGTGATCTGCGCCTGAACATGTCGGGCTGCATGAATGGTTGCGGCCATCACAGCGTCGGCAACATTGGCGTTCTTGGCGTGGATAAGAAGGGTGAAGAGTGGTATCAGCTGACACTCGGCGGCTCGTCACGTAATGATGCTCGCCTGGGTGACCGCCTCGGCGCCGCGGTCTCGCGCGACGGTGTGGTTGATGCGGTCATGAAAATCCTCGAGGTGTACGTGGATCAGCGCGAAGGCGAGGAGAACTTCATGGATACTTATCTGCGCGTGGGTCTGCAACCGTTCAAGGAAGCCGTTTATGCCTGATGTACTGAACCCGGACGGCAGCATCAGCGATGATCGGTGGCTGAAGCTAGAAGACGATCAATCCGTGGTGGCTGATGCCGAGATTATCGTGAGCCTGGCGCGTTGGCAGTCCCAGCGCGACGCCCTGCTGGCCGAAGCTGGCGCCGTGGGTGTCTATATAGACAACACCGAAGACCTCGATGCACTGCCGCGCAACACCTTCGATGGTGCCAGCCTGATCACGCTGCACTTCCCCGCTTTCACAGACGGTCGCGCCTACAGCCAGGCCCGCGTGCTGCGCGAACGACTGGGTTTCACGGCAACGCTGCGTGCGTGTGGCGAGGTGTTGCACGACCAATTGTTCTACATGCTGCGTTGCGGTTTCGACAGTTTCGAAATGCCGGCCAACCTGAAGCCTGACCAGGTGCAAAACGTGTTGCGCACTTTCAGCGTGGCCTATCAACCGACGGCCAGCGGCCCTCAGCTACAGCGCGCCGGCTCGCTCAACTGAAGCATGCGCCCACCCCCACGCTCAGCCACGACCGCTGTCATATTGGCAGGCGGGCGCGGGCAACGCCTGGGGGGGCGTGACAAAGCACGCCTGTGCCTGCAGCGCCGCACAGTTCTGGACCGCTTGGCTGGTCAGTTACGGCGGGTCGCCGGCGAAATCATCGTCGTACGGGCGCGCCCGCGCGATAACTTAAGACTGCCAGCCGGCTGCATTCGGGCCTGGGATCAAGATGGCTCGCAAGGTCCGTTGTCCGGTTTGGCCGCCGGCCTGGCCCGCGCCTCTGGCCATTGGTGCTTGTGTGTACCCGTTGATTGCGCGAGCTTGCCTGACAATCTGCCCGCTCAGCTGGCACGCGGTTCGCATCAGGGCGGTTATGCTCAGCACCGCGATGACCACTACTACCTGCATGCACTGCTGCCCCGCCAAAGCCGCCACCGCCTGGCCACCTTTCGGCGCACGGGCGGTCGCTCAGCGGCAAATGCCTGTCGCACACTGCAGTTGGCGCCGGTCAGCATTGTCGGTGCGCACACCGCGTGGAGCATCAACACACCCGAAGAGCGGCGCCGTCTGCACTGGCAGCGCAAGGTGATTAAGCGGTGCTGACCGACAGCTTTGGCCGCGGCCATCGCAAACTGCGCATTTCGATCACCGATCGATGCAATTTTCGCTGCCCGTACTGCATGCCAGAAAAGCCGCGCTGGATGCCGGCCAAGGCCTTGATGTCAGGCGACGACATTGTCGCAATGGCCAGGGTGTTCGTCACCGAACTGGGAATCACCAATCTGCGCATCACCGGTGGAGAGCCACTGTTGCGACGCGATGTCGTGGACATCATCGCGGGCTTGAACACGCTGCGTGGCGAAGGCCTGAAGCGGCTTTCCATGACCAGTAATGCGGCCCAGCTGGCACGTCACGCGTCGGCCCTGAGTCAGGCCGGGTTGCAGGACATCAACATCTCTCTGGATTCACTCAACCCCGACCAGTTTCAGCGCTTGAGCCGAGGGCGCTATGGCCCTGCGGATGTCATCGCAGGCATTGAGGCTGCGCGCAGCGCCGGTTTGGGCGTCAAGCTCAACGGGGTGATCATTCGCGGCTACAACGATGACCAGATCCTGCCGCTGCTCAATTTTGCCGAGACCCACGCTGTTGAGCTTCGCTTTATCGAGTTCATGCCCCTGGATGACGAGGCCCTGTGGAGTCGCGATCGTGTGGTCAGCGCTGCAGACATCTTGAACACCGTAGGCCAGTTCCACGCAGTTGAACACCTGCCCGAAGATGGCGCACCAGCACGACGCTATCGCCTGGCCAGCGGCCAACAGTTCGGCATTATTGCCACCGTGACACAACCTTTCTGCGCGCGCTGTGATCGCCTGCGCATTACCGCAGACGGTCGCTTGTACACCTGCCTTTTCGGACGTGAAGGCACCCTGCTGCGCGGTCTTGAAGGCCCGGCATTGAATCGCGCCATCCATGCCGCTGTCGGGCGCAAACCAGCCGGCTACATCGCTGAGCCGGGATACGCCGAGCGCGACGTACGCATGTACCACCTGGGCGGCTAAGCACCGGCCGCTATCCGCCAATATTCTCAAATTCACTATTGAGAATTACTCTCATTTGCATTACATTTATCAATATTGTTTGCTGATGGCTGGCGAAAACCACCATGACATCCCCGCTTGTCCATGCTGTTCCGCGGCTTTTCGTTGCAGCCCTGCTTTGCGCATGGATAACCCTGCTCAACGCGCCGACGAACGCGCCCCTGGACAGCACCTTCGCTGAATCGACTCAGGTATCCGGCTTGGCGCAAGTCATCTCGCAGGCCCAAAGCCCATTACGCACGGTCTACGGACCAAAAATCCGCCGCCGCGCGTTCACGCTAACGGCTCAAACAGCGGACGACACCGACAGTGCAGCGGCCTACCTGCTGCATGCCGAACGGCGCAGCAACTGCGCATCACACGCAGCACAGCGTATCCACATGGCATCACGCCAACATGGCGTAACTCCATTGGGCGCCATACGTCGCGGCTACCGATCCTGCCGCGACCCCAGCCGCGCGCCACCGCAACTCGTCGCGATCAGCGTCTAAACACCGGGGCATACCTGCCCCACCTCCAAACGCACATCCGCTTCACCTGCCGCTGGCGGCACACCGCTGCGGATACGCACCAACTCCTCTGACTCTGCCTGCACGGGACATGTGCGGGGTCTCTCTGCCACGGAAGCAACATGAAAACTCCAACAAAACCATCATGGATGATGTCTGTCAGCGCATGCGCTATGGCACTCACAAGCCCGGCCGCTTTGGCCCAAACTCCGGACGAGGCTACGGCTCAAGCGATCGATGTGGCCGCCGTCCAGTTCGACGAAATCGTCGTCACTGCCTCAGGCTTCGAACAGAAAATCGTCGACGCACCGGCCAGCATCTCGGTCATCACGCGCGAAGATCTGATCAAACGCCCATACATGACCCTGATTGATGCCGTGCGTGATCTGGAAGGTGTGGATGTGGGCGAAACCGCAGACAAAACCGGCCAGAAGACCATCAGCATCCGCGGTATGGGCTCGGATTACACCCTGATCCTGATCAACGGACGACGCCAGAACAACCATGGCGACATCTACCCGAACAACTTTGGCGGCAATCAGTTCAACCACATACCCCCGCTGGACATGGTCGAGCGCATTGAGGTGATCCGCGGCCCCGCCTCCACCCTTTATGGCGCCGACGCACTGGGCGGCGTGATCAACATCATCACCCGTAAAGTGACCGAGCGCTGGACCGGCTCGGCAACGCTGTCCCACAATTTCCAGGAAAATGATGATTTCGGCACCGACAGCACCTTTGATTTCGCCGCCACCGGCCCGCTGATCAAGGACAAGCTGGGCCTGGGCGTGCGCGGATCGTGGTACCAGCGCGATGCCTCCACACCGGAATACGAAGCCATTTATGACCCTGCCGGTGAGCGCCATGAGCGCGCGCTGGGCTTTGGCCGTGGCGGCAAGACGGTGGACAACACCAATCAATCGCTGGGCCTGAGCCTAAGCTGGGTGCCGGCCGCCAATCAGAGCGTGATCTTCGACATCGACCGCTCGGAGCAGGACTACGACAACGAGCCCTACACCAACAATCTGGGCAGCGTGTCCTATCCGCTGGGGACTGTCGACAGCATTGATACCGTGTGGCAGGAGCGCGGCGGCGTGGTGGCGCCACGCGTCGGCTACGGCGCCGAACAAACCTTCACCCGCGATCAATGGTCGCTAACACATCAAGGTGACTGGGACTTCGGCCGCAGCCTGCTGTCGCTGGCCTACATTGAAACCAACAACGATGGCCGCACCCTGCCCTTCTCGGTGACAGAGCGTGAACGCCTGACCGAGATGTACCGTGCCACCGGCGAATTCGCAGGCCTGGATGAGGATGCACGGCGCGCCCTGGCCGAAGCCGAATTCCTGCCCCGCCCCAAGCGCACGATGCAAAGCAACCAGTACACCCTGGACGGCAAGATCGACATGCCGTTTGAGGGCTTTGTCGGCAGCCACCACGTCATCACCGGTTTTCAGGTCATCGATGGTGAACTCGAAGACGGCGTCTTCGGCATGGAATCCGGTGGTTACGGCAATGGCACGGTGCAGGAACACCGCATGTGGTCAGTTTTCGCCGAGGACAACTGGAGCCCGATCGACGCCCTGACCCTGACCCTGGGCCTGCGTCACGACGATCACAATCTGTTCGGTGGCCATCTCAGCCCGCGTGCCTATGCGGTTTACGATTTAAGTTCCAGCCTGGTGCTTAAAGGTGGCGTCAGCACGGGCTACAAAACGCCCAAGACCACCGATCTGTATGACGGCATCACCGGCTTTGGCGGCCAGGGCACCTCGCCATGGGCGGGCAACCCGGATCTGGAACCGGAAACCAGCGTAAACAGTGAAATCGCCCTGTACTGGAATTCCGCTGACGGCAACCACAACGCCAACATCACGCTTTTCCAGAATGATTTCGAGGACAAGATTGAGCGCGCAGAAGTCAGCCAAAGTTGCACCGAAACGGGTGGCGCACGCCCCTGTGTGAATCTGGGCGATTACTACTCGGTGATCGGGGTGGGCAGCGTCAATCAGTACATCAACGTCGACAAGGCACAAATCCAGGGCCTGGAGCTGGCGGGCAAGCTTCGCCTGGCCGCACCATTGTCGCTGCGAGCCAACTACACCTACACCGACAGCGAGCGCAAAAGCGGTGACGACGCCGGCCTCCCGCTGACCCAGGCGGCCAAGCACATGTACAACGCCACCCTGGACTGGACGGTGAGCGGCCAGCTGAGCCTGCAACTGATCGGCGAAGTGCGCTCCAAGCGTTACCGTGGTAGCGAAGATGCAAACGGCAATCCGCAGTACTACAAGAGCTACGAGATTCTGCACCTGGCCGGCCAGTACCGCTTCAATCCCAATCTGTTCGTCGCCGCGCGCATCAACAATCTGCTTGACGAAGATCTGACCTCGTTCAGAACCACCTTCGACGATCTGGGTGATGGCAGCTTTGAGCCGGTCTACCTGGACGACTACAACAACAAGGACAAAGCGCGCAATCTGTGGCTGAGCGTGAATGTCAGCTTCTAAACGGCTTAACGCCACATCATCCGCCCGTCGCGACACCATGAACGGTGCTCGCGGCGGGCTTTCGCGTGGACACTTGATGGCGCTGATGCGCCAGTGGCACTGGATCAGTTCGGCCCTGTGCCTGATCGGCATGTTGTTGTTCAGCCTTACCGGCATCACCCTGAATCACGCCTCGCAGATCCCGGCCACACCTGTGGTCACCACGCTGACCGGGACGTTGCCTCAACGTGAGCTGGACAACCTGCGCAGTGCCGCCGACCACGCTGCGGCATTACCGCTCAGGGTGCGCGACTGGCTGCGCCGGGAATGGTCGCTGTCACTCGGACCCTATGAAGCGGAATGGCTGGATGATGAGGTCTATCTGAGCCTGCCACGCCCTGGCGGCGATGCCTGGCTCAGCATTGCCCTGGATGATGGTTTCATCGAATACGAGCGTACCGATCGCGGTTGGGTGTCGTACTTCAATGACTTGCACAAAGGGCGCCATGCCGGTCCGGTGTGGAGCTGGTTTATCGACATTTTTGCCGTGGCCTGCCTGATTTTCTGCATCACCGGACTGGTTCTGCTGCACATGCATGCTGCCCAACGCCGTTCCACCTGGCCCTTGGTCGGACTCGGCCTTGTTGTGCCGGCGGTACTGGCACTGCTTTTTATTCACTGAGTTGAAACACGGAGGTTCATCATGCGTTTTGCCCCCTGGGGACTCCTGCTGTGCCTGAGCTGGGCCTTGCCCGCTCAGGCGACAACGCTCGATCTGAGCATTGAAATCCCGCGTCTGGACGTCGCGCAATATCACCGCCCGTACGTGGCCGCCTGGATCGAGAACGACAGCCGCAAGGTCGCAGCCAATCTGCTGGTCTGGTACCAGCAAGACCGTCCTGGCGAGGCCGACGGCGCGGAAAAAGGCAGCAAATGGCTGCCTGACCTGCGCCAGTGGTGGCGCCGCAGTGGGCGTGCCTTGGCCATGCCGGTTGATGGTGTCAGCGCCGCAACCCGCCCGGTCGGCGCACATAGCGTGAGCTTTCAACTCGGCCAAGCCGATCTGGCGCTCGAACCTGGAGCGTACAAGTTGCGCGTTGAAGCGGCACGCGAGGAAGGCGGACGTGAGCTGATCGATATCCCGTTCAGCTGGCCGATCAACGCCCCCCAAACCATCAATGCACAAGGCCACAGTGAACTGGGCGCCATCAGCCTGACGTTCGCCCCGTGATGTCCAACTCCAAGGAACCCCTCATGAAACTCATTTCTGCCGCCGTAATCAGCGCTGCGCTGCTGACCCCGCTGAATGCCTTGGCCCACGACACCTGGCTGCTGCCGTCCAAGACGGTGCTCGCCAGCGGCCAGTGGGTCACCGTGGATGCCGCCGCATCCACCCTGCCGTTCATCAAGGATCACGCGCCGCTGCGTCTCAACGACGATAACCTGCGCATCACCGCCCCCGACGGCAGCGTAGTCGAGGCGCAAAACCTCGCCATCGGCAAATTGCGCAGCACCTTTGACCTGCAACTCACCCAGGAAGGCACTTACAAAATCGCCGTGCTTTTCGACGCCATCATGGCCAGCTGGGAAGATGGCGATCAGCGCCATCGCTGGCCACCGCGCGGCGGCAGCTTCAGCGCCGAGGGCTTTGCCAAGGCGGTGCCCAAAAAGGCCAAGAATCTGCGAGTGACGCAGATGATCCGGCGCATGGAGACTTATGTCACCGCAGGCCAGCCCGACTCAGGCGCACTCAAGCCCCAAGGCAAGGGGCTCGAACTGGTGCCGGTCACGCCATTCAATGACCTGTACAGCGACGAATCAGCCACCTTCCAGTTGCTGCTCGATGGCAAGCCGGCCGCCAATCAGGCTGTTGAGGTGATCGCCGACGGAGTGCGTTACAGAACGGCCGTGAACGAAATCGCGCTCACCACCGATAAAGATGGCCGCTTCAGCATCACCTGGCCCGGCCCCGGCATGTACTGGCTGAAAACCAGCCTGCGCGATGACAAAGCCACAAAACCGGCGACTGAACGCAGCCTCAGCTTCACCGGCATTCTGGAAGTGCTGTCGCCGTAGCTGACCATCCGCTGATGCCTGCCCCCACCACCTACAGACTGATAACCGCCGCACTGCTGGGCGTGGCCGGCCTGTTGTGGTGGTGGCAACCAGCGCCACTGATCTGGACTCAGCCCGATGCCCAGCGCCTGCTCGGCATCGGGTTGTTGCTGGCCGTGTATCTGTTGCTGTGCGCGTGGTGGCTGAAACCACAGCAGCGTGCCCACGCAGCGGGCGCCGCCGACATCAGTGTGGTTTATGCCAGCCAAAGCGGTACCGCTCAGAACATCGCACGACAAACCGCCGATGCGCTGCGCAGCGCGGATTGTGCGGTTCACAGCATGGCGCTGGAGCATTTCAAACCGGAGTTGAGCCACAGCTGCCCGCACTGGTTGTTCGTGGTCAGCACAACGGGTGAAGGCGACCCGCCAGATCATGCTCTGGCGTTCGCCCGCGCAAGCCTGCAAAGCCCGGCGGCACTGGCCGGCTTGCGCTACGCGGTCCTCGCGCTGGGTGATCGCAGTTATCCCCATTTCTGCGCCTTCGGTCACAAGCTGGACAACTGGCTGCGCGAAAGCCAGGCCAGTCCCCTGTTTCCCTGCATCGAGGTCGACGATGCCAATCCCGCCACACTCAAGCGCTGGCAGGAGTCACTGCGCGTAAGCTTCGCCCGCCGCGCGCTGAGCTGGCAGGAATCCGACTATGCCGACTGGATGCTGAGCGAGCGCGAGCATCTGAACCCCGGCAGCCCCGGCGGCGCCATTTTTCGCCTGTGCCTGACACCAACGGATCCCACCGCGCTGAGCTGGCAGGCTGGCGACATTGCCGAAATTCAGGTCCCCGACGGGCGTTCTGGCCAGGCCCACAAACGCGAGTACTCGATTGCCTCAATTGCCCAGGACGGACGCCTGGAACTACTGGTGCGCCGGATGTTTCACCCCGATGGCCGCCCCGGCCTGGGCTCGCAGCACCTGACCGAACAGCTTGAACCCGGCCAGCCACTGCGCCTGCGCATCCGCAGCAACAGCAATTTTCACCCGCCACCTGACCATGCGCCCCTGATTCTGATCGGCAATGGGACCGGTCTTGCCGGTCTACGCGCACATCTGCATGCCCGCCAGCACAAACGCCTCGGGCGCAACTGGCTGTTGTTTGGCGAACGCAGTCGCCAGCACGACGGCTTGCTCGGCGATGAGCTGGAGCAGGCTCAGCGCAATGGCGCGCTGCAGCGTCTGGACCGCACCTATTCACGTGAAGGCGAGACGCTGCGTTATGTTCAGGATGCTGTGCTGGCGGCCGCCGACAGCGTGCGTACGTGGGTGGCCGAAGGCGCCTGCATCTACGTCTGTGGCAGCAGTCACGGCATGGCGCCAGGGGTCAGCGCGGCGCTGGTCGAAATCCTTGGTCAGACTGCCGTGGACCGCCTGCGCAGTGAAGGCCGCTACCGCAGCGACGTCTACTAGCCCTGCAAATCCTCGGTCCGGTTTACAATCGGCGCATGAGGATTAGCCTGATACCTTACGGCCCGCTGGTGGGCGTGCTGGGCGAGCCACCGCTCGATCTGGAGCTGGAAGCGACCGACGCGCAAACCCTGCTGGCCGAACTGCACCAGCGTTTCCCCGCACTCGAACCCTGGACGCAGCGTATTGCCTGCGCCTGTGGTGACAGCCTGCTTGGCCCGCACAGCGCGATTCATGACGGCGACGAGATCGCTCTGATCCCGCCGGTCAGTGGAGGCTGACATGCATCTGACCCACAACGCGATCGCCCTGGAACCCCTGCTTGCCAGCACCAGCAACGCCTGCGGCGCCTCGCTGCTGTTCACCGGCACGGTGCGCGAGCACAACGAAGGTCGTCCGGTCAACGGCATGCGCTACACCGCACACGAACCATTGGCCGAAAAAGCGCTGGCCGAAATCTGCCGGGAAGCCGAACAACAGTTCGCGGTGGCCACGTGCCACATCGTGCACCGTCTGGGCGAGCTGCGCCTGGGCGATATCAGCGTGGCCATTGTGGTGCATTCGGCTCACCGCGCCGCCGCCTACGAGGCATCACGCTTTGCCATCGAGGCGCTCAAGGCGCGGGTTCCGATCTTCAAGCAGGAGTTTTACACCGACGGCGACGCCCGTTATCTGGATGGTCAGACCCTGGACGCCGCCCTGTAAATCTCAGGCCGACGTGGATGGTGTTTTCGGTGTCCAGTTCATGGCGCGAGTCTTCAACTCCCCGAACTTGTCGGACACCGATTCCAGTTTCTGCTCCCACTCCGGATTGGGTTGCTGATCACGGGTGACACTGAAGTACACCTGCATCAATGCGGTCATGCCGAAGGGTTCGATCACGGCCTGCTTCACGCCCCAGGCGAAAACCACGGCGATGACGAAGGTCAGCGGCCCGGCGCTGCCGGGGAACAAGGCCACCAGCCCGGCCACCGGCGCCAGGATCAGCATGAACACCAGCAAGGTCAGGCCCCAGATCACGATCGACAGGACCGCGGCATTGCGCAGAAACGTGGTGTAGTTCTGGGCATACAGCACCAGGGCCGTGCGCGCCGAAGCCCACGGGTTGTCGGAACGCGTGCGGATGTTGTGCGCCAGGATGACTTCATCCAGATAGGTCAGCGACAGCTCGATAACCTTGTTGAGGAACTTCACCAGGCCCTCAAGCCCCGGAATCGGCAGGATCGCTGCAATGGTGAAGAACACCCGGTTGAACGACTTGAGCACCCCCTTGATCAGCTGATCGACGCCAAACAGCACCGATGATTCGGTGAAGCGCTCGCGCACCGCCGCCTGGGCGTACTCGATCTGGCCTTTGCCCTGCGGGATCTCGCCGCCGTCCATGACCTCAACCAGCACCGCAATGTGCCCGGCCTTGACCATGTAGAGCAGATACTCACGCAGGAAATACATCGCCGCACTGGCCAGCCCGAAACCGAACAGGCCGCCGTAGGTGCCGCCGGTGGCCGCATCACCGAAGATGCTGCCCGCGCCATAGCCCATGCCGGCGCCCACACCGGTGATGAGCACGAATGCCAGCGTAATCCCGAAATAGATAAGAAAGCGGAAAACCAGAAACGGCGCGGTCTTGCCGAGCAGGCTGATCACGCCGCCGATCTGAAAATCTTTCATGACTGAACTCCATGCAGTGCCCCGATAGCCACAGCATATAAGTCACGACGCAGGTCGACTGTGACGGTGCTCTCAGTCACATCGCTCAGTTCAGCCAGTACACGTATTCATCGTCGGCGCTCTCGGCATCCAGCAGGGTCTTGTCGATCTGTACCGGCAACTCGACCAGGCTTGGCCAGGCCGGCTCAAGCATGCCCGCATTGTGCTGTGCGAGCCGTGCGCGCAAGGCTTCGACACGCTCGGGAAAGCGCGCCGACACCTCATGTTGCTCGGTCGGATCCGTATCGAGATGAAACAGCCAGGTTTTGCGCGGACGCTCAGCCACCTGCAGCTTCCAGCCGTCGGCGATAACCATCTGGTAGCTGCCTGAGCGCCAGAACAAGGCCTCATGGGGCGCCGCGTCGCGCTCGCCGCGCAGATGCGGCAGCAGATTGACGCCGTCTATGACCCGATCGGCGGGCATCGTCGCACCGGCGGCGGCAGCCGCAGTGGGCACAATATCCATACTGGTCACCGGGTGTGGGTAGTCGACACCCGCCGGCAGATGGGCTGGCCACTGAGCCAGCATCGGCACGTGTACGCCACCTTCAAACAGGGTCAGTTTCCAGCCGCGGTATGGCTTATTGACCTCGGGCAGACCAAGGTAATTTGGCGCCCCGTTGTCACTGGTCACAACCAGCAAGGTGTTGTCCGCCAGGCCGTTGGCAGCCAGCGCATCGCGCACCCGCCCGACGCTGCGATCGACCGCACGCAGCATGGCGCCGTAAACGCGCCGTCGATGATCGCTGATATGGGCCAAGGCCGCGTAATCCTCGCGTGTCGCCTGCAGCGGCGTGTGTGGGGCCCAGTGCGCCAGATACAGGAAGAACGGCCGGTTGCGATTGGCCTCGATCACCTTGACCGCCTCATCGGTGTAGTAATCGGTCAGGTAACCGCCTGGTTCGAACCAGGCTCCGCCGTTGTAGCTCGTTGCGTAGCGCATATTGGCCCACAGGAAACGGTCGATGGGGTCAAAATCCTGGCGTGAATTGACCACCTCGGGATGGTCCTGCGGCAGATACAGACCGTTTTCCAGATACAGGCTTTCATCAAAACCCTGATTGAGCGGACGCAGTTCAGGCGTGCCGCCCAGATGCCATTTGCCGATATGGACGTTGTGATAGCCGCGCTCGGCCAGGATTTCGGCCAGGGTCACCTCGGACGGCGGCAGACCGAGCTGATCGAAATCAGCCACTTCGCCGCTGCGTTGCGGATGTGTCACCACCGGCAGACGGCGCGGCGTCTGGCCGTAGATCAGCGGCGCCACCCGCGCCATATTGCCCGGCAGAGGGGTGAATTCGAAGCCGAAGCGCGTGGCATAACGGCCGGTCAGCAAGGCCGCGCGTGACGGCGCGCAGATGGCATTGGCCGCATAGCCCCGGGTGAAGCGCACGCCCTGCTGCGCCACGGCGTCGATGTTCGGTGTCGGCACTTCCGGCATGCCGCCACCGTAGCTGCTGACATCATTGAAACCCAGGTCATCGAACAGGATGAGCACCACATTGGGCGGGCGCTGCAGCGGGTCTTGCGAGGCCTGAGTCGGCCCCTGCATCCATGCCACCGGCTGGTTAGCCGCCACCGGATGGCGCAGATCGGTGAGCCAGCCACTGATGTGCAACAGGATATAGGTGCGCCCCATGTACACACTGGCGAGCACAAGCGCCAACACCGCAGCACTGATCAGCACGGCACGTTTCATCTTATTCCTTCACATCGCGGGCGCAGCGAAAGCCCACGTGCATGAGGGCCGAATCCGGCGTGGCATGGGCACGCGCACTGACCCGAAAGCCGTAACACACATGCGGATCACACAGGAACGAACCGCCCCGCTGCACCTTCTCGGTTTGCGCTCCACCGCTCGCGGGTGGATAGGGCTGATACCAGTCCGCCGTCCACTCCCAGACGTTGCCGGCCAGGTCCTCGAAACCCAATGCATCCTGGCCGTACGCCCCCACCGGCGAGGTCGCTTTGTAACCGTCCTCGGCGGTGTTGATGGCGGGAAATACGCCGGTCCAGACATTGGCCTTGTACTCGCCCTGCTCGACCAGACGGCGACCAAAGGCGTGCTTGTCACCATGACCGGCAAGACGTGCGGCATACTCAAACTCAATCTCGCTGGGCAGTCTTTTGCCCTGCGCCGCGCAATACGCCTGGGCGTCATGCCAGGACACCTGGGTCACCGGATGATCGGACTTGGCCTCGGGGCCCTGGGGCCCCAAGGGCTGACGCCAGTATGCCCCCTCAAGCAGGGTCCAGCGGCCGCTGCCAAAACGCATCACCGCCGCACTGCCCAATCGCTGCGCATCGGTTTGCACGTCGTTTTGCATCACATAATCCGCAAACGCGCTCACGCTGACCGGCCCACGATCCAGCTCAAAGCTCGGCACATGAACACTGAAAGCGGGTCGCTCATCGGGATGGCCCTGATCGTCCCCGATACGCGTGTCGCCACCTGGCAGGCGAATCATGTCGGCATGCGCCACGCCAAGCATCAAGCTGAGGCCGAGCAGGCCGCACGCCGTGACGCCTCTCACGCTGCGCCCTCACCGATCGGCCGCACGTGCAAAGCCATGCGTTGCAGACGCGGCCATGTTCCATGCATAGCTTGTTCAGCCGCGTAATCGGACAACCAGGTGTCGACCGTGGCCCGCTGCGTGCTGTCCATGTGCGCATAGGCTTCCTGCGCGCGCTGCAGCATCCACAGACTGAACGGGCGTGCCTTGCAGCGAAAGGGTCGCCCGGCCAGACTCAAGGACACCTCGCCAAGCGCACGCGAGTAACCGCGCCCCGGCGCCGGTTCGGGCACTTTTTCCAGCGCCTCGCGGGTTGCTTCCAGATAGGTCCAGAATTCGCCGAACACCGATTCGAACAGCGGTGCGAGGGTCGCGGCGATGGCGTCGTCGGGGAGAAATTCACCATCCTGCCCGTCCGGCTGCTGCATACGTTCGATCCATGCGGCAAGGTGCGGGCGCGCGGCGATCAGATGCTCCGCTGGATAGGGGTCCCGTCCCAGATGCGCGTACAGCGGGCCAATCAATCCGTAGTCGCCCAGACTGGGACGCCCGCCCAGCAGATAGCGATGTTCAGCAAAGTGGCGATCCAGCGCATCACACATGTGCTCGCTCCAGGCTTCGATCGCGTCGACCTGATCGGGCAGCACACCCAGCCCGGGCAGGAACGAACGCATGCTCATGGCGACCCGTTCGATGACCCGGTTCTTGAGCCAGCGCGGCGCATAGGGCAACAGATTGTCGCCACCCTCGGGCTGGAAAATCTCGCGGTAATTCTGTGCGAAGTGCCAGCGATAATGCATCGCGCTGGCCAGCCAGAATTCGTCCCCCCAGGCTTCCAGAAGATAGGCGGCGATGCGCTGACGCGGGCCGTCAGGCACCACCGGCGCCTGCGGAAAGCGACCTTCCAGCACATCGATGATGTGCGAGGTGTCCTGCAGCCACTCACCTTCCGGCGTAACCAGCACCGGCATCACCTGGGCGCCGGTCTCGCGGCGGATCTGGCGCATGTCCCAGAGGGTTGCCCGGCGTTCTTCATAGGGAATGTTCTTGTGGCGCAGATAGGCGCGCAATTTGCCGCTGTACAGCGACATCTCCCAACCGAAAAAACGGTACGTTTCACGCATACTTAAATCCCTGGTCTGTGCTGCGCCTAACCGCGGCGCCCGAGCACGACTTTGTCACTGTGCGGCGGCAAGGCCAACCAGGTGCCGTCACGTCCCACGGTGGCGGGGCCGTCATAGATCTCGGACACGCCCTCCACGAACAGGGCCTCCAGGCGCCGGACCGGCAGCGCCGGCACGATGTGGTAGTACAGCAGATGCTTGACCCCCGCGGCCTGGGCGATTTGGGCGACCTCCTGTGGGCTGGCGTGATAGTCATGGATATCCTGGGTGATCCGCGCCATGTGTTCGGCACCCACGGCCTGCGCGCCCGCGCTGATCACGTCGACCAGATGCCCGGCCAGGGCTTCATGCACCAGCACATCGACGCCCTTGGCCATCTGCGCCAGATTGTTTGAGCTGACCGTATCACCCGAGATCACCAAGCTGCGACCGCGATAGTCAAAGCGGTAGCCCACGGCCGGCGCAACCGGTGCATGGTCGACGCGAAATGCGCTGATACGCAAACCGTCGCGTTCGACGATGAGGCGTGCCTCACCCTCGTCCGGCAACCCGAAAGCTTGTGCCTTAGCACCCGCGCCCTGCGGCGGGATAACCGCGGCGCCATGGTGAGCCACGCGATACCCGAAATCATGGCTGTAGGCCTGATTGAAGCCCTCGACAATCGCCTCGACACCGGGTGGCCCATGAATCGGCAAGGGGCTGGTCCGTGCACCGCCGGCCCAGCGCTGCAGCATCAGCTCACCAACGCCATCAATGTGGTCGGAATGAAAATGGGTCAGCAGCAAGGCCTCGACATGCCCCGGCGGCAAACCCAGGTGCAGCATGTTGCGCACCGCCCCGCTGCCCACATCGACAACAAAAATCTGCCCGCCAGCCACCACCGCCACGCATGGCCCGGCACGTTTGGGGTCGGGCATGGGCGAGCCCGCACCACACAACACCACATGCAGGCCATCAGCGTACTGGGAGAACACCGCATCCGACAGATTGGCCTCGACCTGACGCTGCATCACCCGCAACAAAATCCGGTCACCGACCACAGCTAAAAGCCCGGCCGCGATCAATCCGAGCCCGATCAGGCCCCACACCCATTTCCTGCGCATGCTGTCTCCTCAGGCGTGATCCTGGTGCCACGCCAATTTGTTTACAGTATGTCTATAACTGTATTGACTGCCAAGCCCGGGCCGCTTCAAGCCTGCTACAGTGCTCACAAAAAAGAAGGAGACCTCCTCGCATGGACGACTTGCGTATCAGTGCATCGTGCCGCTGCCTCATCGCCGTCACGCTCGCGCTGGGCGTGTTCGGCAACGCCGCCGCCAGCACCGCCGAACGACCCAATATCGTGCTCATCATGGCCGATGATCTGGGCTACACCGATCTCGGGGTTTACGGTGGCGAGGTCAGCACGCCGAACATCAACGCACTGGCCGAACGTGGCACCCTGCTGACCAGCTATCACACCTCGCCACTGTGTTCGCCTTCGCGGGCCATGCTCATGACCGGGGTGGAAAGCCATCGCGCCGGCCTTGGCAACCTGCCGGAAACCACACCTTTGAGTTTTCGTGGCGAGCCGGCCTACCTCGGCCGCCTGAATGAGCGCGTGGAAACCCTGGCCACACGCCTCAAACGCGCCGGCTACCGCACCTACATGACCGGCAAATGGCACCTCGGCAAGGACCCGCGCTCGCTGCCCAATGCGCGCGGCTTTGACCGCTCATTTGCGCTGGAAGCCTCGGGTGCCGACAACTGGGAACAAAAACCCTATTTGCCGATTTACCCCGAAGCCCCGTGGTACGAAGATGGCCATCCCACGACCCTGCCGGATGACTTCTATTCCTCTCGTTTTCTGGTCGACAAGCTGATCGAATACATCGATTCCGGCGCCAACCAGAACAACCCGTTCTTTGCCTATCTTGCCTTCCAGGCCGTGCACATCCCGGTGCAAGCACCACGCGAATACGTGGAGCGCTACAACGGCGTTTACGATGCCGGCTGGGACGCCATCCGCAAGGCCCGCCATGAGCGCGCCGTGGAACTGGGCATCGTCGATGCCGACGCCCCGATCGGGGCCATGCCTGAGGGCCTGCGTGACTGGAACCAGCTGGACCAGCCCACGCGCGAACGGCTGGCCATGAACATGCAGGTCAACGCCGGCATGATCGAGGCGATGGACCATCACATCGGTCGTCTCATCGAACATCTCAAGGCCAGCGGCGACTACGACAACACCACCTTCGTATTTCTCTCCGACAATGGTCCGGAGCACAACGATCCGCTGGAAACCCCGGGCATGGCCCTGTGGCTGGACTGGGTGGATTATTCGCTGGATCTCGACACGCTTGGCGAGAAAGGCACCTACGGATACATCGGCCCCGAGTTCGCCAGTGCGGCCGCCTCGCCACACGCATTGTTCAAGTTCTACACCGGCGAAGGCGGCGTGCGCGTGCCGGCGATTTTTTCCGGCGCCTCCATTCCCGGCCCTGCGCAGATTCGCCAGCCCAGTTTTGTGATCGACATCGCGCCGACTCTGCTGGAGATTGCCGGAGTCAGCCGGGACAGCCCCGAGGGCATCGAAGCCATACGCGGCCGTTCCCTGCTCTCGGCCCTACAGCAGTCCGAGCAGCCGGTGCGCGAGGATCAAGACATCGTGGCCTTCGAAACCGCCGGCAACGTGGCGCTGTTCATGGGCGACTACAAACTTTCTCGCAACCGTCCGCGCTACGGCGACGGCCAATGGAAGCTGTTCAACATCGCCACCGATCCGGGGGAAACCCGCGATCTGTCCGCCGACCAGCCCGAGCGTTTCCGCTTGATGCGCGAACACTACGACGCCTGGGCCGAGGATGTCGGCGCGCTGGAGGTGCCGGAAGGCTATGACGCCCGTCGTCAGCTCAGCATCAACAGCATGCACGACCGCGCCTTGCGCTACGGCCCCTGGCTGTTGCTTGCCCTGGTTGTGCTGGTCATGTGGCGACGCCAGCGCAAGAACGCCGCCTAAGCGGAATTCCGCTCAAGCTCACCGAGCTGTCGGGCGGCGCGCATCGCAGCGCGCCGCCCTGATTTTATTGACATATTGTCCACTTCTGTCCTGAACACGCGCTCAGGCGCATTGACGGCGCTGCCCGACTGTTACAAATTAGACACACTGTAAAACTTTAAATCGGCAGCAAGCGACTGCCGTTATCGCATGCCAGCAGACCGCCCATTCAAACAAGGCGGCGTGGAGGAGACCTCAATGCGAGCCAAACGCGCCGTGGCATGCCTCGGCCTCAGTGTGATGATGGGCGTCATCAATCCGGTTGTGGCGGACGACGCCCTCGACCAGCTGTTCGCCAACGAACCCGACAGCACGCCGCAAGCAACGCCGAGCCCTGCTCCGACGCCAACACCGGCGAGTATCCAGCTGCCCGAGGCACCTGCTCCAGACCCTACGGGCCCCAGACGGGCGATCGAAGAGATCGTGGTCACCGCGCAGAAAACCGAGCAAAGCCTGCAAGATGTGCCGATCTCGGTCTCGGCCCTGGGTCGCGCCCAGATCCAGGACGCCGCCATCGTCGAAGCCCAGGAGCTGATGCAGTACACCCCGAACGTGAAATATGCCCAGGCGGCCAGCTTCCTGCCCACCATCAACATCCGCGGATTCGGCTCACCACCGCTGGGGCGCAATCTGGAGCCTTCGGTCGGCCTGTCCATCGACGATGTGTTCTACGGCCGCTCAACCTTCATCGCCGATGCGATTTTCGACATCGACCGGGTCGAGGTTCTGCGCGGCCCGCAGGGCACGCTGTTTGGCAAGAACACCATCGCCGGCGTGCTCAACTTCACCACCGCGCAACCCGACTTCGACAATCAGGGCTTTGTAGCCCTGGCTCGCGGCAGCCTGTCGGAAACGCGTGTGGAAGGCGCGCTGGGCATGGGTTTGATCGATCAGCTGCTGGCGGCCCGGGTCTCGTTTCGAGCCCGCGACCGCAAGCTTGGCATGTACAACACCCTGCGCGATGAAACCGCCACATCCGACGATCTCAGCGGCCGTATCAAACTGCGCTGGCTGGCCAGCGATACGCTGACGGTGGATCTGGGTGCGCTGCTGGCCCGCACGCGAACCACCGGCAACGCATTCGAACTGCAGCAGGCCTCACAACGCTCGCTGCTGCGCTATCAACAGGTCGATCCGGATGCCGATGCCGAAGCGTTCAACGGCCACAACTCGTTCAATGAAGCCAACCACTCCAGCCGCGATGCGCGCAGCTTGTGGATCAAGCTGGAACAGTTTGTCGGCGCGCTGGGTCCGATCAACGATCTCAACATCAATCTGATCCTGGCCGACGCACAGATCGAAACGCCCTATCTGCTGGACAGTGATTTCTCACCGGTGGATTCACAATCCGTGGCCTCTCAGGGGCCGGAAACCTACCACCAGCGCTCCTTCGAACTGCGCAGCGCATTCAGCAGCGCGGGCCTGTTCGGTTTTGGCCAGCACATGGACTGGATCGTCGGCATCTACGGCATGCAAAGCGCGGCCGACGTGACCCAGAACGTCCACGTCAACTTCAACGGGGTGATTGATTCCCTGATCGCCGGCGGCACCGCACCGGGCAGCCGCATTCCACAGGTTCCCGAGGCGCTCGGTGATGTGCTGGAAAGTCTTGGTCTGCCGCGAGACATCAGCGACATTCCGGGTCCGTTCAACCTGATTCCCGAAGCCGTGGCGGTGGAGATACTCGATAACGCCACGCTGATCGACGCGCGCACGCTGGCCGCATTCTTTCAGACCACCTGGTCGCTGACCGAGGCGCTCGACCTGACCGTGGGCTTTCGCTACGGACGCGAGCGCAAGCAGGGCGAGCAATCATCTAAGTGCGCCAACCGTCCGCTGTGCCCGGCCGCGGCCGCCTTCGCCGGCCAGCGCCAGTTCGAAACCCGCAGCACACGCGACGAGATCGAACGCTCGCCCAAGATCGCGCTGAGCTATCGCCTGGCCGAGGACATCAGCCTGTTCGCCAACGCCACCCGAGGCTTCAAGAGCGGTGGCTATTCCGGCCCGCTGCTGGCACCGCGCAACCTGGAGTACGAGCCGGAAAGTGCGCTGTCGTTCGAGGCCGGCATCAAAAGCCGCTGGCTGGATGACAGCCTGATGCTCAACGCCACGGCCTACCGGGTCAGCTTCGACGATCTGCAGGTCAACCTGTTCGACGGCACCAACATCAGCACCATCAATGCCGCCAGCGCGGTCTCACAGGGCCTGGAAATCGATCTTCAGTGGCTGCCGCCGCTGGATTTTCTGACCCTGGCCGGCAGTCTGGGCATCAGCGATGTGGCGTACGGCGACTTCCGCTGCGGTCCGGCCCAGGCGGGCTCCACCGCCAGCGACCCCGCCTGCAACAGCAGCGGCGAAGCCAATCCGCCACCGACCCAGGATCTGAGCGGGCGCGAAACACCATTCGCGCCGCGCCTCAGCGCAAGTTTCACGCCCTCGGTCAAATTCCCGCTGTGGCCGCGGCGTCAGATCGGCGGGTTGTTCGGCATTGATGTGCTGTACCAGGGCGAACAATTCCTGGATGTCGACCTCGACCCGGCCAGCCATCAGGCCGCCACCACACGTATCAATGCTCGGCTGGGGATCGCCCCGCTGGACCGGCGCTGGTCGCTCATCGTCAACGCCAAGAATCTGACCGGCGAGCGCGAACGCGCCGTGCTCATCGACCAGCCTCAGTTTCCCGGCAACTACGCCACGGTGGCTTTGATTGATGAACCACAGTACGTAGTCGAGCTCCGCTACAACTTCGGCGACTGAGCCGTGCATGCGTACAATGCGCTGCGCCAATCGAGACTACCGGGGCCGCAGCTTGAGAGACATCAGCGACAAACCATCCACGGCGCGCCAGGCGCGAGCCGAAGCCTGGGTACGCATGCCCGCAGACTGCGCCCAACGGGTGCTTGACGGGACCATCGACAAAGGCGACGTGCGTGAAGCCGCACGCATCGCCGGCATGATGGCGATCAAGCGCTGCTGGGAGCTGCTGCCGCACTGTCATCCCCTGACCCTGCAGCACAGCGCCATCGACTTCGAGCTGCACGACGATGCCCTGCGCATTGAAGCCCTGGTCGCTACCATCGGCCCAACCGGGGTGGAGATGGAAGCCCTGACCGGCGCCAGCGTGGCCGCATTGACCGTGTACGACATGCTCAAACCGCATGCCGGCATGGACTTGAGCATTGATGGGGTGCGCCTGCTGGAGAAAACCGGCGGCAAATCCGACCATCGGCGCAGTCTCAAATCGGCCCGCCCCGCGCACATCATCACCGTATCGAGCCGGATCGCCAGCGGCGGCAAGCCCGACGCGGCGGCCGACTGGCTGGCCGGCGCGCTGGATGAGGCCGGCTTTGCCCCGTTGCAGCGTCAGGTCATCAAACCCGATGCAACTAACGTGCGTGAAGCGGTTCGCGCAGCGGTGGATGACCATGCCGCGTTGATCATCACCGTTGGCGGCACTGGCCTCGCGCCGGACGACTGCAGCGCCGAAACCGTCGCCGCCATGCTCGACAAGGATGTGCCGGGCATCATGGAAAGCGCGCGTCAGTTCGGCCAGCAGCGAACCCCGCTGGCCCTGATTGCGCGCGGTGTGGCCGGGACCATCGGCCGCTCGCTGGTCATCACCCTGCCCGGCAGCCTGGCCGGCACGCGCGAGAGCTGGGCCGCGATCCGAACCGGCGTGGTGCACGCCGTGGGCGTGCTGCACCGACCGGGCTAGGCCATGCTGAGC
Source organism: Oceanococcus atlanticus (assembly GCF_002088235.1). Lineage (NCBI taxonomy): Bacteria > Pseudomonadati > Pseudomonadota > Gammaproteobacteria > Chromatiales > Oceanococcaceae > Oceanococcus > Oceanococcus atlanticus. The sequence goes on from NZ_AQQV01000001.1 coordinate 226,452, forward strand.
CTGGACCAAGCACTGGCGCATTATGCGCAGCTCAAGGCCCTGCCCACGCAGCAGTCGCTAGCGCTTGAAGATGCCCACTGTCGCGTGCTTGCAACGGATCTGACCAGCACGCTGGATTTGCCGCCGATGCGGCAGAGCGCCATGGACGGTTACGCCGTGCATGCATCGGATCTGCGGCACGCCACAACGCAGCCTGTTGAGCTGCCGGTAACGCAATCGATCGCCGCTGGCGACACACCCAGGCCACTGCCGGCGGGCCAATGCGCCCGCATTTTTACCGGTGCACCGCTGCCTGACGGGGCGGACAGCGTGGAGATCCAGGAAAACGTGCACGCCGATGCCACGCGTGCGGTGTTTACGCAAACCGTGCAAAGCGGTCGCCACGTGCGCCAGCGCGGCGAAGAGGTGCAGGCCGGCCAAGTTCTGCTCCACGCCGGACAGCGTCTCAACGCCGCCCGCCTGTCCATCGCCGCCGGCGCCGGACACGCACAGGTGCCGTGCCGGGCCCAGTCACGCGTGGCAATTATCGTCAGCGGCAGCGAACTGGTCGCGCCCGGCAGCGAACGTGGCCCCGCACAGATTTTCGAATCCAACGGCAGCTTTTTGGCCCATTTTGTCCGCGATCAGGGCGCCCGCGTCAGCCGCCTGACCCGCTGCCCGGACGACCCGGCTCAACTGAGCGCGTGCGTGGGCGCAGCGCTGGATGATTGCGACATGCTGCTGATCAGCGGCGGTGCATCGGTTGGCGATCATGATCACAGCCGCGCTGCCTGTCAGGCCAACGCTGTTCACGAGTTGTTCTGGAAGGTCGCTCAAAAACCCGGGAAACCCTTGAGCTTTGGCCGCGGACCAGACGGACAGGCGGTGTTTGTCCTGCCCGGCAACCCGGCCTCTGTTTACGCCTGTGCGATGTTGCACGTGCGCATCGCGCTGGCGCATTTGTGTGGTGTGACGGCGCCCGCGCCGCTACACGCCAAGCTGACCCAGCCGGTCAGCGGCGACCAACGGCGCACGCGACTGCTGCGGGTCTGCGTCGCGGCCGATGCGAGCGGACAGCTCACGGCCCGCCCTCTGCCTCATCAAGCCTCACACATGACCAGCAACCTGGCCTCAGCCAATGCCCTGGCCAGAATCGAAGCCGGCCAGGACTGGCCAGCCGGGCACATCGTGTCCTGCTGGCTCAACACTGACTTGGGCTAGCAACTCAGCGTTGCTCGGCATGCTGCGCGTGTAAAGCGGCGTGGGTCTGCTCAGGAGATGAAGCAAACAGGGTCAAACTGGCGCCCAGCATGTCGATCAAGGCAAATAGCAGGATGGCGATGCCGGCTTCACCCGCAATCCACAGGCCAACGAAGAAAGCCGCCGCACCGTATCGCTGCCAAACCGTCAGCCGATAAAGACGCTGGATCTGCAGCCGCGCAATGGTCAACTGATAGCTGCCAATGATGAACGCCAGCAAGCCCACAACCCGCGCCGTCCATAACGCATCAGCGTGATGCAGTGCGAACAGATCAAGCACAAAAGCAGGCATGATCATCAAGCCCAGGCCCGGGATGAACATCATGTACAGGCCAAAAATCTTCAGACTTGTGGTGGCAATACGCATATTCGGATTCCTTTGCAGATGCTCAGCGTCTGTTCAGCCGCTTACAGCGACTTGGTTGTTCCCAGCCTCAAGTCCACGCGCCAGTTCACGCACGACGTTGGCCGCAGACTCAAGACGACGAATGCGTGCAATGTGCTCGCCGGCGTACAAAGCCGTGGCCTCTACCAGCTCGGCCGGCATATGACTGTCCATTAAAGCCGGCGAGAAAAAGGGCCGCCCCGGCTGCTGAGCTTTTGCAATCCCGGCCTTCATCGGCACGATTTTGCGGGTGAAGGAAAAGGCGGCATTCAGCCTGTGCAGCCAGGTCGGAATGGCGCCATCCTCATCGCACCAGCGATCCGTGGCCGCGTTCGGTACAACTCGGTGCAAATCGGGCCAGCCCAAGCCGAACAGATGCGTCAGCATCGTGGAATCCGCATCCAGAAGGCGCTGGCGGTAAGCCTCGTGAATATGGCTTTCGGGTGTGAGCAGAAAGCGCGTGCCGCTACACACGCCGTCAGCGCCCAGGGCGACGGCGTGCGCCGCATCCTTGGCGCTGTAGACACCGCCTGCGGCGAATACGGGAAGCTCAGCGGACAGCTCGGAAATACGCGGCAGCAGCGTTTCCAAACGCGCTTGCGCCCGCACATGGCCACCGGCTTCGAGCCCCTGCACGATCAGACCATCGATGCCGGCATCCAGCGCCTTGCGCGCCTCCTCCTCGGAACCAATCTGCTGAAAGACGAACACGTCATGAGATTGAAGCTGACGAATCAGTTGAGGCGCGTGTCCCCAGAACAGCGTCACCATCGGGACGCGTTGGCGAATCAGTATCTCGACGTGCCGCCTGCGGGTATACGGCAGCAGCAGGTTGGCACACATGGGTCGCCCCTGTGCCTCGGCTTTGGTCTGCTCGATCACCGATTCCCAGACCGACACATCGTGCAAGCCCAGGGTGCCGATGCCACCCACAGCGGATACCGCGCCCGCCAGCTTCGGCCCCGACGCCGTAGACATACCCGCCTGCATCACGGCGTGACGCACGCCCAGGGCGTGTAAGTTCGCCAGCGCTGAGGACACGCGATGCTGACCGCCAGATACGTGTGCTGAATCCTGCAAGCTCATGTGCCCCTCGTTGTCGCGCTTTGAATACGCCACAAGTCTGCGGGTGCCCCTGCAGCCTGACAAACGATGATTGCTACAGCATGATTAAGCCAGGCTTAACTGTCGGTATCGCGACTCGGCGCGATCTGCTCACAAATCCAGGCAAATACCTCTCTCAGCAAATCAGCTTTTGCATCGTTTGGGCGGAACACGAACCAGGCTTTCAGTGATGTCTTGAAGGGTGGCATGACCGCCCTCAGCTGGTCCTCCGGCCACAGCACGGACGGCGCCACTCCCGCGGGCAAAAAACTGAGCGTCACACCCTGCCCGCGCTGCGCCGCGTTCAGCGCAGCGAGATCGGAATCGACCAGCAACTCATTGCGACCTGAGACCCCGGGCATCTGCATCAGGCGGGCCAGGTCGGCCCAACCAAACTGTTCCTGCCGACGGCGAATCAGGGTGTGATGAACCAGATCGTCGATACGCCGAATGGGTTGCGCGGCGAGCAAAGACGGCGCCGCCAGCGCAACGGCGACACATTCGCACAGCAGCCAGGCCTCAAGGCCGGGCCATTGCCCAGCGCCGACCCGAACCGCCGCGTCAATCGGCTCCTGATCGAAGTCGACCAGATCCATGCTGCTTTCAATCGACAGACTCAACTCAGGGTGAGCGGACTGAAAATCCTGAATCCTGGGAATCACGAACTCGTTAGCGATCAGCGGCGTCATGCTCAAGCGCAATTGCGCCCTTGCAAACTTTTGCACAAAGGCGGCATGACCCGAGCGGTAGGCACCCAATGTTTTCGCCGCAACCAAGGCAAACTCGTGGCCTGCCTCAGTCAGTTCAACCCGGCGGGTCAAACGCCGAAACAGCGGCATGCCCAACTGCGCTTCAAGCTGTTTGATCTGCTGGCTGATCGCCGATGTGGTCAGGTGCAGTTCCCGCGCGGCCTTGCTGAAGCTCAAATGCCGCGCGGCGGCGTCGAACGCCGGCAACAGCTGCAAGGGCGGCAAACGCACGTTCAGTCACTCACGGTTTGAGCGTCAGCGAGCCCTTCCAGTAGCCCTTCAAGGCTTCAGGCAACTGGATGCTGCCATCCGCCTGCTGACCGTTTTCGAGCACCGCCAGCAGAGTCCGCCCCACAGCCAGCCCCGATCCGTTCAGGGTGTGCACCAGTTCGGGCTTCTTCATGTCCGGGCTGCGCCAGCGAGCCTGCAGGCGACGCGCCTGGAAATCCAGGAAGTTGCTGCATGACGAGATTTCGCGATAGGTCTGCTGCGACGGCAACCACACTTCCAGATCGTAGGTTTTGGCTGCCGAAAAGCCCAGGTCGCCACCGCACAGTTTGACCGTGCGGTAAGGCAATTCGAGCAACTGCAGAATGGTCTCGGCATCACTGGTGAGTTGCTCCAGCGCCTGCCACGACTGCTCCGGATGAACGATCTGAACCAGCTCGACCTTCTCGAACTGATGCTGGCGGATCATGCCGCGCGTGTCGCGGCCGTAGGAACCGGCTTCCGAGCGGAAACACGGCGTGTGGGCAACGAACTTCAGCGGCAGCTCGCCCTGCTCGATGATGCGGTCACGCACCAGATTGGTCACCGGCACCTCAGCGGTCGGCGCCAGATACCATTCGCGCCCGGTCAGGCCGAACAGATCTTCCTCGAACTTGGGCAGCTGTCCGGTGCCCTGAAGACTCTCGCGGTTGACGATGAACGGCACGTAGACTTCCTGATAGCCGTGCTTTTCGACATGCACGTCCAGCATGAACTGGACCAGGGCACGCTGCAGGCGCGCCAGCTGACCACGCAGGACCACAAATCGCGAACCGGTGATGGTGGCGGCGGCATCGAAGTCCATCCCACCCAGCGCTTCACCCAGATCGACGTGATCCTTGGCCTCGGCGATGTCACGCGGGCTGCCCCAGCGCCGCATCTCGACGTTGTCTGACTCATCCTTGCCCGGCGGCACATCGTCGGCGGGCAGATTGGGCAGCCCCAGGCTCCAATCACGCATGGCCTGCTGCACCTGCTCCAGCTGCTCCTTGAGCTGATCCAGCTGTTCACCCAGGGCGCTCATTTCCTGACGCAGCGGGGTGATGTCTTCGCCGGCAGCCTTGAGCTTGCCGATGTCCTTGGAACGACTGTTGCGCTGGGATTGCAGCTCTTCGGTCTTGACCTGCAACGCTTTGCGCTGCTCTTCCAGGCTTTGATAGGCGGCAATGTCCAACTGCATATTGCGCTTGGCCAGCGTCGCGGCGACCTGTTCGATGTCGTTGCGGAGAAGTTTGGGCTCCAGCATCGCGGCAATCCCTCGTCAAAAAGGGCGCAATTTTACATCAGCCGCCGGCCCAGCAGGACGCCCATTGCCGCCATGCCGATACACAGCGCCAGCGTGCTCAGCACATAAACCAGGGCCAGGTTCCAGCGACCCTGCTCCAGCAAGCGCACGGTGTCCATGGAAAACGTTGAATAGGTGGTGAATCCGCCGAGCAGCCCCACCCCGAGCAACTGCCATGCTACGTGCTCATTGCCCCAGCGCATGGCCACCTGCACGAACAGCACGCCGATCAGAAAGCTGCCCGCCACGTTGGCCAGCTGTATCGCCCAGGGATAACCGCCCAACGGCGGCAGCGCACGCATCAAACCGTAACGCATACAGGCACCCAGCGCGCCGCCCAGCGCCACGGCCAGCCAGTTCAACGGCGCCCTCGCTGCTGCCGCACCTGGCCCAGGGTCTTGTCCTGTTCGGCACGGATGCGCTGCAATTTGTCGCCGATGCTGCGCTCCAGGCCGCGCTCGGTCGGCTGGTAGTAACGCTGGCCGAGCAAGGCATCGGGCAGATAATGCTCGCCCCAGGCCACCGCATCGGGCTCATCGTGGGCATAGCGGTAACCCTGACCGTTGCCCTGAGCTTTCATGAAGCGTGTTGGCGCATTGCGCAAATGCGGGGGAACGGGCTGACTGCCACCATCACGCACCGCCTGCTGCGCCGCCATCCAGCCCATTTCGATGGCATTGCTCTTGGGCGCACAGGCCAGATATACGGCAGCCTGGGCCAGGGCCAGATCACCCTCGGGACTGCCCAGGCGTTCATAGGCTTGCGCGGCGTCCAGACACAAGCCGAGCAAGCGCGGGTCTGCATTGCCGATGTCTTCGCTGGCCATGCGGATCAGGCGCCGAGCGATGTACTGCGGATCGCAACCGCCATCCAGCATGCGCGCCAGCCAGTACAGCGCCGCATCCGGGTCCGACCCGCGCACGGATTTGTGCAGGGCGGAAATCTGGTCGTAGAACTCATCGCCGCCCTTGTCGAAAGCCCGCGGCTGACTTTTCAGCGCTGCTTCGATAAGCGCCAGTGTGAGCTGACCATCCTGGGCCAGTGTCGCGGCCTGCTCGAGCAAGCCCAGTGCGCGGCGCGCATCACCATCAGCCAGCTGGGCAATGCGCTCAATCACCTCCGGCTCGGCCTTGACGTCACCCGCCAGCCCCTGCGGCGCACTCAGTGCACGCGCGATGAGGGCAACCAGATCGTCCGCCTGCAAGGCTTTGAGCACCATGACCTGCAAACGTGACAGCAAGGCCCGGTTGACGCTGAACGAGGGATTTTCGGTGGTCGCGCCGAGCAGGATGATGCGCCCGCTTTCGACCCATGGCAGCAAGGCGTCCTGCTGGGCTTTGTTGAAGCGATGGACTTCATCGATGAACACGATGCCGGCCGGCGATTCGGGCAACTCATCGACCGCCTTGCGCAAATCCTTGACCCCACATTGCACCGCCGAAAGACTGCGCAGTTCGCGGCCGCTGTCGGCTGCCAGCACCCGCGCCAGCGTGGTCTTGCCAACACCTGGCGGCCCCCAGAACAGCATCGAACTCAGACGGCCGCTGGCCAGCGCGCGGCGCAATGGTCCGCTTGGAGCAAGCAAGGCACGCTGCCCACTGACCTCATCCAGGGTACGCGGGCGCATGCGTTCGGCCAGAGGCGCACTCATGTCACATGCTCCGCCGACCTGAACAGTGGCCGTACCAGAGTAAAACCAAGCACCAGACCGAGCCCGTCGGCAATGCCATCCGCCCACTCGGCACTGCGTGTCGGCAGCTGCAGCTGCACCAGTTCACTGATCAGGGCAAAACCCAGCAGCGCCAGCAACCATGGCCAGGCGCTGTGCCAGCGTGGCTGACGCCACGCAATCCAGCCTCCGGCCAGCGCAAATAGGGCCAGATGCCCCAGCTTGTCGTTGTATGCGCTGGAGGTGGACAGCTCGGGCGCCGGCGTAAACAGCAACCAGGCTGCGCCGCAGATCCACAACAGCAGGCCGCCCAGCCACAAGCGCGGATCAGGCGCCGGGACGTTCATCAACCACCGTCACACCCTCCGGTACCTGCAGGGAAAAACGCTCAGCGCCGATTTTCGGATTGCGCTTGAGGTCATGCAGGATCATCGCGGTGGTCTGGCCCAGACGATCACTGAGCAGCACCTGAGCCGGCTGACCACCGGCCATACCGATGCGAATCTCCTCGAAATCCGAACTGTCGCTGTGCGGCAGCAACTGCAGCCATTCCAGACCATCCGCATCGGACAGACGGGTCAGCTTGTATCTGTCGAGCTGAGACAGATCGCCGCCCAGCAATTCAGCCGGCGTACCACTCAGACTGGTCGCCGCATCGCGCATGGTGATCTGGCGCAGGTCCACATCGTAGTGCCAAAGGGTTTCCCCATCGGCACCCAGCTGCTGCTCGTAAGGGGTGTCGTAGAGCCACAGAAAACGCCCCGGACGCTGCATCCAGAAACGCCCGGCGTAGCGCTCCAGGGTATCGCCATCCTCATCCAGCAGGCGCTGCTCGAAGTCGCCCGACAAGCTGCTGACCTCGGCGTAGAACAATTTCAGATCGGCCAGCGGATCCGCGCTGACCAGCGCACTTGAAAGCAACAATGCAGCGCCACACAGCACCTGCCACAAACGCATCATGATTCCACCGGCGGCGGTGCCAGCACTTCACGCTGGCCTTTTTCGTTGGGCGCGCTGACCACCCCGGCGGCCTCCATGTCTTCGACGATACGCGCAGCGCGGTTGTAACCAATCTTGAGGCGGCGCTGAACCCAGGAAATCGAGGCCTTGCGTGTCTCGGTCACGATCGCCACGGCCTGATCGTAAAGCGCATCGGTTTCGGCGCCGCCATCGCCACCATCGACCGGATCGATGCCCGGTACAGCGGTGTCGCTGGCCCCGGACAAAATGTCGTCGTGATAGTCGGCCGGCGCCACCTGCTTGAGGTAATCCACCACTTTGTGCACCTCATGATCGTCAACAAACGCGCCGTGCACACGCCGCGGCACAGGCGAATTGGCCGAGTACAGCATGTCACCATGCCCGAGCAGCGCCTCAGCACCCGGCTGATCGATGATCACGCGCGAATCCATCTTCGAGGCCACCTGAAAAGCGATACGTGAGGGCACGTTGGCCTTGATCAGGCCGGTGATCACATCAACCGAAGGACGCTGCGTGGCGATGATCAGATGCAGACCGGCAGCACGCGCCTTCTGGGCCAGACGGGCAATCAGCTCTTCCACCTTCTTGCCTACGACCATCATCAGGTCGGCGAGTTCGTCGATGATGACCACGATGTAGGGCATGTTTTCGAGTTCCGGCGCGGCAGCCTGATCATCAAACTCCTCGGCCGGCTTCCACAGCGGATCGGCGATCGGATTGCCCGCCGCCCGCGCCTCGTCGAGCTTCTTGTTCAGGCCGGCGATGTTGCGAACGCCCAGCGCCGCCATCAGTTTGTAGCGCCGGTCCATCTCGGCCACGCACCAGCGCAGCGCATTGGCGGCTTCCTTCATGTCGGTCACGACCGGGGCCAGCAGATGCGGAATCCCCTCGTAAACCGACAGTTCCAGCATTTTTGGATCGATCATGATCAGGCGTACTTCGTCTGCCGTGGCCCGATACAACAGACTCAGGATCATGGCGTTGACCGCGACCGACTTACCCGAGCCCGTGGTCCCGGCCACCAGCAGATGTGGCATCTTGGCCAGATCAGCCGTTGACGGCACGCCGGCGATGTCCTTGCCCAACGCTAGAGTCAGCGGCGACTTGGCATTCTGATAGGCCGCCGACTCGAACACCGCACGCAGGCTGACGATGGCCCGCTCGCGATTGGGAATTTCGATACCGATCACCGACTTGCCCGGAATCACCTCGACCACACGCAGGCTGACGATCGAAAGCGCGCGAGCCAGATCCTTGGCCAGGTTGGTGATGCGGCTGACCTTGACGCCCGGCGCCGGCTGCAGCTCGAAACGGGTGATGACCGGCCCGGGCGCCACATTGACAACCTCGGCATCGACACCGAAATCAGCCAGATGGCCTTCCAGATCACGCGACATCTGCTCCAGATCGGCGTCCGAATAGGTCAGCACATCCTGACGCGCCATATCCAGCATCGACACGGGTGGCAACGGATTGCCGGTGAACTCCACCGGCTCGCCATCGGTTGCGCCCTCGTGGATCGGCAAGGCCAGCTGAGCCTCGGGCACCGCGTCGCGCTTTTTGCGCTTGATCTTGCGCGTCACCCGCTCGGTGGTGGAAACCGGTGTGACGGGTGCACTCGGCGCGGCAGCAACGGGTGCTTCCTCGACCACGGGCTGCGCTCGCTGCTGACGCAGTTGCTGGGCGGCGCGCGCCTGACGCTCTTCGCGGCGCTGCGCCAGCGTCGCGCCGACGTTCTCCCACAGACTCAAGGTGCGCGCACCGATGGCGTCCATCAGTTGCAGCCAGGAAAAACGCAGCGCCAGCGGCAAGGAACCGAGCACGATCATCAGCAACAGCAAGGTGGCACCCACCGGGCTGAACAGCTGGATCAGCATCAGTGCCACCGACGCGCCGACAATCCCGCCACTGCCTTGCGGCGTCAGGCTGGTATGCCCGGGCGCATGCATGCCGCTGATCGCACAGGCGGCAATCAACACGATGAACAGGGCCGCGCCACGCACCCCCGGGTTCTCACCCAGGCGCTCGCTTTTCTCGCGGTAGAGCATCAGGCCGATGCTCAGAATCATCCACGGCACCGCGAAGGCCAGCCAGCCAAATACGCTGAGCAGGATATCCGCCACCCAGGCACCAATCAGCCCGCCCAGATTTTGCGGGCTGACATTCATGCCGGTGCTCGACCACCCTGGATCGGCCCGGTCATAGCTGACCAGCGCCAGAATCAGGAACAGCGCCAGAAAGGTCGCGCTCAATAGAACGGCTTCGCGCACACCGCGCATCAGCCAATGGGGGCGGTCATCTCCCGCCCGGGCCTGTGCACTCACCAGCCGTACCCCAATATCTTGTGTTTGAATTCAGTCAACAGGGCTTTTCACCACAATATAGGGGAGTATACTCCCAGAGAACCTGATTGATCGCCCACCCCTCAAGGAGCGCACAGTACACCGTCCCCAGTCATCGCGAATCAAGCCATCTTGATTCTTCACGTCGTGACCACATTGTTTAGTCCAGAATCCTTCTTACCGCTGCATTGATACCCTGACGGGTCGCATGCCGGCCCGGACAACGGAGTACGACATGACTCAGATTCGACACTTCCTGCTCAGCGCGGACGGCGTTATTGAGCAGATTTCATCCGAAAACGCAGCTCTGGTAGCCGCCGGCCAAGGCCGTCTGCCCAATTTCGCCGCCCAGAGGGCGCACTACCTTCAGGTCATCGTTGACGACCCCAACGATGAGGACAACAGCATTCAGGTCCGCACCGCGGGGGCTTTGGTCGGTTTTGACGCCGAGGGGCGCATCAAGAGCGACGATATCGACGTCAGCGACGACATCGGCAGTTTCGAGCACGACACGTGCGTGCAGCTGGCCCTGGACGGGGTTGTCGCTTCAGACATCATCCATCATTGACCACACAGAGCAGACTCAGTCTGTACTGGTTGGACCCGCGCAACCCGCGCGAGCCCTTCCCGCCCGGCGAACGCGCCCTGCGTGATCCGGATGGCCTGCTTGCGGTCGGCGGCGACCTGAGTGTCAGCCGCCTGCTGCAGGCCTATCGCCATGGCATCTTCCCCTGGTTCAATCCCGACGAACCGATCCTGTGGTGGACCCCCAACCCGCGCGCCGTGCTCTATCCGGCGCAATTGCACGTCAGCCGCAGCCTGCGCCGCGCGGTCAATCGCGCCGACTACTCGGTCAGTTTTGATCGCGCATTTACCGCCGTGCTCGATGGCTGCTCGGAAGGCCGCCGTGAAGGCACCTGGCTGGGCCCGGCCATGCGCCAGGCCTACACCGAACTGTTTCGACGTGGCTATGCGCATTCCATCGAAATCTGGCGTGATGGCCACCTGATCGGCGGGCTCTACGGTGTAGCCCTGGGCAAAGTGTTCTTCGGCGAATCCATGTTCAGCCGCGCCAGCAATGGCTCCAAGCTGGCCATGGTGTGGCTGTGCCGGCAACTTGAAGCGTGGCACTACGCCGTGCTCGATTGCCAGGTCGCCTCCCCTCATCTGGAGCGCATGGGCATCTCGCGCATCGCGCGCAACGACTTCGAACGCATCCTCGACAGCGCCATTGACGATGCGCCGACACCCGGTGGCTGTTGGTCCTTCGATATTGCGGTGCCTGACGATCCCAAACATGTCGCACATTAGGTCACAGCTCGAATCGTTGCCGCTGTTCCTGAGCGCGCCGTCAGACTGCAGCTATCTGGCCAACCGGCAAACCCGCAATGTCTTCGTCGACCCGCGTCTGCAGCTCAACGCCAGCCAGCGCGACGCGCTGGCCCAGATGGGTTTCAGGCGCAGCGGCCCCAGCCATTACCGCCCGATGTGCCCAAGCTGTCAGGCCTGCGAATCCACGCGTATTGATGTCGCCGCTTTTGCCCCGAACCGGGCCCAGAGGCGCTGCCTCAAGCGCAATGATGACCTGATCGCAAGTTGGGCCACGCCGGTGGGAACAGACGAGCGCTATGCCTTGTACCGCGACTATCTGGCCCAACGCCACGCCGATGGCGGCATGGATCCGGATGACCGCGAAGGGTTTGAACAATTTCTGTGCAGCCCGTCGGCCAGCACCACCCAGCATCTTTTGATTCGCGACAGCGCGGGCACCCTGCTGGCGGTCTGCGTAGTTGATCGCCTGCTCAGCGGCCTGTCGGCGGTGTACACATTTTTTGCGCCGGATGCCGCCCAGCGCTCGCTGGGGCGCTATGCCATCCTGCGACTGATCGAGTCCTGTCGGGCCGCCACGCTGCCCTGGTTGTACCTCGGCTACTACGTCGAAGGCAGCGAAAAGATGCATTACAAGGCCGAATATCAGCCCCAGCAGCGCCGCAAAGCCGAAACCTGGACTGACATCAAAGATTGATGACAGGCCGAAAACCACCGATAATGGTCGGCTTTGCTAACTCTAGACGCTCTACATGCCGAAAGAAGATCTCATCGAAATGGAAGGCACGGTTACCGAAACCCTGCCCAACACCACATTTCGCGTACAGCTGGAAAATGGTCACAGCGTGACGGCACACATCTCCGGACGTATGCGCAAGCACTACATCCGCATCCTGACCGGCGACACCGTCACGGTACAGTTGACGCCCTACGACCTGTCTAAAGGGCGCATCACCTACCGCGGTAAATAAGCCGCGCGGGCTGGCGTTAAGCCAGCGCCGCCGCGTCTTCGATATCCAGCTGCAAACCATCCTCGTTTGCACTGACCCGGATCTGCCCACCTTTGCTTAACTTGCCGAACAGCAGTTCTTCGGCAAGCGGTCGCTTGATCTGATCCTGAATCAGCCGCGCCATCGGGCGCGCGCCCATGGCTTCATCGTAGCCATGTCTGGCCAGCCAGGCCCGTGCCGCATCATCAAACTCGATGTGCACGTTCTTGCTCTCCAGCTGCACTTCCACCTGGACCAGGAACTTGTCGACCACGTGGCGCACCACTTCCGGTTTGAGCGCCTCGAACTGGATCACCGCATCCAGGCGATTGCGGAATTCCGGGGTGAACAGGCGCTTGAGCGCTTCCATACCGTCGCTGCGGTGATCCTGACTGGCGAAGCCGATGGACGGGCGCGCCATGTCTGCGGCACCCGCATTGGTGGTCATCACCAGAATCACGTTACGGAAATCCGCCTTGCGGCCGTTATTGTCGGTCAGGGTGCCGTGGTCCATGACCTGCAGCAGCAGGTTGAACACTTCCGGGTGGGCTTTTTCGATCTCATCAAGCAGCACAACCGCGTGCGGTTGCTTGATTACCGCTTCGGTGAGCAAACCGCCCTGGTCAAAACCGACATACCCCGGCGGCGCACCGATCAGACGCGACACGGTGTGGCGCTCCATGTATTCGGACATATCGAAGCGGACCAGATCGATACCCAGCAGATCGGCCAGCTGACGCGTCACTTCGGTCTTGCCCACCCCGGTGGGGCCGGCGAACAGGAAACTGCCGATCGGACGATCAGGCGGACCAAGGCCGGAGCGCGACATTTTGATCGCACCGCAGAGGGTTTCCACCGCCGCGTCCTGACCAAAAATGGCCAGCTTGAGATCGCGCTCCAGTGTGCGCAGAACATCACGATCCGATGCGCTGACGCTTTTCGGCGGAATACGCGCGATCTTGGCCACGATTTCCTCGATGTCCTTGACCTGCACCGTCTTGCGCCGCTTGGCCGCAGGCTGCAGCTGCAGACGCGCACCGGCCTCGTCGATGACATCAATGGCCTTGTCGGGAAGGTGGCGGTCATTGATGTGACGCGCAGCCAGCTCCGCCGCCGCCTGAATGGCGCTGTTGGTGTAACGCACTTCATGATGCTTTTCGAAGCGCGACTTCAAACCCATCAGAATCTGCTGAGTTTCGCTGACGCTGGGTTCCGGCACGTCAATTTTCTGGAAGCGTCGGGCCAGCGCATGATCTTTTTCGAAGATGCCGCGGAACTCGCTGTAGGTGGTAGACCCAATACAGCGCAGTTCACCGCTGGCCAGACCGGGCTTGAGCAGATTGGATGCATCCATGACCCCGCCGGAGGCCGCGCCGGCACCGATCATGGTGTGAATTTCGTCAATGAACAGCACCGAACCGGGATCTTCGTCGAGTTCCTTGAGTACGCCTTTGAGGCGTTTCTCGAAATCACCACGGTATTTGGTGCCAGCCACCAACCCACCCATGTCCAGGGCGTAGATAGTCGCCTTACCCAACACCTCGGGCACTTCACCCTCAACAATCGCCAAGGCCAGCCCCTCAGCGATAGCGGTTTTGCCCACGCCAGCCTCACCGACCAGCAGGGGGTTGTTCTTGCGCCGCCGGCACAGGGTCTGGATCACCCGTTCAACCTCTAGCGCACGCCCGATCAAGGGGTCGATACGACCCTGGCGGGCTTTCTCATTCAGATTGACGGTGTATTTGGACAGGGCGGATTCAGACTCGCCGCCATCTTTTTTGTCGTCCGTCTCGCTGGCGCCCGGGTTGGCCTCGCCTTCGTCGCGGGTGATGCCATGCGAGATGTAGTTGACCACATCGAGGCGGCTCACTCCCTGCTCGGCCAGCAGATACACCGCATGGGCATCGCGCTCGGCAAAGATCGCAACCAGCACGTTCAGCGGCGTGACTTCTTTCTTGCCGGATGATTGCACATGGTAGACGGCGCGCTGCAGCACGCGCTGAAAACCCAGCGTGGGCTGAACTTCGTAGCCATCATCGACCTCACCCACGGTCTGCACGTTGGTGCGGATGAAATCCCGCAAACCCTGCTCCAGCGGCTCCAGCTGGGCACCCACCGCACGCAGCACCTCGGCCAGCTGGGCATCATCCAGCAGGGCCAGAAGCAGATGCTCAACGGTCAGCAGATCATGGGCTTCGGTTTTGGCCGATTTGAATGCCGCATCCAGAGCGGCCTGTAGATCCTGACTGAGCATCACGCTTTCTCCATCGTACACATCAGCGGGTGTTCATTTTCCCGCGCATACCGGTTGACCTGAGCCACCTTGGTCTCGGCAATCTCTGCCGTGTAGGTTCCGGCCACACCTGCACCTTTGGTGTGAACCTCGAGCATGACTTGCACCGCCTGCTCATGCCCGAGCCTGAAATACTTCTGCAGGATATGGACCACAAACTCCATCGGGGTGTAGTCGTCGTTCAACAGCACAACCTTGTACATCGGCGGGCGCTGCAGTTTGGGCGGCGCCTCTTCGACGGCGGTGTTGCCGTAGCGTTCTGTCTCATGTTCAGCCATGACCCAATTGTATGACGATTGACGCCCTCTTGGACCCCATCGATCGTTCGATGTTCACGTTCCTCACTTGCTGGTGTGAGTAAAGACACCGTCCCATTCCGGCCCCGGCGGCATGCGCTTGAAGATCTCGATGCGATCCAGATACACCTGATAAATGGGATGTGGATCCGGCCGCGATTTCTGCAACTGGTAGAACTGCAACTCCGCCTCAGACCAGCTTTGATTGCGGTAAGCCAGCAAGGCATCACGGTAGTGCTTGAGCTCCTTGCGCGTCTGTGCATCCAGTTCGGCGCGCACACCCAGCGGCTCAAAAATCCCCACCGGCTCGACCTTGCCCTTGACCCGGACCCGGTCAAGGTCACGGTAGGCCCAGTCATCCACCAGACGACGGGTGCTGTCACCACAAATCACCGACACACCGTACTGCTTGGTCAAACCTTCCAGCCTTGAGCCCAAGTTCACAGCATCACCAAGCACGGTGTATGCCATGCGGAACTGCGAACCCATGTTGCCGACACTCATCACGCCGGTGTTAATCCCCACTCCAATGCGCAGTTCGGGCAGGCCCCGGGCACGAAACTCATCGGCCAGACGGCGCATGCATCCGACCATCTCCAGGGCCGCCTGCAGCGCGCGGCGCGCATGCTGCTCATCCGGCAACGGCGCCCCCCAGAAAGCCATGACGGCATCCCCCATGTACTTGTCGATGGTGCCGCGGTGACGATGGATAACCTCGGTCAGCGGAGTCAGGAACTCGTTCATCAACGCGGTCAATTCCTGCGGCGGCAGACGCTCAGAAATGCTGGTGAAGTTGCGAATGTCGGAAAACAACACGGTCATTTCCCGGCTGTCTGAGCGCATCTCCGCCGCCAGCGTATCCTGGGCCATCTCGCTGACCAGTTCGGGCGGCACATAATGGCCAAACAGGCGCGCCACCTCACGCTTGGCCCGCGCCTCCACGAAATAGCCGTAGGTCATCTGCACCAGCACAAGGATGAACAGGAACAGCAACGGCCCACCCAGCGGCACAACAAAATCTGCGGTGCGCCACAAACCAAACGACAAACCCGCCAGCCCGACCACCATACCGCCAACCATCAGGGTGCCCAGCAACGGCGAAACCCGTGGAAACAGCAGGGTAAAAATCAAACTGATCACCACCAGCATGGTGGTTTCAATACCAACCAGGTAAGGGACCTTGTGCTTGATGCGGTCGTCGAGAATGCCGGAGATGATATTGGCGTGGACTTCGACCCCCGCATAGGCCACGCCCACTGGCGTGGTGCGGTGATCCTTCAAGCCCGGCGCGGTGGTCCCCAGAATCGCAATCCGGCCGCGCAGTGCTTCAGGGTCAACCCGTTGATGCAAGACATCCGAAACAGAGAAGTACGGAAAGCTGCCTTGCGCGCCTCTATAGGGCACCAGGACGGCCACGTTTTCGTCGACCGGCACCCGGTAGGTGCCAACACGCAGATACTCCAGGTTAAGCGCATTGCGCGGACCGCCGCGAGCGTCATATTCCAGTTCAATCTGAGCAGGCTCGCGGGTGTCACTCAATGCCCGCGCCAGAGTCATCAAAGCCAGTGATCCGTAAACCGCGTCATCATGTTGCTGCAGCAGCGGTACGCGCCGGAACACCCCATCACTGTCCAGCGTGGGGTTGTCAAAAAAACCGGCATACGGCGTGGCCGCCTGCAAGGTGTCGAGATTGGCCGTATAACTGGTTGCGCGTATGTAGGAAGCCGGCATCTGGCGCGCATCATCAACCACCGCCGGCGGTAACTGACCAAGCTGCGCTTCTGCACCGCCCAAGCCCTTGAGCACGAAACCCAACACCGGCTCATGGCGCTGCAAAGCGGCCGCGAATACACGGTCGTCATCCCACACCTTGCGCTGTTGACCGATCCAACGCTGCACCCCTTCAAGCTGGCCAACATCCGAGCCCTCCAGAGCCCCTAGCCAGGGCAGGCCGGAATGGCCATCGGGTTCTGGAAACACCGAATCCAGCGCCAGCGCCTGGATGCCATAGTGCTGGTAAAGCACGTCGACCACTGCCCCCAGCTTGCGCCGAGGCCAGGGCCACTGGCCCTCTTCGGCCAGCGATTTTTCGTCGATGTCGATGATCGCAATACGATCGTCAACTTCATTCAGCACACTGGCTCTAACGCGCGCGTCATAGGTCAAGCGCTCGACCTGTTCGATCAAACTGATCGTCCAGAACCCGTTAAGGTGCAGAAGAAAGCCGACGAGTATGAAACTCGTCAGCACAAATCGAATCAGAGTGTGCATCGCGTGCCCCCGGGGCGCTCCCACTGCCAGCCATATTACTTGCCCTGAATTTCGCCGCAAACGCACGCTAAAACAATGAGAAAAGCCGACAAAATCTTTATGATGTCGGGTTTGACTTACGCTACTCGCAGATCGCCCGTCCTTGAACTCGCAACTTTCCCCTCAAACCATCGCCCGGCTGCAGAAAACCGTCCCGCTGCTGGCGGCATTGCTGCTCGCGGTGCTGTTGGGAGTTCAGCTGGCCAAGCTGATCTGGCTGCTGGTGCCAGCACCGGAACAAGGCCTGTGGGCACCACGCCCGGCTGAGCCTGCTCAGGCCTCTGCGGCGCAAAGACCAAGCTCAACCATCAATGTGGCGGCAATACAGCAGGCCAAGCTTTTCGGCGAGTTCCGCCCTGAAGCGGCCATCGCCCAGGCGCAATCCACCGAAGATGCACCGGATACCAACTTGCGTCTGAAATTGCGCGGCATTCTGGCCATGCAGGATGCGGCCGATTCTCGCGCCTTGATCGAGCAAACCCGCGGCGAGCTCAAAGCTTACGCGGTGGGCATGGCGATTCCCGGCGGCGCAGAGCTGCACAGCATTTATGTCGACCGTGTGCTGCTCGAACGCGGCGGCCGGCTGGAAACCTTGCGCCTGGAAAAAGATGAGGTTGTCGACACTTCACCGCGCAACACGGCCTCAGCAACCAGCTCACGAGCGCTTGGCGGCTCCGCCCCCCGCATACTCGACGCGGCCACCTCGGCCAAACTTTCGACCATCCGCAACGAATTGCTCAACGATCCGACCAAGGCCTCGCAATACCTGCGCGTACAGCCGGCCCGAAGCAATGGCGCAATGCGCGGCTACAGAATTTACCCGGGCCGCAACCGCGAACTGTTCCAACAGGCCGGCCTGCGCCCTGGCGACATCGTGACCTCGGTCAACGGTGTCTCGCTGGACGACCCGAGCAAGAGCTTTCAGTTGCTGGGCGATCTGAGCTCAGCCCAACAACTCAATCTGCAAATAGAACGCGGCGGGCAGTTGCAGTCCGTCAGTGTGAATCTCAACTAGTGGTAAATCTATGACTCTGGCGACACACCCGGTGCTGCGACCGGTGATGGCGGGCCTGCTGCTTGGCAGCAGCGCAGCCCTGTTCAGCACGGCAGGCCTGGCCCAGCAAGCGACACAGCCGGTCGGCTCGACCTTGAACCTCAAGGACGCCGACATCGGCACGCTGATCACCACGGTGGGTGAAATCACCGGCCAGAATTTCATTGTCGACCCGCGCGTCAAGGGCCAGGTCACCGTGATCTCGACCACCCCGATGTCGCCCGAAGACATCTACGGCGTGTTCCTGTCGGTGCTGCAAGTGCATGGCTTTGCCGCCGTACCGGCCGGCCCGGTAACCAAGATCGTGCCGGAAGTCGGGGCCAAGCAGGATGGCGGCAGCCACTTTGATTTCTACGGCATGGCCGACGATGAAATCGTCACGCGGGTGATTGAGATCGTCAATGTCCCGGCCGCCCAACTGGTGCCGATTCTGCGCCCGCTGGTGCCGCAATACGGTCATCTGGCGGCGTACTCGCCGTCAAACATGCTGATCATTTCCGACCGTGCGGCCAATGTCGGACGCATGACCGAAATCATCCGTCGCATCGACCAAGGTGGCGATGACGAGGTCGAAGTGATCCGCCTGCGCAATGCATCAGCCGCCGACGTGCAGCAGACACTCAATGGCCTGCTGCAATCGCAGCAGAGCAAGCGTGACCCCAGCCAGCAGCCGATCACGCTGATCGCGGATGAACGCACCAACAGCCTGATCCTGAGCAGCGACAAAGCGCAGCGCATGCGCATTCGCGCCCTTATCGCCCACCTCGACATCCCGCTCGAAGAAGACGGCGACACCCAGGTGATCTACCTGTCCTACGCCGATGCCGAAACCCTGGCACCAATTCTGGAAGGCTATGCCGAGACCCAGACCAACGCCAAGGGCGGCGCCAAGAAGGAAGGCTCTGGCGGCAGCAATCCCGATGTGCGTATCGTGGCCGAGCCCAACACCAATGCGTTGGTCATCACCGCACCGCCGAAGATCATGCGCGGCCTGCGCAGCGTGATCGCCCAACTCGACATCCGCCGCGCCCAGGTGCTGGTCGAGGCCATCCTGGCCGAGGTCAGCATCAACCGCTCACGCCAGCTTGGCATCGATTGGGCGGTATTGAACGATGAACGCATCGCTGCAGCGTCGATCTTCAACCAGAATGTCATCACCGGCGCTGCGGCGGCGGCCAGCGGCAACATCGCCGGCGCAACCGGCTTGCTGCGCACCGGCTTCAATGTCGGTGGCGGCAGCATCAAAGATGACGGCACCAGTTTCGCGCTGCTGCTCAACGCCCTCGCCGGCGATGGTGAAACCAACGTTCTGTCCACACCCTCGCTGGTGACCATGGACAACGAAGAGGCCGAAATCTCGGTGGGCCAGGAAGTGCCCTTCCTGACCGGCTCCTATGGCAACTCGAACACCGGCAGCACGGTCAATCCGTTCCAGACCATTGAGCGCCGTGATGTCGGCCTGACCCTGGGCATCACGCCGCAGATCAACGAAGGCGACACCATCAAGCTGACGATCAAGCAGGAGTCCTCCAACGTCAGTGCTGGCACCGCGGGCGCAGTTGACCTGATCACCAACAAGCGCACCCTCAACACCACGGTCATGGTCGGCAACGGCGACATCCTGGTGCTGGGCGGACTGATTGATGACAACGTCCAGCGCACCGAGCAGAAAGTCCCGATCCTCGGCGACATCCCGCTGCTGGGCGCCCTGTTCCGTTCCAGCAGCGTGGAAAACGCCAAGCAGAACCTGATGATCTTCATCCGCTCGACCATCCTGCGTGACCGCGAGAGCGCCAGCTACTACACCCGCGTCAAATACGATCGTATGCGTCACCTGCAGGATCTGGCCAACGAGCAGCCCATGCGCGTGCTCGGACGCACCCGCGGGCCGGTGCTGGAACAACTGGACGAGCAGTTCGTACCGCCGCCCCAACCAGCACCGGTGGCAAGCCCTGCCCCGGCCCAGGCCGCTGATGACAGTGCCGCCGAGCTGCCGCCCGGCGCCGCTGAAAGTGACACAAACGAGCCGCAAAACAGCGCACCGGTTGCCACACCGCAACCGAGCATGGAGCCGCTGATCAGCACCGAGCCGGTGCTCACACCGCGCAAGAAAATGGGTCGGGGTCACCTGCGCTGATGGACACCGCGCTGCGCCTGCCCTCGTTTGCCTTCGCCAAGCGCCACGGCCTGCTGGTCGGTCAGCTGACCGATGATGGCCACGTGGAGTTGTTCGCGCGCCCGGATGTCGCGCCGGAAGCGCTGCTTGAGATGCAACGCTTCCTGGAATACCCGATCGCACTCAAACCGCTGGCGATCGAAGATTTCGACCGCGCCTTACAACAGCGCTACGAAAACAATTCCAGCGAAACCATGCAGGCCATGCAGGGCCTGGATGATGATGCCGATCTGTCCAGCGTGGCCGAGTCACTGGCCGAACCTCAGGATCTGCTCGAAGCCGATGACGACGCACCGATCATCCGGCTGATCAACGCCATGCTGTCCGAGGCGATCAAGGACAACGCCTCGGATATTCACATCGAGCCGTTCGAGAACCGCCTGGTCGTGCGCTTTCGCGTCGACGGCGTGCTGCGCACCGTGCTGACCCCGCAGCGCGCGCTCACACCGCTGATCGTCTCGCGCATCAAGGTCATGGCCAAACTGGATATCGCCGAAAAACGCCTGCCCCAGGATGGTCGCATCTCGGTCAAGATCGCGGGTCGCCCGGTCGACGTCCGCGTCTCCACCATCCCGTCGGGCCATGGTGAGCGCGTGGTGCTGCGTCTGCTCGACAAACAGGCCGGCCGCCTCGACCTGACCCATCTGGGCATGGAGCCCAAACAGCTCGAGGTGATGAAAGAGCTGATCAAGAAGCCGCACGGCATCATTCTGGTTACCGGCCCCACCGGCTCGGGCAAAACCACCACGCTGTACGCGGCGCTGGCCAGTCTCAACGACAGCTCGCGCAACATTCTCACCGTGGAAGATCCGATCGAGTACTACCTCGACGGGATTGGCCAGACCCAGGTCAACACCAAGGTCGACATGAGCTTCGCGCGTGGCCTGCGTGCCATCCTGCGCCAGGACCCCGACGTGGTCATGGTCGGGGAAATCCGCGACCTGGAAACGGCCGAGATCGGGGTGCAGGCATCACTCACCGGTCACCTGGTGCTGTCGACCCTGCACACCAACACCGCGATCGGCGCGGTTTCGCGTTTGCGCGACATGGGCGTCGAACCGTTCTTGCTCGCCTCCAGCCTGATCGGCCTGATCGCCCAGCGCCTGATCCGTACCCTGTGCCACGATTGCCGGGAAGCCTACACCCCGGATGCCGCGGAGTGCCGGCTGCTCGACATTCCGGCCGACAACCCTCCGCAGATCTACCGTGCGCGCGGCTGTGACAAATGCCGCAACACCGGCTACACCGGACGTAATGGCATACAGGAAGTGATCGCGGTCGACGATGCCATGCGCACCATGATTCACGACGGGGCCTCCGAGCAGACCATGGAAAAGCATGCCCGGCAGCGCTTCCCCAGCCTGCGTGCGGAAGGCCGCGCAAAGATTCTCGAAGGTGTGACCACGATCGAAGAAGTCGTGCGCGTCACCCGCGAAGACTAGGACTCGCCACGACACTATGGGCGCCTACAGCTACACCGCACTGGATGCACGCGGCCGCAACAAGAAAGGCCTGATCGAAGGCGACACGCCGAAGATGGTGCGCGCGCAACTGCGCGAGCGCGGCCTGACCCCGCTGGAAGTGGTCGAGGTCGAGCAGAAATCACGCGGCGGCAGCGGCGGCGGCTTCAATCTGGCCCGGGGTATTTCCGGCACCGAACTGGCCCTGGTCACACGTCAGCTGGCGACCTTGCTGAAATCCGGCCTGCCGCTGGAAGAAACCCTCAAGACCGTGGCCCAGCAGATCGAGGGTCGCCGCACCCAGGGCATCATCATGGGGGTGCGCGCGCGGGTGACCGAAGGCCACACGCTGGCCTCGGCTCTGCGCGAGTTCCCGCATGTGTTCAATCACCTGTACTGCGCCACGGTGGAAGCAGGCGAGCAGTCCGGCCATCTGGACACCGTGCTCGACCGTCTGGCCGACTACGTGGAAAAGCGCCAGGAACTGCAGAAGAAGATTTTCGCCGCCCTGTCCTATCCGATCATCCTGGTGCTGGCCTCGGTGGGCATCGTCAGCTTTCTGCTGGCCAGCGTGGTGCCGCAGGTCATAGGCGTGTTCGACAGCCTGGATGCCGAACTGCCGCCGCTGACCAAAGGCATGATCGCGGCCAGTGACTTTCTGCGCGATCACTACATCGCGCTGGGCATCGTTCTGCTTGTGCTGGTGGTTGGCTGGCAATTCCTGATGCGCCGACCCGCCGCCAAGTACCGCTGGCACGCCGTTCAGTTGCGCTTGCCACTGTTCGGCAAACTCATCCGCGGGGTCAATGCCGGCCGTTTCACCCGCACCTTCAGCATTCTGGTTTCCAGTGGCGTACCGGTGCTGGAAGCCCTGGATATCTGTTCACGCGTGGTGCAGAACATTCCGATGCAGGAACTGATCAAGTCTGCCGCGGTGAAAGTGCGTGAAGGCGCGCCGATTCACCGCTCGCTGGCGGCCGGACGTCTGTTTCCACCGATCACCCTCAACCTGATTGCCAACGGCGAGGCCTCCGGCCAGCTCGACGAAATGCTTGAGCGTGCCGCACACAATCAGGAACTCGAGGTCGACACCATCATCTCGGCGATCATGGGGGTGCTGGGACCGGCCTTGATTTTGATGATGGCGGGTATCGTGCTGACCATCGTGCTGGCCATCATGCTGCCGATCTTCGACATGAACCAGCTGGTTCAGTAAGGCGCTGCTTAGCTCGGGTTATCGAGATTGGCCGCCACATCGGGCAGCAAATGCGCTTCGACCTGGTCGCGAATGCTTTCGGTGACCCGCGCATGACATTCCAGCACGGCAATATGAATGGCATTTTCCAGCGACATGGCATCGGCGCTGCCGTGTGACTTGATCACGATCCCATTCAAGCCGAGCAAGCTGGCGCCGTTGTAGGCTCGCGGATCAACCCGCTTGCGAAAGCGCTGCAGCACGCCATAGCTGGCCAGCGCCGCAAGCTTGCTGAGCAGGCCGCGCCGGTACTCTTCGCCCAGGAAATCAGCAATCAGGCGCGACACGCCTTCCATGCTCTTGAGCGCAACATTGCCGGAAAAACCGTCACAGACCACCACATCCACATTGCCCAGGAAGATGTCGGTCCCTTCCACATAGCCGATGTAGTTGAGATCACTCTGGCTCAACATGGCGGCAGCCGATTTGATCGACTGGGTGCCTTTGATGTCTTCGGAGCCAATATTGAGCAGACCAACCCGCGGATCTTGCAGATTCGACACCGCACGGGCCAGCACAGCGCCCATCACGGCAAACTGATACAGGTGCTCGGGGCTGCACTCGGCGTTGGCGCCAAGGTCCAGCATATGGGTGTGCCCGTTGCGCGACGGCAACTTGGACACAATTGCCGGGCGGTCGACCCCGGGCAGGGTCTTGAGCACGAAACGCGCGGTGGCCATCAGGGCGCCGGTGTTCCCGGCACTGACACAGGCCTGAGCCGTGCCAGCGTGGACCAGATTGATGGCCACGCGCATGGAGGAGTCTTTCTTGCCGCGCAGCGCTTTGGCCGGCTCCTCATCCATGCCCACAATCTCGCTGGCCGGCTCGACGCGCACGCGCGGGTGCGCCTGCAAGCCGTGCTTGGCCATGGCCGCCTCAAGTACCGACGGCTGGCCGACCAAGATCAACTCCAGCGAGGGGTGCCGCTCCAGCGCTCGGCGGGCGGCAGGTACGGTGACGTCAACGCCGACGTCACCGCTCATCGCGTCTAGCGCGATGATCATGCCGTCTTAGATGTCGTCTTCAGCGACTTCCGGCTTTTCAATCACGCGACGACCACGGTAGAAACCGTCCTTGGTCACATGATGACGCAGGTGCATTTCGCCGCTGGTCGGATCTTCCGACAGCGTGGGTGCACTCAGGGCATCGTGAGAACGACGCATGTCGCGCTTGGAACGGGTTTTACGGTTCTGTTGAACGGCCATCACGGCCTCCTTGGCTTCAAATTCTGCGACGCGTGCGCTTGCGCGCATCCGCCACACGGTTATCTCTTCTACGACTGAGCCGGAGGCTCACACGTACCATCGGCATGACGCGGCGTCATCGGCAGCGCCAATATCGATTCATCGCGGGCCAGCTCGTGCAAATGCACGCGCCCACCACGAGCGATGTAAATGTCCAGCGCGGTTTCAATCCGCTCGGCCTGCTCCTCGCTGTCCACCAGTTCAAGTAGGAATTGGGCATTCCAAACCTGATCCATAGGTTGCAAACAACGCTGACACAGCATTTCGCTTTGGCCTTGCAGATCACCCTTGAGTGCCAGCCGACCAGACGGTGCTTGCGTGATGTCCAGCGTCAGCTGCACACTCGCTCCGCCCGCAGGCCAGCCGTCCAGATCCGACAACGGCACCGTTCCGGCAAGTTGCTGGCCAGGTGCCAGCCGTATCAGGTCAACCCAAGCGGGCAATCGATCGCGCATGGCGCGCGGATTCTAGTGATTTGTGGTGAAAAGTCAATGAATTCCGACAATTCAAAGGCCCAGGAACTGGTCCTCGCCTCCTCCTCGCGCTACCGCCGCGCACTGCTGCAACGCCTTGGCCTGCGCTTTATTGCAGCCAGCCCCGACGTCGATGAATCACCTCAGGTTGATGAAGACATTTCGCGCATTACGCAGCGCTTGGCCCAAGCCAAGGCCGCAGCGCTGCGCCCGCGCTTTCCGCAGGCCTGCATCATTGGCAGCGATCAACTCTGCGTCACCACCGGCCCCTCGCCCACATTGCTGGGCAAACCAGGCACGCGCGACGCGGCCGTTCAACAACTGCAAACCTTGTCAGGAAGAACCGTTCACTTCCACACCGCGGTGTGCGTGCTGCAACAGCAACATGTGCGACTGGCCAGCGACATCACCCAGGTGAGATTTCGCGAGCTAACCCCATCGGAGATCGAGCGCTACCTTGATGCCGAACCCGAGGCCATTCATTGCGCCGGCAGCTTCATGTCGGAGGCGCTGGGCATCAGCCTGTGCGAAACCATCAGCAGCGATGATCCCAGCGCCCTGATCGGCTTGCCTTTGATCGCTACCGGGCGACTGCTACGCGAGGCTGGCTACGCAATACCGTAAGGCCGCTCTGAGGCACTAACAACGCGCGCGCATCCACGCCGGCAGCTTATCCAGGCTGTCGAGCACGCTCAGCGCCCCCGCCTCAGCCAGCTCGTCCACCTCGTGCACCCCCCAGCCCACCGCAACTGCATCCATGCCGGCCTGACGCGCCATCTCCATGTCATAGGTGGTGTCACCAATCATTAGCGCCTGCTGCGGCAGCAGCTGCAGCTCGTCGAGCAACTCATGCAGCATCTTGGGGCTTGGCTTGGGCTCGGTTTCGTCTGCACAGCGCGTCGCGACAAAACGCGCCGACCAGCCAGTGCTATCCAGGGCTTTGTCGAGCCCACGACGGCTTTTGCCAGTGGCCACCGCAAGCTGACGATGTGCCCCGGCCAGCTCATCCAGCATCGCCTCGACACCTGGAAAAACCTGCCCATAAACCTGCGGGCGTGCGCCAAAGCGACGCCGGTACTCATCCGCCACCTGGAGCAACGCACCGCGCTCTATTTCCGGAAACAGTCGAGTGAAGGCGTCTTCCAGCCCCAGCCCGATCATGCGACGCACACTGCGGTCATCACGCGACGGCAGCTTCATCGCGCCAATCGCCTGTTGAATCGCGTCCACGATATCGCCCGCTGAATCCATCAGCGTGCCGTCCCAGTCGAAAATCACCAACTTATAAGGAGAATTCTGCATAACGTTTCGGGGTCTTCAGGATTGCGCCGTAATCACGGCTTCAAACGACTCAGGCAAGGGGGCACTGACATCCAGGCTGCGTCCGCCCAGCTCCAGCTGCAGTGCGCACGCATGCAGGCACAAGCCTGGGCGCATCGGCAATTCGAGCGCCGCATCCAGCGCGCGCCGTCCATATTTTGCGTCGCCGACAACCGGATGCCCGGCGTCTGCCGTTTGCACCCGGATCTGGTGCATGCGCCCCGTTTCGATGCGTATCTCCAGCAGGCTGGTGGCACGCAACCACTGCACCTTGTCAATGTAGGTCAGCGCCCGCTTGTTCGGCGCATCATCCCCGGATGCAACACGCCGCTCACCACTGCCATCACGATATTTGCCCAGACGACTCTCCAGCTGGCATTGCTGTTCAGACCAGCGCCCATGCACCAGACTCTGGTACTGCTTGCGTATGCTCCCGGCATCGTGCGCGCGCTGAAACTCATGCTGTAATTCGCGCCGCGCCACCAGAAGCAGGCAACCACTGGTCTCGCGATCCAAACGATGGACCAGTTGCCAACGCTCACCCCACAGCGCCCGAGCCGCATCGATCAGGCCGAAACGCACACCGGAACCGGCATGCACAGCCATGCCTGCGGGCTTATTCACCACCAGAACGTCGTCGTCGCGGTACAACACCGCATCGCTCAAAGTCTGCGTCATACCATCCGGCACGGGGCCGGCGTGGTCCTCGGTGTCACGCCGCACCGGTGGCACACGCACGCTGTCCCCTGCAGCGAGCCGCGAGGACGGCTTTGCCCGCCCCTTGTTAACCCGCACCTCGCCGCTGCGAATGATGCGGTAGATTCGGCTTTTCGGCACGCCTTTGAGGCGCGCCAGCAGCCAGTTATCGAGACGCTGACCCGTTTCGTCCTCGCCAACGCTTAAATATGAAACTTTCGCAATATTCTGTGGCACAATAGCCGTCCATCGGATGTCAGCACCTTAACGGTGCCGGATTTGCGCAGGCTTTTCAGAACGATAAAAACTGATCCTGCTGCCGCGAACCGAATGATACGCACCCGATCGCGCATGAGGCAGTTCCTGCCGGTTTTTGTAATCACCCTGGATGCTGTCGCATGAGCGCTATGCCGTGCTGATCAGCGCGCTGCGGCCTTTTTGGTCTCCCCACGCTTGGCACGAATCGCGGCTGCATAACCCTTGTGGTTTGCGCTGCGAATACAACCGCTGGAGCCGGCAGGATGCCGGGTCTGGCTTTGAGCAACGAATTAACCGCGCTCCCCGCGGCGGCCACAAGCCCCTGGGTCAGAGCGCCAAGGACAATACGACAACATGAAACGCATTCTGGTGAATGCCACGCAGCCTGAAGAGCTGCGTCTGGCGATCGTCGATGGTCAGCGTCTGCTTGACCTGGATTTGGAGTCCCCCGGCCGCGAACAGCGCAAGGCCAACATCTACAAGGGACGCATCACGCGGGTTGAACCCAGTCTCGAAGCGGCCTTCGTCGACTACGGCGTAGACCGCCACGGCTTCCTGCCGATGAAGGAAATCTCCAAGGAGTTTTTCCAGAAAGAGCCGGAAGACGGCAAGCTGCAGATCAAGGACCTGATCAAGGAAGGTCAGGAAATCATCGTTCAGGTCGAGAAAGAAGAACGTGGCAACAAGGGCGCCGCCCTGACCACCTTCATCTCTCTGGCCGGTCGCTACCTGGTGCTGATGCCGAACAATCCGCGCGCCGGTGGCGTGTCGCGGCGTATTGAAGGCGACGACCGCTCGGAGCTGCGCGATGCCCTGGCCCAGCTGGAACTGCCTGACGGCATGGGCGTCATCGCTCGCACTGCGGGTGTTGGTCGCACCGCCGAAGAGCTGCAGTGGGACGTGAACTACCTGGTCGAGTTGTGGGAAGCCATGACCAAAGCGACCAGCGAGCGCAAAGGCCCGTTCCTGGTTTATCAGGAATCCAACATCATCATTCGCGCGCTGCGCGACTACCTGCGCCCGGACATCGGCGAGATCGTCGTCGACAATCCGGAAATCTACCAGCAGGCGATGGACTTCATGCAGGCGGTGATGCCGCAGCTGCAAAACAAACTCAAACTGTACAGCGACACCATCCCGCTGTTCTCGCGCTACCAGATCGAAAGCCAGATCGAGACCGCGCACCAGCGTGAGGTGCGCCTGCCCTCCGGTGGCGCCCTGGTTATTGATGCCACCGAGGCGCTGACCTCCATCGATATCAACTCGGCGCGCTCGACCGGCGGCGGCAACATCGAGGAAACGGCGCTCAATACCAATCTGGAAGCGGCCGATGAAATCGCTCGCCAGTTGCGTCTGCGTGACTTGGGTGGCCTGGTGGTCATCGATTTCATCGACATGGGCCCGAACAAGAACCAGCGCGAGGTGGAAAACCGCCTGCGTGATGCGGCCAAGATGGACCGTGCGCGGGTACAGATGAGCCGCATCTCACGCTTCGGCCTGCTCGAGATGTCGCGCCAACGCCTGCGCCCCTCGCTCAGCGAGCACGCCCATATCACCTGCCCGCGCTGCGAAGGCCACGGCACCATCCGCACGGTGGAGTCGCTGGCCCTGCAGATCCTGCGCCTGATCGAGGAAGAGTCGCTGAAAGACCGGACTGCGCGGGTGATCGCCCAGTTGCCGGTGTCGGTTGCTGTGTTCCTGCTGAATGAAAAGCGCACGGCGCTGACCGATATCGAAAATCGCTCTGGCTGCCGTCTCTCGCTGGTTGCCAACCCGAACTTTGAAACCCCGCATTACGAAATCAAACGTGTGCGCGGCGATCAGCTCAAGACTGACGACAATGACGTGTTGAGCCACGAGTTGCTCAGCCAGGCCAGCGTCAGTGAAGACGTGGCGGAAGAAAAACGCCCGACCAAAGCCCAATTGCAGAAACCCGCAGTCAGTGCCTTCCTGCCCTCGCAGCCTGCCCCGGCCCCGGCCGCAAAAGCCGAAGAGCCGAGCGCACCAGAAGCCGTAAGCCCGGGCCTGATCGCTCGTCTGATCGAAGCCTTGCTCAAGTTGTTCAAACCCGCTGAAAAGCCGCCTGCTCGCGACGCCAATAGCAAGAAGAGCGACGGGCGCCGTCGCGACGGTCAACGCGCATCTGCAAGCCGTGGCAATGGCAACGGCAACAGCAAACGGGGCGCCAACAACAAGCGCGGCGCCGGCAACGGTCGACGCAACAACAACAATCGCGACGACCGCGGGCGTCGTGATGACAAACTGATCACCAATCGCGCCACCCCTGAAGAGCTTGCCAGTGGCAAGGCCGGCGAAGCCAAAGGCAAGGGACGTGGCAAATCCCAAAGTAAGGATGGCAGCAAAGACGCGCGCAACAGCGCCAGCGGCGATGCTGCAGCCAAGCCGAAAGACGGCAACCAGAACACAAACCCGGCTGCCGAGGGCGACGACAAGCCCAAGAGTTCACGTCGGCGGGGACGCCGCGGAGGCCGTCGTCGTCGTAGTGGCGACCGCAACCCGGCGGAAAACACCGAGAACACGCAGAGCGCCGAAGGTAAAGCCGGAAGCGATGCCCCGGCCAGCCCCGAGCAAGGGCGTGAAACGCCAGCCGCCGCAAGTGCGCCAGCGGCTGGCAAAGGCGATGCCGACGCAAGCTCAGACAAGCCACCACGCACGCGCAGCCGTCGCAGCAGCAAGCCCAAAGCGGGTGCAGGTGAAGGCGACACCACGGCCAGCAAGGTGAGCAGCCAAGACGCAGCAGAGGCAACGCCTAAAGCCAGCAGCCCTGCTCAGGAGCATGCACCAGCTAAAGCCTCAGCCCCTGTGGAAGCCGCTCAGCCTGCCAAGAAGGAAAGCAGTGCCGCAGCGCCGTCTACCCCGCCTGCAAGCCCGAAGGACACCGCCACGGCTAGCACGGCACAGCAAGACAAGCCTGTGAAGCCAGCAAGCCCGGTGGTGGAAAAAGCACCGAGCGCAACAGCACCAAGCCGCGAGGCTGCAAAACCCTCAGCCGTGGAAGCCAAACCGGCGACACCTGCTGCCACACCGGCGCCGAAGGCCAATACCGAAGCACCAGCCGCTGCACCGACCGCAAAGCCTAAAACCGAGGTGCCAGCCGCTGCGAGCAAACCGAGCCCGGAACCGGCCAGCAAGCCAGCAGCCGCCAAACCGGCCTTGAAGATGGTCGAGACACGCACGGATTTGCCGGCCAAGCCACAGTCCTCAGGTGGCGACAGCAAGCCGCGCGCAACAACCGATAGCGAGTCTTAAGTCTGAATCAAGCAACGCGGTGTTCGCACCACCGCGTTGCTTCAGCCTTCGGCGTCGAGCGCTTGACGCACGCGCTCTAGATCCTCGGGCGTATCCACGCCTGCAGGCGGTGGTTCCTCGCACACGGTCACCGCGATACGCATGCCCAAACTAAGGGCACGCAACTGCTCCAGTGACTCACAGCGCTCGACATCCGCCTGAGCAGCTGCGCAATAGCGCCGCAATGCTGAGGTGCGATAGGCGTACAAACCAATATGCCGCAAGGCCTGCATGCCCTGCGGCAAAGCACGTTGCGGGCCTTGCGCCCGGTCCCAAGGAATCGGCGCGCGGCTGAAATACATGGCGTCGCCGGCGCGGTTGCACACCACCTTCACCGCGTTCGGATCAAAATACTCGCTGGCATTGTGGATGGGCGTAGCCAAAGTGGCCCAATCGGCGCCATCACTCAAGCCCTGCGCCACCGCATCAATCAGTGGTGCGGGCAAAAGCGGCTCATCACCCTGTAAGTTGACGATGACATCGTCATCATCCCAACCCTGCGCATCCGCAACTTCGAGGATGCGATCGCTGCCCGAGTGATGATCTTCACGGGTCAGCTGAACACGCGCAGGCCAATCCTGCGCCCGTGCCATAACGGTGTCGTTGTCGGTCGCGACCCAGACCTCGGCCGCCGCACTTTCGCGGGCACGCTCAACCACATGCTGCAACAGCGGTTTTCCAGCCAGATCCAGCAACACTTTGCCCGGCAGGCGGGTGGACTGCATCCGTGCCGGGATGACAACGCGAAAACTCACGGTGCAGTCGAAGTTGGCGAGGTATCAGTATCGTCCAATGAGCGTGCTTCCGACTCGATCATGACCGGGATGCCATCTTTCACCGGGTAAGCCAGTCGCGAGACCTTGCACACCAGTTCCTGTTTCTCCGGATCCCATTGCAACGGCGCCTTGCTCACCGGACAAACCAGAATATCGAGCAGTTTTTTATCCATGAATTCAGAACTTGTATTAAAGGGTTAAGGGCCGCGGTAAGCGCGCACGTATGATTTGCCAGGCCGCCGCGGGCATGTGCGCATCATACTCAACCGCCCATGTGCGTGAATCGCGAAAGGCCTGGCATTTCACCGCGTCCTTCTCCGTCATCAGAATGGGCAGATCGCCGTCCAGGCGCAGATCCCGGGCGTTAAAACGGTGATGATCCGAAAACGCATGGGCCGTAACCAAAAGCCCGGCCTGGGTCAGCGCATCGAAGAATTTGCCCGGATTGCCGATGCCGGCGATCGCATGCACCGCATTGAACTCGCTCACGGGGCGGCGCTGCCCGCTGAGCAGGTGGCGCGCCTGCCCCAGCTGTCCGACCACACCAAACTCACCCGCTACAGAGCTGCCGGTGACCAGCACCAGATCAGCTTCGTCAGCGCGTTCAGGCGGCTCACGCAACGGCCCGGCGGGCAGCAGCCAGCCATTGCCATGGCGACGTTGACCATCCACCACCACGATTTCGAAGTCGCGAGCCAAGGCGTAGTGCTGCAGACCGTCATCCGCGACAATGATATTGACGCCCTGCGTGGCCAGCAGACGCGCTGCCTGTGCCCGGCGCGCACCCACCACCACGGGGCACGCGGTGCGTTGCGCGATCAACACCGGCTCATCGCCAACCTGCTCCGGGTCTGACTGCGCCGACACCGGTGTGGCCTCACGCACACGCCCGCCGTAACCACGGCTGACCACCCCGGGACGCCAGCCCTCAGCCTTGAGGCGCTGAACCAGATCAATCACAACCGGGGTCTTGCCAACACCGCCAACACTGATATTGCCGACGATGATGACCGGCACCGACACACGCTGCTGTTTGAGCAGGCCGAGCTGGTAGGCTCGCCGACGCAAGCGGGACACCACGCCAAACAGCATGGCCAGTGGACGCAGCAGCACCTGCAACGGATGTTCGCCGTACCACAGCCGCGAAAGCAGCGGCTCACTCATCGTTGAATTGCATGTTGTACAGCGATGCGTAGTAACCGCCGCGCGCCAGCAGTTCTTCGTGACGACCGGTTTCCACAACACGCCCCGCATCCATCACCACAATCAAATCTGCGCCCTGAATGGTCGACAGACGATGTGCAATCACCAGCGTGGTACGCCCTTGCATCAACGTGGTCAGCGCCTGCTGAACGGCGCGCTCGGACTCGGTATCCAGCGCTGAGGTGGCCTCGTCGAGTATCAAAATGGGCGCCGGTTTAAGCAAGGCCCGCGCAATTGCCAATCGCTGGCGCTGGCCGCCCGACAACAGCACACCGTTTTGCCCCACACGGGTATCAAACCCCTGAGGTAAAGCTTCTATGAACTCCAGGGCATGCGCTGCGCGAGCCGCCTCGCGAACTTGCTCGAGGCTCGTATCGGCCAAGCCGCCGTAAGCAATGTTGCGCGCAATAGTGTCATTGAACAGCGTGATGTTCTGATCCACCAAAGCAAATTGGTGGCGCAGGTCCGTCAGGCGGAACTCACGGATATCCGCACCATCCAGCAACACTTGCCCCGCGCTCGCATCATAAAAGCGTGGCAACAGTGACAGCAGCGTACTCTTGCCGCTCCCGGAACGCCCAACGAAAGCCACCGTCTGACCAGGCTCAACATGCAGATTGATGTTCTCCAGAACCTGAGGACCTTGTTCGGTGTAGCGAAAATTCAAATCCTGAATTTCGATCCGCCCCTGAGCCTGCTGCAACGCGCGGTCACCGCCGGCCGGTTCAGGCGGCTCTTCTAGAAGCGCGAAAATACTGCTCGCCGCCGCGATCCCGCGCTGCAGCTTTTCGTTGACCGTGGTGAGATGCTTGAGAGGCTGAAGCAAGCTCATCATTGCACCAACAAACGCGACAAAAGTACCCGGCGTCATGCTGTCGATCATCGCCGGCGAAGTGGCGAAATAAACGATGGCCGCCACCGCCCAGGCCGCAATGAACTGAACCATCGCTGTACTGCCCGCCCGAGTGCTGACCAATTTCAGATGCTGACGACGATTGGTCTCATTGGCACTGGCGAAATGCGCGGCCTCGTAATCGGCACCGTCATACAGTTTGATCACGCGCTGACCACTGATCGCTTCCTCAGCGACGTGCGTGACATCACCCATCGAGTCCTGAATACGTGTGCTGATCTTGCGAAAACGCCGACTCACGTAGGTCACCAACAAGGCGATCAAGGGCCCGACCGCGAGGATAAAGCAGGTCAGGCGCCAGTCGAGGTAGAGCATCAGGCAAATCAGCCCGATCACGGTCAAACCGTCACGCACCACCGACGTCAGCGCATTGGTAGTGGACTCCGCCACCTGCTCGGTGTGATACGTCAGTTTGGCAATCAAATTGCCCGAACTGGATTGATCGAAAAATGCCACCGGCAAGCGCAGGTACTGGTCGAAAATCTGACTGCGTAGCGCCTTGATCACCTGACGCCCCACCCAGGCCATGCAATATGCCGACACGAACGCGGACACCCCACGCAGCAAGAACAGGCCAAGAATGACCCACGGCATGCGCGCGATGATCGCCGGATCCTTATCGACGAAACTGCCATCCAGCAACGGCCGCATCAAGGCGACAAAAGAAACATCCGCCGCGGCGAAACCTGCCATGCCCAGCAGGCTGAACAGAAACATGCGCCAGTGCGGCTTGGCGTACTCCAGCAGCCGCAGGTATACATCCATGCCGCTGCCGTCGGATTTGCGATCACTCATGCCGCGCATAATAGGCGATGGACGCCTCTACGGCGCGTTCTGCGCGGAAAAATCCCGCCACAGGCGGGGCCGCAACGCGCGCCAAGTGGCCACCTCGACCGCCTCACCGACCTCAATGCGCAAAGCTCCGGCATCGCCACTGACAAAGATTTCAGCGCCGCTGTTGCGATAGCGCTGGCGCACCACATCAGCAGGAAATCCCCATCGGTTCTGCCAACCGGCTGATGCCAGCGCAAGCTGCGGGGCAAGCTGTTGAACGAAGCGCTCAGTGGACGAACTGCGGCTGCCGTGGTGCGGCATCAGCACCACATCGGCGCGAAGATCCGGGTACGCATCCAGTATCACGTGCTCGGCAGCGGCCTCGATGTCGCCCGGCAGCAGAATCTGACGACCACCGGCCGTGCGCAGCAACAGAACGCAGGAACGGTTGTTGTCCGAAGTCGGGCCGCTGGGTGGATGCAAAATGGTGAACACCACCTCATCCCATTGCCACGTCTGACCGGCCTGACAGCGTGTGTGTGACGCGCTCCAGACACGCCGTGGGCGCAAGACCTCAATCAGCGCATCGGCACCACCTGCGTGATCGCTGTCCGGATGGCTGATCATCAGCGCGTCGAGCTGATCCACATCCAGCGCCTGCAAGGCAGGCAACACCAGTCTTTGCGCCGCGTTGAAACGACCCCATGCGGGCCCGGCGTCATACACAAGATCATGCTCGGCAGTCTGCACCAGCACGCTCTGGCCCTGCCCCACATCCCACACCCAAATGCGAACATCGCCGGGCGCTGGCCTGGCTGGTTGCAACGCCACCAACGGTAAAACCAAGGCAACACCCAGCACCTGCCCGCCGCGCCGTGGGCGTGTCCACAGCATCACGCCGAGGGTGGCCAACACCACGCTCCACAGCGCCGGCTGGGCCAGACTGGCATAGGCCGCAGGCCAGGACGCTGCGGTTTCAAGTGCTGCCCACATGAGGTCGAGTAGCTGCAGTGCCCAGTCCAGCGGGCGGTCCCAGCCACTGACCAGCTGTGTCACGCTGCTCAGTAGCAGCAGCGGCAGCAACACGCTGAACAGGGGCACCAGCAACAGGTTGACGGACGCACCCAACAGCGAAACCCCACCGAAAAACCAGGCACTGAGCGGCAACAGCAAAAACGCCAGCAGCACCTGGATGCCAAACAGTTGCCTGAGCCAGGATTGGTCAGCACGATAGTGCAGATAGGCGATGATCCCCCCTGCCGCCGTAAAAGACAGCCACAGCCCTGGCATCAGCACGCTCAGCGGATTGATGGCAACCACCACGACAAAGGCCAGCGCCAGCACATGCAGCGCCTGCCGCTGGCGCCCACCGAGCATCGCAAGAGCGGCGAACACGCACATGATCAGCGCCCGCTGCACGGGCAGCCCGAAGCCCGACACCCAGGCGTAGAGCAACGCCAGCATGACGGCGCCCAGCGCGCCCCATTCACGCCCGCGTGGCCACACATGCACGCCCACCAGCTTCCACAGCGCCAGGCCCAGCGCCCAGCCCAGGGCGGCGATCAAACCCAGGTGCAAACCGGAGATCGCAAACAGGTGGCTGGTGCCGGTGCGCCGCAAAATCTCCCAGTCGGCATCCGAGATATCGCGGCGATCACCCAGCATCAGCGCACGCAGCGTGGCGCTGGCTCGCGGGTGTTGCAAGGCATCCAGCTCGCTGACCCAGCGCTGCCGCCAATCCGGCGCGCGACGCCCGCACAGCTTTCCTTCGCGCACGCTGGCCTTGCCCGCGTAGGCTTCGCGAAACAGCCACGCTTCATAATCCAGGCCGCCCGGATTGGCATTGCCATGCGGCGCGCGCACACGCAAAGTCAGAATCCAGCAATCGCCGGCCTGCACCTGTGGCGCATCGCGATACCAGGCCACTCGCAGCAGGCCGGGCGCTTCGGCCTCCGGCGCAAATGCGAAATAGGCGTTACCGTCGCGCTGCTCGGGCTGACCCACGATATGGCCAGGCACGAGCAGATCCTGGGCCGGGCCCATGACACGTTGGGCCCAGGCCTGCTCGTAGGTCCACGCCATCCACATGCCGAGCACGCCGATAAGCAGCCACAACAGGGTCTGACGAGGCCAGATGAGCGCCGGTAGAAAAGCCAGCGCGGGCCATAACGGCGCCACAGGTTGATCGCGCATCAGCAGCAACGCCGCCCACGCCATGGCGGCAATGGCCAGCCCCGGCCAGGTCAGCTCGGTGACCCTGAGGCGCGACATGGTCAGAGCGCGAGCAAGCGTCCTTCGCGCAATTCCAGCTGACGATCGGCCCGCGCGGCCAGGCCGGTATCGTGCGTGACAATGACCAGACTGGTGCCCAGTTCCCGATTCAACTCGAGCATCAGCTCGAAAACACGCTGAGCATTTTGCGCGTCCAGATTGCCGGTCGGTTCATCGGCCAGCACGCACTTGGGCTGGCTGACCAGCGCCCGGGCAACCGCCGCGCGTTGACGCTCGCCGCCCGACAGCTCACCGGGCTTGTGATCCAGACGCTCGGCCAGACCGACCCGCGCCAGCATCTGCTCGGCCTGCTGCTCGGCCTGTGAGGCCGGCATGCGCCGCAGCAGCAAGGGCATCGCAACATTTTCCCGCGCGGTGAATTCGGGCAGCAGATGATGAAACTGATAGACGAAGCCCAGATGCTGATTGCGCATGCGCCCACGCGCCGCCTGGCCCAGCCCGCTGAAGGTCTGGCCGGCGACCCTGACCTCACCCGCGCTGGGCTCATCCAGACCACCGAGCAGCTGCAGCAGCGTGCTTTTCCCCGAGCCGGATTGCCCGACAATGGCGGTGACTTCGCCGGTTTCGATCCGCAGATCGACGCTGGAAATCACCTCCAGCGTGCGCCCGACATCATTGAATTGGCGCGACAATCCAACACATTCGATGACCGCATCACTCATAACGCAGTGCCTCCGCAGGCTCTACTCGGGCGGCCCGCCAAGCCGGATACAGGGTCGAAATCAGCCCCAGACCGAGTGACAGCAGACCAATCTTGATCACATCCGCCCAGACCAGATCCGACGGCAGATTGCTGATGTAATAGACATCATCGGCGAGCAGATCACGGCCCAGCCATGACTCGATCGCCGGCACCAGCGTTTCGATATTCAGGGCCAGCGCGATGCCTCCAGCCAGACCGATCAGGGTGCCGACCACGCCGATTAAGGTGCCGTTGACCATGAACACCGCCATGATGCTGCGCGGCGAAGCCCCCAGCGTTCGCAGGATTGCGATATCGGCCTGCTTGTCGGTCACCGCCATGACCAGGGTCGATACGATATTGAAGGCGGCAACCGCGACGATCAGGCTGAGGATGATGAACATCACCCGCTTCTCGGTCTGGATCGCGGCGAAGAAATTGCGGTGCTGCCGGGTCCAGTCGCTAACCTGATAAAACCCGGGCAGGCTGGCCTGCAGATCACGCGCCAGATAAGGCGCCTGATAGACGTCATCGAACTCCACCCGCAGACCGTTGACCGCATCACCCAGACGATACAGCGCCGCCGCATCGCGCCGGTGCATCAGCACCAGGCTGCGGTCGTATTCATACATGCCGATCTCGAACACCCCGACCACGCTGAAACGGCGGAAGCGCGGTGCCACGCCGGCTGGCGTCACATTGGCCGTGGGGATCATCAAATCCAGCGTATCGCCGGGTACCACGCCCATAGCCATGGCCAGGTGGCGACCGATCACCACGCTGAATTCGCCGGCCTGCAAATCCTCCAGTGCCCCCACCAGCATGTGCTGGCTGATCCGCGAAATCGCCGCTTCGGCAGCCGGCTCGATACCGCGCAGGAGCACACCGGACAGCTGCTGGCCACGTCGCACCATGCCCTCGCCTTCGATGAACGGGGCACTGCCGACTACATGTGGCGAGTCATCCACGATCTCGGCCAGTGCCTGCCAGTCGTGGATCGCACGTCCGGCCTGATTGATCACCGCGTGCGAGGTCATGCCCAGGATGCGCGCGCGCAGCTCATTTTCGAAGCCGTTCATCACCGAAAGCACGGTGATCAGCGCCGTCACGCCCAGAGCAATCCCCACGATCGAGGTCCCGGAAATGAAGGAAATGAAATGATTGCGGCGCTTTGCGCGGGTATAGCGCAGGCCGATAAAGAGTTCGAAGGGCTGTTTCATGGCGGCGTCAGTATACGCAAGCATGGGGATGCCACCGGCGGGATGCAGGCCTGCCGCGGGCACGCTAATATCGGGGTCTTGCTGGAGACTGTGACCATGACGCGCACCTTTTTACTCACTGGCCTGCTCGCCGCCATGCCTTTGCATGCTGAAGTGCTGACCCTGCCTGGCGGCCCTGTTCCGGAACAGCCCGCAGAGATGGCGCCGGATTATCAGCATCTGCCGGTCGACCGCAGCCATCTGCCGAGCACCGGCAGCAGCAAATCCGCGGTGCTCAATGCCTACGGCGAACCGGTCAGCATGTCCGGACCGGTTGGCGATCCACCGATCAGCCGCTGGGTTTACGGCGACTTCATCGTATTTTTCGAGTACGACCACGTGATCAATGCGGTCATCCCCGGCAAGCCACGGGAGATTTACAACCGCGACCAGCTGCGTGCCGGGGACCCCACCTACTAAGCCTTATTTTTCGACGATGTTGCGCGCGCCTTTGATGAATTCTTCGGCGCTTTTCTCGCTGCCCTCGTCGGTCAGGTCCGGCAGTTTGACCGGCACATCCTTGCCCTTGACGCAGGCCGGGCGGGCGTACATGGCGTCGATCCAGCGCTGAAGATTGTCCAGCCCCTCAACCGATGCGCCCGACCATTTGTGCGTGCGCACCCAGCACCAGTTGGCGATGTCCGCAATGGAATAATCATCGGCCAGCCATTTGGATTCACCCAATCGCTTGTCCAGCACCTCGAACAAGCGACGGCACTCGTTCTGGTAGCGGTCGATGGCCGGCTGAATTTTTTCCGGGAAATAGCGGTAGAACACATTGGCCTGGCCCATCATCGGGCCGACCCCGCCCATCTGAAACATCAACCACTGCAGCACGCGTGAACGCCCCTTGGCATCACTGGGCATCAGGCGGCCTGTTTTTTCGGCCAGGTAGATCAAGATGGCGCCCGACTCGAAGACCACGAAATCATCGTTGTCGGCATCGACGATCACCGGAATCTTGCCGTTGGGATTGAGCGCGCGAAATTCCGCCTTGTGCTGATCCCCGCCCATGATGTTGACCGGATGCACGCTGTACGGCAGCGCCAGCTCTTCCAGGCAGACCGAGGCTTTCCAGCCGTTGGGGGTGGGCGCGGTATACAGATGGATCATGCGCCGGCTCCGGCGCGCAAGGCCTGGGCACTGGGGCGCGCTGCGATGGTCTTGAGGTAGCGCACCACATGCGGATGTTCCTGTTCATCCGGTGCAATCTTGCTGATACGCCCGAAGCCCAGACCGATGTAAGCGGTGATGTCGGCCACGGTGAAGTCATCACCGAGCAGGAATTCGCGATCGGCCAGTTCCTTGTTCAGCACCTTGATGCGTTTGAGCGCAACCGTGCGCTGCAACTCGGCAAAGTCATTGACCTGGATCGGCTCCAGCGCCTTGGCCGCCGGGTGGCCATGACGAAAGGTCATGGCGATCGGCATCATCAGTTCCAGTTCCATGATGCGCTGATACATCTCGACCTGAGCGCGCTGCACCGGTGTGGCACCAAACAGCGGCGGTTGCGGATGCAGCTCTTCGATATAACGACAGATGGCGATGCTTTCACGGATCACCGTGCCATCATCCAGCACCAGCGCCGGCACCTTGCGATTGGGTGCAATCGACTTGTATTCCTCGGC
The DNA here is from genome assembly GCF_002088235.1 of Oceanococcus atlanticus. NCBI lineage: Bacteria > Pseudomonadati > Pseudomonadota > Gammaproteobacteria > Chromatiales > Oceanococcaceae > Oceanococcus > Oceanococcus atlanticus. The sequence goes on from NZ_AQQV01000001.1 coordinate 266,462, forward strand.
GTGGTGCTCGCCTTTCATCAACTCGATCTGGCGGAACGGAATCTCCACCCCTTTCTCATGCAGATACATTTCAACCCGGTCTGAGTTGGGGGCCATCTTGGAACCGTAAAGCAGCATCTTTGTCTCCTGGCGGGTGAAGCCCGATCCGATCAGGCAGGCTCACGTGTGGTCAATTATGATGCGCGGCATCCGCGTCCACGGTTGCGCGTGCGCTGACCTTTATACACCGCCCCACCGCTTATTAACACAGTGTAAAAATGACTCGACTGCCTGCTGAATGGGAAGCGCAATCCGCGATTCTGCTGACCTGGCCCAATCCGGATGGCGACTTTGCCGCCTCACCGGACGCGTTTGACCAGGTTTGCCGTTGCTTCGAACAATTGACCCTGAGCATCGCGCGCTATCAGCCGGTGCGCATCAGCGTCGGCAGCGACAGCGAGCACACCCGCCTCAAGAGCTGGCTAGCCGCCCAATCGCTGGCTCACGCGGTGACCCTCTACCGCCTGCCGAGCAACGATGTGTGGGCCCGTGATCACAGCCCCATTGGGGTGTACCGGGATGGCCAAACGCAGTTGCTGAAGTTCGGCTTTGACGGCTGGGGCGGCAAGTATCCGGCCGATAAGGACAACGCGCTGGCGCCGCAGCTGGCAGCGCAGGGTGCTTTTGGCAACACCCCGCTTGTGCCTGTCGATCTGGTCCTGGAAGGGGGCGCCATCGACAGCGACGGTCAGGGCACCCTGCTGGCCACACGCAGCAGCGTGCTGGACCCGCGGCGCAATCCCGCGCGTTCGGTTCAGGACATCGAGCAATGCCTGCTTGAGGCCTTCGGCCTGCAGCGCATCCTGTGGCTCGACCATGGCGCCCTGCAAGGTGACGACACCGATGGTCACATCGACACCCTGGCGCGCTTCGTCAGCGCCGACAGCATCGTTTATCAGGCCGCCGGCGACGCCGATGATGTCAACCGCGAAGAGCTGGAACGGATGGCCGACGAACTGCGCGCCCTGCGCACCCTGGACGGTCGGCCCTACCGCCTGATCGCGCTGCCCTGGGCCGGCGTTCACCGCAATGAGGACGGCGATGATCTGCCCGCCAGCTACGCCAATTTTCTGATCCTGAACGGCGCCGTCCTGATGCCCACCTACGGCAGCCCGGCCGACGCCGTCGCCCTGGACGCGCTGCGCGGCGCGCTGCCTGAGCACGACATCGTCGGAGTCGATTGCCAGGCCCTGATCCGGCAATATGGCAGCCTGCACTGTGTCACCATGAATTTGCCCGCATGAGTTCCCGAATCCTCAAAACTGGTCTGGTCCAGCAAAGCTGCGGCGACAGCCGCGACGACAATCTCGCCACCAGCGTGGCCGCGATTCGCGCGCTGGCCGCCGAAGGTGCGGAACTGGTGGTGTTGCAGGAGCTGCACACCAGCCGCTACTTCTGCCAGATCGAAGATCCGGCCCTGTTCGATCTCGCCGAGCCCATTCCCGGCCCCAGCTGCGACACCCTGTCCGCCGTGGCCCGTGAGTGCAATGTGGTGCTACTGGCCTCGCTGTTCGAACGCCGCGCGCCGGGACTGGCGCACAACACTGCGGTGGTGTTCGAACGAGATGGCCAACTGCTCGGGCGTTATCGAAAAATGCACATCCCCGACGATCCGGGCTACTACGAAAAATTCTATTTCACGCCGGGCGATCTGGGCTTCAAACCGATCGACACCAGCGTTGGCCGCCTCGGCGTGCTGGTGTGCTGGGACCAGTGGTTTCCGGAAGGTGCACGCCTGATGGCCCTAGCCGGGGCCGATGTGCTGATCTACCCCACCGCGATCGGCTGGGACCCCAACGACAGCGCCGAAGAACAGGCGCGTCAGCGTGACGCCTGGATCACCGTGCAACGCGGCCACGCGGTGGCCAACGGCCTGCCGGTCATCGCCTGCAACCGGGTTGGCCATGAGCCGGATCCGGCCGGCGGCCCCGGTGCCCAGTTCTGGGGTTCAAGTTTCGTGTGCGGACCGCAAGGCGAATTTTTGGCCCGTGCCGACGGCGACGCCACGAACCTGCGCGTTGACATCGATCTCGGCCGGGCCGAGAGTGTGCGCCGCATCTGGCCGTTCCTGCGCGACCGGCGCATCGATGCCTACGCTGGCCTGACACAGCGCTATCTCGACCATCAACAGGATTGAATCCGCATGAGTGATCGCATCACCTACACCCTCAACGACGGCGTGGCCGACGTGCGCTTCACCCGTGGCGAGCGCCACAATGCGCTGGACGCGCAGCAGATGCAGGCGGTGTACGAAACCGGTGCCGAACTGGCCGCACGCAAGGACGTGCGCGCCGTGGTCTTGTCCGGCGAAGGGCCGAGTTTCTGCTCTGGCCTGGATTTCCCCAGTTTCCAGCAACCCGGACAGAGCCTGAGCAGCGCGTTCGAAGTTGAAGACGGCCAAACCGCCAATCGCGCTCAACGCGTGGCCACCGTGTGGCGCGACATCCCGGTCCCGGTGATCGCGGCGCTGCACGGCGCCGCCTTCGGTGGCGGTTTTCAGATCGCGATGGGGGCCGATCTGCGCATCGCCACGCCGCAGACCCGTTTGTGCATCATGGAGATCGACTACGGCTTGATTCCCGACATGGGCATCTCGCAGACGCTGCCGCCGTTGCTGCCCTATGACGTTGCACTGGAATTGACCCTGAGCGGACGTCAGATTGAGGCTGCTGAAGCCCTGCAGCTGGGCCTGATCACGCGGGTGGCCGAAGATGCCCACAGCGCCGCACTCGATCTCGCCAGGCAGTTCGCCGCGCGCTCACCCGATGCGGTGCGCGGCACCAAGGCGTTGTACCTCAAAAGCTGGCCGCAGCAGCCGCAATGGCTTCAGTTGGAAGCCGAATTGCAGCAAGCCATTGTCGCGCGCAGCAATTTTGCCGAAGCGGTCAGCGCCAAAATGCAAAAGCGCGCGGCTCGCTTCGAAGACGTCAGCTAGCGCACTTCGTCGCGGGCAATGACCTGCTCACCCGCGTCAACATGCCAGGCTTTGGACGGATTGTCGGGGTCCAGATTGCCATTCCAGGTGATACCCCGGGTCAGGCTTTTCGGCGGACCGTAGCTGTCCAGAAACGCACTGATCGGGGCATCCGGCAGGATGCGTTCGCCGACCAGACGAACCCGCTCGATCACGTGCGGGTCGGTGATGCGCCGGCGCTGCCCCCAGTCCACAATGTGCGGCTCGCCTTCGGCTGGTCGTGGCGCCACCGCAACATCGCGTTCGACGCCGAAGTTCATGGCCATCATGAGTTCTTCAAAAAGCATCGCCACATCTTCGAAGCGGCTGGCATAGGCGTAATCATCATTGGCCCCGTCCGGAGCAAACTGCGCCGAGATATCTTCTGCGCGCAAAGCCAGTTGCGCATCGCTGGGGGTCTGGCCAAAGAAATTCACTGCCGCCAGATCAAACAGCAACTGTGCATTCAGCGGCTGACTCCCCTGCAAGGCCTGTGACAGCTGCAACCCCTGATTTTCGATGTAGCGGGTCGCGTCCAGCACGGTCCAGGTCGGGTTAAACCCGCCCATACGGTCGGGCGGCAGGAAATCTGCCGCATGGGCCAGTTCGTGATATAGCAGTCGTGCGGTGGGCAGGACGATGTCGTCGAGCGTACGCTCGGATTCATCACTGAGGCTGTAGCCGTACCAGGCATAAGTGTTGTTGAACACGTAGCGGTTGATCACCCGATAGGCCAGGCCCGAGCCAAAACCACTGCGATAATCCGGCGCCGGATCGATGGTGCGTTTCTCCTCGACCGTGAGCCACAGCCCCGCCGGATCAAGATAGATCGCGCCGGTCAGACTCCAGTAGAACGAGGGCCGAACATCAGAGCCGATAATGATCGCCGTCACGCTGCGCATCATGCTCAGGATGTCGCTCGGCAGCACATCCAGCAATTCAGAAAAACGCTGCGCCATCCACGGATGGGTGGTGGCCACCCGCGCCATCACCGCCGCCTTGTCCGGCGACGGGCTGCTCATACCCAGCAGTGGAAGCTGGCTCAGACGACAGCTGCGCTGATCACCGGATTCCCGTGCACAAGGCGCCAGCATGGCCGCGTAGGGACTGTCCGGATTGGCCGCATACACCGGCGCAACCTCGGCCCCTCCACCATCGCTGCAAGCGGCAACAAACAACACGCTCAACAGGGCGATAGAGACGCGGCGCATGATGTTCTCGACTAGCATGTTCACTCTCTCAGTATAGGCCGCCCACTAATGCCACGCCCGCTGTCAAAAATTCGTTTGCTGCGCCCTGCCAGCACGCCCGACTGGCAGGCCTATCAGGCCCTGCGCTGGGCCATATTGCGCGCGCCGTGGTTGCCTGGGCAATCGCCTCAGATCGAACCCCAGGGCGCCGCCGCCGACGTCGATCATGTGATCGCCAAGAATGACACCAACGAGGTGGTGGGCTGTGGTCGCATCCACTGGCTGGGGCAAGGCCGCGCCCAAATTCGCGCCATGGCCGTGGCCACCGCCTATCAGGGCAGCGGGCTGGGCCGTATGATCATGCAGCATCTTGAGACCCTGGCACGCGGACGCGGGGTGGACATGCTGATCCTGCAAGCGCGTGAGCATTCGATTGCGTTCTATCAGCGTTGCGGCTTTCAGGTCACCGGACCGGGCGAAACACTGTTCGGCACGATTGACCACCAGTGGATGAGCAAAGCCCTGGACTGTCATGACTTCAGCGGCTTCGAACTGAAGCGTCGCGCGGCCACCGACAGCGATGCGACGCTGCTCGCGGACTTCGTATTTGAGATACTCGCAAGCTACGGCCTGGCCCCGGAACGCGATGGCATCGACCGCGATCTGGAACGCCCGGCAAGCCACTACGCAGGCGGCTTCTTTGACCTGCTGTTCGACCACGACAACACCCTGGCCGCAAGCTGTGCGCTGCTGTCGCAAGGCGACGGCCAGGCCGAGCTGCGGCGCATGTATCTGGCTCCGGCATGGCGCGGGCGCGGACTGGGCCGGGCCTGTCTGGGGCATGCCCTGGCCTGGGCACGCACTCATGGCTTTGACACGATCAGTCTGGAAACCGCCAGCGTGCTGACCGAGGCGCGGGCGCTGTATCAGTGGGCCGGTTTTACTCCACAGCCCGGCCACATGGCCGCGCAGCGCTGCGACCTGCGCCTGGTTCTGAGTAACGCCTGAAAGCGAACCTGCACTAGGCAGGTCTAGATCGTTACACCCACCGCCACGGCCACCTCATGCTCACCCTGCCCCTGCGCCTGCAAACCCTGCTCGACAAAACCCGTACATTGGATTTTCTCGCCCCACTGGCCCTGCGCCTTTACCTGGTGCCGGTGATGTGGATGGCCGGGATGAGCAAGCTGCAGCATTTCGACGATACCGTGGCCTGGTTTGGCAACCCGGATTGGGGGCTTGGCCTGCCCTTTCCGGCGCTGATGACCGCCCTGGCGATCTTCGCCGAACTGGGCGGCGCCGTGTGTCTACTGCTAGGCCTGTTCACCCGCTGGATGGCCATTCCATTGATGATCACCATGGCGGTCGCCGCCACCACCGTGCATGCCGAGTATGGCTGGCAGGCCATTGCCGACCCGAGCGCACCGTTCGCCAACGAACGGGTTGAAGCCTCCGCCGAAAAGCTCGAGCGCGCACGCGATATCCTGCGCACCCACGGCAATTACGACTGGCTCACATCCAGCGGCAAACTGGTGGTGCTCAACAACGGGATCGAATTTGCCGTGACCTATCTGATCATGCTGCTGAGTCTGTTCTTCACCGGCGCGGGCCGCTATGTCAGCCTTGACTACTGGCTGCGCCGCCGCTTCATGGGGCCGGCTACAGCGACTTGATGCGCCGCCGCGCGAATGGCTTGTCGGAGCCGGCCAGGTTGCGTTTGACCGCGATGCGCTGATTGTCACCAACCAGCAGGCGCCGCTGCCAGCGGCGTTCCGCGGCCAGCGCCTTATCGTCATCAGCCTGCCAGGTTTCGTGCAGCAGGCCCTTGGCCGCCGCCACGGCATCGGGTGAACGCTGCGCAATCTGGCCGAGCAGATCCCGCGCGGCCTGTTCCGGCTCGTCGGTCAGCTCGGTGACCAGATTCCAGGCTCTGGCCTGCTCGCCTGAGAAGACCTCAGCCGTCATGACCAGGCGCTTGGCCAGATCGATAGGAATCAACTCACGCAGGGTGATCATGCCGCTCATGTCCGGAATCAGGCCCCACTTGGCCTCCATCAGAGAAAACTCCGCATCGGCCCGGGCGAAACGAAAATCGGCGCCCAGCGCCAGCTGAATCCCACCGCCAAAACAATGCCCATGGATCGCCGCTGCGACCGGCACCGGCAACTGACGCCAGCCGATGCAAGCCTGCTGAAACAGGTTCGCATCGCGACCGCCGGGCTGGAAAAAGGCCTGCACGATCCGCGCCGGCGTCTTGCCAAAGGCGGCAAAGTCCAAGCCGGCGCAGAACGATGCACCATGACCGCGGATGATCACTCCGCGCAAGCCAGCGGTCTTGCCCAGCTGCTTTTGCGCATCAATCCAGGCCCTGAGCATGGGCCAGTCAATCGCATTGCGTTTGTCCGGGCGGTTCAGGCTGACCGTGGCAATACCCTGATCATCGATTTCTATATCCAGCCGATCACTCATCACTTATTCCACCTGACGACGGCCGCTCAGCGCATGAGCCAGCGTGCCACCATCGACATATTCCAATTCCCCGCCCACCGGCACACCATGAGCAATCCGGGTTACCGCGATGCCGGCGGCACGCGCCAGCTCCGCAATGTAATGAGCGGTCGCCTCACCTTCCACGGTCGGGTTGGTGGCCACAATCACTTCCTGCACCGCGGCATCAGCCATGCGCTCGGCCAGCCGGGCCAGCCCCAGCTCCTCCGGACCGATACCGTCCAGCGGGGACAAGCGCCCCAGCAGCACGAAGTAGCGTCCGCGATAATCGGTATGACTCTCCAGGGCGGCCACATCTGCGGGGCTTTCAACCACGCACAGCAGTGCATCGTCACGCTTGTCGGAGGCACAGATCGGGCACAGGTCGCCCTGACTGAACATGCGGCAATCGCGGCAGTGCCCAAGCTCGTCCAGGGCCTGATCCAGCGAGCGAGCCAGCTGGCGCGCCCCGTCCCTTTCGCGTTGCAGCAGCTGGAAGGCCATCCGTTGAGCAGTTTTCTGACCCACCCCGGGCAAGCAGCGCAACGCCGCCATCAGCGCCTCTAGCGCTGGCGGGTAAATCACTGCCCGAACGGAAGATTCATGCCCGGCGGCAGATTCAGTCCACCGGTCACTTCAGCCATCTTTTCTTTCTGGGTCCGCTCCAGCTTATGGCTGGCATCGGTAATCGCCGCCGCGATCAAATCTTCGAGCAGATCTTTGTCGTCACCCAGCAAATCCGGATCCAGCTCGACACGGCGTGCCTCATGCTTGCCGTTGAGCGTGACCTTGACCATGCCTCCACCGGCTTCGCCGATGACTTCCAGTTTGGCGATCTCATCCTGCATGGCCTGCATCTTGGCCTGCATCTGTTGCGCCTGCTGCATCAGGTTGCCCAGAGCACCTTTCATAGCTGTCCTCGTCTTGTGCCGCGCACCGCGGCTACTGATCAATGTATGGCGTTGTCGCCCGGCGCATCGCTGTGCATGCGAAAGCTGCCGGGCTGAATTTCCGCATCGAACATGTCGATGGCTTTTTGAACCGACGGCAGGGCGAGAAATTTCTCTTCCGGACTGCGCGCGATGTCCTCGACGGACTCACCACTGTCGGTTTTGGCGGGGCGTTCAAACTTGACCACCAGGTCGGGGCGTGAGAAATGTTGGCGCAGCGCCTCACGCATGCGCGTTTCCACGCTGGCCGTGCACAGCGCCTGAACCTGTGGACTGACCTCCAGGGTGAGTTGCTGCTCCTCCTGGCCGGCAATGCGACAGCCCTGCGCTACTACCTCGGTCGAACCGCTGAAATCGAGCTGTTTGATCAGCGTATTCCACTGCACGCCATCCAGGCTGGGAGCCGGCTGTGCCGCCGGCGCAGGCTGTGGTGCAGCCGTTGCGCGGGCTTGCACCGGCGCCGCGGTCGCGGGCTTGGCTGCGGCGGCCACGCTGGCACGGGGCGCTGCACCACCGGCAGGTGCAGCACCTGCGGCAGGCCCTTGATCGGGTAGAAAGGCCAGCGTGCGCAACACGGTCATTTCAAAACCGCTGCGTGGATCAGGCGCCCAGTCCAGGTCACGTCGGGCATTGACCGCAATCTGATAGAACACTTGCAGATCGGCGGCACTGAAACGTTCCAGCAAAGGCCCCAAATCGGCCTGTTCGAGCTCGTCCAGCGCCTCCGGAACCTGCTGCCCTACCGCCAGGCGCTGCCACAGGCGGCAGAATTCCTCCAGAACTTCGGCGAAATCCAGGCCCTGCTCGGCAATGTGCTCGATGGCCTGCCACGCCACCGCACTGTCCTGATCGGCTATGGCGCTGGCCAGTGCCAGCAAATCACGCCGTTCAATGCTGCCCAGCATGTCGCGCACGCTGTCATCCGTGACCTGGCCGCCACCAAAAGCAATCGCCTGATCAAGCAGGCTCAGGCCATCACGCAAGCTGCCGTCTGCAGCACGGGCCAGACGGCGCAGGCCATCATCTTCGGCCTGAATGTTCTCTTCGCCCAGAATGAAACGCATGCGCTGCGCAATGTCGTCCACCGAAATCCGCTTAAGGTGGAACTGCAAACAGCGTGACAAGATGGTGATCGGCAGCTTCTGCGGGTCGGTCGTGGCAAACAGAAACTGCACATGCCCGGGCGGTTCTTCCAGGGTCTTCAGCAAGGCATTGAACGAGTGCTTGCTGAGCATGTGCACCTCGTCAATCAGGTAGACCTTGAAACGCCCGCGCGCCGGCGCATACGGCACGTTGTCGAGTAGCTCGCGGGTGTCTTCGACCTTGGTGCGCGAAGCTGCGTCGATCTCGATCAGATCAACGAAGCGCCCTTCCTCAATCTCGCGACAGGCGCTGCACTCGCCACACGGCGTTGCAGTGACACCGGTTTCGCAGTTGAGGCTGCGCGAAATAATGCGCGCCAGTGTGGTTTTGCCCACCCCACGCGTGCCGGAAAACAGCAAGGCCGGGTGCAGGTGACCCTGCCCCAGGGCATTTTCCAATGCCGTGCGGACGTGGCTCTGTCCAACCAGTTCGGAGAAGTTACGCGGCCGCCATTTGCGGGCCAGGGCGAGATAGCTCATAGCGCTATCTTAGCCGGTCTACCGCGCCAAGACACGGGCAAGGTGACGGCGCTACGCGCAAGAATTTGGAGGTGTCCCGTGCCAGCCACATCCCGGCGCCCAAACCTGCTGCTACCGTTGCTCCCTTCCGGGCCTGGCGGGGTTTACAGAGATCTGCCGCGAGAGGACCGGCACGGTCCACCATAGAGCCCGCACACGCTAGCGGCGCGTCCGGGGCGCGGGATTGTAACAGTTTGGATTTTATTCGCACGCCCAATCCGTTTAGCATGCCAACAATTCCTTTGATTCCATTACAACATGACTCGCAAACGCATACTGATCACCGGGGCCAGCGCCGGTCTTGGGCTAGGCATGGCCAAGCGCTTTGCCGCCATGGGCCGCGATCTCGCACTGTGTGCCCGGCGCCTGGACGCGCTGGAAAGCGCACGCGACGAGCTGCTCGCCATCAACCCCGACATCAAGGTCAGCCTGCGCGCACTGGACGTGAATGACCACGCCCAGGTGTTTGAGGTGTTTCGCGCGTTTCAAAACGAATTTGGCGAACTCGACCGGATCATCGTGAATGCCGGCATTGGCAACGGCGCCCCCATTGGCACCGGTGGCTTCCAGCACAATCTGGCCACCGCACAGACCAATTTTTGCGCGGCGCTGGCCCAATGCGAAGCCGCGGTGGAAATTTTCCGCGCGCAGAATCATGGCCATCTGGTCACGCTTTCTTCGATGAGCGCATGGCGCGGCCTGAAAGGCTCGATTGCAACCTACGCCGCCACCAAAGCCGGCCTGGCGAATCTGAGCGAAGGCATCCGCATCGATCTGCTGGACACCCCGATCAAGGTCACCACTCTGTTCCCCGGCTACATCCTGACCGACATCAATCGCGACTTTAAGAATGCACCGTTCCGGGTGGATCTTGAGACCGGCTGCAAGGCCTTGGTCAAAGCGATTGAGTCGGAAACCGCCGAAGCCTGTGTTCCCTCCTGGCCATGGACGGCTATGAAGCGCGTCATGCTGGCAGCTCCGCTGTCGATGCTGGCGAAGCTGTCCTAATCTGGGCACCGCCATGAACTCACCCACCACGCTGGGTTTGTTCCGCAGACAACTTGATAAGGGCTTTCGCTCTCTGCGCTTCACGCCCACGCTGGAGGTGGCGTTCGTCAATGACCACCAGCGCCGTCGGCTGGCTTTTACCCGCACCGGGATGCTGCTGGCCGCGGTCTTCTACACCGCTTTCATCATCATCAATGTGAGCTTCGGTGATGGCGCCATCTGGACGCCCATCGCCATCTTCCGAGGCTGCGCCATTCTTAGCGTGTTGCTGATGATGCATGTCATCAGCATCGTCCCGGAAAGCTGGCGAGACGGCTTGATCATCTCGTTCTACATCGCCTTCGCCCTGGTTCTGACCACAATCGACATCCAGGTCGCAAAAAGCGGCGGCGTTCAGCATTACGAAGGCATGATTTTTGCCATTTTCCACTGCTGCTTGTTTAGCGGCCTGTTGCTACGCCCATGTATTTCAGTCATTGCGGCAATGGTTTCGACCTACGTTGGGATCAGCCTGCTGTTTGAATTGCCCGGCGATCGTCTGGGCTTTCAGGCCCTGTTTCTGGTGCTTGCCGCGATGATGGGTGCCGTCGGCGTCTATCTCACCGAGCACCGCGAGCGCGACAACTTTCTGCGCCGGCAAATGATGTCGATCGGGGCCAATTTTGATGAACTGACCGGGCTTGCCAGTCGTGCCGCATTCGACCGCTACCTGCGTCAGTACCTGCGCCAGGCCGCCCTGCATGACAGCGAGATGGAAGCCTTGATCCTGGTCGACATCGACCATTTCAAGCAACTCAACGACACACGTGGCCACGACACCGGCGACAAATGCCTGCGCCTGATTGCCGATATGCTGGGCAGCACCATCAACGGTGATCCGGAAGCCGTCGCACGCTGGGGCGGCGACGAGCTGATTGCGGTGATGCCGGTCGACAGCGCGGTGCAACTTGAAGCTGAGCTCAACGACCTGCGCGATCAAATCAATCATTTGCACATGAGCAACCCCGGCGCACCGCGCGGCATACTCACAGTGAGCATCGGCGCTCTGCTGATTCAGCCGGCCCAGCGCATGGAAGAAAAGCTGCTGTTCCGGCAAACCGATGCTGCGCTGTATGCCGCCAAGGAAGGCGGCCGCGACCAGGTGGTTATTCGCCACGCCGAAGCCTCATGGAACATACAAACCTTACCGGGGCGGCGCAGCGCCTGAACGTGCGCTGACTACGCGCGGCGTGCGTGGCCCCAGGTATTGAAGGTCATGGCTTTGGGCCCGGGCAGATACATGCTCTGCAGCGAATCCACCACAAAGCCTGCGTGCGCAATAAGTTCGGGGATGTCTCGATTGAGATTGCAGCCACCCGTAAGCGGCTTCCACCACGGATTCAGACGATTCTGCCAACGACGGATGTGCGCATCCGGTGCTCGCCCGTGCTCGCAGAACAGCAACTCGCCATGTGGGGCGAGCACCCGGTACATCTCGCGTAACGCCTGCGCCGGGTCTGGAATGGTGCACAAGGTATAGGTGCAGACGATGGTGTCGAATTGACCATCGCAGGCCGGAATCTCCTCAGCCGGTAGCGGTAGCAAACTCACCTCCAGGCCGGCTTTGCGCATCCGCCGCCGGGCCAGCCCATGCATTTCCAGGGCCGGGTCCAGCCCCCACAACTCATCCAGTTTTTCAAGATCGTAATGGCGCAGGTTGAGACCCGTGCCAATGCCGATTTCGAGAATTTTGCCGCGTGCCTTGGGCACCAGCTTGGCGCGCTGGCGATGGATGGGCTTCAAACCGCATGCCATATCGATGAGATGCGGCAGGATGTATTTGTCATAAAAGCTCATGCAGCCCTCCTCCATGCTCCTGGTCCTGTGCGCCGGAGTCTACCCGAGCCGCGCGCACAAAAAAGCCCGAACTGCAAAGCAGTCCGGGCTGATGATGGTGCCGACGATGAGACTCGAACTCATACGGCTTTCGCCACTACCCCCTCAAGATAGCGTGTCTACCAATTCCACCACGTCGGCAATTTTATTGAGCGCTTATTCCTCGGAAGGCGGCAGCGGCTGGGTCTCGACCTGCAACGGCGAACTCGGCTGGGCCGGTGCCTCAGCCGGAACCGCCGGCTGGCTGGTGTCTGGCTCGCCCAGCCCGGTCGTCAAGCTCTGACGCTCTGCTGAACCACGCGCCACCAGAATTGCGAGAACCAGGCTGGTGACAAAGAACAGGGCGGCCAGCATGGCTGTGCCACGGCTCAGAAACGTTGCGGCACCACGGGCGCCAAACACCGTGCCTGATGCGCCACTGCCGAAGGCAGCACCTGCATCCGCACCTTTGCCGTGCTGCATCAGGATCAGCCCAACCAGGCCAATCGCCAGCACCACCTGAACCACTACCAAAACTGTGTACATAAGTCGCTACAAAAAGAAATTTTAGTCGGCGTTGCGCGCCGCTTCACAGATCGCCAGAAACGCAGCAGCGTCCAACGCTGCCCCGCCAATCAGGCCTCCGTCAATGTCGGGTTGCGCAAACAAATCCGCAGCATTGTCGGGTTTTACGCTGCCGCCGTAGAGGATACGCAGCGAATCAGCAATTTTAGCATCCTTTTGCGCAACAGCGCCACGCAAAACTGCATGAACCTGCTGGGCCTGCTCCGGCGTCGCGGTACGCCCCGTACCAATCGCCCAAACTGGCTCATAAGCAACCACCGCATTGGCCAGCGCGGCAACGCCACAACGCTCGATCACAACCTCAAGCTGCGACAGCACGATAGTCTCGGTTTCGCCATCTTCACGCTGCGCCAGGGTCTCACCGACACAGATAATCGGAATCAGCCCAGCATCCTGAGCGCGTTCCACTTTCTGGGCCACTGTTTCATCCGATTCGCCCATCAAGCCACGTCGCTCGGAGTGCCCGACGATAGCGTAACGGCACTCGAAATCACCCAGCATGCGGCCACTGATCTCACCCGTATAGGCACCGCTATCGGCCCAGGCGCTGACATTTTGAGCGCCCAGTGCAACGCTGCTGCCTGCTACGGCTTTGCGCACCTTGGGCAGATACACATACGGCGGACAAACCGCCACATCGACTCCAGCTGGCGCCGCTTTGGCGATCTGACCGGCGAGTTCCGCCGCCTGATTCAGGCTGCCGTGCATTTTCCAGTTGCCGGCAACGAAATAGGTTCTGTTGCTCACCCTTGTTCCCCAGTTTGCTCTTCTACGATGGCGGCCAATTGTGTGACCACACGTTCAATTTGGCCAGCATCACGCCCTTCTGCCATAACCCGGATCAAGGGTTCTGTGCCGGAGGGGCGCAAAAGTATACGCCCGGCCTCACCCAACTCGGCTGTGAAAGCATCAACCGCCTGCTTCACCGCATCGGACTGCATCACCGCCTCGGCCCCACGCCCCGCGCCAAGCCTTACATTGATCATCTGCTGCGGATATTTGCTCACCCCATCAAGCAGATCACGCAACGACATGCCGCTGCCGGTCATTTCAGCCAAGACCTGCAGCGCGGCAATCAAACCATCTCCTGTGGTGCTGCGATCCAGGCAAATGATATGCCCCGAAGATTCGCCCCCCAGAACGCTGTCGTGCTGTTTCATCCGCTCCAGCACGTAACGGTCACCGACTTTGGCCCGCTCGAACGCAATACCTTGGGCTTTGAGCGCATTTTCCACGCCCAAATTACTCATCAAGGTGCCCACCACCGGGCCGCGCAATCGATCACGAGCATGGCGAGCACGCGCAATCACGTAGAGCAGTTCATCACCGTCAACGATATCGCCCTGATCATCCACCATGATGCAGCGATCCGCATCACCATCAAGGGCAATCCCCACATCTGCCGCGGCGTCTATGACAGCTTTCTGCAAGCGCGCCGGCGCGGTCGAGCCGCAGGCCGTGTTGATATTGATCCCGTCTGGTGCACCGCCGATAACCTGCACATCAGCCCCCAGCTCACGCAGCACGTGGGGAGCAACGTGATACGCCGCACCGTTGGCGCAATCCAACACCACGCGCAGCGCTTTGAGCGAACTGCCGCGGAAGCTCGATTTACAAAATTCGATGTAGCGCCCGGCGGCATCATCCACGCGCTTGGCGCGACCAAACTCGGCCGGCTCCACGCAGTTCAGCGTCGAATCCAGCGCGGCTTCAATCTCAAGCTCAAGCTCATCAGACAGCTTGTAGCCATCCCCGCCAAAAAGCTTGATGCCGTTGTCATGAAAGGGGTTGTGAGACGCACTGATCACCACGCCGGACTGGGCCCGGAAAGTTTGTGCCAGATACGCAACCCCCGGCGTCGGCATCGGCCCCAGCAGCAGCACGTTGCAACCGGCTGCGGACAAACCCGCCTCCAGTGCCGACTCCAGCATATAGCCTGAAAGCCGGGTGTCTTTGCCGATCACGACCAGGGGATTGGATACGTGATGGCGCAAAGTCTGCCCCAGCGCCATACCCAGCTTCATGACGAAGTCCGGCGTCATAGGCGCTTCGCCCACACGCCCGCGTATACCGTCGGTTCCAAAGTACTTGCGCATATCCCCTCAAAACTCCGCGTGACTTATGGCGCGAAGCAAGCTTAATGCTTCGCGGGTTTGTTTGACGTCATGGACGCGCAAAATGGCCGCACCGGCCTGCGCCGCGAGCATGGCGGTCTGAACGCTCGCCTCAACGCGCTGCCGTGGCGGTCGATCTCCCAGCAGCTGAGCGAACATGGATTTGCGTGAAACCCCAAGCAAGACAGGACCAAAGCGCTCTACCAACTGGCCAGTAGCACGCAACAGCGTCAGGTTGTGCTCAAGCGTCTTGCCGAAGCCGATACCTGGATCGACAACCAGACGCCGCGCAGCGATACCCGCCTGCGTGCAGATCTGGCGGCGCTGCTCGAGAAAGTCAGCCACCTCGGACACCACGTCATCGTAGCAAGGCGCCTGCTGCATGCTGCGCGGCGCACCCTGCATGTGCATCAGCACAATGCTGACCTCGGGATGCGCGGCCATCAGTTCGACCGCCCCCTCGGCACGCAAGGCATTGACATCGTTGACCATGCCGGCGCCAGCGGCGACGGCGTCGGCCATTAACTGCGGCTTGCTGGTGTCGATGGAAATCGGGATATCAAGCTGAGCCGCCAAGGCCTCAATCACCGGCACGACGCGACGTCGCTCCTGCTCGAGGCTGACCGTTGCCGCACCTGGGCGGGTCGATTCGCCGCCGACATCGATGATGTCGGCCCCTTCATCACGCATGCGTTGCGCATGCGCGACAGCGGCAGCTGGCTGCAGCCAGTCGCCACCGTCAGAAAACGAATCAGGCGTTACATTGAGCACGCCCATGATTAATGGGCGCTCAAGGCTCAATTGATGCGCGCCGCAGGGCAAACAGTCCGTAGCACGGATCATGGCCGCAGCGCGATCAGTTCACGAAAATCAGTTGCCGGCGGCGTCGCTTGCCGCGCCCGCGGCTTCCTGCACCATGGCTTTGAGCTCGCCGGAGTTGTGCAGGTCCAAGGTGATGTCGCAACCGCCAATCAACTCACCATTGATGTACAGCTGCGGAAACGTCGGCCAGTTGGCGTACTGCGGCAACGCCTTGTAGATATCCTGATCTTCGTAGATATTCACGTAGGCGAAAGGCGCCCCACATTGGCCCAACGCTTGGGATGCGCGAGCTGAGAATCCGCATTGCGGAAAATCCGGCGTACCTTTCATGAAGATAATGACGGGATTATCCTGAATCGCCTTGCGGATTCGGTCCATTGCGTCCATCGGTAGTCCTCCTGGAAACGCGACAATCGGGCCATAACCAGCCCCAAAGGGCGCGGGAGTATAACGAAAGTTTTTAGGAATACCAGCCCACGCGAGAAGAAACTGACAAATCCTTCTGACTCTTGCTACCCTGCCGTGTTCCATCCCCTTCAATTTCTGACTGCATCAGCAAAAAGGAAATATCGTCATGGCTTTCACGCTTCCTGAACTTCCTTACGCACGCGACGCCTTGGAGCCGCACATGTCCAAGGAAACGCTGGATTTCCACTACGGAAAGCACCACCAGACCTACGTGGACAAAGCCAACGGCCTGGTTGCCGGCACCCCGGACGAAAACAAGTCGCTGGAAGAACTGATCAAGTCCAGCTCAGGCGGCCTGTTCAACAACGTGGCGCAGATCTGGAACCATACCTTTTTCTGGAACTGCCTGACCCCGGGCGGCAGCACGCCGAATGAAACCGTAACCTCGGCCATCGCCAGCGCCTTTGGCTCAATGGACGCGTTCAAGGAGCAGTTCACCAACTCCGCCATCAACAACTTCGGCTCCGGCTGGACCTGGCTGGTCAAGAATGCCGACGGTGGCCTGGAGATCGTGAACACCTCCAACGCCGGCAACCCGATGACCGACGGCAAGACCCCGCTGATGACCGTTGATGTGTGGGAGCACGCCTACTACATCGATCATCGCAATGCGCGTCCCAAGTTCCTGGAATCCTTCTGGGCTCTGGCCAACTGGGATTTTGTAGCGCAGAATCTGGGCTAATCACGGCGCGGCCATCAGGGCCGCGCTGCAGCGCTCTACAGGTTCGCTCGGGCCACCGGGCGAACTTTTTTTTTTGCCATGAAAAAACGCGACTTCCTCAGCCTGTTCGATTTCAACGCAAGCGAACTGACGGCGCTGATCCAGCGTGCCATCGAAGACAAAAAGGCCTTTAAGGCCGGTCGGGCCGAGCCCCTGCTGGCAGGCCGCACGCTGGCCATGATCTTCGAGAAAAGCTCAACCCGCACACGCGTGTCGTTTGAAGCCGGCATGGTTCAACTCGGCGGCCACGCGCTGTTTCTGAGCTCACGCGACACCCAGCTGGGCCGGGGCGAACCGATTGCCGACACCGCCCGGGTGCTTTCCGGCATGGTCGATCTGGTCATGATCCGCAACGATGACCATGCCCAGCAGGTGTGCTTTGCCGAAAATGCACAGATCCCGGTGATCAACGGCCTGAGTGATTACAACCACCCCTGCCAACTGCTTGCCGACGTCATGACCTTCGAGGAAGCCCGCGGCAGCATCCAGGGCGCCAAGGTGGCCTGGGTTGGCGACGGCAACAATGTGTGCCACTCATGGATGGCTGCTGCCCAGCAGTTCG
Source organism: Oceanococcus atlanticus (assembly GCF_002088235.1). NCBI lineage: Bacteria > Pseudomonadati > Pseudomonadota > Gammaproteobacteria > Chromatiales > Oceanococcaceae > Oceanococcus > Oceanococcus atlanticus. The sequence goes on from NZ_AQQV01000001.1 coordinate 283,876, forward strand.
GCTTCGAACTGGCCGTGGCCTGCCCCGATGGCTTCCAGCCGGATGCGGCGCTGAGCCAGCGCACCGCTGAACAGGTGAGCATCAGCGATGATCCCAAATCCGCCTGCGAGGGCGCAGATCTGGTCGTCACCGACGTCTGGACCAGCATGGGCCAGGAAGCCGACAACGCCGTCCGCTTGCAGGCTTTCAAGGGTTACCAGATCAATGATGCATTGATGGCCACGGCCAAGGCCGATGCGCTGTTCATGCACTGCCTGCCGGCCCATCGCGGCGAAGAGGTCAGCGCCAGTGTGATCGATGGTCGCCACAGCATTGTCTGGCAGGAGGCGGAAAATCGCCTGCATGCGCAGAAAGCCCTGATGCTGACCCTGCTCAACAAGTAGCCTGTCCCACCGTACAATGTGCGCCGCAACAACGCACGATCCAAGCAAGCCATGAGCGTCAAGATCAAAGTCCCGGAAAAAACCGTCGCCCTGAATGTGCAGCTGGCGCTGCGCGAAGACCTGGGCCCGGGGGATGTCAGTGCTCGCCTGATGCCGGCGGACAAGATGATCAAGGCCCAGCTGATCTCGCGTGAGTCTGCGGTGTTGTGTGGCCAGGCCTGGCTGAGCGAAACCTTCCGCCAGCTGGATGAACGCATCACGGTCAACTGGCTGGTCGAAGAAGCCAGCTACGTGGCGCCCAATAAACCGCTGTGTGAAATCACCGGCCCCGCGGACAAAATCCTCAGCGGCGAACGCACCGCGCTGAATTTCGTCCAGCTGTTCTCCGGGGTCGCGACTTCAACACGCCGCTATGTGGAACGCATCAAGGGCACCAAGGCTCGCATCCTGGACACCCGCAAAACCCTGCCTGGCCTGCGTGCCGGGCAGAAGTATGCAGTGGCCTGCGGTGGCGGCCAGCCCCATCGCATGGGGCTGTACGATGCGTTCATGATCAAGGAAAACCACATCGCGGTGGCCGGCTCGATCAGCGCCGCGGTGGACGCTGCACGTCAGCACAACCCGGACAATCTGCCGATCATCGTCGAGGCGGAAAACCTGCAGCAGACCGAGGAGGCGCTGAACAAGGCTGTCGACGTGCTGCTGCTCGACAACTTCGCCACCCACCTGCTGGCCCGTGCGGTCAACATGGGCACCACGCAAAAACGCTACAACCGCGGCAACACGCTGCTTGAAGCCTCCGGTGGTATCTCGCTGGAAAACGTGCGCGAAATTGCCGACACCGGTGTGGACCGCATCTCCATCGGCGGGCTGACCAAGAACGTCAACGCCATTGATTTGTCGCTGCGGGTGATGGACTAGGGCCTGCTAACACGAAATAGATCGCCGCGCCGGAGACTGTTTTTTCGCAAGATCAGGCGCTGTGAGTGCCGTGTAGTTGTTCTACACAAGCGATCAGCAACGCAAGATTGCGGAAAACAGTCCCGTCCCTTCGGGTTGTGTTCCAAAAAGCGGCATACGGCGTTAGTCGTCGTTCATTTGCACTGACCAAACTTCTCTCCTCCTGTCTTGTCTGCCGCTTTTTTGGGGCGACAATACGACGATCTATTTCGTGTTCACAGGCCCTAGACCGCACGCAACGCGGCCAGAGCATGCGCCAGGTCAGCAAGCAGATCTTCAGGGTCTTCCAGGCCAGCATGAAAACGCACGCAAGTGCCACAATCTGACCAGTCTGTGCCCTCACGCTGCCCGCGCACATCAAAGGGCAGACACAGACTTTCGTAGCCGCCCCATGAATAGCCCAGGCCGAACAGACTCAGGCTGTCGGCAAAAGCCGCCAGGCGGGCCGGGCTGAGCGGCTCGAATTCGACCGAAAACAAGCCGTTGGCACCGCTGAAATCGCGCTGCCACAGCGCATGCTGCGGGTGAGCAGGATCGGCCGGGTCGAGGATGCGGCGCACCTCGGGCTGATCACGCAACCAGTCTTTGAGCACACGCGCATTGTGCGCATGGGTGCGCAAACGCACATCCAGCGTGCGCAAACCGCGCAGGGCCAGATAGGCATCGTCGGCGCTTACGCAATAGCCCAGCGATTGAGAGCGGCGACGCACCCGCTCGAGCACATCGTCACGACACAAGGCCGCGCCCAGCATGACGTCGGCATGACCGGTGAGGTATTTGGTCCCGGCCTGAATGTCCACGGCAGCGCCCATGGCCAGCACCGGCGCATGCAGCGGCGTGGCCCAGGTGTTATCGACCAGCACCGGGATATCGCGCGCGTTGGCAGCCGCACAGATGGCCGGAAGATCCTGCAATTCCATGGTCAGCGAGCCCGGTGATTCGCAGAACACCAGCCGCGTATCCGCGCTGAACTGCGCCGCAATCTGGCCCCCTTCAGTGGCCGAAAAGAAACGCGTGCGCACCCCCAGCCTGGCCAGATCCTGGGTGCAGAAATTGCGCGTGGGCCCATACACGCAATCGGCCACGAGAATTTCATCGCCGGCCTCGACCAGACTCAGCAAGGTGCCGGCGATCGCGGCCAGGCCGGAAGGATAGAACACGCTGCCAGCCGCTCCGGACAGCGCATTCAGGGCGTGCGCCAGCGCCTCGTGGGTGGGCGTTCCGAAGCGTCCGTAGTACAGCCCCTGGAATGGACGGGCACTGGCCTCATGCAATTCCTGTAGGCTGTCAAACAGCACGGTCGAGGCCCGCACCAGCGGCGGATTGACCGGCTTGGCGCCCGGCGATGACGGTTTGCCAGTGTGTTTCAACAGGGTGGATCGCCGCATCTGGCGGTCCGGTTCTTGCGCACTCATTCAGGCACTTTGACAGTATGGCTATGCCTTGGCTAGACCCTTACCTGCTGGCGCTGGTCGACACCTGGTATCGCGCTATTCCGCGCGCGCGCCCCAGCCCGGAGCAACTGGCCGCAGTACGCATCATCTCGCATCGCGGGGAACGCTCGGCCCGGGTGCCGGAAAACACCTTCGCCGCCTTCGACGCCCTGCCCGGTAAGGTCTGGGGGCTAGAGTGTGACGTGCGCTTCAGCCGTGATGGCGTACCCATGGTCTTTCACGACCCGGATCTGGCCCGCATCTACGGCTGCGACCAACGTCTGTGCGACCTTGATGCCGCCGAACTGCGCCAGCGCTTCCCGTTCACCCCGACACTTGCCGAACTGGCCCAGCGCTATGCTGGACGCATCCACCTGATGCTGGAATTCAAGGCCGAGGCACGCCCGCAGTCAGAGCGGCGCCTGCAGGCCGTGCGCGAAGCGCTGGCCGCACTGAGGCCTGGCCAGGACTACCACCTCATGTCGCTGGACTGCACAAGCCTGGACTGGCTCGGCCAGGGCTTTCCGAGCAGCTCGCTGGTGGCCATTGCACGCAGCAATGTCGAGCAGATGAGCCACTACGCCCTGCACCGCAACTGCGCCGGCCTGGCCGGGCACTTTGCCCTGCTGCGCGCCCGCCATGCACAGCCCCACATCGCACGCGGCCAGTGGGTCGGGCTCGGTTTTCCGGCATCACGCAATGCCCTGCGCTTTGCCGTACAGCAAGGCGCCAGCCACATTTTCACCAATCAGGCGCTGACGCTGCAGTCGCTGCTGGCGCAGGAAAACAACGCCAGCAAGGCGTGATTGACCGCATCCGGCATCAGCATGGGCAGGCCATGAGTCGCACCGGCGATCACATCAAGGCGTGCCTGAGGCAAGCCCTGCATGCTCTCTTGGATATCCTGCAGACGAAAATAATCGAACTCACCGGCCAGGATATGCACCGGACATTGAATCTCGCCCAGACGCGGACGCACATCCCAGCTGGCCAGCGCTTCAAGCATGCGCGCGTAGACCCAGGGGTCATTCTCGGCATAGCGTGGACGCATTTTTTCCATCAGCTCCGGATGCCCCGGAAACAGCCCCTCCACCACCTTGCCAGCCAGACGCTGCATACCCAGCACCCGACTGACCACATGACGCAGCCAGAACTGCCAGTGATCCTGCAGGCGCTGCGGCACGAAGCACGGCACGCTGCTGATAATCCCCAGCGTGAGCACGCGCGGCGCCTGATCGATCGCAAACTGATAGGCCACGGCTCCGCCCATGGAATACCCCACCATGTGGCAGCGCTCAATCGACAGCGTATCCAGCAAAGCCACCACATCATGCGCCATGGGGACCGGCCCCAACCTCTCGGCCGGCACCGCACGGCCATCCCCTCCGGGGCGTGAAGCGCCAAAGCCGGGCAGGTCGGGGCAGATCACGCGGTAGCCGGCGGCCAGCAGCGCCGGCCACTGGAACTCCCAGTCCAGCCCGCTGTTGCCCAGGCCGTGCAGCAGCACCACGCTTTCCCCGTTGGGCTCATCCGGTCTCAGATCACGGTAGTGCAGACTCAGGCCGAGCCGCTCGAATTGCGGCATGAGCTAGGGCACACACAGGCAATCGGCATACACACCGCGCGGATCAGACCAGCGCTGCATCACGCCGTTGACCGTCCGCATCCAGCCGCCCAGCCACTGGGACAGCGGATCCGGCATCCAGCTGCGCAGCTGCGAGAACTTCTGCAGGAACTGGAAGCGGATATCCAGCGGCGGCGTGACCGGCACCACCTCGAAGTCCTTGAGCCCGGCCAGTGCAGCCGCCTGCTCCACCGCCACATCAAAATCTCCCAGCGCATCGATCAGCCCCAGATCCAGCGCATCCTGACCGCTCCAGACCTGCCCCTGGGCAATGCTGTCGACCGTCTCCAGCGGCAACTCACGCGCCTCGGCCACGCGGCTGATGAAATTGCGGTAATCCTTCTCCACCACCATCTGCAGGCCCTGACGGGCCGCCGGCGAAAGCGGCCGCACCGGGCTCAGACCGCCGGACCAGTTGGTCGTGCCCACCCCATCGGTGGCGATGCCAAGCTTGTCGAGACTGTTCTCAAAAGTCGGCACCAGTCCGAACACCCCGATGGAACCGGTGATGGTCGTCGCGTGCGCCAGAATGCGGTCCGCGTTCATCGAGATCCAGTAGCCGCCCGAAGCCGCCACGCTGGCCATCGACACCACCACCGGGCGCCCGCTGGCCTGGTAACGCACGATGGCGCGACGCATTTGCTCGGACGCGAACACGCTGCCGCCGGGTGAGTCCACGCGCAGCACCAGAGCCTTGGAATACTCGTCATCGCGTGCCTGATCGATCAGCCGACGCAAGGTCTCGCCACCGGCAAAGCCCATGCTGCTCTCGCCCGGCACGATCTGTCCCTGAACCACGATCAGGGAGATATCACCGGCATCCTCAGGCAATGGCTGCTCCGGTTTTGTCTGCGTTGCCACATGCCGCCGCTCTCGATCGATGGCGCGCAGATAACGGGTGTGTGGAATCTGCCGGAAGCTGCCGTGCTCTTCATCCATGCCGACCAGCTCACCGGCCATGGCCCGAATCTCGTGCAAGCCCAGCACATGGTCGACCAGCCCCGCAGCCTTGGCCAGCGCCGCGGTGTCGCCCTGATGCTCGGCCAGACGCGCAGCAAACTCGTCGCTGTAGCGCTGCAAATCCTCAACGCTAAGCCCGCGCGCCCCGGCCACCTGCTCACGCCAGCCCAGCCACAGATCATCCAGCCAGCCCTGGGCGTTCTCACGCGCCTGTGGCGACATGGACTCACGCGTAAACGGCTCCACCGCCGACTTGAATTCGCCGACACGGAAAACGTTGACGGTTACACCCAGCTTGTCCAGCGCTTCCTTGAAATACAGCGGGTAGTTCTCGTAACCCTGCAGAAACACCATACCCAGCGGATCGATGAACACCTCATCGGCCGCCGCAGCGAGGAAATAGGATTGTTGACCCATGTCCGGTGCATAGGCGTAAACCGGCTTGCCGCTGGTCTTGCGAAAACGCGTGACTGCAGCAGCCAGCTCCTCCAACTGCGCCTGCCCGGCGTAAAAACCGGTATCCAGTTTGAGGAACAGCAGCTTGATGCGCTCATCCTGGGCGGCGCTGTCGATGGCGTCGAGCAGGTCACCCAGCACCGTGTACGACGGATCTTCGCCGAGGAAATCATCGGCCAGCTGGGTCCGCGGGTCGGTGTCATCCTGATCGACGATCTGCCCGAACGGGACCACAACCAGGGCAATCCCGTCGTCGACCTTGACCGGCGGCCCGCCGCTGTAGACGAAATAAATCATCGCCGCGCTGATCAGCAGAAAGACGATGAACACGGCGCGCCGGAAAAAGTCGAAGATGGCGCCCAGGGCCCCGAAAAAGCGACGAAACAAGGATTTGCGTTCGGACATGGCTTGAATTGCTGGTGTTGATCGATCAGTGTACGGCGCTCGCCGCGTCAATGCCCACGCGCGTTTTCACGCGACTGTGCAAGGCGCGACGCGCCGCCACCCTCTTGCTCAAAATACAGGAGTCTTTCATGAGTGTACTCGTCGGACGTTCCGCTCCGGATTTCACCGCCGCCGCCGTGCTTGGCGATGGCAGCATCGTCGAAGACTTCAAACTGTCCGATTACAAGGGCAAATATGTGGTCCTGTTCTTCTACCCGCTGGACTTCACCTTTGTCTGCCCGTCGGAAATCATCGCCCACGATCACCGCGTGGCGGCGTTTGAGGAACGCGGCGCTCAGGTCATCGGCGTGTCGATTGACTCGCAGTTTTCTCACTATGCCTGGCGCAACACACCGGTCGACAAGGGCGGTATTGGACCGGTGAAATTCCCCTTGGTTGCCGACATCAACCATGACATCGTGACCGCCTACGGCATTGCCCACCCGGAGGCCGGCGTGGCTCTGCGCGCCTCGTTCCTGATAGACAAGGACGGCGTGGTGCAGCATCAGGTGGTCAACAACCTGCCACTGGGACGCGAAGTCGACGAGATGCTGCGCCTGCTCGATGCGCTACAGTTCACCGAAGTGCACGGTGAGGTCTGCCCCGCAGGCTGGAACAAGGGCCAGGCCGGCATGAAGCCGACCGCCCAGGGTGTGGCCGAGTACCTGGCCGACAACGCAGCCGACCTTTAATCCCCGGGCGGCGTCCCCATATGGGTGACGCGCAGCCCGCGCCCTTCTCCAACGATACGAATGTCATGAGCGAAACCCAACACCACCGTCTGATCATTCTCGGCTCCGGACCGGCCGGCTACTCCGCTGCGGTGTATGCCGCCCGCGCCAACCTCAATCCGGTGCTGATCACCGGCCTCGAGCAAGGCGGCCAGCTGACCACCACCACGGACGTGGACAACTGGCCGGGTGATGCCGATGGCGTGCAGGGTCCCGACCTCATGATTCGCATGCAAAAGCATGCAGAACGCTTTGATACGAAAATCATTTTCGACCATATCAACACCACCGACCTGAACCAGAAACCGTATCGTTTGATCGGCGACAGTGGCGAATACACCTGCGATGCGCTGATCATCGCCACCGGTGCATCTGCGCAGTACCTGGGCCTGGAATCGGAAGAAGCCTTCAAGGGCAAGGGTGTTTCGGCCTGCGCCACCTGCGATGGCTTCTTCTATCGCAACAAACCGGTCGCGGTCATTGGCGGCGGCAACACCGCGGTCGAGGAAGCCCTGTATCTGGCCAACATCGCATCGCACGTGGATCTGGTTCACCGCCGCGATCAGTTCCGCGCCGAGAAGATCCTGGTCGACAAGCTCATGCAGCGGGTCGAGGAAGGCAAAATCACTCTGCGCGTGTTCCACGAACTCGACGAGGTTCTGGGCGACAACATGGGCGTGACCGGTGCGCGCATCCGCGACAATCGCAGCGGTGAAACCACCGATCTGGACGTGCATGGCGTGTTCATCGCCATCGGCCACAAACCGAACACCGCGATCTTCCAGGATCAGCTGGACATGCTTGGCGGCTATATCAAGGTCAAAAGCGGCCTCGAAGGCGACGCCACCGCGACCTCCAAGCCCGGCGTATTCGCCGCCGGCGACGTGATGGACCACGTCTACCGCCAGGCCATCACCTCAGCCGGCACCGGCTGCATGGCCGCGCTGGACGCAGAGCGCTACCTGGACGCGCTGGAAAGCTGAAACAGCGAACAACGAAAAAGCCGCGGACAGGCCGCGGCTTTTTTGTGCCCAGCGCTGCTCAATCGAGAATTTCGCGGGCGATGATTTCCTTCATGATCTCCGAGGATCCGGCCAGGATGCGGTGAATGCGCTCGTCCTGGTACATGCGGCAGATCGGGTACTCATCCATGTAACCGGCCCCGCCGTGCAGCTGCACCCCAAGATCCACCATGCGGCCATTCAACTCGCTGGACAGCAATTTGGCACGCGAGGCGTCCACCGGGCTGAGTTTGCCCTGGTTGTGCACCTCCACCATGCGGTCGACATAGACCTGCATCATGTCCATTTCGGCATCGATTTCTGCCAGCTTGAAGCGGGTGTTCTGGAACTTTGACAGCGGCTTGCCGAAGGCCTTGCGTTCGCGCACGAACTCACGCGTGACATCGAAAGCCGCGCGACAGCCGATCAGGTTGCCCACCGCCGCGATCAGGCGTTCTTCAGCCAGCCCCTGCATCAGATGATAGAAACCGGCATGCGGCTGACCCAGCAGGTTTTCCTTGGGCACCTTGCAATCACGGAAAAACAGCTCGGCGGTGTCCTGCGATTTCATCCCCATCTTCTTGAGATTGCGCCCGCGCTCAAAACCTTCCATCCCGCGCTCGACGATGAACAGGCTCACCGCATGCGGCTGATCCGGCTTGGTCTTGGCCGCAACGATGAACACATCCCCGTTGATGCCGTTGGAAATGTAGGTTTTGGAACCGTTCAGCACCCAGTGGTCGCCCTTGTCCTCGGCACGTGACTTCATGCCGGCCAGGTCAGAGCCGGCATCCGGTTCCGTCATGGCAATGCCGAGAATTTTCTTGCCACTGATGAAGTCAGGCAGAAAACGCTGCTTCTGTTCCTCGCTGCCGAAATGCTCGAAATATGGCCCGACCAGGCGACTGTGCAAGGTCATGAAAAACCCCGGATCGCCATACAGACCGTTTTCCTCGATCAGAATTTGTTCGTAGCGAAAATCCTTGAGCCCGAGGCCGCCGTATTGCTCATCCGCCCACATGCACAGATAACCCATCTCGCCAGCCTTGAGAAAGGCCTCCCGGTCAACCATGCCGGCCTCACGCCAGCGCTCGCTGTGGGGACGAATTTCCTTCTGAAAGAACTGGCGGGCGGAATCCCGAAACAGTTCCAGGTCCGATTCCATCGGCGCTCGTTTCACGCTGCACTCCTGTGTAATCTTTATTACCAATATAGGCCTTCGAAAGACCAAGCACTGCAATATAGCAGCGCATTATAGGTAATAGTGTTTACCCTTTCGACCAGACCAGACTGATCAGCAGGCGCAAGTGCTCATATTCCCGATTGCTGTCGGCACTGCGGTTGTGCTCGTACTGCACATCCACCCGCGACTCCCAGCTCGGACTGATCGGACTGCCGCCGCGCAGCATCACACGGACGCGCCGCTCACGCGGAAGCACGCCGTCGGGAAAGCGTGAATCACGCCATTGCAGACCGGGCGCCCAGTACCACGGACCCATTTGCGGGCTACGCCAGAGCATCTCCGCGGCAAATCGCCAGGGCGAGTTTTCATCGCGGCGACGCTGGTTGTACTGGCCCGACACACGCAGCAGGCCAACGCCGGAACCAAGCCGCCTCAGCCACGACGATGACAAATCCGCTCGCAGGCCTTCGATCGCGTTGGAACCGGCGTATTGAGAGTTCAACCACTCCACTTCAAGCTGGTGATGTAAACGCGACACGCCCACAGCGTGACTCCAGGCCAACGCCAGCGATTGACGCAGCTGATAGGCCTGCCCATCCAGCCACTCGTGGGCCGTGCCTGCGGACAGCGTGCTGCGATGACGCGCTGACCAGTCACGCTGCCAACGCAAACGCCCGCCCAACGACTGCACATTGGCCTGGTGCACGCTGTCATACCCCAGGTGATAGGCCTGCATGCGGGCCGACCACTCCCCCCAGTCACGGGTCGCGTCGTGATAATCAGCCACAACCTGCACTTCGTGCAGCAGATCGGCCTCATCAGTCGGCTGACTGGTGACCTGATCGACCAAGCCGACCACAGCCGAGTCAAAACCACCGCCAAGACGGGCTTCCAAGGTCCACGCCTGAGCCGGCTGAGTCTGCAATGCAGATGCGGCACGCCGCGCCAGATCCGCAATCCGCGGATCCCCGCCCCGCCCGGCCCGCTCATACCATGCAGCCGCTTTGAGCGCGTCACCCAAGGCCTGAGCGCAACGCCCGAGGTTGTACTGTGCAATTTGACGCGTTGCGGGGAATTCGGCTGCGCGCTCGAAGTAGATCACGGCAGCGGCCGGATCATCCAGACGATAATGCACGACGCCAAGGTTGTAATACAGACGCGGACTTTGCAGGCCCGCAGAGGCCGCCCGCTGAAACAACAATCGAGCTTGTTCCAGATTTTGTGCGCGAAAAGCCTGAATGCCAGCCCGCAAATCGGCTGCAGCATCGGCCGCGGCGGCGTGTGCCGGCCATACCCAACACGCGCTGAGCAGAGCGGCCACCAGCGCGGCGCAACTCAGTTTCGAAAACGGATAAATAAGCTGGTTTCGGCCAGCAAGGAACCGGGGCATAGCCCCAGTGTAACGTCACTCAGGCCTGATTCGGCAGAGACGCCGATGCGGCAGAGCAATTTCAGTCAGCGGGGATTGCCAATCAGGTCGCCAATCGCACTATCCACAGACGGTCTCAGGCTGTCGGCATCAATCATGCTGTCCAACTCGCCCAAAGAGCCGGTACCCGGCTCTTCATTCCCCAACGAACCACCCAGCGAATCACTCAAGCTGTCGAGCAAGCTGTCCGGGCTCTCGTTCTGCGTGGCTTGCGGATCAACGTGCGAGCCCTCGCGTTCAGCGAACGGCAGCGATATCCGGTTGACGATGACTTCGTCGAATGACTCATCGGCACCGACCACATCCATCGTGATATCAAACTCGTCAGCCCAGGCAACCATGGGGGACAACGCGATCAGCGCAACCTGCAAGATCCGATGTTTCATGAACTCCCTCCTACCCTTTGCCAACCGCAACACTCAGCGGTATACGCAAGGATTTTCTTGTATTGCCATAGGTGACGGTCGCGATCAGTTGTCCTCCCGCCGCATCAACACCCACCAATGGCAAACTCAACACATTGACACCGGCGCGCAGTTGTCCGCTCCAGGCAAACTCGCGCAACTCCGGCTGTCCTTCCAGCACCACATTGGATGGCAGTGCAACTTCAAACTCAACATGATCAAAGGCTTGCGGCGCATCTATCTTAAGCGCCACCATCTGCGTCTGGCCCAGCGGCAAGCTGACAACATCCAGCTTTGAGGCCGGCGTCAAACCCCGCCCAAGCATGAACGCAACGCTGCACACCATCACGATCGACGCCGCCAATGCCAGGGGGTGATCTAACACCCGCCGCAATGCCGGCCGGTCCGCAACACTGGCCTCACGCAACGCACGCGCTGCGAAGTCTGACCGCATCGGCGGCACCGGGATAGCCTTGAGCGACGTTTGCAGCTGCTGCTCACGCGCCAATGCGCCGGTGCAGACGCGACAGTCTTCAATATGGCCCTGCAACATCGCCTCAGCCGCGGGGTTCAAATCCCCCCGCACCAGCTCCGGCAATAAATTGCGGACATCTTGGCAACGCATGATTGATCCTGTATCGAGTTATTTCACGCTCACACGTTCAGGCTCGTCGAAAGGTTCCGCGACGGACTGATCATCAAGCAAAAGTTTTTTCAAACGGGCGCGCGCCCGGTGCACCCTGGATTTCAGGGTACCCAGTGGGACTTCCAGAACCTCTTCAAGTTCGACCAGCGTGTAGCCTTCAACATCGTGCATCAGGATCAGCGTGCGATGAGCTTCGCTCAGCTTGTCGAGCGCCATCTGCACCGCGCCAAGATCTGTCCGCAGTTGCAGATAGTCCTCGGCACTGAGCTGCGTGTCTTCCTGATCGAGTTGCTGCTCTTCCGGCAACTCTGATTCCTTCAGAGGTTCAAGCTTACGGCGGCGCCATTTGTCGATGAACATGCGATACAGGACACGACTGGCCCATGGACGAATCTGTTCAATCTTGGCCAATTCCTCGCGACGCGGATACAGCTTAACCAAGACCTCCTGGACCAGCTCTTCAGCGTCCAGAGGATCATTGGTCAGGCGGCATGCCAAACGAAACAGGGGTTCGATATGCGGCGCCAGGCGCTTCTCGAAATCCGATTTCGGCCGTGCATTCGCCCAGAAACTGAGAATTGCGGCCATGATTCAACCTACGTCATACATTCGCGACGTTAAGCAAATGACATACCAGTCGCCACGTCGTACGCCACCACTTGGCGCACGCGGCAACCGGGAGGTCAGAATGCTGGCCATCAGGTGAAAAAAAGGTATGCGCGCACTTACAGCTGATCAAGAACGGACTCAGCCGACGACACCGTAATCCCACCGGCCGGCTCAACCGCGAGATGCGTGACCACGCCATCCTCGGCAATCAAAGCGAAGCGCTGGCTGCGCGTACCCATGCCATAAGCCTGAGCATCCAGGGTTAAACCCAAGGCCCGGGTCAACTCAGCATTGCCGTCACCGACCATGGTGATCTCCTGGGCGTTTTGCGATTTTCCCCAGGCGTCCATCACAAAAGCGTCATTGACAGCCATGCAGATGATGCGATCAACACCACGCGCCTTGATGACATCCGCCTTGACCACATATCCCGGCAAATGAGTCAACGAACAGCCCGGCGTGAATGCACCGGGCACAGCGAAAAGCACCACTTTTTGCCCGGCAAACAAGGTCGCGCTGCTGATGGCTTCAGGCCCTTTGTCTCCCATGACATGCACGCTGACATCCGGAATCGCCTGCCCTACCTCGATCATACTGGTCTCCTTTATGCCGCCCACTGCTGCATCAACGATGCAACCATCGGTTCCATACGGGTCAAACCTGCGTCCCGCCCGAGCTGCAAAGCCTGCTCACCGCTCGCGCCCTGCAAGAACGCGCCAAGCGCCAGCAAAGCCCCCACCCGATTGCTGCTGGCACAATGCACCAGCACCGGCTTGCCCGCGTACTGCTCAAGCCAAGCATTGAGCTGACGGGCATTGTCCTGACTCAGATCCGCCGGACTGGACACAGGGATTTGCAGATAATCCAGGCCCAACTCCTTGATCAGCGCCGCTTCGTCCCAGTCCATTTCCTCATCGGGCCGCAAGTTCATGACCGCGACCACACCAGCCTGCGCGGCAGCCTGGAAACCCGCCGCATCCGGCTGCCCGGCGCATATCAAATTGGGACGAGGATCAAACTGGTAAGGCGTATTGAGTTGCGGCGACATACTGGCTCCAAAGATTGCGGCCTGACGACCTTTAATTTTCGTTCTCGTGTTCGGGCTCATGCTCAGCGCCCGGCATTTGGCGATACCACGCCACGCCGTTGGCGTCGAGCTCACGGGAAATCATGCGCCGGCTGATCAGACAGTTGAGATGGGCCAGCGTCTCACCCACCGCAAGCATGACATGAGCACCGCGGATACTGCGCTTGAACAGCACCGAAAAGCAATCCATGGCACGGCGCGGCTCAGCCAGATGGTCGAACAGGCGCTCCAGCGCGCGTTCATGCGAGCGCAACAGCTGAGTCAGGCGCGCATGCAGGCCGTAAAAAGGCTCCTGATGCGCCGGCAGAACCAGCACATCGTTGGGTATGCGATTGCGGATACGGTGACACGATTCCAGCCATTCACCCAATGGATCTCCGCCTGGCTCGGTGGGAAAAAGACTGACATTGGAGGAGATGCGCGGAATCACCTGATCGCCAGAAATCAGAATCTTCAAGGCCGGACAATACAGGCACGCATGCTCAGGTGAATGCCCCATACCCACCACTATTTGCCAGTAACGCCCGCCGATTTCGATGGTTTGCCCGTCGCTTAAGCGACGGAACTGATCGGGCAGCTCTCCAATGGCTTGGCCAAATTCACCGAAGCGCTCACGGTAGATTGTCAGCGCGGCCTCATCAAAGCCCGCTTCGCGATAAAACTTCACCGCAGGCTCAGGTGCTGCGCGGCCGGTATCAGCAACCAGATTGCGGCACATCAGAAACTCGGTGCGCGACATCCACAACTCGCAGTCAAAGCGCTCGGTCAACCAGCCCGCCAAACCGACATGGTCAGGATGCATGTGCGTAACGATCACACGCTTGATCGGACGCCCCTGCAAGTCGCGCTGGAAAACCTGCTCCCAGACCTCACGCGAGGCCTGATCGCCAATCCCGGTATCAACCACGGTCCAGCCGTCACCATCTTCCAGCAGCCACAGATTGATACGCGCCAGCGAAAACGGCAGCGGCATGTGCAACCACCAGACACCTTCGGCCACCGGATGTACACCACCGGGCTGTGGGGCCACATCGCAGCCCCAAGGGTAGGTCAGGGCTTTCACGGTTTGCGGCGCATGGTCGAGCGCCGCGACAGGGGGATTTTGCGTCATGCCCCGACGTTAACCCGCCGGCCACAAATTTCCAAGACTCAAACGATGCACCCCTCAAGTCGCGAGCAGGCTGGCCGATACCCCTATCGCCAGCCCTCAAATCACGAATACATCATGGATCTCGCCACGCTCGTCGGACTCATCGTTGGAACCATTGTCGTTGTCGTCGCGATCCTGATTGGCGGCTCTGGCCTGGCGCCCTTCATCAACATACCCAGCATCCTGATTGTCATCGGCGGCTCATTCAGCGCGACCTTGATGCGCTTTCCGATTCGCGAGTGCTTCACCGCCATGAAAACCGGATTCGGACGGGCATTCCGCGAGCAGATGGACGACCCGATGGCGCTGATCGAGACCGCCAAGGAGCTGGCTGACGTGGCCCGCAAGAAGGGCCTGATCGCACTGGAAAATGTCAGCGTGGCCAACCCTTTGATGGCCAAAGGCGTGCAGTACTGCAGTGACGGGCGTGACGCCGAGTTCATCCGTGAAATGATGACTAAAGAGATCAACGCCTCGATAGCCCGCAACGAAATGGGCGAGAAGATCTTTCGCGCGCTCGGCGATGCCGCGCCCGCATTCGGCATGATCGGCACCCTCGTGGGCCTGGTTCAGATGCTGCTGGAGTTGTCCGATCCGACCAAGATCGGCCCGGCCATGGCCGTTGCACTGCTGACCACGCTGTACGGCGCCCTGCTCGCCAATCTGTTGTTCCTGCCCCTGGCCGACAAACTCGACACCCGAGCCCAGCAGGACCGTAACAGCAGGCAACTGATACTCGACAGCGTGCTTGGCATCAATGCCGGGGTGTCGCCGCGTGTGCTGGAGGAAACTTTGCTGGTAGGCCTGCCGCAGAACGCCCAGAAGGCTGATAACGGCAACACCGAAGACAGCATCGCCGCCGAACCGGCATGAGCGCCCCACAAGCCAAGAAACTGCCAGGCGGACTGCCGCCATGGATGGCCACATTCGCCGATTTAATGGCCTTGATGATGACCTTCTTTGTGCTCTTGTTCGCCTACTCCAAAGTCGAAGAAGAGAAGTTCAAACAGATGGCCGGCTCAATGGCTGAAGCCTTCGGCGGGGTGCAATACATCAAGAGCAACAGCGAAGATTCGGTGCCCGGCATGGAGGCCGGGGTTATGTCGCGCACCGGCTTTACGCCGCTGCAGTTTGACCCCAAATCCGGGCGCATCATTTCACAGCCCCTGCAGGGTGCACAGCAAGGTCAGGATCGCCACGACCGGGAAGCCGAGGAGCTGCTCAAGGAACTTCAGGATGCCTTGAACGAAGACATCGAAGCCGGCGCCGTAGCCCTGGAGAAAAAAGAGCACGACATCGTCATCCGTTTCCCCGAGCATGTGTCTTTCGCATCCGGCCGCGCCGATCTGGTCGACAGAGCAATTCCGCTGATCAGCCGCATCGTCGGCCTGATCAGCAGCGACAGGATGCTGATTGTTGCCGGACACACTGACGACCGCCCGGTCGCCAGTGGCATGTTCAAATCCAATTGGGGCCTGTCGGCAGCGCGCGCAGCCTCAGTCGCCGAGCAAATCCTGAGCAAACGGCATATCGACCCAAGCCGACTGGTTGTCGCAGGCTACGCCGACACCCGCCCGATCGTCGCCAATGACACCGCCGGCCATCGCGCGCGCAATCGCCGGGTCGAGATCATCGTGCGTCAGGGCACCGAAGAAAGCACCGACAGCAATCAGAACGAAGGCTTTCTGAATTGAGCGCGCTCAGGCTTGCCGGTAGTAGTCCGGCCGCCCGTTGGTCCACAGCTCACCCCACAGGTGACCGCCACCATCCACGGTGAGCACCTCACCGGTGACAAAGCTGCCCGACGGGCCGGCAAGGTAAATGCAGGCCTCGGCAATCTCCATCGCGGTACCCGGCCGGCGCATCGCGTTGGCGTTGGGAAACTCGCGCACGGCCTCTTCCGGATAAACCTCCAGACCACGGGTCGCCGTCAGCCCTGGCGCCACACAGTTGACCCGCACATTCATCGGCGCCCACTCCACCGCCACGGTGCGTGTCGCCCCGATCACCCCGGAACGCGCCGCCACTGTGTGCGCCACGCCCGGCATGCCGCGATTGGTCACCACCACCACATTCACGATGGCACCCGGCGTTTCGTGCTCACGCCAGAAACGGGCCGCCCGCTGCATCATGAACCAGGTGCCATTGAGGTTGTTGTTGATGACCGCATTCCAGCCTTTGTCGGCGAAATCGATTGCATCCTGAGGAAACTGCCCACCGGCATTGTTGACCAGAAAATCCAGCCGACCGAAGGTTTCGCCGATGCGCGCATAGAGTGCATCCACCTGCTCCGGCTCACGCACGTTGCAAGCCACAGGCAGGATCTGCGCGCCGTGCTGCTCGGCAAACTGCGCCACCGCATCAAGCTTCTCCTGAGTCCGCCCGCACACCACAACCTGGGCGCCCAGGCGCGCGAACAGCAGAGCGGTGGCCGCGCCGATGCCGCTGCCGCCTCCGGACACCAGCGCCACCTTGCCGGCAAACAGATCGGATCGGTACACCGTCGGGGTGGACCAGTACTCGGCGAGAAAATTGGTGTCTGTCATGTTTTTTCCTGAAGCATGGCCGATCAACTGTGGCTGCGCACTTTGTGATCGGCACGATTGGGAGACCAGCCGGACAAATCCACTGCGTCTCGGGGCCATCGCCCACGGACGGGCGATGGAGGTTTGCCACGACACGATGTCGTGTCAAACCGACCCGACAAAAGCGGGGGATTTTTCCGGGAACCGCGCAGCGGCTGGTCGGCAGAGCCGGTCGCAAAGCGCGCAGCCGCAGCGTCGACTATGCGCGCCCGAGCAAATCGTCGGAAATGATCATCTTGCGCACTTCCGTGGTGCCCGCACCGATTTCCAGCAGCTTGATCGAGCGGTACAGACGGTTGATTTCTGATTCCCAGATGTAGCCGTAACCACCATGAATCTGCACCGCCTCGTTGAGCACCTTGTTGAGGGTCTCCGCCACGTACATCACCCCCGCTGCGGTGATCTTGTGGATATCGCCACGCCCGCCGTCTTCCTCACCAATCACGTTCGCGGCGCGCAGCGTCTGGTAGGTGAACAGGCGCATCGATTCCACCCACACATACATGTCGGCGATCTTGGACCGAATCATCTGGAAACTGGCGATGGGCTTGCCAAACTGCTCGCGCTGGGTCGCATATTCCACCGAAAGCTGCAGCGCACGCTCGGCAATCCCCAGACAGATCGGCGAAATCATCGCCCGCTCCAGATCCAGGCCACTCATGACCACCTTGACGCCCCGGTTCTCCTCGCCCACCAGGTTCTCCGCCGGCACACGACAGTTGTCGAACACCAGTTCGGCGGTCTGACTGCCACGGAAGCCCATTTTGATGAGCTTCTGCGCCACCTTGAAGCCGGGGAAGTCTTTCTCAATCAGGAAGGCCGAGATGCCCTGTGAACGTTTCTCCGGATCGGTCTTGGCGTAGACCAGCAGCACATCGGCCACCGGACCATTGGTAATGAAAATCTTGCGCCCGTTGAGGATGTATTCGTTGCCTTCGCGGCGCGCCGTGGTGCGCATGGAACCCAGCGCATCCGAGCCTGCCCCGGGCTCGGTCAGGCCCAGCGCACCGATCTTGGTGCCATTGACCAGACCCGGCACATATTTCTGCTTCTGCGCGTCGTTGGCGTTACGCAGGATGTTGTGCAGACACAGGTTTTCATGCGCCACCCAGGACAGCGCCAGCGCGTAGTTCCAGCGCGACATGGCTTGCAGCACCAGGCCGCTGGTCATGATGTCCATACCCGCGCCGCCGAATTCGGGCGGCGCGGTCACGCCCATGAAGCCGTTCTCACCAATCTTGGGGAACGCCTCGTCCGGCCACCACTCCTCGTCGTCCATACGCTGGGCCAGCGGATACAGCTCTTTCTCCGCAAAGCGGTTGGCCTGATGAAGAATTTCAGCTTCGTCGTTGGACAGGCCGGTGAAGGCCTGCATGACGCTTTGTCCACTCATAACTCGTACTCAGTTGTCTCTTAATTCAAAGTTGCGAAGTCGGCGCGCTGCGGATTTCATCCACCAGCCCCCACTCCAGCGCCCGTTCGGCGCGAATTTTTTTGCCCGACAGCCCCCACCAGGCCAGCCTTTGCCGCCCGATGCGACGCGCGATGCTGACACAACCGCCAGCGCCGGGAATCAGCCCCATGCCCACTTCAGGCAACTGGAACCAGGCCTTGGGATCGGCACTCAGATGCCCGGCAAAAGCCGGAAACTCAATCCCCGATCCGATGCAGCCGCCGTGCACATGCACCTCGACCCGATCAGCCACATGGGCCAGAAAGCGCCCCGGCACAGCCAGCAAGCGAATCAGATGACCGCTGGCACTGTCCGGCACGCGGCCGAATTCGCTCAGATCACCACCGGTGCTGAAACAGCTGCCGCGCGCCTGCAATGAAACACGCGCAATGCTGCTGTCCGCCTCGACCAAACGCAGCACTTCGATCAGGGCATCACGCATTGCCATCGACATGGCGTTGCGATTGCCCGGCCGGTTAAGCATCAGACGCAGCATGTCGCCATCGCGCTCGGCCTGCACCGCAGGCCCGGCCTCAGCCTCAACCGGCTTCTGCTCGGGCAAGCCCGCCAGCCAGGCCGCGTATTCGGCGCCCCCCTGCAAGGTCGCATAAACCGCCGACTCCACATTCAGCGCGGGCTCGATGGGCATGTGCTCGGTCACCCGCAGCAAATCAACGAAACTGGTGGCAGCCACCGGATTGCGCTCGATCTGGCGGAGCAGACGATCAGCCGCTTCCGGCTCGTCCACCACCACATCACAGGCCGCACTGATCAGCGCCTCCTCAGTTTGTGCGCAGTGGCTGCGCGCGCTATCGCGCACACCGATCACCGGACACACCAGGGTTTTCATCCAGCGGGTGATATGCGCCGCATCGGCCAGCCCCTGGGTGCTCGCCAGATCCAGCACAAGCGCCGCGTGATCCCCCCACGGCGAGAACGCCTGTGGTGCAGAACCTGCCCGGCACCAGGCGCTGAGCGCCGCACCGTCAAGCATGTCGGCAGGCCTCAGAATGCAAAAATGAGTCTGGCTCACGTTTCATCCAATCATTCTGACACGAATCAAAACAAATATCCCATTGATCCAATTTTTTTGATACTTTGATAGAAATGAGCCTGACTCACGAATAGAGGAAACCATGTCCGAAGACGTCCTGATCGAGCGCCGCGGTGCGGTCCAGTGGATCACCATCAACCGCGAAGCACGCCGCAACGCCATGAACGCCGAGGTTATCGGCCTGATCTCCCAGGGCATCGCCGATGCCGTGGATTCCGAAGCACGCGCCATCGTCCTGACCGGCGTGGGCGACAAGGCTTTCTGTGCCGGCGCCGACCTGACCAAAGGGGTTAAGGGCTTTGCCTTCGACGTCGACTTCTCACGCCCTCGCCATTACATCGTGCAGCTGTTCAAACAGTTGCAGGACTGCCCGCTGCCGGTGATCGCGCGGGTGAATGGCGCAGCCATGGCCGGCGGCTTCGGTCTGGTCTGCGCCTGCGACATGGCAATTGCTGCCGATGACATCAAGATCGGCACGTCGGAATCCAAGATCGGGCTGACCCCGATGATGATTCTGCCCTACATGATTCGCGTGCTGCCGCCGCGCAAGCTGCAGGAAATGTGCATCACCGGTGAGGTTTTCAGCGCCGCCGAAGGCCTGGAATGGGGGTTGTTCAATTACGTGGTACCGCGCGCTCAGCTGGATGAAAAGCTCGACTGGCTGCTGGAGCACATCGTGCCGCGCTCCCCGACAGCCATTCGCCTGGGCAAACAAGCCTACTCGGCGACCCGCGACATGGACCTGCGCAGCGCCCTGGAATACGCCCAGGCCATGGTCCCGATCATGTCCTCCACCGAAGATGCAGCCGAAGGTCTGGCGGCGTTTCAGGAGAAGCGCGCACCGCAGTGGACGGGCAACTGATTTATCCAAAACCCGCGCCAAGCGGGGCTGCACTTTGGACCTGTCTCTCAGCACCACCGTCGACAGAGAAACAAACATGAGCGAAAAAACCATACGCATCGGCTGCGGCGCCGGTTTCTGGGGTGACTCCGCCGAGGGCCCCAGACAGCTGGTGGCATCAGGCGAAATCGACTATCTGGTTCTCGATTATCTGGCCGAGATCACCATGTCACTGCTGGCCAAGGCGCGCAGCAAGAAGCCCGAACTGGGCTACGCCACCGACTTCCCCATGGTTGTCGGCAAGCTCGCCCCGCACCTCAAAAAGCAGGGCATCAAAGTGGTGACCAATGCCGGCGGGGTTAATCCGCAGGCCTGCAAAGCCGCGATCGAAGCGCAGCTGGCCGAGGCCGGCATCGACCTCACCGTGGGCATCGTCACCGGCGATGACCTCAGCCCCCATCTGGATGCGCTGCGCGACACCAAAGAAATGTTCAACGGGGCCAGCTTCCCGGTCAAACCCTGGAGCGCCAACGCCTACCTCGGCGCCTTCCCCGTGGCCGCGGCACTGGATGCCGGCGCCGACATCGTGATCACCGGTCGCTGCGTCGACAGCGCCGTGGTGCTCGGCCCGCTGATTCACGAGTTCGGCTGGCAAGCCGATGACTACGACAAGCTTGCTGCCGGCAGCCTGTGCGGACACGTGCTGGAATGTGGTGCCCAGGCCACCGGTGGCATCACCACGGACTGGCAGCTGGTCGCGGATGACTGGGACAACATGGGTTTCCCGATCGCCAGTTGCGTGGCCGATGGCAGCTTCGTGCTGAGCAAACCCGCCGGCACCGGCGGGCGCATCGTGCCACACACCACCGCCGAGCAGATCGTCTATGAAATCGGCGATCCGGGCAGCTATCTGCTGCCGGACGTAACCTGCGATTTTCGTGACATCCAGCTCGAAAGCGTGGGCGAGCAGCAGGTCCGCGTCAGCGGCGCACGCGGCCGCGCACCCAGTGATCAGTACAAAGCCTCGGTGACCTATCAGGACGGCTTTCGCGCCACGGCCATGATGATGATCGGCGGCCGCGACGCCGCCACGCGCGCGGAAAAGGTCGCCGAAGCCATACTCAAACGTTGCCGCCGACTGTTCGGCGAACGCGGCCTCAGTGATTTTGATCGCAGCAGCATCGAAGTGCTGGGCACCGAGACCAACTGGGGCGCCCAGGCACGCGCCCGCGGCACCCGCGAAGTGGTGCTGAAACTGGCCGTGCAACATCAGGACAAAGCCGCGCTGGAGCTGTTCGGCCGCGAATGCATTCCGCCTGCCACGGCCATGGCCCAGAGCATCACCGGTTTTGCCGGTGGCCGCCCCGCCCCCACCCCGCTGGTGCGCCTGTTTTCCTGCCTGGTGCCCAAAACCCTGCTCAGCGTGGGCGTTGAGGTCGGCGACAAGACCATCGACTACCGTGCCCCCGCGCTCGGCGGCACGGTTGCCGCAGCGCCACCAAGCTCAGCCGCCAAGGACAGCCTCAGCGATGGCGAGATCGAGGTCCCGCTGATCAAGCTGGCCTACGGCCGCAGCGGCGACAAAGGCAACGCTGCCAACATCGGGGTCATGGCGCGACGCCCGGAATTCATTCCGGTGCTGCGCGGCCAGCTCACGGCAGATGCGGTGAAAACCTATTTCGCCCATTTCAGCGAGGGCCCGGTCGAACGCTTCGAATGGCCTGGTCTGGACGGCTTCAACTTCCTGCTGCACGAGGTCCTTGGTGGCGGCGGCATCGCCTCCCTGCGCCACGATCCGCAAGGCAAAATGCTGGCTCAGATCCTGATGGATTTCCCGCTCAAGGTGCCGCAGCGCTGGGTCAACGAAGGCCTGCTCAGTCTGGATCCCGCATAAGCGCATGAGCCAGCCCCGCCCGGACCGAGAGCAACGTCGTCGCGCCATACTGGACGCGGCGCGCGAAGCCTTTTGCGCACACGGCTACGACCAGGCTGCGGTGTCCGAAATCGCCGCCCGCGTGGGCGTGGTGGAAGGCACGGTCTATCGCTATTTCGACAGCAAGCACGACCTGCTGATGCAGGTGCTGAGCGACTGGTATCAGACCATGTTCGGCGACTATGCCGATGCCCTGGCCGGCGTCAGCGGTGCGCGCACACGCCTACGCCTGCTGATCTGGCGACATCTGCGCACCATTCACGATGCGCCCGAGTTGTGCCGCCTGATGTTTCGCGAGGCCCGCGACGATATCGGCGATGCCAATGCCGAACTGCGCAAGCTCAACCGCCGCTACACCCGCTTTTTGGTCGATGTGCTGGAGGAAGGCGTGGCCCAGGGCGAGTTTCGTGACGGCGTCGCCCCCACGCTGTTCCGCGATCTTGTCTACGGCGGCATCGAGCACTACTGCTGGCGCTATCTCACCGGCCAGGGTGAGCTTGATATCGATCAGGCGGCGGAACAGATCAGCGACATTTTCTGCCACGGCATCGCCCTGCCCGGCGATGCACTGAGCCGCGAAACCCGACGCCTGTCAGAGCTGGTGGCGCGCCTCGAACATCTGCTGCCCGACAACCCACGGGCACCTCAATCACACGCAAAGATGCAATCGTCATGAACACACAAGACTGGCCCTTTGACACCGTACTGGTGGCCAACCGCGGTGAAATCGCGGTGCGCATACTGCGCAGCATCCACGCTGCCGGACTGCGCGGCGTCGTGGTCTACCACGCCGCCGACCGTTTAAGCCCGGCTGTTGCCGCGGCTGATGTGGCGGTGGAGATCAGCGGCGAAACGCCGGTGGCGGCTTATCTGGATGGCGCCCAGATCATCCAGGCCGCCTGCGAATCCGGCGCCGGCGCGATCCATCCGGGCTATGGCTTTCTGTCGGAAAATGCCCCGTTTGCGCGTGCCGTGGCCGAAGCCGGGCTGATTTTCGTCGGCCCGACGCCGGAGCAGATCGAGCTGATGGGCGACAAGGTGCGCGCCCGCGCCTTTGTCGAAAAAGCCGGCTTTCCGGTGGCGCCCTCAGCCATCGAGGATGACGACCCGGCCACGTTTGTAGAACGGGCCCGCGAGGTGCCGTTTCCGATCCTGATCAAACCGGCCGCCGGCGGCGGCGGCAAAGGCATGCGCGTGGTCCGCGATCCGGCTGATCTGGAGGGCGAAATCGAGCGTGCCCGCAGCGAAGGCCAGCGCTACTTTGGCGACGGGCGCCTCTACGTCGAGCGCTACATCGAAAACCCGCGTCACATCGAAGTGCAGATTCTGGGCGACAGCCACGGCAATGTGGTCCATCTGTTCGAGCGTGAATGTTCGGTTCAGCGTCGCTTCCAGAAGATCATCGAGGAAACACCCTCCCCGGCGCTGACGCCTGAAATTCGCAGCAAGATCTGCGAAACCGCGGCCGGCATCGCCCGCTCGGCCGGTTACGTCAACGCCGGCACGGTGGAGTTCATCTACGGCGAGGGTGGCGAGTTCTATTTCCTGGAAACCAACACCCGCCTGCAGGTCGAGCACCCGGTCACCGAACAGATAACCGGTGTGGATCTGGCCCTGCAGCAGCTGTGCATCGCCGCAGGCGAGCCTCTGCCCTTCAGCCAGGACGACATCACCAGCCAGGGCCACAGCATCGAATTTCGCATCTACGCCGAGGACGCTGCAGCCGGTTTCACGCCGACCACCGGCCCTGTGCTGCAGTGGACGCCCGCACAGGGCGAAGGCGTGCGCATGGACAGTGGCATCGCCCAGGGCCAGGCGGTCACCGCCGCTTTCGACCCCATGCTGGCGAAGCTGATCGTGACCGGAGCCGACCGCGAGGAGGCCCGCGCCCGGGCCGACAAGGCCTTGCGCGAACTGGTGCTGCTCGGCTGCAAAACCAACACCAGCTTCCTGCGTCAGGTGCTCAATCACCCGGCCTTCGTGCGCGGCGATGTGCACACCGGTTTTCTTGACGCTCATCCGGAACTGGCCCAGGAGCCTGAACTGGACACGTTGAGCCTGAACAAATTGCTCGCCGTTGCCGCGGCCATGACCCGCCCGATGCGTGATGTTGCCGATGCCGTGCCCACCATGCACGCCGCCATGGGCGAGTGGAGAAACTGATGAGACACGGATTCAAATTCCAGGACAGCGAATACGATGTCGGCCTGTCACGCAGCGCCGATGGCTACCGCCTGCACCGCGACGGCGAGCAATGGCCCTTCACCCTGCAGCCCAGTGAAGATGGCGGCTGGATTCTGGGCAACCGCGCGGCTGGCGCACAGGTGCTTGATCACCTGTCGGTGGCCGTGGACGGCGACGATGTGCATATCCATCTGGATGGCCAGACCTACACCCTGCGTTTCGAGCATGCGCTGGAGCGTCTGGCTCAACTCAACGAAGCCGGCGCCGCGGATGCGATCCGCGCAACCATGCCCGGCAGCCTCATCTCGCTTGCCGTCGCCAGCGGCGACAGCGTCAAGAAAGGCCAGACTCTGCTGGTCATGGAATCTATGAAGATGGAAACCACCATCGTCGCACCGCGCGACGGCATCATCGCCGAAGTCCTGGTGGACGCCGGCCAGACCTTCGACAAGGACGCAGTGCTGCTGGCGCTGGAACCTCAGGACAGCGACGCGGAGGCCTCGGCATGAAACGCATCAACAGCGCCATCAACACCAATTCAGCCGAGTTCAAGGCCAACGCCGAACACAATCGCCGGCTGGCCGCCGAGTTCCGCGAAAAACAGCGCGCCGCTCGCCACGACCGCCCCCAGCGCGACATCGATCGCCTGCGCAAGCAGAACAAACTGACCGTACGCGAGCGCATCGAGCGCCTGCTCGATCCGGGCACGCCGTTCATGGAACTGTCCTCGCTGGCAGCCAACGAGATGTATGACGGCAGCGTTCCCGGGGCCGGTTGCGTGACCGGCATCGGTATCGTGTCCGGGCGCGAAGTGGTGATCAACGCCGGCGACCCCAGCGTCAAAGGCGGGGCCTGGTATCCGATCACGATCAAGAAAACCGTGCGCGCGCTGGACATCGCCATCGAAAACCGTTTGCCGGTTGTTCATCTGTGCGACTCCGCAGGCGGCTTTCTGCCCGAACAGGCCGAGTTGTTTGCCGACAAGTACTACGCCGGACGCATCTTCCGCAATCAATGCACGCTGTCGAAAATGGGTGTGCAGCAGGTCTCGGTGGTGCTTGGCCATTGCACCGCCGGCGGGGCCTATGTGCCGGGGCTTTCGGATTACAACGTCATCGTGCGCGGCACCGGAGCCATCTTTCTGGCCGGCCCGCCGCTGGTCAAGGCAGCCACCGGCGAGGAAGTCAGTGTCGATGAACTGGGCGGCTGCGACATGCACACCTCGGTGTCCGGCACCGCCGACTATCCGGCCTCCAGCGAAGACGAGGCCATCGCCATCGCACGCGACATCGTGGCTCAGTTCAAAACCCCGGACAAAACCCGCATCGAATGGCAGGAACCGGAAGCGCCCTACTACGACCCCAACGAGCTGTACGGCATCATCCCGCGTGACATCAAACAGCAGTTCGATATCCGCGAAGTCATCGCACGCATCGTCGACGGCTCACGCTTTCATGAGTACCAGCCCAAATACGGCACCACCTTGGTGTGTGGTTACGCCCATCTGTGGGGCTACAAGGTCGGCATCATCGGCAACAACGGCGTTCTGTTCAATGACTCGGCGCTCAAGGGCGCGCACTTCATTGAGCTGTGCAATCAGAACAAGGTGCCGATCATTTTCCTGCAGAACATCACCGGTTACATGGTGGGACGCGAATACGAACGTGCCGGCATCACCAAGGATGGCGCCAAGATGATCATGGCGGTAACCGGCTGCGAAGTGCCCAAGTTCACCGTCATGTGCCATGGCTCTTTCGGTGCCGGCAACTACGGCATGTCCGGGCGGGCGTTTGACTCACGCATGTTGTACGCCTGGCCGCAGCACCAGATTTCGGTGATGGGCGCCGAGCAGGCGGCCAACACCCTGGCCGAGGTCAAGGTGCGCCAGCTGGCGCGCGCCGGCGAAACCCTGACACCCGAGCAGATCGAGGAGATTCGTCAGCCGGTGCTGGCCGAGTTCAAACGCAAGTCCTCAGCTTACTGGTCGACCTCGGAAATCTGGGATGACGGCATCCTTGATCCGGTCGATACCCGCAACGCGCTGGGCATGTCGATTTCGGCCGCACTCAACGCCCCGATCCGCGACCCCAGTTACGGCGTTTTCCGCATGTAAGCCTGCGTCAGCGTGATGCGTTATGCTCGCATCCCAAACAGAACAAGGCGCCACAACGCAAGCCGGGCACAGACCCTGCAGGATTGATGGCACCGCATCAGGAGACCTTGCATGACCTTGCCCCTGCGGTTCGCCGCCGCGCTCGCCTGCGCCACACTCGCCTTAAGCGCCTGTGATGGCGGCCGCAACAACCAGCAACTGACGCCGCGTGATGGCGCCGCTGCGCGCTACACACCAAGCGGGCAACGCGTTCCGCTGCAAGACTGGCAGCCGATTCCGCGCCGCGCGGTCAGCCCCGAAACCCAGCTGGCCCGCGACACCATCCTCGGCCCCAATGCGATCGAGGACGGCAAGGTCAAACTGTGGTGGTTCGGCGTGTCCAGCTTCGTAATCAGCGGCGGGGGCCATCTGTGGTTGATGGATGCCTGGGAGCCCATCGGCCTGCAGGCCGACTATGTCCCGGTGGGACGCGAAGAAATCGCCGCCATCCAGCCGGAAGCTATCTTCATCGGGCATGGACATTTTGACCATGCCGCTGACGCCGGCTATATCGCCGGACGCAGTGGCGCTGTGGTGGTCGGTTCGGAGGAAATCTGCACCTCGGTGCAAGCTGATGCAGCCCAAGACGACCTGCAGAACGCCTTTGATTGTCTTATCACTGGCACCGCCACCCTGCCCGCGCCAGGCACCACGCAAACGGTTGAGCTGTGGAACGACATGGCTGCTGTTTCAATACTCCAGCACATTCACAGCGCTGCCTCGCCACAGACCTATGAATTGGGCGACACCCCGTTCATCCATGTGCCCAATCTGTTGCCTTACCTGGGCTATCTGAACAGCAGCCCGGAAGAGTGGCTGCGTTTTCTGAGCACTTTGACGCTGGAACAAGGTGGCACCTGGGCATACCACTTCAAGCTTGGTGATTTCACCTTGCTGTGGCACGACTCCACCGGTCCGATTGTGGCCTCCGACCCCGATGGCGCTGCGGTGCAGGCCGCACTGGACAGCTTCCCCGGCTGTGTCGATGTTCAGCTGGGCGCCATCGTCGGTTTCGACCAACCCATCTCTGGCCTGCGCGATCCCCGACTGTACGTAGAACACGCCCACCCACGGGTGTTTCTGCCCAACCATCACGACGCTTGGGCACCGGTGGTTGGCGGCGGCGCCGCCGCCTACAAATCGGAATGGCAGCGCGAGATGGACAGCCTTGAAAACCCGCCACTGGTTGATTACCTGACCGACCCGGTGGACTACATGGCGCCAAGGGTTTATGACATCAAAGATCCGATCTGGGCTGAGCCGATGCCCGGCTCACGCTGCGCTGGCGAATAAATACGGGGCGCCCTGCTCAGGGCGTTTTACGCGCCGCTTCCAGCATCTTCAGGATGTTGCCGCGCTGCTCCGCTGGCAACCCTCCCTTGACCAGGTCATCAATCATGGTGCGGATCAGGTCGACCCATTCCTGCGAGGGTTTGGCCACCGGATCACGCGCTTCAAGCAGATCAATCAGCTGATCCGTCTTGTCGATGCCATCCTGCCAAACTGGATTGCTGGCACCATATTTAAGTAAGCGCTGGGTCAGTAGCGCGCTCCAGGCCTTTTCGAGAAAACGCTTGGCTGGCGCTGGCACATCGCGCGCAAAGGTGCTGCGTTCCATTTCATCAGCTACCACGCGACGCGCCTCGCTGATGACAAACTCCCGACGCTGGGCCGCCTGCTTGCGTTGCAGGGCGTAAAAGCGCTCGATCTGCTCATCTTTGAGCGGCTCGGCCTTGGCCATGGATTCACGCACAAAGTCTGGCGACAGGTCGAACATTTCCAGCACCCGGGCCAGGGATTCCTGCATTTCCTGCGCTTCGGCTGCGTTAACCAGACGATGCCGCGCCGCCTTGGTCATGTGTTCGTCAATCAAGTTGGCCAACGGATGCGACGCATCGGTAAACACCGAGTTGTCGGCAATCGCGGACTTGACCAGCGGCATACGCAGCGGTTCGTGATGCGCATCCATATCCCGCGACAACAAGGGGTCGGCTTTGACCTCATTGAGGAAGTGCCCCGCCAGGCTGGTGCGCTGCACCGAGATCAAGCCGCTCTCGTAAGAAATCCCCGGCAGCGGGCGCTTGTCCATCAAGGCCAGCAGATCCGCCGCAAGCAAACCATCGGTGTAGCCCTCGCCATCACTCTGCAGCGCAAGCCGTGTCAACATCGCAGTGGTCTTGCCATCCACATCCGAGATTTCGCCAGGCGGTTGCATCCAGTTTTTGGCCACCGCTTTGGCCGAACCGGCATCCTCTGATTCTTCGATCTGTGACAGATCAAAGGTCGATTCAACAACCAGCTGAGCGGCCTCAGAGCCAACTTTGCGGAACAGCTCGAGCATGCGTTCATACAAGCGATCAAGATTGCCGATCACATGCGTCTCAAAACTGCTATAGAGCACCTTGCGATTGGGCTTGGGCCAATCCAGTTGATCCGCCGACTGCTCAAGCGCTTGATGCAACCCGGTCGGCGCTACCGCTTTGTTGTCGATGGCAAGGGACATGATCAGACGCACACGATTGAAGCGGGCGTCGATCTCGGCAATCTTCTTGAAATAGCGGGTTTCGGCGATCAGCAATGCTTTGGCGACAGCGATGAGATTGGCATTGGCGCCGCCGTTCTCTTCAGACTGCTTGCGCCGACCGGCCGTATCCTCAGCCATGAACAGGCGACTCTCGACCTGGCTCAACAAGGTGTCACACCACACGCCAGCATTTTGTTTCAGCGTGCGTGCCAGATCTACGTTCTTACGGGCCTCAGCAGGGTTATGCCCTGCACTGGCCGGCTTGAGCAGAAGATCAGCCGTCTTATCGATGTAGCCGGCCAGCAACGGGCGCAGTTCGTCACGCAAAATCTGACGCAACTGTCCACGCGCACGATCAGCCAGCGCGCTGAGGTCCTCCCGACCCTGCAGGCCTGCCACGGTATGACTTGCCATGATCCCTACCCCGTTCAACCGGATACTGTTGTTATCGGTTTATCCCCTGAACGCTAAAGACTACGCCTGCGAGGGAAGAACTTGCAATGGACACAGGCGCTTACCACATTAAATCGTCCGGGACCTGGAAGTCGGCATAGGGGTCATCCTGACCGCTCGGCTCATCTTTGTTGTCCTCAGGCACCCAGGTGCGCTGCGGGATCTTCTCGTGCAACTGACGCGCAATGGAAACCGGCAAAAGATGGTACTTGCCATCGAACTGCACCAGACCCAATTTGCCCTCGGCAAGCTGAGCACGTTGTGATGCGCCCACATACAAGTGCTGAACGGCGCCAGCCAGAGTGAAGTGGAAGGCCGGATCATCATCCCCGGGCTTTCCTTTGGCGACAGCATGTGAGCCCAGCATCTGGCGCACCCAGTCGGCCTGCTCGCGCGCTTTTCGCTGCACTTCTCGCTGCGCATTGAGTTCGCGGTCACGCTCGCGTTTGTGCGCATCCAGCGCGCTCAGCTCGGCATCGCGCTGAGTTTTCTCCTGGCGCTTGGCCTGATGTGCTTGCTTACCCCGTGGCTTGCGCTTGCGCGTTTCATGCGCCTGCTTCTTAGTCACCAGACCGGCCTTGATCAACTGATCACGCAGCGAATTGGACATGACTTAGGAAGAACCTGTGAATGGCCGACAATTCTAACGCCGCACTCGTCGCGGTGGGGATCGTGCGCTTGCGGCAGCAACGCGCACACCGCAGTACCACCCAGACTCTAGCGGTAGTCCGGTGGATCCAGACGGCGGACCAAACGGGCTTTCTGCGGCGCAAGATCCGACCAGCCCGCATCGAACGTCATTTCCAGCAGAGTCCCCGGCGCAAATCCCGGTGTATTCAAAGGCCGTAAAAGTGATGCCGCGAGCCAGGAAATTCCGGGGTTGTGGGCCACCACCATGGCGCTTTCGCAATCCTGTGGCAGAGCACGCAGAAGTTGCAGGATGTCACCTGCGTCGGCGTTGTACAGCGCATCCACAGTTCGATGCGACTTAAGCCCGAAAAGCGCTGCTGTCTGCTGAGTCCGCATCGCCGACGACACCAGGGCCACCTGCACGGCAAATCCTTGCTCCGTCGCGCGCCCCGCCAACCGGCGAATATCCGATTGCCCGCGCGCTGTGAGCGGTCGTTGATGATCCGCCTTCCAATCCCGGCCTTCAGGTGAAGCCGCCTCTCCGTGGCGCAACAAATACAAGCGCGCAGCCATAGGTAATCTCCTAATTCGTGCACAATATTTGCCGATCTGGCGGCAAGGAATGTCCTCGACGGACATGTCAAAAACGAGCGATAACTTGGAGGATGCCCGCATCGTGCTGTTCAGCGGCGGCACAGCGATGAATCCCACCGCGCGCCGGCTCAAGCAGTATACGACTGGGACATTGCATTTGCTGCCACCTTTTGATTCCGGCGGCAGCAGTGCAGAACTTCGCAAACACTGGCCCATTGCGGCTGTTGGCGATCTGCGTAGCCGCCTGCTTGCACTGGCCGACGAAACCCGGCCCTGCGCGGCGGCACGTGCGGCACTGCTGGCCAGACGCCTGCCGGAGGTGCTGGCCGAAGACATAGCGGCAGACGCTGTGTTGAGCGCCTGGCTGGACGAAGCCAGCACGCTTGGCGACGACGACAACTGGAGCTGGCTGTGCGCTCAGCTTGCAAGCCTGATCGCGACGCTGCCGGGATCATTCGAGCGGGCCGGGGCAAGCTTCGGCAATCTGATGCTTGCCGCGGCCATGGTGCGTGGTGGCGAGACCCTGCCGGGTGCCAGTGACCGGCTCGCCCAGGCCCTGCAGGCCCGTGGCCAGGCTCATGCCGTGGTCGATACCAACCTGCATCTGGGCGCCCGCCTGGCCGATGGTCGCATCCTCATCGGTCAGCATCAGCTGACCGGCAAGGAACACGCGCCGGTCTCAAGCCGCATCGTCGACACCTGGCTCAATCAGGGGCTCGATCACAAGCAAGCGGGACACTGTACGATCAGCGAAAGCCTGGCCAGCGCGATTCGCGGCGCCGCGCTGATCGTCTACGGCCCGGGCAGCTTTCACAGCAGCCTGATGGCCCAACTGCTGCCGCAGGGTGTGTGTACAGCCATTGCACAAAGCCGAGCACGCAAGGTCTACGTGCCCAATCTAGGCCACGATCCGGAACTTTTCGATTGCCCGCCGGCGCAAGCGCTCGAGTCGTTGCTCACGCGCCTGCGTCACAATCAGCCTGACGCGGCCGATGTGCTCGACACGCTGCTCATCGATCCCAGCCAGCGCCCTCATTTTGCCGCGGCGGAGGGTTGCGTGAGCACGCCACTGGCCACGCCCAACGGTCGTGCCCATGACCCAGACGCCCTGGCCCGCGCGCTGCTGAACTTGCTGCCGAGCGAGCGCACTTCTCGCCTATAAGGACGAAGCCCGCAGGCGCAGCGCAGGACAGACTGCATTCATGCAATACACCGTCAAACCCGTCACCATCAGCCGCCGCAGCCGCAACGTCATCCGACTGCTGCGCTGGGGCCTCAAACCGATGCTGCGTCTGTTCTCCAGCGTCTCGGTATTCGCGCTGATCAAGAATCAGGTCCGCCTGGCTGCACGCTGGCGCATTCGCCTGCATGATCTGCCGATCAACTACGACCGCTACATCAATGGCGTACCCGGGCCCATCGTCGGCGACTTCAGCGCCACCGACAAAATCGCCATTCTCTACCTGCATGGCGGTGCGTTTCTGATACCCGCAGTGCCCGAGGTTCATCTCGAGCTGCTTGCGCGCATGTGCCGCAAACTCGACGCCGTGGCCTTCATGCCGGATTACCGGCTGGCTCCGATGCACCGTTTCCCTGCAGCCTTGACCGACTGCGAGCGCGCCTACCGCGGACTGCTGGATGCCGGTTTCAAACCGGAAAACATCGTCATTGCCGGCGAGTCAGCCGGTGGCAACCTGACGCTCGGCCTGCTGCAGCGCATCCGCGCCAACAGCTGGCCCATGCCGGCCTGTGCCATTCCGATCTCGCCGGTGACCGAGATGGCACGTGTGCATGTGCCGCTGTCACGGGTGATCAATCGGCGCAAAGACCCGCTACTACCGGTCAATGCCATGGCCAAGATGCTGCAGCTGTATGCCGGCGATCACGACGCCACCGATCCCGAACTATCCCCCATCTATGCCGACATGCGCGGTCTGCCGCCACTGTTCTTCCTGGTCGGCGAAACCGAAATCCTGCTGGACGACAGCTTGATCGTGGCCGCCCATGCGCGCGAAGCCGGGGTGAGCACGCGGGTTGATGTGTGGCCGCTGCTGCCACATGCCTTCCCCTTGTTCATCCGCCTGCTGCCGGAGGCGCTGCAAGCGCGCAACGACATCATCGAATTCATTCGCGAACACACCGCAACGAGCGCTCAGGAGAGCACATGAGCTACGCCAAGGAATATCAGCGCGCCTTCGAAAACCCCACGGCGTTCTGGGCCGAGCAAGCCCAGCACCTGGACTGGGAGCAGCCCTGGGATGCCGTCCTCGATGACCGCCGCGCGCCGTTTCACCGCTGGTTTGCCGGCGGGCGTATCAACACCTGCCACAACGCGCTCGATCGCCACGTCGAAGCGGGTCGCGGCGATCAGGACGCACTGATCTACGACTCGCCGCTCAGTGGCAGCAAACGCCGCTACAGCTATCGCGCATTGCGTGACGAGGTGGCACGCGTGGCCGGCGCCCTTAAACAGCTGGGTGTAGAAAAAGGCGACCGCGTGGTGATTTACATGCCGATGGTGCCGGAAGCCGCCATGGCCATGCTGGCCTGTGCCCGCATCGGCGCCATCCACTCGGTGGTGTTCGGCGGTTTCGCCGCGCCCGAGCTGGCCAAACGCATCGACGCCGCGCAGCCCAAATTGGTGATGTCGGCATCCTGCGGCCTTGAACCGGGGCGCCTGATTGCCTACAAACCGCTGCTCGATCAGGCCCTGGAACTGTCCAGCCACGAGGTCGAGCACTGCCTGATCCTGCAACGCGAGCAATGCCATGCCGATCTGATTGCGGGGCGTGACGTGGACTGGAGCGAGACCGTAACGCGCGCCGAACCGGCGGCCTGTGCCAGTCTGGCCGCCACCGACCCGCTGTATGTGCTGTACACCTCCGGCACCACCGGCAAGCCCAAGGGCGTGGTGCGCGACAACGGCGGCCATGCGGTGGCCATGCACTACTCGATGCGCGCGGTGTACCGCGCTGCCCCCGGCGAGGTCTACTGGGCAGCCTCTGACGTGGGCTGGGTGGTCGGCCACTCCTACATCGTCTACGCGCCACTGCTGATGGGCTGCACCACCGTACTGTACGAAGGCAAGCCTGTGGGCACACCGGATGCGGGTGCGTTCTGGCGCATGATCGATGAATACCGCATCAGCACGCTGTTCACCGCACCGACCGCATTTCGCGCCATCAAGAAAGAGGATCCCGGCGGCGAGTTGCTGTCCGGCTACGACCTCAGCTGTCTGAAAACCCTTTACCTGGCCGGCGAGCGATCTGATCCGGACACCATCGAGTGGGCCCAGAAACAACTCGACGTGCCGGTCATCGATCACTGGTGGCAAACCGAACTGGGCTGGCCCGCCGTGTCCAACTGTCTGGGTCTTCAGGCCATGCCGGTCAAGCCGGGCTCGGCTGCGGTGCCGGTTCCCGGCTACGACATGCAGGTCTTGGATGACGACGGCCAGACACTGGGCACCGATCAGATCGGCAACCTGGCCCTGCGCCTGCCGCTACCGCCTGGCACCCTGCTGACCCTGTGGGACAACGATGACGGCTACCAGGACAACTACCTCAGCCGTTACCCCGGTTACTATCTGACTGGCGATGCCGGCTACCGCGATGGCGACGGCTACATTTCGATCATGTCGCGCATCGATGACATCATCAATGTGGCCGGCCACCGCCTCTCGACCGGCGCCATGGAGCAGGTCCTCGCCGCCCATCCGGCGGTGGCCGAATGCGCGGTGATCGGCGTGACCGACACACTCAAAGGCCAGCTTCCGCTGGGGCTGGTGGTGCTCAAAGCCGGAGTGAATCAGGCCGAGCAGGACATCGTGGCCGAGCTGGTCGCCAACGTGCGTCAGGAGATCGGTGCGGTGGCCGCCTTCAAACAGGCGGCGGTGGTGCCTCGCCTGCCCAAGACCCGCTCCGGCAAGGTCCTGCGCGCGGCCATGCGCAAGATCGCTGACGGCGAGAACCCGCCCGTCCCTGCTACCATTGACGACCCCAAAATTCTGGATGAAATCCGGCAGGCCCTTGGCAGGCTCGGCTATCCACACAACAACTGAGCGGCGCAACGCCAAGCTGTTGGCGCCGCCAGGGCGATCACAGCGCATGACACACAGGTATTTCGAGGGGCCGAGCAAGATCCGCTCCGGCCCGCACTCAGGTGATTCCGCATGAGTCGCGCAGCGGCCATATTGATCACCGGCGGCGGCACCGGCTTGGGTGCGGCCAGCGCGCGCATCCTCGCCGCTGAAGGTTGGCGGGTGGGTTTGCTCGGCCGTCGCCTGGACCGCCTTGAAGCGGTCGCCGCCGATATCCGCAGCGCCGGCGGCGATGTGCAGATTTATCCGCAGTGCGTGAGCCAGGCCGCGGCGGTCGCCTCGGCAATTGGCGATTTCAAACCCAGCGCCGTGCTCAACGCCGCCGCCGTGCTCGGTCAAGGCGACATCATCGACACGCTGGGCCCAGCCGAATTTGCCGAGGTGCAGGCGATCAACGTCAACGGCACTTTCAACACCTGCTGCGCAGCCATGCGCCAGTGGCAGGCTGCCGACCACTCAGGTGACATCGTCAATGTGTCGTCGCTGGCCGGCATTCGTGGCATGCAGGCCTTCCCCGGATTTTCCGCCTACGCCGCCTCCAAGCACGCCATCGTCGGCCTGACCGAAGCCCTGGCCAAAGACGGCAAAGCTCACGACATTCGCGTCAACGCGATCGCGCCCGGCATGATGCGCACCGACATGCTCGCGCAGATGGGCATCCACCCCAAGACCCTGCCCGAGGATATCGTGCCGACCGTGCGCTATCTGCTCGACCGCAGCCTGTCCGGCCCGCTGAGCGGGACGACGATCGAGATTCACAGCAATGACGACTAGCAAGCCCATTGTCTACCTGACCCGGCGTGAGCATTTTTGCGCCGCACACCGGTTGTGGTCGGACGCACTCAGCGCCGAGGAAAATCAGGCGCTCTACGGGCCCTGCTCGCGCGAATACGGCCATGGCCACAACTACTTCATGGATGTCACCCTGCGCGGGCCAGTTGATCCGCGCACCGGCGTGATCGTGAATCTCACCGAGGTGCGTGATGCGCTCAAGGAATTGATCCTTGAAGATACCGATCAGCGTCATCTCAACCATGACTCACCGCTGTGCGCCGGGGTCAATCCCACGGCAGAGAACCTCGCGGTGCTGTTCTGGAACGTGCTGCACGCCCGTTTCGGCGCTCTGCTGTATGAGGTCAAGGTGCAGGAAACCGACAAGAACTGGGCAATCTATCGCGGCGAATAAGCCTCGACAGCCCCCTCCCCCGGCCCGCGCAAGCGGACCCCCAACCAATAAAAACACACCATGAGTACAGACAACATCGTGATCGTCGGCGGCGGCCAAGCTGGCGCCACCCTGGCCCAGGAACTGCGCAAGCTCGGCTTTGAAGGCGGCCTGACCATCATCGGCGAAGAGCCGCAGCTGCCCTACCGTCGCCCGCCGCTGTCCAAGGCCTATCTGGCCGGCGAAGCGAGCGAAGAAAGTCTGTACGTGATGAAAGCGCCGATTCTGGAGAAGAACAACGTCAGCTTCCGTGGTGGCGTGCGCGCGACCCAGATCGACCGCGACAACAAAACCCTGACCCTGGACAACGGCGAAACCCTGAACTGGGACAAGCTGGCCCTGACCACCGGCGGACGCGCCCGGCCGCTGCCGGTGCAAGGCGCCGATGCGCAGAACGTGTTCGAGCTGCGCAGCGTGGCGGACGTCGATGCGATTCGCCCGCACTGCCAGGCCGGCAAACGCGCGGTGATCATCGGTGGCGGCTTCATCGGCCTGGAAGTGGCAGCGGTGGCACGCAAGCTCGGCGTTGAGGTCAGCGTGCTGGAAGGCTTGCCACGGGTGCTTGCGCGGGTCACCGCGCCGCAGGTTTCCGAGTTTTTCGAAACCGTGCACCGTGATGCCGGTGTTGACCTGCGCACCGGCGCCGCGGTCACCGCCATCGAAGGCAACCCGGTCAGCCACGTGGTGCTGGAAAGCGGCGAGAAGCTGGCCGCGGATTTCGTCGTTGTGGGCATCGGCCTGATCCCCAACACTGAGCTGGCCTCGATGGCGGGGCTTGAGGTGGACAACGGCATCGTGGTGGACGCTCAGGCACGCACCTCAGATCCCAATGTCGTGGCCGCCGGCGACTGCACCAATCTGCCCAGTGCGTTCTACAACCGACGCATCCGTCTGGAGTCGGTGAACAACGCGATGGAACAGGCACGCACCGCGGCCGCCACCCTGCTGGGCCAAGACAAGACCTATGACGCCGTACCCTGGTTCTGGTCGGATCAGTACGATCTCAAACTGCAGATGGTGGGTCTGTCCGAAGGCTACGACAACACCGTTCTGCGCGGCGATCCGGCCACTCGCAGCTTCTCGCTGTTCTACCTCAAGGACGGTGTGGTGATCGCGGCCGATGCGGTCAGCCAGCCCAAGGATTTCATGGCTGCCAAGAAACTGGTGGCGGCGCGTGCCGCACCTGATCCCGAGGCGCTGGGCAACCCGGATCAGGCCTTGGCCGACCTGATCCCGGCCTGATCACCCCGCTGCAGCCCGCTCCAGTTCCTCCAGAGCCTCGCCGGTGTATACGGCGAGGTTCTGCAGGTGGGGGACGGCCTTGCGGCAACCAATGAAGCCCACACAGACCTTGTCGGCGTAGCCGATCACGGTCACGTTCATGGCGTAGCCATCGAACAGAATCGACATGGGGTACATCGCCTCAAGCTCGGCACCACGCAGATAAAGCGGATGCTTGGTCAGCACCACGTTGGACACCACGAAGTTGAAAAACGGCGGCAGCCGCGACAGCGTGCCGGTGATCTGACCGGCCATCAGCGGAGCCAGCCCCATCAGCGTGAACTGTTCCAGCGCAGTTGCCGACATGCTCAGCAACTCCTGTTTGGAGCGTGTCGTGGTGGCATTGATCTGGCGCACTCTGACCAGTGGATCAGGCTCGTCGGTGGCCAGAGGACAGACAAAACCCGCCACGGCATTGCCGCTCTGATCATCACCGCGCGCCAGCCCGATCGGCACCGAAGCATTGAGTGATTTTTCCGCCATGGCGTCGTTGTCCAGCATATAGCGCCGCACCGCACCGGAGACGATCGCCAGGGTCACATCATTGACGGTCACACCCAGGGTTTTGCTCAAAGCCTTGATGCGAGCGAGTTCAAGCACCTGGGTGCCAAGACGCCGATGGCGGGTCACCGGCTTGTTGAAGACCGAGCCCGGCGTGTCCATCGCCGCTCTCACAGTACTGCCCTCGCCACGACTCATCTCGACCAGCTTGCTGGCCAACTGCCCCAGACCTCTGGCCTGATCACCGGTTTCGCGAATAACCCCGGCCAGCTTACTGGCTAGGGATTTCTTCAGCCGCGTGCCGGCCTGCGGAATATCACGCTCACCCGGCCAGCGCATGTCGCTGGCATCATCGGTCAGCCACAGTTTGGTCAGACGCATCGCGCCCATGCCGTCGATCGCACAGTGGTGCGACTTGAAATAGATCGCGAAACGGTTGTTCTCAAGCCCTTCGATCAGATGGCATTCCCACAGCGGACGGGCAAAGTCCATGGCGTTGGAATGCAGGCGTTGAACCAGCTCACCCAGCTGACGCTCGCCGCCCGGCTTCGGCAGAGCCGAGTGGCGCACATGAAAATCCATGTCGATGTCACACGGCTCCCAGGCCGGCGCGATGTCCGACAATGTGCCCTGCAACAGACGATGGCCGAACGGCTCGGGCAGAAACGGCTGACTGCGCAGCTGCTCGAACATGTCATTCAGAAACTGACGCCCTTCTCCCGGCGGCAGCTTGAAGGTCATCAGACAACCCAGATGCATGGGTGCCTGCGCGGTTTCCATCCTCAAAAAGGCCGCGTCCACTTGGCCTAATCGCTTTTTCATCGTTGTCCCCCCAGCCCGTTTCAGGCTTGTCTTACCCCCATTGTAAGCATGCCGATGCACTGCAAGTGGCTGACAGCGCTCGCAACTCTCATCTCTTGTTCGGCCCGGCGGCTCATCAGTTCGGATGAATCTGTGCTCAAATACCGCTTATAACATTGATCAAATTACAACACCTTCAGACTAGGCAATGGGGAGACGTCTGATGAATAACCGTGTGCGTTTTGGAGCCCGGGCGGCAACCTTGTTTGCCTGTGCCATGGCGGTTCAAAGTCCTTTGTGGGCGGGCAGTTTCAAGCTCGGACCACTGGATGGCGAATGGCAAATGCAAGGCAGCTATGTCTATTCGATCCGGACTGAAAACCCACACCCCGGCGTGGTTGAAACCGGCGGACGCGAGGAAGTCGAGGCTCCGGAATGGCTCAAGTGGCCAGAGTCCAACAACTTCGACGATGGTGATCGCAACTTCGAAAAATGGGACGCAGTCAACAACCGTGCCACCTTGCTGGGCGAACTTCAGCTCAAGTGGGGCCCCGATTTCGGCATGCTGGTCCGCGGTGATGCGTTCTACGACATGGTTTATCGCCAGGACACCAACGCCAACAACAGCGAAGAATCGATCAGCACGTCGCAAGAGCCTTTCAATAGCTTCACTGACGAAGCCCGCCATTTCAGCGGCAAGCGTGCCCGTTTGCTGGATGCCTACGGTTACGGCAGTTGGTATCTGCCCGGCAACATGGTGCTGAACCTGCGCGCAGGTAAGCACATCGCGGCCTGGGGCGAAAGCCTGTTTTTCTCAGGGGTTGCCCTGGCCCAGGCGCCGGCTGACGCGACCAAGGCCACCGTGCCCGGCGCGGATGTGAAAAGCATATTGCTGCCGGTCAATCAGGTTTCCTTCCAGCTTGCGGTCAACAACAAGCTGACGCTGCTCGGCCAATACAAGCTGGAGTTCAAGGAAATCGAATTGAACCCGGTGGGTGAATTCTTCTCACCTGCCGATGTTGTCGGCCCTGGTGCTGAGTTCATCTACGGCATTCGTAACCCGCTGTATTCGGAAACGCTGGCCAACTACAACCTGGCCAGCACCACCGACCTGAACGAAACCATTCAGGTCATCGCCGATCTGTTCATCGGCCCCGGAGCCCCAAATGTTCAGCTCCTGCCAGACGATCTGCTGGGTGAACTCGAACTCAACCTGCCCGCGCTCGGGCAGCTCGACGAGCTCACCGGTGCGCCGCGCGGCATTGATCCCCAGCGCCTGCCTGACATCAAGCCCTCGGACCGAGGACAATGGGGATTCGGCCTACGCTACGCACTGAACTACACAACAACCCTCGGCGCCTATCATTTGCGCTATCACGCCACCACCCCGGCGCCCCGCCAGAACTACGGCTATGGGGTTCTGCTCTACAATCCGGTTACCGGCGAGCCGGCGATCACCACCCAGCAACTCGGTGACCTGCTGGTTCCGACCACCTACAACGTGGTGTATTACCCAGGCGTTCATCTGACCGCGCTGAGCCTCTCCACCGTGCTGTTTGGGGTCAACTTCGGCGCCGAACTGATCTACCGCGATGGTGTGGATGTACTGGTGGATGTCTACGCGCCGATTCTCGGCCCAGTGCCCACCCCAACCCGGGCGGAAACCTGGCAAGCTTTGCTGTCCTGGCTGTACGTACTCGGCCCGGGCCCGCTCGGACTGTGGGACTCGATGGCCATCGTCGGTGAAGCTGGTTTTGTTCACGTCGAGGACTACGACCGCCAGTACAATCCAAATGGCGAAATTGATACCGGTCTGACCAACACCCGCGACGCCGCTGGCATACAGATGCTGTTCCAGATCGGCAAACGCAACATCTTCTCAGGCTGGGATCTCAACGTCCCGGTTGGTCTTGCGGCCAACATTGTCGGCAAATCGGCACTCAATGGCGGCCTCGGCTCGCTGTTCGGCGAGGATGATTACCGGGCCAGTGTCGGCGCCGAATTCATCCGCCTCAACAAGCTGACGCTCGGTGTGGTCTACAACGCCTACTTCGGCGGCACGCCCAATTTTGACGACCGCCCCTACCAGGATCGTGACAACCTCGCGTTCACGGTGAAGTACGCGTTCTAAGCGCTCGCAAGGTTCGGGATCAGACACCACAAGTGGGTGTCTGATCCTTACGGACGAAGGTCTCAAAGCCTGCAACGGGTAGAGTAACGGCATGACTAAACAAGCCTTTGATCCGTTCGCGTTTCGCCAGGCATTAGGCAGTTTTGCCACTGGCGTCACCATCATCACGACCCGCACCGAAGAGGGTGAACCGCTCGGCCTGACCGTCAACAGTTTCAATTCGGTGTCCCTTAATCCACCGATGGTGCTGTGGAGCCTGGCCGAGACCTACAAGGGTTACGACGCATTCAAAAAGGCATCGCACTGGGCGGTGCACGTTCTGGCCGCCGACCAGGAGGATTTGTCCAACCGCTTTGCCGGGAAAATCGATGACAAGTTCGCTGGCCTGACGCTGGAAGAAGGAATCAACGGCAACCCTCTGCTGACCGGCTGCGCAGCCCGTTTCGAGTGCCGCACCGCATTTCAATACGAAGGTGGCGATCACCTGATTTTCGTTGGCGAGGTTGAGTCCTTTGAGCAGTGCGATTCAGCGCCTCTGGTTTTTCATGGCGGGCGCTACGCACACGCAACGCCACGGCAAAGCGGGCATGAGCCGCGCCATCCCTATCTGGCTGGCAGCTTCGACGAGAATTTCCTCGGCTACCTGCTGGGTCGGAGCCACTATCGCTTCTACAACCAGATTCGCCCACACCTTGAAGAAGCCCGGCTGAGCGACGAGGAGTTTTATCTGCTCTCCACGCTTACGCTCAAGCAAACCATGACCGCGGTCGAACTGGACGCCACCATGTCCGGCATCCTCAACAACAGCAGCGCCTCGGCCATACAATCACTGATTAGTCGCGGGCTGGCCCGGCCCGAGCATCTGGACACCGAAGACGGCAGTGCGCCCATCCTGGCTTATCAGCTCACCCCCGACGGCCGTCGCCTGGCGCTGCGGCTGATTTCCGCCGGCAAGGTGGTGGAATCCCAGGTCAATGAGCGTCTCGGCTACAGCGACGCCACCATCCTGAAATCACTGTTGGTACGCCTGCTTGACGCCATCGACCCACAAGCATCGACACTGTGGGAAAACCCGCCTCCGGAATAAGCAGCGGGTATACAAGGCAAAAAAAAAGCGCGGTTGATCCGCGCTTTTTTTTATCTGTGCACCTGCGCCGCGGCTTCTGCGGCGCAGGCGATAAGCTTAGTGGCCGCTACGTGCCGCCGCTTCAGGACTGAACATGGCTGGCTTGAGCGGCGTGTTGATACGCCACCAGTTGTCACGCTCGTTGACCAGATAGGTGGCCTCGTAGTTGCCCGAAGTCAGGTCATGATAAACCGATGCACCTCGGTGGAACGTGCCCGATTCCTGCGAATAGAAGAACGCCGCCAGATTGGCACGCCACAGTTCACCGCGGCCATCGTAGTTGTCTGCCCACATGGTCAGCCAGGTGTCTTCATCCACATAAAGACGGCGTTTCTGATAGATGTGGCGTACACCATCCTTGAGGTTGCCTTCGATCACCCAGACGCGATGCAGTTCGTAGCGCAGGTGATCGGCGTTAACCGTGCCTTCCTGAATCAGCTCATCGTAGGTCAGCTCTGGACTGTTGAACTTGAAGTTGTGATACGGGATCAACATTTCCTTCTTGCCGATCAGAGTCCAGGTGTAACGTTCCGGTGAACCGTTGAACAGGTAATCGTCATCCACGGTGCGCAGACCGGACGGCGGCACCGGGTAATCGAAACCAATCTCCGGCGCTTTACGAACACGTCGAATCCCAGGCAGATACTGCCACGACTGAGTCGCGTCGCTCTTGAAGTTGTTCGGCTGGTAGCCCACCGCAACAAACCCCTTCTCACGGTCCGGCAGCAGGAAACCCTGATAGAAGAACGCGTTGATGTGGTCTGTGTATTTCGGTATGCGGCCGCTGCGATCCGGATTGTTTCCCGGGTTCATGGTCATGAAGCGTGCACGCCCCCACGCCACAGTGCCATTGGAATAGACATCCGCAATGTCGAAGACCACTTTCTCGGTCCAGGCACGATGCGGCAGGATCGCGTTGTAAATGGCTTCAAGACCATTCTTCGGGAATGGGAATGGGTGCGCACCACCGGTCCCGGTCACGCCCAGCCCATCATCGATAATCTCCGACTCAGCGGCGTTCTTTTTGACCACATCGCAAACCCAGTCATCGAAGCGGAAATCGCGATGGCTGGGATAGACGTTCATCTTGAACGTATCGGGGTACTTGCTCATCAAGGCCTTCTGCCCTGGAGTCATCAGCGCATCGTACTGCCCCATGTTCGATGCCGTGATGGTGTAGAGCGGCTTCTCGTCCTTGTAAGGCCCTGGCTCGTAGCCATGCTCGCTGCTCACGCCCGGCCATGTCTTGAACCACTTGCCGGTGTATTCAGCCACCCCACCCTGTGTGCCGGCGCGTTCTGCACCCATACAGGTGTATGTATCGCCGCCGAGGCTGGCGATTTCCTCTGCACTCGATTTTGCCGCGGACACACTGCTGAATCCTATCGTCAGGGCAGCGGCGCTCCACCCCAGAACTTTGAAAAGTCTCATTTTTTGCTCCTTCGCACTTCGGTCTGTTATGCCGAACGATAATCGTCCAGGAATGAGAGTGCGGCTACGCGCTCCTGTTCCGCTTTACTGTCCATATCGCTGGCGACAAATTTCTCCAGCGCACCACCGCCGATGGGCAGTTTGGCCTTGATGTCCCAATCGTAATGAATGATGCAGGCGTCATCGCCCTGTTCTTCTACCCGCACGCTGCAACGCATATCCAGCGGCGCGCCTTTTGTCGAGACCTCTACCCGACCGGTCATTGCAGCGCTGTCCCAGTGCTCGTCGTTGACCACTTCAGTGGTCTTGGGCAGCACCTTGGCCGCGATGCCGGAGGCATTCATCGGCACCCAGCGTTTGGCCTTGAGATGGAACTGAGATCCATCCAGGGTCTGTGACAAGAACTCATGCTCGATGCCCAACTTTTCCAGCTTGCGGCGATGAAACTCGGGATCACTGAACATTTTCAGGACCACGCTCGCAGCCGCCGGATAGCGGGCTTGTTGTTGATGTTTCATTGTTATCTCTCCCCCGCGCCACTCAGACGCCAAACCATCTTACTCGTCTTCAAGCAGCACGAAAGAGTCCTTGGGCGAGCCGCATTCAGGGCATTCCCAATCGTCCGGCAAATCCTCGAATCGGGTACCAGGGGGAATATCGTCATCGGGCAGTCCTTCGGCTTCGTCATAGACGAATCCGCAGATATCGCAGACCCATTTTCTCATCGTGTTGCATCCTTGGAATCGTTATCGCCGGACCGGTAATGGTCGGCAAATGTCGGTATTTTCAAGACCGACAATGTCCCAGATGGCTGATCGGCCTGAATCGTCCAATTGGGTGACTAGACCAAGGCCCCAGTTTGGTCGCCCTGCCACACGATACGCCCGCGAGCCAACGTCAGTAGGGCCTGCGTCGACGCCGGACTGCACGCAATTTCAGCCCAGCTGCGATCAAGCACACACAGATTGGCCGCACATCCAAC
Source organism: Oceanococcus atlanticus (assembly GCF_002088235.1). Taxonomy (NCBI): domain Bacteria; kingdom Pseudomonadati; phylum Pseudomonadota; class Gammaproteobacteria; order Chromatiales; family Oceanococcaceae; genus Oceanococcus; species Oceanococcus atlanticus. Next base: position 328,356 of record NZ_AQQV01000001.1, read on the forward strand.
CGCAAACGATGGTGCCGCGCTGCCCGGCGCCTGCAACGGCCCGGTATACAAGTTCAATGCATCGTTGAAGGCCAGCGCTTCGTCGCGCCCAAGGCTGCGCCCCAAGCGCGTTTTCCGCTGTATCGCCGCCGCGATGCCCTGCCACGGATTGAGCGCGCCATAAGGCGCATCCGAACTGGCCGCCAGACTCACCCCCGCACGACGCAAACCCGCCAGACGGTACAGCCAGGGTTGGTCTTCAGCGGCCACCTCGTCGAGATAGCGATCGCCCTTGGAGTAGACGAACTCCGGCTGGGTCACCACCCACAAACCCAACCGGGCCATGCTCTGAGCCTGCTCATCCGGACAGACGCCGGCATGCTCGATGCGATCCCCTGCCATCACGCCGACACTCTCCAGCGCCGCCAATGCAAACACCAGTTCGCTACGCGTAACGCAATGAAAAGCCACCGGCCGCTGATGCGCATGGCTGCGCCCTATCGACTCACACAGCCAATCGAAATCCGGCAGTTCCGACTCCAGCAAGTGAAATTTGTGCGGCCCCACGGCAACCCGATCGCGGCCAACGGCTGCTGCAACATACAACGCATCCAGGCTGGCATTGCCCATCATCTGTATATGCTGGCGCACGGCACCACTCTTAACCGCTGTACGCAACTGGGCCAGCGTGGTCGCATTGTTGGCCGGCCCGGTGTCGGTCACCGCCACCACGCCAAAGGATGCCAGCGTGCGCGAAATGCGGCTCAGATCCGGCGGTTGGCTGCCACGCCGCTGACGCAGCCTGGCGCTCAGCCAGCTGTCCTGATCAAGCAGATGGCCATTCGCCCGATCCTGCTCGCTCTGCCACGGTCCATCTTCGCCCAGCGCCTCAAGCCCTGCACTGTTGAGCGTCCAGCGGCGCCCGCTGACGTGCTGTACGCGCACCGGCACATCAGGCCGCCAGGCATCCAGGGTAGCGCGATCAATCTCGCCGCCGTTGTTTGGGTGATAGGCCACCGCCCTGATCCAGCCATCGCTACCAGGGGGCGCCGAGGCCACGGCGGCACGCAGATCCGCAGGGCAGCGAATCTGCGGCGGCGCACAGTTCAGTGAGTCCAGCGCCGCCGCCGCGGCATACAAATGCAGATGATGATCGACCAGCGCCGGGCTCAGCGCGCGGCCCTCGGCATCCAAACCCTTCGCAGTGGCCGGCGCCAGCGCAGGCCCGAGCGCGACCACCTCGCCGGCCTGCACGCACAGGTCAACCAGGCGCCCGTCCATGAGTCCGGCGTTGCGCACCCAACCGTCGAAAAATCCACCTGTTTCAGACACTGCATTCACGCCCGAAAGTCTAAGCCAGCAACCGCTGATGCGCTTGTTTTGAGCGTGCCATAATGCCGCCATGAGCAGAGCAGCCGACACCCACGATCCGGCGCAGCTGCGCCGCCACGAGCGCCAGCTGGGTTTTCTCGGGCTGGCCATCGACCTGGCCATGGTCACACTGGCGGTGGTCAATCTGATCTGGATTCTGTTCGATTCGGCCTGGGCCGTGCCGGAACTGCGCAGCATGATGGCGTGGCTGGTCCCCGATGCCTGGCTGGACAGCTACAGCGTTGTCCACGATCACTTCTTTCGCATCGACCTGATCTTCGTCAGTGTGTTCATCAGCGAATTTCTGCTGCGCTGGGCTGAAGCTCTGTGGCATCGACGCTACTCGCACTGGATGGCCTATCCGGTCTTGCACTGGTACGACATTCTCGGCTGCATACCGGTTGCCGGCCTGCGCTGGCTTCGGGTACTGCGTGTGTTCGCCATTCTGTTGCGCCTGCAGAAGCTGGGCCTGATCGACTACACCACCTGGGTGCCCTACCAATGGGGCAAGCGCGTCTATGACGTCATCATGGAAGAGATTTCCGATCGCGTGGTGGTGCGTGTACTCAGCGGCGTGCAGGAAGAGATTGGCGCTTCGGGCGATCTGGATCAGAAAATCCTGCGTCAGGTTGTGCAGCCACGCCAGCAGATCATCGCCGATGCCCTGCGCGACAAGCTGGTATCGCTGGGACAGCGCGGCTACGCAAGCGCCCGCGACGACCTGCACCGCTTCGTGACCCAGGCGGTGACGCAGGCCGTGCGTGAGAACCGCGAAATCAAGATCATCGACCGCATCCCCATGGTTGGCGGCGTGGTCGGCGACCTGCTCAACAACGCGATAACCGACATTGTGTGCCGCGCCCTGGATGAACTGATCGGACGTCTGTCCAGCGAAGAATTCGAGCTGCTGTTCAACGACATCTGCAACGCCATCATGGAAGGCCTGATTGATGCAGGGGTGGACTCGGGCGGCTCGGATGAGCTGATGCTGGCGATCAGCGATGTCCTCGATGTGGTCAAGGAGCAGGTTTCTCAACGCCGCTGGCTGCAAGCCTAGAGCACGTTCAGGCCGGCAGTGATGGCATGCGCGGTGACATCGCGCAGCGGCACCGAAAACAGGCCACCGCAGCCCGCGCGTCGTGCCGCCAGCACAGCCAGCGCCGCGTGCATGCCGGTCAAGGGATCGGCCAGCGCATCACCGCAAAACAGAGCCTCGCCGTATCGCGCGCGCATCAGTTCACTCAGCCCTGCCGCCACGGCCGCATCATCGCCAAAGGCTACCCAGTCGGCTTCAGGTGCACCGCGCCCGTACCCCGTGATGCTCAACCAGCACAGCCCGGGATGCTGCCGGACCAGCGCCTCAGCGTCCACACCGAGCTGACGCAGGGCCCGCGGGCGCGACCCTTCGATCACCACATCAGCCTCGGTGATGAGTGTCAGCAACGTATCGCGGCCCTCCCGCGTGGCCAGATCCAGCGCACACGTCGCCTTGCCTGCGTTCAAACTGTCAAAGAATGCAGCTGGTCCAAGCCGAGCGCCGTCGGGACGCTGCGGATGTTCCACTCTCAGCACCTCGGCCCCACATCCGGCGAGCAGAAAACTGCACAAAGGCCCAGCCCACAGCGCGCTCAAATCAATCACCTTAAAGCGCGCAGAAGCCTTGGCAGGCTCCGCAGTGAGCTGCGTGGCGTGCACCCAGGGGTGTGCCGATGGGGCTACGCTCGGCGCCACCGCCAGGCCTATCCAGCGCGCCCGTTCCAGCAACTCGGCACGACGTCGTGTTACCACTCGCGACGTCACCGCCGACCAGCTGTCAACGCCCTCGCATTCAAGCCAGGCAGGCAGCAGCTGCCAGTCCTCCGGACGGGCCAGATTGAGCGCGATATCGCCATCGGCAGTGGCCAGCAGGCGACAGCTGCCATTGGCCGACACACGACCACCAGCACGCAAGGGATGCGAACAACGCCGCATACCAAGCAGGCGCCGACCCTGCCATGGCAACGTGCGGGCTTGTACCGCTTCGATCGCCAGCATCGCCCCGTCGGCGCAGCTGGCCAGCGGCGCCGGGCACTCCAGGCCGGCCTCACCCGATGGCCCGGTGACAGCGTCCAGGCCGCTGTCCCGCCAAGCCTGTGACGGGCTCAGTCCGCGGGCCTGTGCGCCCAGCTGCACCTCTGCTCCCAGCGCGCTCAGCAGCACGCGGGCATAGCGCGCCGCCACGTCATCACGCGGCAGATCAAAGCGCGCACCAGCGAGCAGTTGGCCGGGCAAGATGTGGTCAGTCGCAACATTCACGAGCGGCAACATAGGCCGACTACAATATCCCGGCAAGTTTTCCAAAGAGACGGCATGAGCGATTCCGACAAACCGCACAAACCCAGCCTGAAAACCCTGCAAACCCGGCCCATGCAGCGCAACATGACCATGACCCGGATGGGCGTAGGCGCCGGCATGCGCGCGGCCGGCCACGGCCTGGGCAACCTGTTCCGCAGCGCCGACCAGCGCGAACAAGCCAACAAGGCCTTCGTGATCCGCGAGGTGCAGCATTTCGTTGATCAGCTTGGCCAGCTCAAGGGCAGCGTGATGAAAGCGGGCCAGATGCTGTCGCTGTACGGCCAGTACTTCATGCCACCGGAAGCGGTCGAAATCCTGCAAAGCCTGCAGGATGACACCGTCCACGTCGACTGGTCGGTGGTCGAACCGGTGGTGCGCAGCACGCTGGGCGAAGCGCGCCTGAGCAAATTGCACATCGATCCGCAGCCCATCGCCGCCGCCTCATTGGGTCAGGCGCATGTTGCCCAGCTGGATGGCGACGCACGCACCCTGTGCATCAAAATCCGTTACCCCGGGGTCGATGGCGCAATCGATTCCGATATGCGCACCATTGGGCGCCTGCTCAGCCTCGGCCAGTTCATTCCCGAACATCTCTCACCGCAAGCCCTGCTCGACGAAATCCGCGAAATGCTTCACCGCGAGGTCGACTACGCTCACGAAGCGCGCATGACCCGCATCTTCAGGCAGCGCCTGGCCGATGACCCGCGTTTCATCGTGCCCGAGCTGATCGATGACTACTGCACCGATGCCCTCATCCTGATGAGTTTCGAGCACGGCGAATCGCTCAAGAGCCAAGCGGTCCGCACGCTCAGCCAAACGCAACGCAACGCGCTGGGACGCGCCTTTTTCGAGCTGTTCTGCAGCGAGTTTTTCGACTGGCACCTGGTCCAGACCGATCCGCACTACGGCAACTACCGCATCCGTCTTGAGGACGCGCAGGCGCCGCGCATCGTCCTGCTAGATTTTGGCGCCACGCGCGCATTCCCACCTGAATTCGTCCGCGCCTACGCACGCATCCTGCGCGGCGGGATCGAGCGCGACCCGCAGGCGGTGATAGACGGCGCCTGCGGTATCGGGCTGATGGAAGCGCGCTTCCCCGAGCCGGTCAAGATGGATTTCTACCGCATGATCTGTCAGATCATGGAGCCATTCTGCGCCGACCACGACGATGTGCGCCCGGAAATGTTCCTGGCCGACGGTGCCTATCGCTGGGCCCAGGGTGACGTGTTCGTGGAAGCCGGCAAGCTGCTCTCACGCGCCGCTGCGAGCGTGCATTTCAAAATGCCCCCGCGTGAAATCATCTTCCTGCACCGCCGCCTCGCCGGCGTCTACATGCTGCTCGGTCACCTCGGTTGCGAACTGGACATGCGCCCGCAGCTCAATGCAGCGCTTGCGCGCGTGCTGGAGGCATAAAAAAGGGCGCCGAAGCGCCCTTTTCTTAGCATTTGGATCAGTCCAGCTGCTCCTTGGGTATCCGCAGCAGGAACCGGGCCAGCGCCGGCAGCAGCAGAATCGCGCCAAACATGTTGGCTGTGAACATGAAGATCAGCATGATCCCCATGTCGATCTGGAACTGCAGCTCGGACATCACCCAGGTGGCAACGGACAGCCCCAGTGACACCCCGATAAAGACCACCGCCTTGCCGGTTCGATGCAGGGTGAACTTGAACGCTTCTTCCAGGGTCTTGCCCTGCTTCAACGCCCCAGCCATCTCGGAATACACGTAGATGCCGTAGTCGACCCCTATACCCACGGCCAGCGCCACCACAGGCAGCGTGGCAACCTTAAGCCCGATATCAAGCATTGCCATGACCGCATAAGCCATGGTCGAAACCAGCGACAGCGGCAGCACCACGCACAGCACCCCGGCGACCGAACGGAACGACAGCCACATGAAGATCAGGATGACCAAGTAGACGTAGAACACCACCTTGAGTTCCTGTTCTTCAACCACCTCGTTGGTCGCCGCCATGACCCCGACGTTGCCACTGGCCAGTGCAAAGTTAACCGGGCAGTTCTGATCCATGGCCTGGTATTGCGTCTCCAGCTCACCGCTGCGATCACGCGCCGCCTGCATGGCCTCTTCCGAGGCGTCCGACTGACTCAGCGTGAGCGATTCATCCTGCGCTGTACGCCACTCATTGAACAGAGCGCGCTTGTCGGTGCAGTACTGCGGCGACGTGTCAGGCGCACGAGCATAGAACTGGGCTTCATTGTCGGCGTTGAACTGCTTGATCTCGGAAACCAGATGCTTAATCGTCTCGGCCTTGTGGTCGGTGGTGAAGATGAACACCGCCATGGCATCGCAGTCGTCGTTGAGAATGCCGGTGGTGGTCGGCACCAGGGCCGTGGCCTGGGCCAGCGCAAACTTGTTACGCGGCAGCACCAGGGCATTCAGACGCCCTTCCGACAAACCCTGATAAACCAGCTTGGCATAGGTCAGCAACGACATGGTTGAATGCACACCCGGCTGGTTCTCCATATGCCAGGAGAAGCGGTCGATCTGCTCCATCAGCTCATAGTCGACACAGCCGTTGGGGCGCGTTTCCGCGATCACCTTGAGCTGGTCCACGCCGATTTCAAAGTTACCGATGATCTGCCGGAAGTCCTGGTTGAAACGTGATTCCGGACGCAGCTCAGGCACCCCTTCGATGGCATCACCGATCTTCAGCGAAGGGTATTTCCACAGCGACATGCCGAGCAGCACTGCACTAACAATCAGCGCCACCATGGCCGGCCCCTTGCGGGTGATCTTGGCCAGGAAGGTCCACAGACCATCACCCATGCGTTCGCGGCGCAACTGCTTTTCGCGGAACGCATCCATGTCCTTGATTTCGATGTAGGTCAGCCAGATCGGCATCAGGATCTTGTTGGTGATGATGATCGCCGCCACACCGAAAGCCGCGTTCAGCGACATTTCGCGAATGATCTGAATGTTGATCAGATAGATCGTGGCAAAACCAGCCACGTCGGTGATCAGCGCGGTGGTGCCCGGAATGGCCAGACGCCGGAAGGTTTCCAGCGAAGCGTTGAACTTGTCCATGCCCTGATCGACTTCGGCGACCCAGGCATTGACGTATTGCACGCCGTGCGACACCGAGACCGATAGCACCAGGAACGGCACCAGAATGGCGAACGGATCCAGCCCGAAGCCCACGGTGGTGAGCAAGCCAAACTCCCAGATCACAGCTACGATCGAACACACCAATGGCAGCATGGCGAGCTTGAACGAGCCGCAGTACAGCCACAGCAGAATGCCGGTCATGATCAGGGCGAGCAGGAAGAACAGCACCACCTCCAGCGCCGCATTGGTCATGTCATGCACGATCTTGGCAAAGCCGATGATGTGCACATTGACGCCGTCACCTTCGTACTTGGCGCGCAGCTTCTCGAGTTCTTCGCCGACTTCACGGTAATCCAGCTTCTCGCCGGTAGCCGGGTCATACTCAAGCAGTTCAGACATGACCAGCGCACCGCGCTGATCTTCAGTGACCAGTCGCCCGATGACCTGCGCCTTGCCGACGTTGGACTTGACCTTCTCCAACATCTCCGGGGTTGGGCTGTAATCCGCCGGTATCACGTTGGAACCGGCCAGCCCGCCCTCGATGTTCTCCACGTAGGTCACGTTGGGCGTGAACAGCGACATCACCCGCGCACGATCAACCCCGGGAATGAAGAAGATGTCGTTGGTGGCCTCCTCCAGCTTCCGCATGAAGGTTTCGTTGTAGATATCCCCGTCTTCCTGAATCAGCGCGAACAACACCGTATTAGCGCCGCCGAAGTCGCTGTAGTACTTCTGGAAGGTCTGCATATAGGGGTGATCCAGCGGGATCGATTTGAGCCAGCCTGCATCCGGATGAATCCGCGCGGCCTGCACCGCCAGAATCGCGGTGATCGCGATCAGAATAGCCAGTGTGGTACGCCGATACTTGAAGATCGGTGGCTCGACGACGCGCAGAATGCGATCGGTCCAGGTGGTCCCCGTGGGTGCGTTATCGCTCACTTGTTACTCCCCGTTATTCTTTTTGCGTGTCAGCGTGAAAAAGGCACGCTCTGAATGCCCACCAAGCCCACGGTAACCAATGCGTCCCCGGTGACCACGGCACTACCCAACGTGTGTTCAAGCTGAGTCTCAATGGTCTTCATGCGCTCACCGTCGGTACGCACAACCGCGCCGTTCACGCCCACCAGCAGGACATCGGTCGGCCCAAGCACGACACCGCCGAACAGGCTCTCCTTGAGATCGTTGGGATAGTAGTGCCAGCCCATTTCATGCAAAACGCTGTTATCGGTCAGGGACTCAAGTGAGAACTCGTCCCACTCCATGGTGTCCTGCACCTCAAGCGATTTGATGTCACGTGCTGCGTAAACGTTGCCACGCAAGCCATACACAAAAACGCCGTTATCGGCGTACGGCATCATGCCGAAGAAGGAACCCGCATAAGGCGTTTTGACATGCTCCCAGGTTTCACCATCATCCAGCGAGCGCGCCATCATGCCTTTCTCCCCGCCGATCACCATGGTGCCGTCGGCCAGCTTCCAGATCGAGTTGAGATGCAAACCGTGGAAGGTGAAGTCCGGCTCAAGCAACTCCCACGACTGGCCGCCATCTTGAGTGCGCTTGAAGACGCTATTGGCGCCAACCACAAAACCCACATCCGGTGAGGTGAACAGTATGTCGTAGAACGGCTTACCCCACTCAGTATCGGAGTGAATCAGCGTCCAGCTCTGGCCACCATCTGCCGTCTTCAACACGGTGCCGTCATGGCCCACGGCCCATCCCAGACGATCATCGTAAAAACGTACACGATTGAGCATGGCTTGAACGGGCGTGGCAATCTGCTGCCACTGATCGCCATCCTGCGAACGCAGAATGTGACCGCGGTCACCCACGGTCACCCACGCATTCCCAACCGGTGTCACGTCGTTGAGAATAGCTTCCGCTGCCTTCGGCATGAGCTGCGCTTCACGCGGTTCCAGCGAGGTGTCAGCCATTGCGCCGATCGATACAAGAAGGCCGACAGCAAACGCTGTCGGCCGCACAAATCTCAGGTCCATAGTCGTCCCCCCGACCTTGGATTATTGTTTACGCGCCAGACGCTTGAGGTTGGCCGGTTTGAAGAACGAATCCGAGTAGGTCGCCTCGAAATCGCTGATGGTGTCTTCGTTGGTCATCGCCGTCAGGAAGTAGCGACCGCTCTTGAGGTCGAAAATAGCTTCCGGTGAACCTGTCACAGTCGGCACGAACGGCAGAGTCACAAGATAGGCTTCCTGCATCTTCCACAGTTCGTTGCGATTGTCGTAGGCATCAACGACAGCGATTGACCAGGAATCTTCGTCAAGATAGAAGGTGCGACGGGCGAACTGATGACGCGTACCATCACGCAGGGTGGCATCGACGACCCACACGCGGTGGACTTCGTAACGCACCAGGTCCTGGTTGATGTGGCCGGCCTGAATCAGATCGCGGTACTTGTATTCCGGGCTGTTCAACTCGTAGTTGTGGTAAGGAATGATCATGTCCTTACGCCCAACCAGCTTCCAGTTGTAGCGATCCAGCGAGCCGTTGAACACGTCGACCTGGTCGTTGAACTGCTCACCGTCAGTGCCGATGTAGGGGTTGTCGTAGCCTACGTCAGGCGCGCGGTTCACACGGCCCAGCCCCGGGTTGTAGATCCAAGCCAGACGACCGCCTGAACCTTCATCCGCGGTTTCGTGCACCAGGGTCAACTGACCGGCAACACGAGCCGGCTCGATGACGTTCGACAGATAGTAAGCCAGCAAATCCGTGCCACCCGGCTCGCTGATGTTGCCGTACTTGAACTTCACGTCCTCGATCAGCTTGGAAATCTTGTAGCTGCCGTCCGGCTTGACGATGGCTTGGTTGTTGTAGCGACGAACCGCATCACCCTTGTACTTGAGCTTGTGGTTCCAGATCGCTTCGGCACCGGTGCCGGGAATCGGGAACGGGAAGCCCAATTCGGCGCCATTCACGTCATCCGTGCCCACCAGTTCTGCCGTCGTGGCATTCTTTTTGGTCGCGTCGTAGATGACCTGAGGGAAAAAACCGGTGCGGATGGTCGGATAGACGATCATCTTGTAATCGTCATAGCGCTCGAACATCGCTTTGTGACCAGTGGTCAGCAGGTCGGCGTAGTCTTTGTAATTGGCCTTGGTAATCGTGAACTTGGCTTCGATAACCTCGCCAATCTCGTCTTTGCGGGTCTCCAGCTCGTTGTACACGTAGCTGCGGACCTTGGTCGGATCACTCACGCGCCATTCTTCGAGTTGAGCTCGGGTCAGGTCGACCTGCTCCTGCGTGAACAGCTCACGCCCGCGCCACTCCGGGATAGACCCGTCGTCGTTACCTTTGGCGATTGCACCAACCGGAGTCAGTTCATTGCCCAGCTTGGCGGCCTCGCTGGCCGGCACCTTGGCGATCGCGGAGCCGCTGGCAACTGCCAGTGCGACGGCGGGAAGGATTCCCAGAATTTTCATGACGTCATCTCCGATTGCATCATTTATGTGTCGTGGTGCCCGCGTGTCGATTGCGCAGGCGGGGACCAATCATTGCAACATCGCGCAGCGTCGCGCGCAACTTGGCGCGGCAAAGTAGCCAGTGCACCGTTGCGCGTCAATCCTGCACCTCTACAGGTCACACAACGTTTCAGGTTCAGGACGGTTTACAATGCGCGAAATCACGGCTTTTCTCAACATCATTCACTGGAACAGTGAAGCGGGCAAAGCAGCAAAAGCCCGCACAGGCACAGTGCATCGCCTTTGACGATTGCACCGAGAAACATTACAAATGCGCCATTCGCAAGCGTATGTTGGCGCGGAAACACACCAAAACACAATGGAAGGGATATGGGCATTCGCAAGCTACCGCTCGTCATAGCGGGAATAGGAATATGCGGTTCCAGTTCTGCGCTGGAATTCGACTTCTACGACATTGACATCAGCTGGAACAACCGCGTCACACTCGCCGGTGCCGTGCGCGTGGAAGAGCGCGATGATGCGCTGATCGGCAAACTCAGTCTCAACCCGACACTGTGCGAAGGCGACGACTGCCTTTCGCTGTCCGGCGACCCCGGTCCCAACCAACGACTGGTGGATGCCCCCGGTGCCTTCTTCGCCGACAAGCAGGACGATGGCAACCTGAACTACGACCAGTGGGACCTGACCGCCGGTCTGGCCAAGATCACCTCGGACTTCACCGCAAGCTGGGCCGATTTCACTTTCAAAACCCGTGTAATCGGGTTCTTTGATGCGGTCAACTACGATTTCGATGAGTATCATCCGAACAACAGTGACGTGGTCAGTCCAGGGGTCGGCGGCTATCAGCCCGCCTTCACCAAGCGCGACGGTGGCGTTGAAGAGCTGTTCGGTTCTGACATCTATGTTCAGGATTTGTTCGTAAACGGCAGCTTTTTCTTCGGTGACCGTTTGCTCAGCGTGAGCGTCGGCGCGCAGAAAGCGCGCTGGGGCGAAGCCAACCTGATCGCGTTGAACTCGCTCAACGAAATCAATTCGCCTGACATCCGCGGCCTGCGCCAGCCGGGCGGCCAGATCAACGAAGTGTTCCAACCGGTACCGATGGTTCTGCTGTCGGGTGACCTGTTCCCGGATCAGGGCATCACTGGCGAAATGTTCTATCAGTTCGGCTGGAAGCGCGTACAAGCGGACGCTGGCGGCACCTTCTTTGGCGAACTTGATGCGCTTTATCGCGAAGGTCCGTACAGCAATGCGCTGATCAATCTGGGGCAATTCCCGGAAGACCCGCTGGTTGAGGACGAAGATGGGCGCATGCGTGGCTCGCATCGTCTGCAGACCCCACTTGGGGCCCTGCTCACCGACACCTCATTCACCATTCCGGTGGACCAGAACAGCGGCGAACCTTCCGACACCGGGCAGTACGGTGTACGCCTGAATTGGTTTGCCGACATGATCAACAACGGCACCGAGTTCAGCCTGTATGCGATGAACTATCACAGTCGCCTGCCCTATCTGTCGTTCTACGCTGCCGACCGCAACCCCTTGCGTGATGGCCCGACCGGCACCGCCATCGACATTCTGACCACCTGCCTGCCGGCCGACGTGGATTGCCTGCCGATCGACACCGCAACCGGTTTGGTCGATTACCCCGAAGACATCCGCATGTTCGGTATCAGCTTCAACACCAATATCGGTTCCTGGTCGATTGCGGGTGAGTACTCGTACCGCCCGAATGTGCCGGTACAGATCTCCATGCCGGACCTGATCTTCGCCGCCCTGCAACCAGCCTTCCCGGAAAATGATCTGGTCATTGGCACTGAAACCCTGCTGGGTTCAGGCTTGGGTGGCACGCTGGACGACATCCTCGGGCCTGTACTGACGCCGATTCTGGCGCCTTTGCTGGGTGATGGCCTGCCGATTACCGTGCCGGGCTCGCGTACAGCCGTACCGGACTACGTCGAAACCATCTACCGCGGCAACAACGATATCGACGCCACCATCGCTGCACGCGGCGCAAACTACTACATCCCTGGCTATGAGCGCCTCAAGGTCGGCCAGTTCGTGCTCAACGGTATCCGTATCCTGGGCAGTTCCAACCCGATTGCGGATTTCATTGGCTCCGAACAGATCATCATGATGATCGAGGGCGGCTTCACCCACATCGTGGACATGCCGTCACGCGAACTCATTCAGTTTGATGGTTCCAGCCCGCAACGCACCCACGCCAGTCCGGGCGCCGATGGCACCGGCACGCCGGAAGGTGAAGAAGTCAATACCGGCACCTTCAACCCGACCCAGCAGACCGAAGCTTTCGTTGATGATTTCGCCTGGGGCTATCGCTTCCTGACCACCTTCGAATACAACGATGTGTTCTGGGGCGTGAACCTCAAGCCGTTCATCATTGGCGCGCACGACGTCAAAGGTTATGCCCCGGCGCCGCAACAAAACTTCCTCGAAGATCGTATCGAAGTGCTGTTTGGCACCGAGTGGTTCAAGGGCCAGCAGTGGTCCGGCAAGGTGCAGTACAACCTGCATGCAGGCTCCAAACACAACATTCGCCGCGACAAAGACAATGTGGTGGTGGAGTTGACCTACACCTTCTGATCCTACCGATCAAAAAAGGCGGCCCACGGGCCGCCTTTTTTATGCCTGGGTGCCGCCACAATGCGGCACATCAAAAAGCAGAGTCAGCTCGCAGCCAAGTGCTCAGCGCGTGTTTTTAAAGCCTCACTCATGCTGCCGAAACCTCTTTGCAATGCACCGCGCATCAAACCACGCACCACCGGCATGAGCCAGCCCTGGAGGTGAAAATGTGAGCTGTAATGACAGCGTCCATCACCCAGATCAATGATCGTATGGCTGCGCAAGCTGGACAGGCCGCCCAGCGGAAATGGCTTCATGTTGTAGGAAAAGCCCTTGCCCGGCTCCACCGCATGAATGTACTCAACCTGGCGTTGTGCCGGGCCCAACAATTTGACCTTCATATCGATGGCGCCGCCAGGACGCAGGTCGCAGCGGGCCTCAACCACAAAAGGGTTCCACTCGGCATAGCGCTCGAAGTCGGTCAGCACCGCCCAGACCACCTCGGCCGGCGCTTCGATATCGAATTCCTGCTCGATTACAAAACGGCTCATGCGGCCTCCACCAAGCTGGCGAAGTCCTGCCGGATGACACGCCGCAGCACCTTGCCCAGCTCGTTATAAGGCAGCTCATCGCGGAATTCGATGCGCTGGGGCACCCGCGAGGAACGCAGACGCTCGCGTACCAGAGCCTGCAATTCCTCTACGCTGGCACTGGCGCCGGGCTGAAGCACCACGGCAGCGGCCACAGCTTCGCCCCACTGCTCATCCGCAATGGCCACGCAGGCCACGTCAGCCACAGCCGGATGACTGATCATCACATCCTCGATTTCGCCCGGCGAGATGTTCTCACCGCCGCGCACGATGACATCATCCTCGCGCCCTTCCAGGAACAGATAGCCGTCGTCGTCGAGATAGCCCAGATCCTTGGTGCAAAACCAGCCGTCTTCGGACAGGGTGCTGCCCTGCTCCTTGTACTCGCCTGACACCTGCCCACCGCGCACAAAGATCATGCCCGGCTGCTGAGCCGCGACCGTCTGACCCTGCTCGTCTCGGATCTCAATCTCCACTGCGCCGGTGGCCTTGCCGACCGATGCGATGCGCTTGCGCACGGCTTCATCATCACTGGCCATCGCCAGTCGATGATCATCCGGCGTCAACACCGCCACGGTTGAACTGGTCTCGGTGAGACCGTAGGCATTGGTGAAATCAACCTGCGGCATCAGCTGCATGGCCCGTTCTATAGTGGCGCGCGGCATCTTGCCACCGCCATAGGCCAACGCCTTGAGACGCGGCAGCTCGACCGTTTCTCGGCTGTTTTCCATGCTTTCAATAATGCGCCCCAGCATGGTCGGCACCACGAAGGCATTGGTGACCATCTCATCCTGGGCGGCTTTCAGCCAGGCGGTGGCTTCAAAGTTCTCCAGTTGGACCATGCGTCGGCAGGCGTAGGTCGAACTCAGCACCGCCGAAATACCGGCGATGTGATACGGCGGCACCGTGACCAGCACCGCATCTTCCTCCGCCGCTGCACCGAACTCGACCGTGCCGACGATATACGAGACCAGATTTTCGTGGCGCAGCAAGGCTGCCTTGGGCTTGCCGGTGGTGCCACTGGTAAACAGCTGCACCGCGACGCTTTCCGGATCGACAAATTCTTCCTCAAATGCCGCGGCCGGCGCATTGACGAACTCGTCGCTGCTGATCATCAGCAGCTCATCACGTTTGTCGACCTGGGCGCGAAACTCATCGCCAACCACCAGCAAGGCCGGCGCAATGCGCTCGAGCAAGGCGTTGATTTCCTCACGGGTCAAGCGGTAGTTGAGCGGCACGTAGGGAATGCCGGCGTAACCCGCAGCGAAAATCGCCACCGGCAGAACCGGGCCATTCACATCCAGCAAGGCCAGATACTCAACCCCAGACTCGCGCAACTTGACCGCCGCACGCTGAGCTTTCTGGCGCACTTCTGCGTAGGTCAGCGAGCGACCGCCGCAGACCACGGCCGTGCGCTCACCGAAGGCATCGGCGGCCATGTCCAGCAACATGGAGATATTCATGAGATCAGTCCGAAGACGGCAGCTGTTTGGCCTGTTTCACATCCAGCGGGGTGCCATCCAGTACCAGCGAGCCCTTGCCCGGCTTGGTGCACAACAATTCGAATTTCTCATCCGGATCGACATAGCGCTTGCCCATCTGGGTGCCGCCTGCATGCTCCGGGTTCAACTCGCCAGCCGCGTCTTCGTTGGGGGCGATCATCAGCACACCACCACATTCCAGTGTGTAATCACCGGCTGGCGCCTTGATCACCATCACCTGGGTGTCGCACACGGCGCTCTTGAAGCGCGCGCCGGCTTTGAGGGCTACAGTAGCCATGTCTATCTCCTGTCTAAGTCATCGGCCACAGGTCATGGACCCAGTGACCGATCCTGGCAAACAAATCCCGGCGCGAGGCGAACAGAAACTGGCTGTGGCCGGTTTCCGGCAACACCATCACTTCCACCGCCGGGCTGTGTGAAAAGATCTGACCTGCATTATCCGGTGCTTTGACCAAATCTTTGTCACCCAAAGCGACTAAGACGGGCACATCGATGCGTGCCGCCATGGGGTCCCAGTGATGCGGCAGCATCGACATGAATGCAGGCACCGCCAGCAGATGCGTCGAAACCGCCTTGATGCCCTCAATCCCGGCCCGCTCAGCCGTTTCACCGCCGTAGATTCCGCCACCGCCGCCACCGCCGCGGATCACCGGATAGCCTACGCGGAAGAACTTGCGCGCCAGCCCTACACTTTGCGCCTCCAGCGCAGCGCGATCATCAAGCAGCGCCTGCACCTTGGGATGCAGATATTGCGGCAGGCCCTCAAAGCCAAAGCCGAGCAGCACAATACCTTCATGACTTGCATGCTGATGCTGCTGGATCAGGGTGATCATGGCGCCCATGGAATGACCAACGCCGATGCTGCGAAGCCCGCGCAAGGCCGCCACATGGGTCTTGAGCCAGCTCAGCGCCGCCGCATGCAACTGCGCAATCAGCAGCGGCGTGAGCACGAAACCGTCCTCGGGCTGATCGCTCTCGCCCACCCCGGGATGGTCAAGCAGCACACAGGTAAAGCCCTGGGCGCACATGGCTTTGACGAAACTGAAGCTGTCGTCACCCGGCACCGGCAAATCATAGAACTGCCGGTTCATGCCGCCACCGGGCAGGCAGATCAGGGCGATACCCCGATCTGTGGCAGTCGGCTGGTGAATTTCCGCCGCCACATGCAGATTTTCAATGTTGCCCACCGCCATGGCGGTGGGCACACGCAAGACCTCAGTCATCCACGCTCAGCACGGCGCCGGCCATGCCCGAGGTGACCAGCACATTGTTCACCTCGGCGACCTGATTGACCGACTCACCACGCACCTGGCGCACGCCTTCGACAATGTTGTTCATGCCATGAATATAGGCTTCACCGATCAAGCCGCCATTGGTGTTCAGCGGGATGCTGCCATCCAGCTCGCAATGACCGTCCTTGAAGAAATCACGCGCTTCGCCTCGCCCGCAGAAACCAAAGGCTTCCAGTTGCTTGAACACCTGCGGGGTGAAAGCGTCGTACAGCATCGCGGCCTGGAAGTCAGACGGCTTGAGGCCGGACTGCTTGTACAACGCAGCGGCCGTGCCTTCGGCTTCCGGCATCACCGAAAGATCATGCTCGTGGTAGTAATTGGAGATCACTTCCACGTTGTACGGAATGCACTGCACCGCATTGGGCAGACGCACCGCGGGTTTCTTGCCGTCACGAGCCCGATCCAGGCTGGTCACAACAATGGCCACACCGCCGTCGGACTCCTGACAGCAATCAAGCAGACGCAACACCGGCTCGACCACCCACTTTGAATTCTGGTGATCTTCCAGCGTGATCGGCCGTTGGTAGAACCAGGCATTGGGGTTATTGGCCGCGTGCTTGCGCTGCAGCACCGAAACCATGCCGAAGTCTTCATTGGTCACGCCGTACTGCTGCATGTAGCGTTGTGAGTTCAATGACTCCCAGGTGGCCGGGGTCTGCGCCCCGTAGGGCATGCACCACAGCAGCGACCCGGTACCGTTGCCCGGCTGAAACGCAGCCTGCTGGGTGTGCGGCTGTCCGAAGCGGTATTGCGAACGCTCATTCATGGCACGCCAGATCAGTACGGTTTTGCACAAACCGGCGTTGATCATGGCCATGGCCTGATACAGGGTCGCCACAGCCGCGGCGCCACCGCCCGGAATACGGGTGGTGTAGTTCAGTTCTTTCACGCCCAGACAACGCGCCAGATGAATTTCATCTGAACCGTCCAGGGTGAAGGTGATCATACCGTCCACTTCAGACGGATGAATCCCGGCATCATCCAGGGCGGATTTGGAGCACTCCGCGGCCAGTTGCAGCTCACTACGACCGGATTCCTTGGAAAACTCGGTCTGCCCGATCCCGGCAATGGCGGCCTGTGTGAACGCGCGGCTCATGCGCCACCTCCAAGCGGACGGAACACCGGGACCTTGGCTTTGCCCATGGTCTCGACAAAAGCCACTTCGACCTCAAGCCCCGCCGTGACATCTTCAAATGCGATGCCTTCCAGGTTGCTGACAAAACGGAAACCTTCTTCCAGCTCGACCACAACAACGGTCGGCAAGGCCTTGAATCCGAAAGGCATGGGGTGACGAGGGCGAATCCAGCTGACCACCTTGGCCTTGCCCGAAAGTTCCACCTCTTCGGTGTTCAGACTGTGGCATTTGGGGCACATCGGGCGCAGCGGGAAGCGGTAGTGTCCGCAATCACCACAGCGCTGGCCGACAAACCGGTCCTCTTTCGCGGCATCCCAGAAAAACTTGTTGTCGGGCATGACTATAGGGGCCAGCCGTGTCGGTTTTGGGGTCTGTTGTTCGGAATCTGTCATTTTGATTTCCAGTATCTGATGGTTCTGGTCGTGCGCTTTGCACAGCGCTCTCGCGCCAGCAAAAAACCAGTCAATGCGCTTTCACAAGCTCGAGCAAAGAGCAGATCAACGCAAAACTCCTCAGCGTCGATGGAGTGTTGTTCTTGATTGTTCAGGACTGTCAGAGGCCTGGATGGCCGATGACAAGCGATACATGGATGTACTGGAGCGTGTCCTGAACAATCAAGAACAACGCTCCGTACTCCACTCGCTTAATCCTGTTCCAGGCAATTACCCACCAAAGCCTGGCGGCATCCGCGGCATGCCTTCAAAGCCGACCGCGAATTGCTCTTCCATGGTGTTGATCTCCTCTTCGGAGTAACCCATGCCACTGAGGATCTCCTTGGTGTGTTCGCCAACCAGCAAGGGCCGCTCACCCGGTGCACCAGGGGTCTCCGACAAGTCCACGTTGAGGCCAATCTGGTCAAGCTTGCCAACATGCGGATGGTCGTAGCTCACACTCCAGCCACGCTGCTTGATCCAGTCCTGATCATGCAGCGTGGTGCCGAAGTCATCGGCTTCAACTTCGACCGGCACGCCTGCGCTGTCCAGGGCTTCAAACCAGTCCGCCGCTGACTTCTGCTTGAATTTGTCGCTGAGCTGCGCAGCCAGAGCATCATCGTCAGGCTGATCATCCACACCCACTACGGACAACAGGGCCGAGCGGTGCGCGTCACTGGCGCAGACCACACAAATCCAACCCTCAGCAGTTTCATACAAACGGTGTGTGGCGGAATAGCCGAACTGCTGCCCATCAATGTGCGGCCGTTCGAAGCCCGTGCCATCCGGTCGCGCCACCGCGTACGAGGTATTCAGCAAGCCGGCGTTGACGATGGAGGTATCAACAAACTGGCCCTCGCCGGTGCGATCACGGTGGTACAGCGCCTGAATGACCGCAATGGCAGACAAGAAGCCGTTGCCGGTGTCGCCCATCGAGGTCAGGCTCCACAACGGCTTGCCGCCGCGGTACATACCGCCATCCTCGTACTGCACACCGGTCAGGCAGGCGCCAGTCTGATCGTTACCGGGCAACGTCGAACGCTCACCGGTTTCAAAACCACGGGTGTGGCAGTAAATCAGCTTGGGATTGATCTGCTTGAGGCTTTCGTAATCGATCTTGAGCCGCTCAGCCGCGTCGTAACGCATGTTGTGATGAACTACATCGGCGTCCTTGACCAGGTCGAGAAAGACCTTCATCGAGCGCGGATCCTTGAGGTTCAGGGTGAGTGACTTCTTGCCTCGGTTGGACATGTAGGCAATGTGCACGCGATGCCAGAACATGTCGTACAGACCATTGATCTTGATCACCTCCGCGCCCAGATCGGAGAGCAGCTGGCACCCGAACGGGCCGGCAATAGCCAAACCCAGATCCAGCACCTTGATGCCTTCCAGCGGTTTTTTCATCTGCCCGGTGCCAGCTTGCGGCGCAGGTGCCGATTTGGCCGCCTCGGCCTCTGCCTTAACCTCATCAGTGTTGGCCCCCGGACTCACCGGAGCCGCGCCGACCTGGGTCGGGTTGGCACTCATTTTGTAGGTCAGACCAAGCTGACGCAGCGGCCCCAGTTCGGGGTCATTGACTTCGGCCACACAGCCGTCCTTGAGGAACAGCGGGTCAGCCAGCGACTCTTCTGTGGAGCGCACGGCCTGCATGGTCATCTGGGCGCGTGCAGCCGCATCCACCCACTGATCAGCCGGGAACTTCTTAACCCGCTCCATCAACTGCGGCTGGTATTCACACAGCACGAAGATCTCTTCCGGGCCGGTGCCGAAACGATCCGGATCATCCTTGGCCTTCAGATCCGGGTTGGCATTGAGCTCTTCGTTTTCCGAAGCCTGGATGATGAAACGCGGGTTCGGCACCCAGTTGTGAATCCACTTGCCGTCGGAGGCTTCATAGTGGCCCTTGGGCGACTTGCTGTTGAGAATCCAGGAATCAAAGCCGGGGAAATCAATGTTTTCCGCGCGCATCCAGACCCAACCGCCGCCTTGCATGGCGCCCTGCAGCAGCGAGGTTTCCACCCACTGCCCGCGACCTGTGGTTTCACGCGCGCGCAAGGCTGCATTGATACCCACTGAAGCCGAGTAAAACGCCCCCAGGCTGGGCCAGTACGAGGCTGGGAACAACGGCCCCTCGCGCTCGGCGCCTTGACGCCATTCGGCGGGCACATCGAAATCTTCGTAAGGATCCGGCCGCCCGGCCATGCGATTGAGGGCGCCTTCAGGACAACCGCGCTGCTCCCAGTGCAGGCCGGTGCGCGCCGCCACCAGAGCATCATAGGCGGGCCGTTGCTCCAGCGGCGTGCCACGCCCATAGCCGGTGATCGAACAGTACACCAGACGCGGATTGATCGCCTTGCAGCTTGCGTAATCGATGCCCAGACGCTCTGTCACGCCGGGGGTGTAGGACTCGACCAGCACATCGGCGGTCTTGACCAGAGCCAAAAAGGCATCCTTGTCGGCCGCATCCTTGAGATCCAGGATGGCGCTGCGTTTGCCGCGCTGCCACACCTTGTAGCCAAGCTGATTGCGGAACGGGTCACCGCCTGGCGGCTCGATCTTGGTCACCTCAGCGCCATGATCCGCCATCTGCATCGTGGTCATCGGACCAGCAACACCCCAGGACAAATCCAGAACCTTGAGGCCGGCGAGTACTCCTGCCATATCTTCACCTTGTGTCGAAATTTATGATTTCGGCCAATGTAGACGGCAGGTCAGCGTGTCTCCTGACACATTTGGATGAGTCCACAACGCGCGCCGCGCCGGGTGGACATAAGCGTGTGGCTTAATTGAGCCCGGACAGGACCACGATACGGCTCGAGGTGTCTTCAGCAGCTTGCTCAACCGCCTCGTTGGCGCGCATCCACAAAGCATTGGCGAAGTAAGACGGATTGGGCATCACCGACACGCCGCCAATCAGCAAACGTAAGTGCGACGGGATACCCTCATGAGCCTGCAGCGCGGTGTGAATACGCTCGGCCACCACCCGCGTGCCCTCTTCGTTGGCATCGGACAAAACCGCAGCAATCTCACCCACACGAACACGCGCCGCGAAATCCGCTCGGCGTTGACAGGACTGACTGACCGCGCTACCCAAGGTGCCCAGAAAGCTGCGCCAGTCCTGTTTGGAACATTCGCGGCGCAAGCTGGCCGCGTCATCAATCACCAGCAGCAAAAAACCGAGCGGCCGATGATTACGGCAGGACTGCTCCCACTGTTCTTCAAGGCGGAAACGGAAAAAGGGCCGCGAGGCCAGTCCCGTGAGCGGGTCGAACTCTTTCAGCTCGGTGGTTGGATCGACGGCGCGTCTGCCGCCTCTGACCTGACGCAAATTCTGCATGCCAGCGCCCCGTAAATATGATGCGTCCAGATTAGACCTGCGCGGGCGCAAGTCAACCGCTCACTGACCAGGTTCAGGGCCGCCGTGCCACAAACAGACCGTAGCGGAACAGATCGTCCATGGCTGCGCTTTCGACCACTTGGGCGGTCAGGTCGTATTTGAGGCGATGCCGGCGCGACAAGCGGTGCTGTACCTCACTGCAGCGCCACCACAAAGCGAACGGTGCCAATACCGCATCGCTGAGATCGTCCTGCTCGACCAGTTCAAGCCCGGCACGCTCCAGCATGGCGCTGTAGTCATCCAGGGTGACCAGGTTCTCACGCGGAATCTTGGCCGTGGCGCAGATCGCCGTCAGCTTGGCGCGTCGCCCCATGGTCAGCTCGCGTGGCGGCAGATACAGGTCGGTCCAGCCAATCAGGCCGCCGCTTGGAAGGCGCTGGGCGACCTCGGCAAAGACCTGCTCACGCTGAGGAAAATGATAGGCGCAATCCAGCGCCAGGGCCTTGCTCAGGGGCGGCGATATCTCAACCTGCGCCAGCGCTTCAGCCCCTAGGCAATGCAGCTTATAGTCCGCCGCAGGCAGGCGCGACTGGGCGAACTCGACCTGGCTGCGCG
Organism: Oceanococcus atlanticus; assembly: GCF_002088235.1. Lineage (NCBI taxonomy): Bacteria > Pseudomonadati > Pseudomonadota > Gammaproteobacteria > Chromatiales > Oceanococcaceae > Oceanococcus > Oceanococcus atlanticus. The sequence goes on from NZ_AQQV01000001.1 coordinate 350,020, forward strand.
ACGGGTTGAGCCCGGTCAGACGCGTCAGCGCATACTCGCGATGCCACAGGCGCAATTGCTCACCCATGCCAAAGCCAAGATCAAGCAGATGGTCGTCGGCGCCCAGCTCAATCGCATCGGCCACGATACGCGCCAGATCCGCGCCGGCATCGGCAAATTCTTCGGCCTCATTCCAGTAGCCGAAGTTGCCCCAGGCGGTGTCCTGCGGGGCATTAAGGGCAAGCTCCGCAGTATCGAAAAAATCCTTGCTCACGCCTGATGTATCCGTCGGCTGATACCCAGCGCCGAACGCGCAGCACTTTCCAGCAACGGCACGCCGGCGGCGGCATAAGAGCCACAGAACCACACGCGGCGGCCGTGCTCGCCATGCAGCGTGTCCAGCTCGATCAGTCCCTGCTCACTGTTGTGATCAACGCAGGGGCGTTCGAAACGCGCACGTGCCAGCACGCTCTCGGGGTCCGGTTGCATCAACGGATTCCAGGTCTGAAACGCATCCGCTGTGCCCTTGGCAACCGGCAAGACCCGGTTCAGCCAGATTGACGCCATGGGCCGCGACGCCCCGGTCTCGGTGAAGAAATTGACCGGCGACCAGTCCGCCCGACGTCTCGGCATCAGGCGCGTGTCGGTGTGCACGATCACTTCGCTGGGCTCATAGGAGAATCGCGCCAGGGCCTGCGCCTCATCGGCGCTGGCATCCTGCAGCAAACGCAGGGCCTGATTGCCTTGGGTGGCCAGCACCACATGATCAAACCGGTGCTGCTCGCCATGCTCGTCAATGATCACAACACCATCGTTATCCCGGCGCAGTTCGGCGATCCCGGTTCCGGTCAGCACCCGTTGGCAGCGCCGGCTTAACTGCCGAACCACGAAATCGGCGCCGCGCACGGTGCGCGAAACCCCCTCTAGCAGCACACCGCGGCGCAGATAATCAATGACCACCAGGGCCGGATAACGGCGCACCGCATCGATACTGCAGGTACCAATGGCGGCAAATGTGGGCAACAGAAAATCGTCCGCAAAACCTGCCGAATACCTCCCCTCATCAAGGTAGGCCTGCAAGGTGGTTTCGCTGTTTTTAAGTTTGCGCGCATCACAGGCCGCCCGCCGGTAAAGGCGAATCAGATCACGCACGATCGCGCGGCTGCGTGCGCCCCACGGCTGACCACCGGCGAGCATCGGAACAGACCAGCGCTGCAAGGGACGCCAGTTGCGGTAGCGAAAATACGCATCGCCACCAAGATCACTGAAGGAGGCGGAATAATCGGCCGAGGTCGTGGCGATATCGGCCTCGTCGTAAAGCGCGCTGAGAGTCGGGTAATAGCCCCGATAGAGCACCCGCAATGGCATGTCGACGCGTGCCCCGCCCCATTCGATACCGTGCGCGGCCATACCGATGTCAGGCTGCTTTTCGAACAGCGTTACCGTGTGGGTTTTACCGAGATACCAGCTGGCCGCAAGACCGGCGATGCCGGAGCCGACAACGGCAACACGCCCGGCGCGCGTGTGTTGTGTGGAGGTCACCATGCGCGCAGTTTAATCGCACTGGCGTGGCTAGTGGGACTCCTGTCCGGCCCTGCTCATGATGCTTTCGGCGTTCAAGCGCTTCCAGCTGTTGGCCCAGGCCGGCACATCGCCAGGCGGCAGAGGCGGACTGATCAGGTAGCCCTGCGCAATGTCGCAGCCGACCGCCCCAAGCACGTCCCATTCTTCCGGGCTTTGCACCCCTTCGGCCACGATCAGCATGCCCAGCTGATGACCGAGCTCGATACTGCTGTTGACGATCGACTGCTGTTCCTGCGAACGGGTACAACCACGCACGAATTCCTGATCAATCTTGAGCTCGGTAAACGGCATGCTGCGCAGGCGCGTCAAGCTGGAGTCGCCGGTGCCGAAATCATCAATCGACAGTCCAAAACCGCGCATCCGAAAACGCGTCATGACATCGTACAGTTCGGCCCCGACCTGAACCTGGGTCTCGGTCAATTCGATGTTGATGCGATCCGCACTCAGGCCATAGCTCTGGGCGATGGCCTCAATGTGCTCGGGCAGGTCAAGCTGGGTCATGCTCGCCGCGGACAGATTGACCGAGAGGGCGAAATCACGGCCCTGACGGCTCCACAGACTGAGCTGCTTCAGGCTGCGCTCGATGATCTGATGAGTCAGGCGATGGATATCGCCGTTGGATTCGGACATGGCGATGAACGCATCCGGCGAAACCAGTTCGCCGTCACGATCGCGCAGGCGCACCAGCGCCTCGAAGCCGACCAACTCGGCATCGATCATGCGCACCTGCGGCTGATAGTGAATCTCGATGCGGTTGGCATCCAGGGCATCGGCCAGATCATCAGCGCTGAACGCCGTGGCCGTGGTCGTACGCACTGCAGGCGCCTGCCCGAAATCGGCCAGCGCTCGCAGCAGATCCTCTTCCTTGAAAGGTTTGGCCAGCACACCCAGCACGTGCAGGCCGAGCTCACCCGCCATGCGCGACACGGCAAAACGCAGGCGTGCATCCAGTGAGGAAATCGGCAAAACGGCGATGCCCGGTGATGCACTGGCCAGTGTGCGCAGCAGTTCTACCCCATCCATGCCGGGCATGTTGAGGTCGCACAACACGATATCGGCGGCCCGCTGCTGCATCAGAGCCATGGCCGACAGGCCATTCTCCGCTTCGCGGATGTGCGCGATACCCAGACGCTGCAGCAACGCGACCAGCACGCTGCGAATCGCGGCGGAATCATCCACAACCAGCACGTCGCTGCCCTGCAGGCGTTTAAGTTGCGGTGCTGACAATATTTCCATGGCAGCCGTTGTTTTGAGACGACCAGCCCAGGCTAGCGAGTGCAGCGCAAAGGAAATGAGAACACTCAGTCCAGGGTCTTGCACCAGCTTTGCGGCGCGCCACGGGCCTCGCACTGCTCTTGGGTGATAGCCGGGTTTGCTGAAGACGCGGTTGATTCGGCTGGTGGAGCCAGCCCATCCAGTGCGGTCAGCGCAGCACAACGCGCGTCCGCCTCGGCCACATCAAAGCCCAGCTCAAGCGCAGCGCTGTGCAGCGTGCACACGATATGCTGACCAATGGTCGGCGACACCATCAGGCTCCAGTGGTCGGTGCAGGCCCCATCGTAGTCGAGGCCCAGCGGGTCATAGACCAGATCTTGCTCGGGGCAACCCAGCAGCCAGGTCGCACCGGTGGAAAAGGTCTGCCAGTAGGTCTCGTCACGAAAGGTCATGTAGCCGAAGAAATCATTCGCCGCACCGAGCAGAAAATGCGCCTGAGGGTCACGCACCCGCTCACGCAGCGCGGCTTCCAGTTCACCGAAGGGCTCGCCGGGAAAGGTCGAGAAAAACAGCTCACCAATCCGCACCGCCGTGACATAAGTGCCGAACAGGGCGCCCTGCAGAAATGGCGGCGTCAGCGCCCGGTCGATGCGGATGTCGTAGTGCTGCAGAGCTGATCCATCCTGATTGCTCGGCAGTCGCGGCTTGTAGTTGAGCAGCAAAACCGGCTGGGTGATCAACTCGCGGATGAACACCGACTCCAGCTGAATCCCCTGCCCGCGCACCGCTTGAAGCTGGTCTTGCGCCGCGCTCATGAGCAAACGCAACCGGGCGCGCGCCTCGGCTTCACGCTCGGCTGCGTCACCGCCGCTCTTGTTCCAGTCGGTGGCGCCGACGCTGCCCACCGCTGCAAGGCCAAACCCGCCAAACAGAGCTTGTGCCTCCTGGGGCGCCCAGGCCGCCCAGTCGCCACTAAGTTTGTCGGTGGCCACACCGTTGATCACCGTGGCATGTGGTGCGTAGTTGACCAAGGTCAGCAAACGCTCACCGCTGTCGGCATGGTCGGCCACCAGCATGCGGAATTGATTGCTCGGATTGCCCTGATCGGGGTCCAGACCCGGCGCACTGTTGTACGACGATTCCAGTCGCGGCACGCCATCCAGCGGGCTGTCGTTACTGTTGATCGCGGCCACGCGCAGAACCGCGGGCTGACGCGATTGCCAGGCCTGAATGCCGGCCGCAACCACGGCATCGGCGGTGATCGCCTTGTAATCCGGACTGACCCCGCCCCAGATGCCAACCGTATCCGGGCCATTGTGCGAATGGTCGCTGACCACCACGATGTGGCGCGAATCCATGCCGGTGGCCTCGGCGATGCGCAAGCGCATGTCATAAATGCCGTGCCCCGCACCCTCGCCCGCCTTGTAGGCCAGGAAATAACCGATATTGGTGGTGCTGATCAGCATGAAGTGGCGGTCCTGCGTATCGCTCACCACCATGGCTCGGGCCAGCAGCTCGTCGGCCACCGCGCCGGGCACCTCGGGATCGACCATTCGCCCGCAGAACGATGCCCCGCCGCCCACGCACACCGGACTTTGCGGATCATGGTTGGCGCTGCCCGTGCCAACCCACCATTGCACGCTGGCCGGCTCGCTGCGCTCGCCCAGGGTCTGCGCAGGTCCGCGCCCGCCATTGCAGGCCGCGACACAGGCCACGACCAGCACCAGCAGGCCGCGCATCACGGCGCTTGCAGGCTCAATGCGAAGCGCTCGGCATTGCCCTGACCCAGCGCATCACTCAGATCACCCGGCAACACGGCCACCTCATCCGCTGCATCCAGCGCAGTCTTGAACATGACCCGCCAGGTTGCAGCGCCCAGATTGCTGGCTTCGCAACTGCGCTCCAGCACCGCTCCATCGGCCAACAGGCTGGCGCACACCTGGGCAGGTTCGCCCACGTTCAGCCAGGGCCGGAAGGTGCAATGGTGGCAATACACCTGTTCGCTGTCCGGATAGCGATGCAGATTGCGCTCTTCGCGTATCCACGGGAACGCGGTCTCGTAGCTGTCGGGGTAGTCAATCGGCCCGAATTCATGCGGTGCTGCGGATTCGACTTGCGGCCGATCATGCCCGGCGCCGTCGGTAAAGCTGTTGTAAACGTTGACCGGGCCCAACTCGAACTCCAGCGCGCCACCGGCCACCCGCAGATTCTCCGCACGAATAGGTGCCGCATTGTCGATCACGAAATTCTCGCTGATCAGTTCGTAGTCGCCGTGGCCACGATGATGCCCTCGGATCACAAAACGGTAGGTGCCCGCGGGGGTGACATAGGGCGCCTGCGGGCGCTGGCTGTCACCCGGCTCGGGCAAAGGCAGTTCGGAGGCAAAGGCTTCGTAGTTGGCGGTCCATTGCCACTCGAAATTGCCCGCCGCCCAACTCAGAAGGTCCGGAATCTGCGGAATGTTGAAACCGCCCTCAGCCGGGATGATCTGGGTCGCACCGGGGAAACGCGCATGCAGCTGGATCTCGCCATCCAGCGTGCCCGCCAGCGCCCAGCCGTCGCCATCCTGACGTTCGACTACAACCTCGGGAAACCCTTCATAGGTTGAGCCACCGATCCAGCTCACCGCCGCCGCATCAAAGCGGTGCATACGGGCCTCAGGTTGAGCGGTGATCTGCGGCTCACCGCCATCATTGGGCAAGGCCGCTTCGTAGATCGGCGTGACCGTGGAAGCCAGCACGCCGAGCGCCTGGGCAATGATTTCGACCCGCGTGGATTCCAGCGCAAACACCGTGTCCAGCACATTCAGTGGCTGACCCGGATGACCATTGAGCGAGGCCGCCAGGCGGCTCAAGCGGGTGGCCAGAAAATCCGCACCGTGCGGCCCCAGGCCAGCCAGCGCTTTGCGGTAGTGGTCGTGCGCGCGGTACTCACGATACGCCGGCATGTAACCCCAGTAGTCATTCGCCATGCCCACGGGAATAACCAGGCCATAGCCGAATTCGGTCAGTTCCTCGTGCGTGAAGTTACCCTTGATCTCGGCCGGATCGGTGGGTTCGGACTCGGCCTGCAAGACGTAATCCAGGGCATCCCAGCCCGCCGCATCATTGTGAATCTGGGCTTTCATGCGCGCATACACTGCGCCCGACATGGTCAGCACCTCGTCGTTGTACTGATGCGGATGCGGGCAGCTCCATTCGTCCTCACCCGACTGCCAGCAACCATGATCCTGGCGGTTGTCCAGATCACCATTGAGCGCCGGATTGCGCAGGTCATCCGGGTAGCCCAGATCCCAGTCCCAGCCGGTATGAAAATCTTCCGCCACCCGGTTAAGCCGGCTGATGATGTTCAGCGCGGTGTCGGTGAACTGCTCGCAAGGGCAGAAGGTGATGGCCACATCGCCCAGTTTGAAAGACTGGATCGGCACCACATCCTGCTCTTCCAGGATCATCAGCGAAGGCCCGCTGAGCGAGGTCGGTAACGGCACGCCCAGTTCAAGCAGATTGTCGGTCAGCGCACCAACCAGATTCTGCGGTGCCAAGGGCCCCAGGGCCATGAATGGCTCAACCAGTTCTTCCAGCGGGAACTGACAATCCGGGAAGCCGATGATGGGAATGCCCGGGTTCAGGTTGTAATACAGCTGGTCCATGTTGCAGTTGGACACCCCGGGATAGGGGCGCGACGCTGGCGGCGCAAACCGCTGGTGGGCGTAATCGACCTCGAAATCAGCCTGCAGCGGGGCGAACTGGCTGGCATCCCACGGTGCCTCACCAACGATACCGGCCAACGCAGCGTGCACGTTGTCAGCGAACAGACGTGCAGCGCGGTCGGTACCGGCCAGGTTGGATTCCTGAAATTCGTGACGCTTGGCACCTTTGTGCGCACGTTCATCCTTGTGCGGCCCCGAGGTGCCGGTTTCGGATTGCGACATCACGGTGATCGCGCCGGTCTCGCGGTCGAGCAGACGCATCACCGCGTGACTGAGATCGCCGTTCATGATCTCCTCGCCCCAGACCCACTCCGGATGCACACCCAGCACCACCCAGTTGGCAAAGTTCTGGCCTGTGGTCGGATCATCGAACCGCAGCACATAGGCCTGACGCGTGGTGTAGTCGTGCGGCTGGCCAGCAGGGCTGCCGTCCGGAGAAATCTTGGGCCCGTAGGTGTGGGCACGCACGTCGTTGGCGTAGAACGCCGCGCCCCCCATCACCGCCGGACGCATGTTGGCGTGAGCCTGAATAATCGCCTCAGCCATGCGCTCGGCCATGTACTCGTAGAAGCGGATGTCCATGACATCCTGGAAAATCCACGGACCAATGGCGGGCGTCGAGTAAAACGGTGAGGTGTGGCTGTGTGACACCGTCATCGCCAGGTTTTCAATACCGATGCCGGTCGAACCCTCAGCGGCCAGTTTCTGCGCCACGCGGCGTCGCAGGATGTCGTTCGGCAGATACAGATCATTAGCCACGATGGCGATCAGTTTGTCGTTGGCACCCTCCACCACCAGCGCACGGGTGGTGATGCGAGAGGCCAAAATGTCCGACCCGACTTTGCGCACGGCGTGGGTGTAGGGATCGAAACCGCGGCCCTCGGCAATCCCCACACCTGTCGCCGAGAACTGCCCGGCGGAAGCTCCGAAATGCCAGCTGGCATCGACCACGGCCACGCCGGCGCGCGCAGCGCTTTCGTTACGTGGCTGTGACGGTGTAGGACTGGGGGTTGATGGCGCATCAGCACCGGAAGAGGTGGCATCACGGCCGCCCTGGCAGCCCATCATCAACAGCGCAGCCAGCAATACGCTGCCCGCGCGCAAGCGTGTCGCGTTCATCCTGAAAGTGTCTCCTGTCGCCCGTTTGCCGGGACTTTTATGTCTGAACGATGACACGCACGGCGCGACGCAAAGCATTGATTGCGTTCGGCGGGTCTCGCTCATGGGTAGTAAATTGTGACGAGAACACTACCGGATCAGTGAATTCGGTGATAGTAGTAAATATCCGCACAGGCTCCGAAGAGACCGGCGGACACAGGAGACAACACCATGATGATTCACCTGCCCGCTCGGCGGTTATGCCGTACCGTCGTGCTGGCTTTTGCTGTTTTGACCTTACCCGCCTGTAACGGCGGCCGCGTGACACACACATCAGGCCCCGGGCTCGACGAACCCACGACGCCACCCGGTGCGGTGCAAACGCCGTTTCGTGTCGGCGCCGCCAAAGTTCGGATTACGCCCACCGAGTCGCAGGTCGCGGGCGAAGAGGAAAACCGCCTGCTGGGGCAGACCACCCTGCAGCATTTCCATCTGGGCGGATACGGTTTCGGGCCTCTGCAAAGCTTCCCTGATCCGATCAATATGGATCTCACCGACCCGGCCGGCGCGACCCACTACACCACTGCCGAGGGTGTGGAAGAGCACACCTGGTTGCGCCTGATGTTGATCACTGACGAACGCGACAACACGCAGGTGGCCTTTGTCACAGTCGACGCCATTGGCGCTGGCAACGTCATCCAGGACGGCATCCGTCAGGCCGTTTCACAAGCCAGCGGGGTCCCGCCGGAGAATGTGTACTTTGGTCAGACCCACACCCACTCAGGCGCCGATTTGCAAGGTCTGTGGGGTGGCGTGCCGAAGAGCTGGATTGCCGACCTCTACACCGCCGCCGAACAAGCGGCCGAACAAGCTGCGGCTGAACTCACACCGGCCACGCTGAGCTTCAAGCAATTTGAGACCGACGCGTTCAATAACTACCGCCGCCCGCGCCTTTACCCTGACATCGATGCGGATACCACAGCCTCGCTATTGCGGGCCTACGCCGCAGACGGTGGTGAACTGGTCGCAACCCTGGCCCAGTACAATGCCCACCCGACCTCGGTGGGCAGCAGCAACGATCCGCGCCTGCCCCACCCTGACTATGTGCTCGGACTGACTGACACCTTGGAGGCCGAGGGCGGCACGGCGTTGTATTTCAATGGCCCGATCGCCGACGCTTCAGGCTCCGGCGGTAACTGCGAAGGCGATGATTACGTCCGCGTGCGCTGCCGTGGCCATGATCTGGCCCGCGCCATGCTCGACAGCGAGGCCGAAACCATCGCCATCACCGGCGCCCTGAGCGCGCGCAACACGCAGGTGCAAATCCCGGTCACCAACCCGGTGTTCCTGGCCGCGGCCCTGATCGGTGCCTTCAACGGCTATCTGGACTATTCCCTGGTGCCGCTGGATTCAATTCCGTTCCTGAGTGAGCAAATTGCCTTTCTGCCGCAGGCCATCCCGCTGGCCACCGTGGCCGTCAGTCGTATCAGCTTTTCCGAGCAGCTGGAGATCGTCACGATCCCCGGCGAAGCGACCAACACCGTGGGCGAGTACATCCAATCACTGGCGCCGGACACCCCCATGATGCTGTTCGGATTGACCCAGGATTCCATGGGTTATCTGTTGCCCGAAGAGGAATTCAATTACATCAGTCTGGCTGGCGAGACTGGCTTTCTGGTGCCGTTCACCAACTACGAAGAATGGATCTCCATGGGGCCACTGAGTGTGCCGCTGTTGCGCGTACTCGGCTACAACCGCCTGTTTGATCAGGATGCTCAAGCCAATATCCCACCCTCGGTTGCAGCCTGCTATGGCGCCGATACCCATGAGCGTTGCTTCATCGAGGATGTAGTGGCCCAACTCAACTACGCCATGGCGGCTTACGCCGACGCCTGCCGCGAACAACTTGGCGAAGACAATCCGATCTGCGGGCTACTGGCCATGGGCAGTCTGTTTCAGGCCGGCGGCGCTCTGGATCTGAGTGCCTTGTCCAGTGCGCTGCCAATCGATCTGAGCCAAGCCTTGGCCACGCCGGACGGCCAGACACTGCAGCAACGTTTGGCTGCTCTGCTGGCTCCTTTGCGCGCCACCTCAACACACTGATTGCGCATGCGCGCCGTACCCCTACTCCTGCTGGCGGCCGCCGTGGCCGCCTGTCAGGGCGGACGGGGTCAAACCGACGCCACGCCCCATGCGGAGGAGATCTCTCACACGGATTTGGCCACGTATGTCGATCCGCGTATCGGCAGCTTTCCGCCGGGCTTTACCAGCCCGGGCGCGGCCTTACCCCATGGCCTGGTCGCAGCAGGCCCAGACACTGAGGGCCCATTCAACTATGGCGGCTACTCGGTCAACAATCTGTTCATCACCGGCTTCTCCCAGACCCACATGTCGGCTGGGGTCTACCAGGGTGGCCAGATCCCGCTGATGCCGATCAGTGGCCAGCCCAGCGAAGCCGATCTGAGCGACTGGGGCTGGCCGTCGGCACTGCCGTTTTATGCCTCGAACTTCAACAAGCTGAGCGAACAGGCCGAGCCCGGTTACTACCGGGTTGATCTGCTGCGCTATGCCGCCCGCGCCGAAATCACAGCAACGCAGCGCGCCGCGCTGCACCGTTACACCTGGCAGCCGGCTGGGCAGCCCGGCGTGGTGCTGGAACCCAGCCGTGATCTCAAAGGTCATCATCCGGCCACTCTCCACTACCGCAGCGACGGGGTGATCAGCGGGCGGGTCGACACGCGCAGCCCCGACCACAGCGTCTACTTCGCCCTGCGCAGTGACACGCCCTACACCCTGCACACACCTGCGGGCGAAGCACTGGCAGCGGGCGCCCAGCTTGAAGGCGAGAATCTGATGGTCGTGCTGCGCCCACAGGCGTCGACGCTGCAGCTCAAGATCGGCCTCTCATACGTTGACGAGGCGGGCGCGCTGAACAATCTTGATCAAGAGATGCCGCACTGGGACTTTCAGCGCATCCGCGATCAGGCCCGCGCCACCTGGAATCAGGAACTCGCCCGCATCCAGGTCACAGGCGCGCCGAACGCGCGCTTGCGTAGCTTCTACACAGCTTTGTATCGCAGTCTGAAATTCCCCAATCTGCTCAGCGACGTGGATGGCCGCTACCGCCTGGAGGACGTCGTTCGCCAGGATCAGGACCACCCACGCTACACCCAGTTTTCGTTGTGGGACAGCTACCGCGGGCACAGTGCCCTGCTTGCCGAGATCGTGCCGCAGCGCTTCCGCGACATGGTCATGTCGATGGTCGAATACGCCGAGGTGGCCGGCCAGCTGCCACGCTGGCAACTGGCCAACCGCAACCCCGGCTACATGTCGGGTGATCCGGCGGTGATGTTCGTCGGCGAAGCCTGGTGCCGGGGGCTGCTGGATGCGGCACAGCGCGAAAAGGCTTGGGCTGCGCTGCTGGCGACCGTAACGCCGCGTGATGAGGCGCTGGCGCGCGGCTATCTACCCAGCGCGCAACCGAACAATCTGTTCGAGGCGATCTCTGGAAATGGCCGCGAGGCCGGCACCACGCTGGAATATGGGCTGGCCGATTTCGCCCTGGCCGCCATGGCCCGCGCCCGCGGCGACGACGCGGTGTATCAACAGCGCCTGGCCCAATCGCTCAACTATCGCAATCTGCTGGATCCGCAAAGCGGCTGGATACGCCCGCGCGACGACAACGGCGCCTGGGCCACACCGTTTCAGCCCGAATATGCCCATGGTTTTCAGGAAGGCACCTCCTGGCAATACTCGTGGCTGGCCCAGCACGACTACGCGGGGCTGTTCGCCGGCATGAATGCAGTGGGCAATGTGGAGCAACGCCTGGACACCTTCTTCGGCGCGCCACTCAATCAGTTGCCGCTGCTGTGGCCTGCGGTGCAGAACCAGATCACCCTGTTCGGCATCGTTTATCTGGGCAATCAATATGCACCCGGTAACGAGCACGACCTACAGGCCCCGTATGCCTACAACTATCTCGGTGCGCCTCACAAAACCCAAATCGCCGCGCGCGCCGCCGCTTCGCTCTACACCGACACCGCGTTGGGCATGCCCGGCAACGATGATTTGGGCGCCCTGTCCGGCTGGCTGGTGTGGACCATGCTCGGTGTATACCCAATCAACCCAGGGCTGCCACATTTCGTGATCGGCTCGCCCGAGTTCGCCAGCGCCGTGCTCAAAAGGCCGACTGGCGATTTTCTCATCGCGCGCGAACACGACGGCTACATCAGTGCTGCGCAGCTGGACGATGCAAGCCTTGTATCGGCATCGTTTGTGCTGCCACGCGGCGCCAGCACACTCAGCCTGCAGACGTCGCAGCAGGTTACACACGCATTCGATGCGCTCCCGCCCTCCATCAGCACACACCCGATCGAGGCGTTTGGCTGCATTCAGTAGAGCCTGGTGGCGACCACTTCATCGGCACCCTACACTGCGTCTAACAGTTCACTCAGCACGGGGTACCGATGAGCCGATTCGCCACACTCGGACTGCGCACATCACCGTGGTGGCTGGGCGCCTTGCTGCTCAGTCCCTGCTTGGCCAGCGCATCAACACCATGGGAATCATTTGAGCGCCCAACCGCCGGCAATGCCGAATCCATCGGCGAGTACAGCAATGGCTGTCTGCTCGGCGGTAGCGCCCTGCCGCACGCTGGACCTGGTTATCAGGTTGTACGGCTGGAGCGGCGACGCAATTTTGGCCATCCGGAATTGGTCGATTACCTCAAACGTCTGGGCGAACGTGTTGCCAACCGCAATATCGGAACCATGCTGGTCGCTGACATGGCGATGCCGCGTGGCGGTCGCTTCAGTCGCGGCCATCGCAGCCACCAATCCGGCCTGGACGCCGATATCTGGCTACGGCTAGATGTCCCACAGCTGCCGCCCGACCAACGCTGGGGCTACAGCGATGTCCCCGCCGAACTCTATGTCGACCGCAAGACCTGGGTGGCCACCGACAATTTTCGCTGGGCCCAGGCCGAGCTGATCCGCCTGGCCGCGATTGATGACCGGGTGGCGCGCATCTTCGTCAACCCGGCACTGAAGAAGAACCTGTGCCAGCGACGCTGGAGCGAAGACCGCAGCTGGCTGCGCAAAGTACGCCCCTGGTGGGGTCATGACGCCCACTTTCATGTGCGGCTACGCTGCCCGGACGGCGATGATTGCAAGGATCAACGCGAACCACCTGAGGGCGAAGGTTGTGATGCCGAAGTGGACGAGTGGTTGGCCGATTTCCGGCGCCCTCGCGAGCCTGCGCCACCACGTCAGACGCCGGCCACGCCAGCGCCCACACCCCCACCACCGCAACGTTGTCAGATCATCCTGGATATCGACAAAGGCTGAAGCCAAGGCTTCAGCCTTTGTCGGCCCTGATCAAGCGTTGCGCACACCGCGATTGCGGAAGAACCACGATCCCAGTGCCGGCAGCAGGCAGATTGCACCGAACATGTTGACCAGGAACAAAAAGCCCAGCAGCAGCCCCATATCCGCCTGATATTTCAGCGCGGACATCATCCAGGTCAACACGCCCACCGACATGGTCAGCGCGGTGAACACGATGGCGCTGCCGCGGTCACGCATGGAACGGGCGAAGGCTTCGCGGAAGCTCATCTCCGGATCATGCATGTAGTGCTGGATGCGCTCGAACAGATAGATGCCATAGTCCACACCAACCCCCACACCCAGCGCAATCACCGGCAAGGTTGCAACCTTGAGGCCGATGTCGAGCATGGCCATGAGAGCGTTGCCCATCACGGTCACACCAACCAGCGGCACCAGCACACAAATCAACGCCGTCCATGAGCGGAAGCTGATCAGACAGAACAGAATCAGTGCCGAGAACAAGGACAGCAGCATCTTGACCTCGGCGCGCTTGACCTCTTCGTTGGTCGCCGCCATGACCCCGACATTGCCGCTGGCCAGACGCATGGTCACACCGTCCACCGGGTTGTCGGCGATAAAGGTTTTGATGTCCTCGATGATGTGCGCGATGGTCGGACCTTCATGATCCTCGGTGAAAATCAGCACCTGAATGGCACGGCAGCCTTCGCTGTTCAGGCCCAGACGCGGGTCAAACGCTTTGGACCCGGTGGACAGCCCCGCCGAGGTGCGCGGCAGGGCCTGCCAGCGCGGGTTACCTTCATTGAACGCGGTAATCACCAGCTTGCCCACACTGGCCACACTGGTCACCGACTGCACACCGTCAACCCCGCGCATGTACAGCTCGAACTTATCGATCAGGCTGATCACCGGGTACTGCAGGCAGGAATCGGTTTCGAAGTCCGGTGCCTCAACAATCACCGTGAGCAAATCCACGCCGATATCATAGGACTCAGCAATCTTGCGGTTGTCGGTGTTGTAACGCGAATCCTCGTGCAGCTCGGGCACCCCGACACCGGAATCACCGATCACCAGATGACGTGACTGCCAGGTGGCCAGCGCCATCAGGGCCAGCGCGACGGCAAAGACCCAGACCGCGTTGCGCGGCTCGGCACAGGCCGCCACCTTGTCCCACATGGCTCCGCCGAAGCCCTGCTCAGCCTTGGCCGAGTGCTCGATGCTGGACTGCTCCAGGGTCAGATACGACAGGATGATCGGCTGCACCAGCTTGTTGGTAATGATCATCAGCAGCACGCCCAGGCATGCGGTGATGCCCAATTCGGTCACGATCGGGATGGCGATGAACATGATCACGCCGAAACCCAGCGCCTCGGTCAGCAAGGCGATCGCGCCAGGTATGAACAACTTGACGAACGACAGCTTGGCCGCCTCGACCGAATCCGCACCGTTGCCCACCTCCATACGCCAGGCACTGGTCATCTGCACCGCATGCGAAACCCCGATGGAGAAAATCAGGAACGGCACCAGAATCGACATTGGGTCGATACCCAGGCCGATGAGAGGCAAAAGGCCAATCAGCCACAGCACCGGCAGCATCGCCACCACTAAAGCAGTGATAGTGATCTTGATCGAGCGGGTGTACAGATACAACAGCAATACGGTGATGGCGAAAGCCAGACCGAAGAAGGCAAACACGCCAAGCAAGCCGTAGATCACATCACCCAGCAGCTTGGCGAAGCCAATGATGTTGATCTCGATGTTTTCGTTTTCGTACTTGTCGCGGATGTCCTCAAGCATTTGCTGGACTTTCCAGTAGTCCACCGCCTGCTCTTCGTCCGGATCCTTGTCGCGGTCGTACTCCTGCAGGCTGGCCCGGATCAGCGCGCCTTTCAGGTCGTTGGCGACCAGCAGACCGATCTGCCCACCGTTCTCAACATTGTTGCGAATCTGCTCCAGTTGCTCGGTCGATCCGCTGTACTCGGCCGGCACCACCGGGCGCCCCTGGAAGCCTTCCTCGGTGACTTCGATGTAATAGGTGTCCGGCGTGAACAGCGAGGACACCTTGGTTCTGTCGATCCCTGGAATGAAGAAAACATCGTTGGTGACCTTCTCCAGAACCTCGAAGAATTCCGGGTTGTACATGTCACCTTCGCCGGTCCAGCGGACATTGACCAGAAGCATGTTGGCGCCGGAAAACTCATCCATGTAATCCATCATCGTGACCATGTATTCATGCTCGATGGGGATGAGTTTGAGAAAGCCCGGATCAAGGCGAACATTGCTCGCACTCCAGGCAAAGAACAGCGTGGTCAACGCGAAAAACACCGCAAAGAACTTGCGATGGGCCAGCAGCTTGTCAGCGAAACCGGCAACGATACGATCAGTCGTCGTCATGATCCTTGCTCCTTATTTCGCCGCAACGGCATTGGGGCCCTGCAGCAGCACACCGGCTTCGCCGGCGGTCAGCCACTGGCCGGGCGCGATGACCAGCACAGCGGTCAGCGCTTTGGCTTTCTTGGGGGTTACGCGGGTAAAGGTCTTGCCCGCATCGCTGGACTTGATCACGCTGTTGCTGCCGCCGGCGAGCAGGATCTCACCATTGGCTTTGCGCACGCCGCCATACAGCGATTCACGCGTGTTGCTCTGACTGCGCGTCCAGTTTTCGCCCTGATCATCGCTGTAGAACACATTGCCACGCATACCGTGAACAATCATGCGGCCTTCGGCGGTTTCCAGCAGACCGTAAAATGAGCCGTTGTAGTCAATTTCGAACTGGGTCCAGCTTGCCCCCAGATTGTTCGAGCGTGCGACCAAACCGCGCTCGCCAGCCAGCCACAGCGCACCGTCCTCGGACTGGATAATGGCGTTGAGATGGCGCGTACTGAAATCATCAAAGCCACCGCCGCCATCGCCAAAGGCAGCAAACGGATCGTAGTTGTCGCTGAACGGATCCGAACTCGCGGCATTGTCTTGCTCTGCACTGTCCTCGCTCTGCTCCTTGACCAGTTCACTGCGTGTCCAGGTCTCACCAGCGTCGTGCGAAACCTGGATCTGGCCGAACGCACCGTAAGCTAGGAGCTCGCCATCAAAGGGCCCAGCAATGCCCAACAGCGGCTCGGCACGCTCCGGGTTGAACAGCACTTCGCGCCAGCTTTCACCGCGATCAGTGCTGCGCAAAATCCAGGAATCATGCCCCACTGCCACCACTGTGTTGTCATCGACAAACAGCACTCGGGTCAGATTGGAGCCACGATCCTGATCAACATCGGCCTGCGACCAGGGCCCCGTGGCCTCATCGGCATACAAAATGGTGCCCTGCTCGCCCACCGCCACGATGCGCGAACCCCGTTGCGCCAGATCGGTGACCAGCAGATCCTGTACATGCACTTCCGTTTTCGGGTAGTCCGGCTTGGGTCGTGGCGAGAACGAATAAATCGCCGCGCCGACAATCGCCACCGAAAGCAACATGGCCGGCCAGCCGCTCAACCATGAACCTTCTGCTTCATGCGTCTTGGTCTCGACATCCACATCGTTTTTGTCGGACATCGTCTCCCCCTCGTTGTTTATATCGTGTCGCGGCTGGTGACGAGGTGCCATCCCAGCCGCGCTTTCAACTGCTTATCGTGTAATCCGCATCACCGAAGCCAGGCCCCGGCGCGCGGATTATCCAAGTCTCAATTGGGTACTTCGAACAAGGCCGCGGCTCCCATGCCGCCACCAATGCACATGGTGACCACAGCGTATTTTTCGCTGCGACGTTTGGCCTCGAGCAAGGCATGACCCACCATGCGCGCCCCCGACATACCAAACGGATGACCGATCGAAATGGCTCCACCGTTGATGTTCAAACGCGCATTGGGGATGCCCAGCTTGTCGCGGCAGTACAGCACCTGCACAGCGAAGGCTTCGTTGAGTTCCCAAACGCCGATGTCGGCCACCGACAGACCGGCGTGATCAAGCAATTTGGGAATGGCAAACACCGGCCCAATGCCCATTTCATCCGGGGCACAGCCAGCCACTGCGGTGCCGCGGTAGATCCCGAGTATGGGCAGCCCGCGCTTTTCCGCTTCGGCGCGGCTCATGACCGTTACCACGGCGGCGCCGTCAGACAGCTGCGATGCATTGCCGGCGGTGATGTGCTGCCCCTGCTGGACCCAGCGCCCGTCCTTGAACACCGGCTTGAGTGCGCTGAGCGACTCTAAGGTGGTGTCTGCGCGGTTGCCTTCATCCTGGCTCAGGGTCACGCGCTCATGTCCGGACGGCTGCTTGGTCTCGCGATCGAACAGCTGCTTGTCCACGCTCAGCGGAACGATCTCGTCCTCGAATAGCCCGGCCTGTTGCGCAGCCGCCACGCGCTGCTGGCTTTGCAGGGCATATTCGTCCTGGGCCTGGCGTGAAATACCGTAACGCTCGGCCACGATTTCAGCCGTTTCGATCATCGGTATGTAGGCGGTCGGCTCGCTGGCGATGACCGCCTTGGACACGGCCTTGTAGGTGTTCTTGTGCTTGTTCTGGACCAGCGAGATCGACTCCAGACCGCCGGCCACGACAATCTTTTTCTCACCCACCATGATGTCCTTGGCACCGATGGCAATGCTCATCAGGCCGGAGGAACACTGGCGATCCAGGGTCATGCCCGCCACCGAGTGCGGCAGGCCTGCGGTGTACGCACACAGCCGGCCGAGGTTGTAAGCCTGGGTACCCTGCTGGGCGGCGGCGCCGAGAATGACGTCATCAACCTCTGCGGGCGCGACGCCGGCGCGCTCAAGCGCAGCCTTGATCACATGGCCACCGAGCACCGGTGCTTCGGTGTCGTTGAAAGCGCCGCGAAAAGCTTTGCCGATGGCGGTGCGTGCCACCGCCACAATCACTGCTTCATTCATAGTCAATCCCGCCTAGAAGTAGTAGCGCGAGATCGCATCGGCCACACAGGCCGGCTTGTCTTCGCCTTCGATTTCCACGGTTACGCGGATGGTTGCCTGGACACCGCCTTTGACCTCCTGCGCATCGATCATTTCGCCGTGCCCACGCACACGCGAGCCGACTTTGACCGCATTGGGGAAACGCACTTTGTCGGTGCCGTAGTTGACACCCATCTTGAGGTTGCGCAACTCGGCCAGCTCAGGCAGAAAACGGCTGACCAGAGACAGGGTCAGATAGCCGTGCGCGATGGTCGCGCCGAACGGACCCTGCGCGGCCTTGTCGGGGTCAACATGAATCCACTGGTGGTCATCTGTTGCATCCGCAAACTGATTGACCCGCTCTTGCGTGATTTCAACCCATTCACTCACGCCCAGGGTCTTGCCCTTGGCCGCCAGAACCGAGTCCACCGACTCAAACACGACTGACATCGCGCCTCCTCAAGATATCGAACTGTCCAGGAGTCTGGCAGATCGATCGCGGCGCGGGCTCGTCCGGGCAGATTAGGTCAGGGCGTCTGCGCCCGAGCCACGATGCGATGGCCTTGCGGGCCAAGCAGTA
Source organism: Oceanococcus atlanticus (assembly GCF_002088235.1). Lineage (NCBI taxonomy): Bacteria > Pseudomonadati > Pseudomonadota > Gammaproteobacteria > Chromatiales > Oceanococcaceae > Oceanococcus > Oceanococcus atlanticus. The sequence goes on from NZ_AQQV01000001.1 coordinate 368,428, forward strand.
TCAGAGCGCCGCTGGCATCGCGGCGGATTTCATCCACCTGCGACAACACCGCCGTGAAGCGTTGTTCCTGTTCCATCAGGGCTTTGGGGCACATTTTCTTGGTCGTGATCAGCTGGGAAAACGTCCACGCATCGCCGGCCTGCTTGTACTGACCGGAATAGCCATTGCAGGAGGCATTGCCATACACCCGGCCACTGGCGTCAAAGTTCAGGGTCACCCGGGAAGCGTCGATCATGCCCTGATCGGCAATGTCTTCCACCACCCATTGCGGGCCGACCAGCTCATCCGGGGAAAACCCACGCGCCATCTCATCCTCCCGTGCATTGCCGGTCAGAAACTGACATGCACTCAAGGGCAGTAGCACAGCAAGCAGGCACAGGGCATTGAGCAGTCGCATGAGCGGTCTCCGCAGCAGAATCATGGTAGCCCGATGATGCCAGCCCCCGCCGGGGTGCGCCAGCACCGCCGTCCGGGGCACTACAATGCAGGCTCACTTGCCCGCGGCGACTGCACATGCTCACTGTCCATCACCTGGAAAATTCGCGCTCACACCGGCTGCTCTGGCTGCTTGAAGAACTCGAGGTGCCCTACCAGGTCAAGCTCTACAAGCGGGATGCCAAAACCAGCCTGGCCCCGGCCGAACTCAAGAACATCCACCCGCTGGGCAAAGCGCCGGTGATCACCGATGGTGATCGGGTGATCGCCGAATCCGGCGCGATCATCGAATATCTGGTCGACACCTACGGCCAGGGTCGCCTGGTGCCGGCGGCCGGCAGCGAGGAATTTCTGCGTTACCGCTACTGGATGCACTACGCCGAAGGGACCCTGATGCCGCTGCTGGTCATGACCCTGCTGTTCAATCGTGTCGAGCGCGCACCCTTGATTGTGCGCCCCATCGCCAAGGCGATTTCAGCCCAGGTGCGCAAGGCCTATCTGGGTCCCAATCTGGAGGCCAACATCGGCTTTCTCGAAAGCGAACTGGCGCACAGCACCTGGCTGGCCGGCGACGAACTCAGCGCCGCCGACATCCAGATGAGCTTCCCGGTGGAGGCGCTGATGGTGAGGGCGAGCCAGAATGGTGCCGCACTGCCCAATCTGACGGCCTACATGGCGCGTATCCAGGCCCGCCCGGCCTATGCGCGCGCGGTCGAAAAAGGCGGCCCGCTGACCCTTCTGTCCTAGCCAGGGCCTTGCTCACACCGCGCTAGCTACCGCTCGACTGATCCGGTCGCTGCCATTCCGGCGGCCGGATCAAATGCTGTAGGCGCTGCCACCACGGTCCGGGCCTGAACACATCGCGCCACATGTCGGCGAACTCATGGAAGTTCAGGGTCAGAATGTTGTGACTGCGAACCTGGCGGGTGATGCCGTACTCCACCGGGTTGTCATCACGCTCTTCGGCATAAGTGCCGAACCAGCGATCGAAAATGATCAGCACACCACCATAGTTGTGGTCGATGTACTCCTCATTGCGACCGTGATGGACGCGATGGTTGGATGGCGTGTTGAACACGTATTCCACCCAGCGCGGCAGCTTGACCACCGCCTCGGTGTGCACGAAGTACTGGTAGGTCAGATCCACCGCGTAGAGGAAGAACACCGCCGCCGGATTAACCCCCAGCAACACCAGCGGCATGAAGAACAGCCACCAGCCGGTGATCGAATACAGCAGACTCTGGCGCATGGCCGTGGTCATGTTCATTTTTTCGCTGGAGTGATGCACCACATGGGCACTCCAGAACCAGCGCACCCGATGGCTGGTGCGATGAAACCAGTAGTAACAGAACTCCACGCCGACGAAAATCGGGATGACCGTCCAGGCATTGACCGGAATATCAAACAGGCGGAACTGATAAATCCACAGCACCGCGGCACCGGTCACCAGTGCATGCGCGATGCCTTCAAAGATCTGATAACTGCCCCCCAGGCCAAGGTTGGCCAGAATGTCGCGCCACTCGAACTGCGACCACATGCGGTCATCTGCACCGCGGCTCTTGCGCACTTGCCATTCAATGACAAATGCGAGCAAAAACACCGGGGTCATGACCGTCAGCAGGACCTGCTTCCAATCTATATGGGCACCAAAAACCGGCACCAGTAGCGCCTCGGTTTGAGTTATCAGGCTGTCCAGCATCGTTGTCTCCTCGCAGCGATGAGTCTACCTCAGCAGTGTGCCGCAGCGGGACACCGAAGGATTGACTCCACGCGTCTATTTTTTGACAATTCACGCCATGCGCGGTCACATTTCCACCCATTGGCTGGGCTTGCTGTTCGACTATCTGGCAAAGCGCGGCTGTGATGCCGCCGCTGTGACCGGGTTAAAACGCCCTCAACCCGGCGAACTCAGCCGTATGCCATCGCAGCGCTGGCGCGATGCGCTGGAGGCTGCCTCACAGGCCTTGAACGACCCGGCGCTGGGTCTGCACCTGGGAGCATCCGTGCAGCTACGTCAGCTGGGTGTTCTGGGCTATGCCATCAGCGTGGCCCCAACCATGGCCGCTGCACTCAATCGACTGCAGCAATTTGATCGTCTGGTTTATCAAATCGATCCGGTTCACGTGCATCTGGAAGGCCAAATGGCTGTTCTGGATTGGTACACCACTGTGGATGACCCCGGGCAGATCGTCGACGAAGCCGCCATTGCGGCGCTTGTTGCCTGCGCCCGGGAGGTCGTGGGGCCGGCAGCACAAGAGCTGCCCGTCCAGGTCAGCTTTGTGAATACGGCGCCCGCCAACACCGCGCCGTATGAGGAGTATTTTGGATGTGAGGTGCTATTCAACGCACCCACAACACGGGTGTCTTTTCCGGCCCGACTGCTGCCCCAAGCTCTGGCCACACCCGACCCTGCGCTGCTTGCCATTCTCGACCAGCAAGCCAGTCTGCTGCTCGATCAGATCCCCGGCCAGGATCCCTTTGAATCCGCCCTGCGGCGTGCCTTGGCAGAAGCTATCGCAGCGGGCGACCCGAGCCTGGTCCGCATATCCGAGCACATGCGCTGTGCCCCTCGCACACTCCAGCGTCGCCTCGATGAACGCGGCTTGAAGTTTCAGAAGTTGCTGGACGACAGTCGGCGCCAATTGGCCGAACAATATCTGCAGGACACCTCGATCCCGCTGAGCGAAGTGGCGCTGCTGCTGGGCTACTCCGAGCAAAGCGCGTTTACCCGCTCGTTCAAACGCTGGTGTGGCCTGACGCCGCGCTCGTGGCGTAGCCGCCTGCCCTCACAAAAAAGCCCCAACCACGCATGATGGTCGGGGCTTTTCGGCAGGCCTGAGATGGACCTGCGGGGGAGTTAAAACTTAGAGGATGTCGTCGAACGACCAGCCGTAGCCGACGGTGAAAGTCGGTTCCTGATCATCGATATCGGTATCCGAAACCATCACGTAGAGATCGCCGAAGCCAAAGGTGATGGCGTAGTCAACGTAGCTGGCATCATCAAACGCATCGTCCATGAATTCGGTCATACCGGCATGCAGGGTCATGCTGGCTTTGTCGCTCAGCGCGAAATCCAGACCCACGTTGGCGTACACGTAATCGTCGTCATCTACATTGCTGAAACCAGACGGCGCGTAGGCCACACCGAGACTGACAGGGCCAAAGGCAGCGCTGGCGTAAACCTCAGCGGCGTCCTGTGTACCCAGCGCATCCGGGAAGTAGTAGTACAGGTAGCCGATGTCGAAGGTGTCATTGGCCCAACCTGCATAGAAATCGACTTCCTGCTCGCCAGCGGCGCTGGAAATCCAGGTTCCGGCGTACAGACCACCCGCGCCTGACCAGTCAACACCACCGGAGACCTGCGGGTCGCCGAAAACAAGACCACGGAAGACGTACTGCGATGCAACGCCGATGTTGCCCGTCACTTCAGCAGCAGCCGGAGCACTAAACATGGCGCCGGAGCTCAAAGCCAGACCTGCAGCAAGACTCAAATACTTCTTCATTCGTAAAGTTCCCTGTTGGTTGTCAAATCTGCATGCACCCAACCCAAACCCGGGGGCATGCGACCTGTCAGGGCTTAAAGCAATAGCCTTGCCAACTTTACAATTATTTTATATTCAAATGCTTACATCATTTCCAGGCAGCAGCCGGGACGCCGAGCACCAATTGAGTGCAACGCACCACCACGGAACGCCCCGTTGCGCAGCACAGCACCACCCGGCAGCCTGAACTTCGCACCGCCCCGCGCTGTTCAATACACAGCGCGTGTTTTTACTTTGTCAGCTTGTCGAGGCCGAACTTCCCAGACAGCACACGGTCCAGACGCGCGCCGGGCAACCAGCGCTTGAGTGCCGGCAAGGTCCGGCTGCCATGCCCGATGCGGGTCTCCCGCGGTGCCCGTCCTGCACTGAGCTGGCGCACCAGCTCGTCAGCAAAGTCCTCGGCCGGCGTGGCATTGACTTGCGATGCGCCCGCGCGCGCCAGAATGCCATCGCGGATCGCGGCGTACAGGGAGTTATCAGCCAGCCAGGCAGTGACGTTGGCGGTCGCCGCTGCACCAAAATTGGACTGAATCGCACCCGGCTGAACGGTAGTCACCTGAAAACCAAATGGCGCCAGTTCCATGCGCATGGCATCGCTGATCGCATGCAGCGCCGCCTTGCTCGCGCAGTAGGCCCCGGCAAACGGGGTGGCCAGTATCCCGGATACGCTGCCGATGTTCACAATCAACGGCGCGCTGCTGCCGCGCATCAACGGGAACAGCGCACGGGTCAGCAGCACCGGCGCAATCACATTGGTTTCAAACTGTCCGCGCAGTTTGTCTTCCGGCAGTTCCAGCAGCGGGCCCATGGCTGAGATCCCGGCGTTGTGCACCAGAATGTCGATGGTCTGACCGGACAGCTGATCCGCCAGTTGCTGACGACTCTGCGCATCGTTCACATCCAGGGCCAGCGTTCGGCATCCCAGCGCGGCCAGATTGGCCATGGATTCGGGCTTGCGCGCCGTCGCGATCACGGCATCGCCCTGGTTGGCGAAGCCTTGCGCCAAAGCCTGGCCAATGCCGCTGGAACAGCCGGTAATCAATACATTTCGCTTGCTCATGGTGCCTGGTTACTCATAGATCGACCGTCATCGGGGATAATCGACGCACGGATAGAAAAAACAGCGTATGGATTTCAGCCACACAATTATCCTGGTAACCGCCGGGCTTGTCCTTATCTCGATCCTCAGCAGCGTGCTGTCGTACCGCCTTGGTGCACCGCTGTTGCTGGTGTTTCTGTTTGTGGGGCTGCTCGCCGGCGAGGATGGCATTGGTGGGATTGATTTCGATCATGCCGGTCTGGCCTATCTGATCGGTTCGCTGGCCCTGGCGGTGATTCTGTTCGACAGCGGCTTTGCCACGCCGATCAGCAGCTTCCGCCTGGCCGCAGCGCCGGCCATCACTCTGGCCACGTTGGGCGTGATCATGACCTCGGGCCTGGTCGGTGTCTTCGCCCACATCTTGTTGCCACTGAGCTGGCCGGAAAGCCTGCTGCTCGGTGCAGCGATAGGTTCCACCGATGCGGCGGCGGTGTTCTTTTTGCTGCGCACCGGCGGCATTCGTATCCGCGAGCGCGTGCGCGCCATCCTGGAGATTGAATCCGGTAGCAACGATCCGGCCGCCATCTTCCTGACCCTGACCTGCCTGCAGGTCGCCACCCTGGTGCGCAGCCCCGAAGACCTCGGCGGCGCCCTGCTGCTTGATGTGCTGCGCCAGTTTGGCCTCGGCGCCCTGATCGGCTTGAGTGGTGGCTGGCTGACCAAGCGCCTGATCAACGCCTTCACCATCGACACGGCGCTGTACGCGCTGGTCGCGCTGTCGGCTGCATTGTGCATTTTCGAAGGCACTAATCTGCTTGGTGGCAGCGGCTTTCTCGCGGTCTATCTGGCTGGTCTGTATGCCGGCAACCAGCCGCTCAAATCCAAGTACTCGCTGCGCCGCTTCCAGGCCGCCTCAACCTGGCTGGCCCAGATCCTGATGTTTCTGACCCTGGGTCTGTTCGCCACGCCATCGCAATTCCCGGCCGTGCTGCTGCCTGCGTTGATCCTGGCCGTGGTGCTGACCCTGTTCGCCCGCCCCCTGTCAGTGCTGATTTGCCTTGCGCCCTTCCGTTTGCCGTGGCGCGAGCAAGTGTTCGTGTCGTGGGTTGGATTGCGCGGAGCGGTGGCCATCCTGCTGGCACTCCTGCCGGTGATGGCAGAACTGGCCAATGCCCACATCATCTTCAACACCGTGTTTCTGATCGTGCTGTTTTCGCTGCTGTTCCAAGGCTGGACCATTGGCCCGGTGGCGAAGAAGCTGAAACTGATCGAAACCGAAAGCCAGGGTCTGATCGACCGCATTGAGCTGGAACTGCCCGGCCGGGCCCAGCATGATCTGGTCGCTTACCGCTTGAGCAAAGCCTCGCCGGTGCTCAGGGGTACGCGCATTCCGCGCTGGGCCACCCCGTCACTGGTGGTGCGCGGCGGCGAATCCCTGCGCCCCCATCAGGCCGGCGAGTTGCATGCCGGCGATCTGGTGTATCTGTTCTGTGCCGAGCGCAACCTGAAGCTGCTCGACAACATCTATGCCGGCAAGGACGTCCTCAACGACCGTGAGCTGCGCGGTGACTTCTCCCTGATGCCCGGCGCAACCATCAATTCCGTGGCTGACCGTTATGGCATCGCGGTACCGGCGGATCTGCACAACTGCACCCTGGAGCAAGCATTCCAGCGACGTCTGCGCGGTCGCGTAGAACTGGGCGACCGCCTGCCGCTGGGACCTTACGAGCTGATCGTGCGTGACATCAGCCGTGACGGCGACATCGTCGAAGTCGGCTTGCTGATCGACGACCCGGACGCCGCCTGGCGCTAATCCTCAAGCCCGCTGGCTGGATACCGAGACGACCTCACCGACCATGTAGGAGCTGTAGTCCGAGGCCAGGAACATCATCACGTTGGCCACTTCCCAGACCTCCGCAGCGCGCCCGAAGGCTTCACGGCTGGCCAGCTTTTCGAGCAACTCAGCCGGTGCGGTTTTCTTGAGAAAATCATGCAGTGCAATCGATGGCGAGACCGCGTTGATGCGCACCCCGTACTCGGCCGCCTCCAAAGCGGCGCAACGGGTCAGCGCCATCACCCCGGCCTTGGCCGCAGCGTAGTGCGCTTGTTCTTTCTGCGCCCGCCAGCCCAGCACCGACGCGTTATTGATGATCACCCCGGCCCCGCGCGGCTGCATCTTTTTGAGCATCGCCCGGATCATGCGGAAGGTGCCGGTCAGGGACACATCCAGCACCGAGTTCCACTCCTGATCGCTCATCTCCACAACCGTCTTACTACCGCCCAGCCCGGCATTGTTGATCAGGATATCGACCCCGCCAGTGAAGGCTTCCGCCTCGTCCACCAGACGCTGCACATCGGCCTCATCGGTGACATTGGCCAGCACGCCCGAAACCTTGGCCTGCGGCGCGGCTTGCTGCAGCTTGTCCACCGCTTCGGCCAGACGACGCTCGTGAATGTCCGAGATCACCAATGCAGAGGCACCTTCCTCCAACGCACGCAAAGCCGCGGAAAAGCCAATGCCACCACCTGCAGCTGCGGTGATCAAAACCGATTTTCCGGTCAGCAAATTGTGCCCGGGAACGTAATCTGGAACTTGTTTAGACATAGCTTTCTCTCAAAGTCATTTAATGCGACGCGTTCTACGGCTGTGTAATTGGCACAGGACTCATCAAGGAGGAGCGCTGGAGCCGGGCGTTGCGACTGAGGTCAATCCGCCAAGGATGGCGGATTGAGGTGTGCCACGACAGGACGTCGTGTCGCACCGACCTCACAAAGCAGCGCACGGCGGAAGGGACCGCGTAGCGGCGCGGGGGACAGAGCCCTGTGCCAATTTCACAGCCTTCATCCCAGCGTGCTCACCCGCGAGCCTCACGCGGCATCCCTAACCCCCGCTCGGCAATCAAATTCAGTTGAATCTCGTTGGTCCCGCCGTAAATCGTGTCTGCCCGCGAGAACAGATAGACCTGCTGCAGGCGCAGGACATCGATGTCATCCGATGGCACATCACCCAGCGGCCCCAACACATCCATCGCCAGTTCACCCAGATCGCGATGCCAGTTCGACCAGTAATATTTGTAGATCAGCGCCTCGCGCCCCAGGCTCATGCCGTGACTGTCACCAGCCAGCATGCGCAGCGCGTTGTAGCGCATCACCCGCAAACCTGACCAGGCCCGGGCAATGCGATCGCGGATCAACGCATCCCCGGCCAGCCCTGAAGCCTTGGCCGCCTTGATCACCAGCTCCAGCTCGTGGGCAAAGTGCATCTGCTGCCCCAGCGTCGAAACACCGCGCTCGACCGCCAGCAGGCCCATCGCCACCTTCCAACCGTCGCCCGGCGCGCCGACTACATCATCGGCTTTGGCCACCGCGGCATCGAAGAACACCTCGTTGAATTCACAACTGCCCGACAGCTGCCGGATCGGACGGATCTCAATACCGGGCTGATCCAGCGGCATCAGCAGAAAGGTCAGCCCGTGGCGCCCTACACTGCCCGGCTCGCTGCGTGCCAGCACGAAAATCCAGTCAGACTCATGGGCCAGCGAGGTCCACACCTTTTGCCCCTTGACCCGCCAGCTGCCATCCGCTTCCTGCCAGCATTTGGTCTGAACATTGGCCAGATCCGAGCCTGCGGACGGCTCCGAATAACCCTGCGCCCAATACGTGGTACCGGCCACAATGCCGGGCAGAAAACGCGCGCGCTGATCTGGCGTGCCGTAGGCGATCAGGGTTGGCCCAAGCAGCCCCTCACCGATGTGGCCCATACGACCAGGACCGCCGGCACGTGCGTACTCTTCATGGAAGATCACCTGCTGCTCAATGGACAGGCCGCGCCCACCATGCGCTTGCGGCCAACCCACACAGGTCCAGCCACCACGCGCCAGTTCCTGCTCCCAAGCTTTGCGCAGCTCCGGCCAGGCCTCTTCGTCGCCCGGTCCGCCACGGTATTTCAACGGCGCGAATTCGCCGCTCAGATGCCTGTGCATCCAGTCAGCGATTTCCGCGCGAAACGCTTCGTCTTGCGCTGTCGGTTTCAGGTCCATGGCATCAATCCAGCAAGGCCGAAGCAATCGCAGCGCGCTGCGCCTGCGGATTGCCCAACCAGTGCGCGGACGCCTGCCCACGCTTGAAAAACAACTGCGGGTCGTATTCCCAGGTGAAACCCACACCACCGTGCAGCTGGATCGCCTCACCGGCGCAGTACTGCAAAGCCTCGGTGGCCAGCGCGCGCGCAGCCGCCACGTCCAGCTTCAGCCCTGCCTCCTGACCGGCCGCCACCGCCGCCGCGCCGTACACGGCCGAACGCGCCGCTTCAATCTGAATCATCATCTGCGCGGCGCGATGCTTGACCGCCTGAAACGACCCCACCGGCCGCCCGAACTGCTTGCGCTCGGCCACATAGGCCACCGTCAGATCAAGGCAGCGCTGCGCACCGCCCAGCTGTTCAGCGGCGATGTACAGGCTGACCAGTGCATTGCAATGCGCCAGCTGAGCCGCCAGGTCTGCACCGTCACAACGGCGCGCCGGCACTGCAGACAAGCAGGCCTGCGAGAAACGCCGGCTGCTGTCCCAGGTGGTGTGCATCTCGAAACTCAGCGCCGTCGCCTCGACCACAAACAGACCCAGCTCATCACCCGCACGGGCCACGACCAGCAGCTGATCCACATCCTGGGCATCCGGCACACGCGCCAACGTGCCGCTGAGCAACCAACACTCACCATCGCTTTGCGCGCTGACCTCGCTGGCCAGAAAACCTTCAGCCACGCTCGGCAAAGCCATGCTCATGCGGCACTGTCCGGCAGCCAGCTGCGGCAACAGATCCTCGCGCACAGCATCGTCACCGCACTGTGCAAGCACCGTTGTGGCGACACACACCGACGAAAAGAACGGCGCACACAGCAAGCGGTAACCGGCCTGTTCCTGGACCAGCATCACCTCCACAGCACCCAGCCCAAGACCACCCCAGACTTCTGGCACCGCCAGACCGCACCAGCCCAGCTCCTCGGCCAGCGACTGCCAGACTTGCGCGTCATAGCCCTGCGCGCTGTCCATCGCAGCACGCACCGCTTCCGAGGTACAGGCATCGGCCAGAAACGTTTCGGCCGCCTCGCGGATCATGGCCTGCTCTTCCGTCAGCGCAAAATTCATTTCAACTCACCTCTTACCAGGCGCCGGAGTGCGCTGCGATGCTCTTGCTTCGGAACGTGAAAACAGGATGTTTTTCCCGTAGCCCCCATGGATGGGTTCACGGCGGTCCTAGGCAAGAGCATTGCAGCGCTCAACATCCAGCGCTTAGGTCCCGTAAACCTTCTGAGCCTGCGGCGACGTTTCAATCAACTCGCGCACCACATCGGTCAGCTCGGCCGGCTCCCAGCGCGCCTTCTTGTCTTTGATCGGCCCGGTCTTCCAACCACTGGCAATCGACAGCTGACCACCCTGGCTCTCGAACACCTTGCCGGTGCACTCCGCCGACAGCTCCGAACACAGCCACACCACAATCGGGGCCACATTGGCCGGGTCGAAGAAATCGAAGGATTCACCGTCCGGCTTCTTCATCATGTCGGCAAAGACTTCCTCGGTCATGCCGGTGCGCGCCGCCGGGGCCAACGCATTCGCGGTGATCCCGTAGCGTCGCAACTCCGCCGCCTGCACCAGCGTCATCGTCGCCACACCACCCTTGGCCGCCGCATAGTTGGTCTGCCCGACCGAACCCTGCAGCCCCGCACCGGATGAGGTGTTGATGATGCGACCACCCACGGTGACGCCATCCTTGTGCAGATCGCGCCAGCGATTGGCCAGGATGTTGGCCAGGCAGAAATGGCCGCGCAGATGCACACGGATCACATCATCCCAATCCTGCGCCGACATCTTCAGGAACATGCGATCACGCACGATGCCGGCGTTGTTGACCACCGCATGCACCTCACCAAAGGCCGCCAGCGCCGCATCAACAATGCTCTGCGCCCCCGCCATGTCGGTGATGTCGCCACTGTTGGCCAGCGCCTTGCCACCTTGCGCCGTGATCGCATCGACCACCGCCTGCGCGGCGTCCAGCCGAATATCGTTGACCACCACATTGGCGCCCTCAGAGGCCAGTGCCTCGGCATACGCCTTGCCCAAACCACCACCAGCGCCGGTGATGATCACCGTGCGGTTATTACAAATTCCCATAATTCCAAACCCCTGATATGTCGAGCGTCCCAACGCCGCGTCCCGAGCGAGGAAGTGCCTGGAGCTCCTGTTTCAGGACTGTCAGAGGCCTGGATGGCCGATGACAAGCGATACAAGGACGTACTTGAGCGAGTCCTGAAACAGGAGTTCCAGGCGCTCACTTCGGAAACTACAAACGTTCGATGATTGTCACGTTGGCCACGCCACCGCCTTCACACATGGTCTGCAGCCCATAACGGCCACCCGTGCGCTCCAGCTCATGCAGCAGTGTCGTCATCAACTTGGTGCCGGTCGCACCCAGCGGATGGCCCAGAGCAATCGCCCCGCCATTCACATTGGTTTTCTCATGCGGATAACCGGTTTCCTTGAGCCACGACAACGGCACCGGCGCGAAGGCCTCATTGATCTCGACCAGATCAATCTGATCCAGCGACATACCGCTGCGCTGCATCGCCCGCTCGGTCGCCGGGATCGGCGCCGTCAGCATGTAGATCGGATCGTCGCCCATCACTTCCATGTGCACGATGCGCGCACGCGGTGTCAGGTTGTAACGCTTGAGCGCGGCTTCGGACACCACCAGCACCGCCGATGCACCGTCACAGGTCTGGCTGGCCACCGCCGCCGTAAGCGTGCCGCCTTCGGCCAGCACATCCAGCTCAGCCATCTTCTCCAGCGAGGTTTCACGCGTGGTCTCGTCCATGGCGAAATCGCCAACCGGCACGATCTCACGATCAAAACGCCCCTCCTTGATCGCCTGGATGCCGCGACGATGCGACTCCAGCGCAAACTCCTCCATCTCGCGACGGTTCAGATTCCACTTCTTGACCATCTTCTCGGCGCCGTAGAACTGCGACACCGGCTCATCCCCGAAACGCTCGGTCCAGCCCGTGCTGCCCGAGAACGGATCAGAAAAGCCCAGCGGCTTGGCCGCCAGCATGGCCGAGCCGATCGGAATCTGGGTCATGGTCTGCACGCCACCGGCGATGACCACATCATTGACCCCGGCCATGATCGCCTGAGCGGCGAAATGCACCGCCTGCTGGGACGACCCGCATTGCCGATCCACCGTCACGCCGGGCACCGACAACGGGCCACCGGCGGTCAACCAGCAAGTCCGCCCGATGTTGCCGGCCAGCGGACCAATCGCATCGACGCAGCCGAACATCACGTCGTCGTAGTCGTCGGCCGGAATCGCATTGCGCTCAAGCAGCGCCTTGATCACATGCGCGCCGAGATCGGCGCCGTGCATGTGTGCCAGCGAACCTTTGCGACGTCCGGTCGGGGTCCGCACTGCGTCTACGATATAGGCATGTGCCATGGTTTTGATCCTGTGTTGCGAGGCGCGCAGCCGCCAGCCATGCGCCGGGTGAGTCGTGGTCGCGCCGCGACCTAGAACGTGGTGCCGGGGCCGATCTGTGCGTCAGCCGCAAACAAGGCCTGGGCCACACGCTGCTTGTGAAACAGGCGATCCCCCCAGAACGATTCCAGCGCCCAGGCGCGTTTCATGAACATCTGCAGATCGGCTTCCCAGGTGTAGCCCATGGCACCATGCGCCTGCATGGCATTGCGGGCGGCCAGCAGCGCCGCCTCTGCACAGGCCAAGCGGGCATGAGAGACCTTGGCTTCGAGCGTCGCATCGCCATGCTGCAAAGCATAGGCAGCCCGATGCAGCACCGGTCGCGCGAACTCGATCTTGACCGCGATATCGGCCATCTGATGCTTGATCGCCTGGAATGACCCGATCGGCTTGCCGAACTGCTTGCGCTGGGCCGAATAATCCACCCCCAGATCGAGCATGCGCTGGGCCAGCCCGACCATCTGCGCCCCGACCGCCACCGCCGCACGGTTGACCGCCTGGGCCCAGATCGCTTTGCCGCTGGCGGCATCGCACACCCGGGTGGCGTCACTGGGCGTCCAGTCGAGCTTGTACAGGCGACGCGACGCATCAATGCTGGGGTTCAATTCCAGTCCCACCTGATCCGGCGTGGCCGCATGCACTTCATCGTTGTGCCAGAGCAGAATCAGATCTGCGATCTGGGCGTCGTGCACCAGCGGGTTGAGCGGGTGCGAAATGGCCAGGCGCGCCTTGCCTTCACACATCCGCCCCAGCCATTCGCTCTTGAACGCCTCATCCTCCAGGGCCGCCACTATCCCGACCCCGACATAAGCGGCATCGGACAGCGAATCAGGAATGCCGTGATAACCCACTTCCTGCAGCAGCAGCACCCAGTCGAGGTCGCCCTGCTGAAGCCCGCCGTAGGCTTCGGGCACCGACAGTGCGGTCAGGCCCTGCTCGGTGATCTTCTGGCGCATCTCCGGCGAACGGCCCGAATCGGTGGTTTCCCAGTGCTCGCGCAGCACTTCGGGCGCGGCTTGCACAACGAGAAAACTGCGCACCGCATCGCGGAATTGAACCTGTTGATCATCAAAAGAAAAATTCATGGCCAGCTCCTTACGCGCGAGGCATGCCGAGCATGCGTTCGGCGATGATGTTGCGTTGAATTTCGTTGGTACCGGCGTAGATCGGCCCGGCCAGCGAGAACAGGAAGCCGTCCAGCCACTGAGCTATACCTTCGGCCTGCGGTGCATGCGGCATCAGCTCGGCGCGCGCGCCGAGTATGCTCATGGCCGTCTCGTGCATCTTGACGTCCAGCTCCGACCAGAAAATCTTGTTGGTGCTGGCCTCAGCACCGATCTTGGCGCCCTTGGCCAGACGCGACGCGGTGGCATAAGTGGCCAGGGTGTATGCCTCGGCATCCATCCAGCATTTCATCACCGCATCACGAATCGCGGGGTCGGCGTCGCAGCGTTCACGGTTGGCCTGATACAGGGCAACAAGATCAGCCGCGGTTTTCTGAAAACGCGCCGGCGAGCGCAGCATCAGGCCGCGCTCGAATCCGGCCGTGGCCATGGCAATGCGCCAACCTTCGCCCTCACCCCCAAGCAGATTGTTGGCCGGTACACGCACATTGTCGAAAAAGATTTCGGCAAAGCCCGGCAGGCCATTGAGCTGACGAATCGGACGCACCGTGATGCCCGGCAGATCCAGCGGCATGAGGATGAAGCTCAACCCATGATGGCGTGAGGAACCCGATTCGCTGCGGAACAGGCCGAACAACCAGTCGGCATACACCGCACGGGTTGACCAGATCTTCTGGCCATTGATGACAAACTCATCGCCCTCGCGCCGCGCCGTACTGCGAATGGCCGCCATGTCCGAACCGGCGCCCGGCTCAGACCAACCCTGCGCCCAGGTGTCTTCGCTGGTCGCCATGCGCGGCAGAAAACGGGCCTTCTGTTCGGCTGTGCCGTATTCCATCAGGGTCGGCGCAAGCAGGAAGATTCCGTTTTGGTTGACCCGCCCTGGCGCACCGGCGCGCCAGTATTCTTCCTCGAAGATCAGCCACTCGATCAGATCGGCGCCCAGACCGCCCAGGTCCTTGGGCCAGGTCACTGCGCTGTAACCCTGGCTGGCCAGCTTGGCCTCCCACTGACGGTGTGCGGCGAAGCCTTCTTCAGTGTCGAAGCTGGGCAACGGCGCGCTCGGCACATGGGTTTCAAGCCAGCAACGCACGGTGGCGCGAAACTGCTGTTGCTCTTGGGTGTAATTCAGATCCATCAGTCGAAACTCGCTTCCCGTTTTTCCACGAAGGCCTTGCGTGTCTCCGCTGAATCCTTGCTGGTGTAAGCCTGCAGCGTGAAACCCTGCTCCCAGCGGTACTTGTCTTCCAGGTTGCCGTCCTCAATGCCGTTGAGGGATTCCTTGGCCAGGCGAATCATGGTGGTGCTCTTGGCCGCGATCTGTCGGCCAATCTCTAGCGCGGTCTCACGCAGCGCCTCCGGCGCCACTACCTTTTCAACCGCACCCAGACGGTAGGCTTCGGCCGCATCAATCGGCTGGCCGGTGAAATACATCATGCGCACCTTCTGCACACCGAACAGGCGCTGCAAATGCGCCCCGCCGCCCATCGCGCCGCGGTCCACTTCCGGCACGCCGAAGCTGGCGTTGTCAGCCGCCACCACGATGTCAGCCGCGCCGGTGATGCCGATGCCACCACCGAGCACGAATCCGTGCACCGCAACGATCACCGGCACCGGATTGCGGTGCACCGCTTCAAAGCTGCGGTAATTGCCGGCGTTGACATCAACGATGCGCTCCGGATGCGCGTTGAGCTCCTTGATGTCGACACCGGCACAGAAGCCGCGCCCTTCGGCGCGGATCACGATCACGCGCACCCCATCGGTGGAACCCAGCCGCTCGATCTCGTCGGCCAGTGCATGCCAGCCCGCGCTGTCCAGCGCATTCACCGGCGGTTGATGGATGACCAGTTCGGCGATGCCCTGGTCTATGGAAGTCTGAAACGTTGAGCTCATCCGCTGCCTGTGTTGTCGGGCGCGGAACAGACCCGCACCGTTTGTTTTTGATCGGCAAGCAGTATCAAAGATCAGGGCCCAGGCAGCTTCATCCTTTAGGGTGAGTGGTGGCACTTGATGTAGATCAATCCCGGGCTGGCAACCAAGCCTTAACTTGGCAATGCAGTTTTAACAACAAGGACGCAAGTCAAGGGATAAATCATGAGCAGCAAAGCAAAACAACTGGCCTGTGCGGTTGGGCTGTCGTTAGCGATCGCTCCGGCATTTGCCGGTGAGGCCGGCGATATGATCATTCGTGCTGGTCTGGCCAGCGTAAACCCGGCCAGCGACAACGGGCCAACGGTGACGGTCGACAATGCCACCGGTCTGGGCATTTCGCTGACCTACATGGTCAGCCCATCGGTTGGCGTGGAACTGTTGGGCGCATCGCCTTTCGAGCACGACATCAAGCTGGCCAGTAACGACACCCGCATCGGCAAGACCAGCCACCTGCCTCCGACCCTGCTGCTGAACTACCACTTTCCGGTCAGCGGCCCCATTTCCGCCTACCTGGGTGCCGGCATCAATCACACCGTGTTCTTTGAGGAAGAGATCAACCCGGCTGTGGCCCAGAATATCGAACTGGATGCTTCTACCGGCTTGGCCCTGCAGTTCGGCACCAACTTCCAGCTCACCCAAGCATGGGGGGTCAGTCTGGCCTGGTGGCACATCGACATCGACACCGACGCCACACTTACAGCAGCCGATGGCAATCGTTCGAAAATCCCGGTCGAAATCGACCCTTGGGTCGTGATGGTGGGCGGCTCCTACCGCTTTTGAGCGCGCACGTGCGGCGCGCTAGCGGCGCTGCATGAGGCCCGCTGTTGTTTAAGCATAAAAAAGGGGCACCGCGTTGGTGCCCCTCGGCGTATTTAGCCGCAAGTGATCAAGCTGTGCTGTTGAGCTTGTCTTTGGCCTTGCGCATGAAGTTTGAAGCCTGTTCTTCGGCTTTGTCGCGGGCAATGCCGTACTTTTCCTGAATCTTGCCGACCAGGTTCTGCCAGTCGCCTTTCACACCTTCGACATCATCTTCGGTGAGTTCGGCCCAGTGGCTGCGGATATTGCCTTTCAACTGTTTCCAGTTGCCTTTCAAAGTGTCCGAGTTACTCATGCTTGCTCTCCTTGATTGAATGTGGATGGGGAATTACTGCGTGGTCGCGTCGTCAAACTCGTCCTGCACTTCCTCCACGCCCTCGTCAAACGAGTCGCCAATCTGCTCGCCGGTGGACGGTTCATCCATCAGGGCATAGAGGCCGGCGCCACCCAGTGCGATCAGGGCGCCAATGATCAGAGCCTTGGTTGTACTCATGAGATTTCTCCTTGCTTATGGTGAGAATTTCGAATTGATCGTGTGTGCGCTAAACCGGCGGCTTGCGCCCGCTCAAGGCATTGGTAATTGCGAACACAACAAACAGCGCAAGAAATACAAAGAACAGCAGTTGCGCAATGTCAGTCGCTGCCGTGGCAATTCCACCAAAGCCGAAAATGGCGGCAATGATGGCGATCACGAAAAACATGATTGCGAGTCGTAACATGCGATGTCCTTGGCTTGAACTCGACAGGATTGGCGCAATCGGCGTGCCAGAACATCCAGAGGTTTATATTTTTATATTTAAATCAATTGCTTAAAGGTCTGTTTTTCAAACAAGCTTCAGTTTTTGAAGACCAACAAAGCAAAAACGGATCGGGGAACAGCGAAACTGTTGGTGATCGCAGACAGTGCCGGTTTAGCCAACCAGGCAACCCAAACCAATTCAGAAAAACATCGTATTTTCAGCCACTTGAACCCTGTCGCAAATCACCGACACGGCAGCAGGACTAGAGATAGGGCTGAGCGAGACCGGCGATTGCGTTTCTGAGTCGCAGCGCCAGCGGCTGCGCCCGAAGCTGCTCAAGCGTGATCCGCTCAGCCTTGGCGAATTGCTCATCGGCATGCTGCTGAAGGCGTTTCACAACATCCGCATCGTAAATTTCAACCATGAGTTCGAAGTTCAGATGCAGACTTCTTGGGTCGATGTTGGTCGAACCGACCATCGCGTAATACTCATCGACCAGAAACAACTTGCTGTGCAGAAATGGCTCGCCGATGGCGTAGATCTCCAGCCCCGCCTGCACAAGGTCTGGCAGGTAATGGCGGCAGGCCCAGTCCACCACGCCATAGTTGCTGCGACTGGGAATTAACACACGCACCCGGACACCCCGCAGAGCGGCCACGCGCAAGGCGCCGATGAGCGGCTCGGTGGGTAGAAAATACGGACTGAACAGGGTCAGCGACGTTCTCGCCTGACTCGCGGCAGCGGTCATGAGTAGCAGTATCTGATCATCCGCGTGATCAGGCCCATCCGGAATGACACGGCACGCGGTCTGCCCATCCTGGCGCGGGGTCTCCATCAAGGTGATGTCATTTTTCTTCTGTGCCGTGAACGCCCAGTCCTCGGCAAACACGGCCAGAAGCTGATTCACCACCGCGCCGGTGAAGCGAAAATGATCATCGTTGGAGGGCTGATGATCAGTGCTGCGGCAGTTCTTCTGCGTGATGTTGATACCGCCCGCAAAACCCTGCGTTTTGTCGACGATCAGAATTTTTCTGTGATTGCGAAGATTGAGGTGAACAATGGGTGGCCACAGCGTTGGCGGCAGAAAGTGCAGCGCAGGTACGCCCTGCTGCTGCAAGGCCGTGATCACGCTCGACTGGCTGATGACCCGGTCGCCGATGCAATCGACCAGCACACGGACATCCACGCCACGCTCTTTTGCGGCGACCAACAAGGCCACGAACTCTTTGCCGATACCGCCAAGATCAAAGGTGTAGGAGGCGATGTAGATACTCTGCCTGGCGTTACGCAGCGCTTCCATCATCACCGGAAACAGCTGCTCTCCGGTGTGGAAATGCTCGACCGTGTTGCCCCCGGTCAGAGGCAGCCCACTCAGTTTTTTCCCCGCGCGGGCCATGCTTTGCCAGGCCTGTGGCAACGCCTGCACCAGCGCTTCATCATCCTGCTGGGTGAGGGCGTTGTGTTGCCTGGCATGACCGCGATTGAAGCGCTGGGCGCGACGGTGAATACGGTTCACACCGAAAATGCCGTACACAATGATGCCTAGCAACGGCACACCGGCGATCACCAGCAACCAGCCGAAGCTGGCCTGCGGCAAGCGCTTGGTCAGCAACACGTGCGCCATGGCAAGCGGCGCCAGCCCGAGGTGGATTAGCCACACCAGCGACCACGAAAAACGCAGCGCCGAGAGCGTGTCGATCAGCTCAGCCACCGTCGACACCATGCAACGGAAGCCGTTGCTTTGGCGCATCAAGGCGGCAGCAGATGGGCATCAGGCGGATGTTCACGATGGCTACTATAGCGCGTCGGATCGCCCGACACGGGGGCAAAAAAAAGCCGAAGGTGTTGCCACCTTCGGCCCGGGCTCCCACCCTCCCCCTTTAATTTTTCAGCGCTGCTCCCGTGCCTAGAACGGCAGCATCGACTCGCAGTAGATGAACGGGTCTTCATCCAGCGCCGGCGGCGGCGCATCGCCACCCAGCACGTCGGGCAGGGTTGCAGCGATGTTGTCCCAATAGAGTTTGCGCACCGCGATAACTTCCGTCTGGAACTCGCAGAAGCCGAGTGCTTTCTCACGCGCATCGCCGGGGTAACCCAGATGCGCCAGCGCGGCACTCACCACACCTTTTTCGGGATCGGCGGTCAAGTCGCCCCAACCCACCTGCAGCCACGGCGCCAACGGGTTGATCGGAATCCCAACGATGTCGGTCACCCCGGACACCGGGTCGTAGGCGAGTGAATCAGGTACGAATGCAGCCTGCTCCAACGCTCGGCGCAACAGCCAGTTGCTGATACTCAGGCCTTCACTTGCAACCATCACGGCCTGGCCTTGATGCTCGCGAATCCCACCTTTGTGGGCACTCAGGCGACGGGCATCAAGGAGCACACGCGAGGCCACACCGGCCGCACGCGGGGTGGAGAAACTGGTGCCACCGACGTTGCTGTAGCAGTCTTCGGCATCATGACAATACGGCAGGTCCTGGGTGAAATCCGACAGGAAATCCGGGAACAGCCCGGACAGGGCGGCGCGCCCCTCTGAGGTGCCTTCTTCAACCCCTGAGACACCGATACTCCACCACGGTCCGGCACCGGCACGCAGCGGCGTCAGGCCCGGGCCGTTACCACCTGAACTGAAATGCAGCTTGCCCATCTCAACCACAGCCGGATAGCTGTTGTGGAAGGTGCGCCATTCCGGCAACGGGAAACCGGTGTTGGGAATGGAAACGCCGTAGCTGGTCGTCAGGATGTCGACCGCCGGATGCAAGAAAGCGAAATCATGGGCCACATCGCTACCCAGCGCACCTTCGGTTTCGACGAACAGAATCACCGCCTCCGGGTTGGCCAACAACACGGCGGCCGAAGTTCCAACACCGTGCGCGGACTTGTCGGTCGAGGGCGCCAGCGGTGCCAGTTCGCCGCCGGCATAGGAGATGAACACCACATTGGTGCCCTTGACCCAGTAGGTCTCGCCCCGCTTGACCGAAGCCCAGATGGCCGCATCCGCTTCAACATCGGCCTGCAGGTTGCCACTGCGGGTCAGCTCCAGAATGTTCTCGTCACGCACACCGAGTTCCTGCAGCACCGCAGGGGTCACCGCGCTGGGGGCGGCATCTGCGTAAATCGCGCTGCCGGCATAGTAGAACTCGTGATACGGGTTGATGGCTGAATCGATCACGCTGACGATGACGCGGGTATCCGGCGCCAGCGCTGGACCGGGCACATCGTCATCGTTAGCCACGTTATCGCCGGCCAGACAGCCACCCGGTGTGGTGCACTCAAGCGTGGCCTTGCCTGTGAACGGGGTCTGCACGCCGGCAAAGTTGTTGACCCGGGCAATGTACTCGCCGCTCACCGGTGAGGCGATCACCGCGGTTTCGGAGGCATCGCCACTTTGCAGATTGAACGCACCCGAGGAGCCTTCCACCGCACCATCCGGATTGACGATTTCCAGATCCAGATCTTCAGCTGCAACATCCCACTCAACCCGGACGGTCAGCGTATCGAACTGACACCCCGGCGGCACCGCCACCGGCTGATCCGCAGCATCGCCCGGCAGGCCGGCAGAGCCTTCCCACTCGGCCAGCAGCATGCTTTCGCCTTCGCCAAGGCAGACATCACCAGCGCGGACAACAAAACCGGACGTCGCGTCAGGACCAACACGACCACCTTGCTGACATGCTGACAATACGACAGCGCTCGTCAGCACAACGAGAGGTAAACGGGGCATGGATTCTTCCAATCAGATAACAGCGTCTGGCTGCTATAACGATCAGACGGCGAAAAAGTTTCCCTGCCCGCGAATCTCGCGCTGAGTTACTCGCCGGTTAATGCCGCAAGTTGACGCTGGGCATCACGCACGATGCCATCGATCACGGCCTGCACGGGCGGCAGTTCGTCAATCACAGCGGCCACCTGCCCCGAAGGCAACACGCCCTCATCCGGTTTGCCCTGAACCATGGCGCGCTGGATGATCACCGGCGCGTTGGCAGCCATCATGGTCTGGATCGCCGAATCACCCTCGCGCAGTGCGCTGATGGCGGTCTTGAGCATGTGCGCGGTGCTCATGCCGGTGTAGGCCTTCCATTGCCAGGCCGACGACAGCGCAACGAACAGACGCCGCAGGAAACCGCCGCGCTCCAGACTGAGCAGAAACGGATTGTCGATCATGCGTTGCGGCATGCCATCCAGCGCCTTTGATGCGCGGATACGCGCCGGATCCTTGACCTCGACGTAGCGCTGCAGCGTGGACGCCGGCACGGGCGACTCAGCGGTCATCAGGAAACGCGTGCCCATGGCGATACCGGCAGCGCCGTAGGCCAACGCACCGGCCAGACCACGCCCGTTGGAGAAACCACCGGCCGCGACCACCGGCACATCGACCGCATCCAGCACCTGCGGCAACAGCAAGGTGGTGGGCACCGAGCCGGTGTGACCGCCGCCCTCGCCGCCCTGAATGGTGATGATGTCAGCACCCAGCTCAACGGCCTTGATCGCATGTTTGAGCGCACCCACGGTGGGCATGCACAGCACGCCGGCATCCTTGAAACTCTGGATGGTCGCGGCATCCGGGCCTCGCCCGTAACTCACCGCACGAACCCGGTCGCGGTTCTTCAGCACCACCTCAATGACCTCACGGGCATTGGGCTGAAACATGTGAAAGTTGACGCCGAACTGGCGTTCCGTACCGGCACGCACCTCGGCAATCGCCGCTTCCAGTTCCGGTGTCGACATGGTGGCTGCGGCCAGAAACCCGAAGCCACCGGCGTTGGAGGTGCCGATCACCAGCTTGGCATCGGCCACCCAGCCCATCGCGGTTTGCACGATCGGGTAGTCGCAACCGAGCAGCTCGGTCAGTCGGGTCTTGAGCGCATTCATGCTTTCACGATGACCGATGAACCATGACCGAACAGCCCCTGGTTGGCGGTGATGCCAACCTTGGCACCCGCCACCTGGCGCTCGCCGGCCTGCCCGCGCAACTGCCAGGTCAACTCGCACACCTGGGCCAGTGCCTGAGCCGGCACAGCCTCACCGAAACAGGCCAGACCGCCAGACGCATTGATCGGAATACGCCCGCCCACGCTGGTCTCATCAGCACGGGTCAACGCGGCGGCCTCACCACGCGCGCACAGCTGCAGATCTTCGATCCAATCCAGCTCCAGTGCGGTGGACAGGTCGTAGACTTCGGCCAGCGAAATGTCCTCAGGCCCGATACCGGCCTCCTCATAGGCCTTGGCCGGCAAAGCCGCACGGAACGGCCGCGCTTCGGCCGCCACCGCGGAATCGGTGGCGATGTCCGGCATTTCGACCAGCTCGGAAGCAAAGGTCGGGGTGACCGTGGAGATGGCAGCGATACGCGGCGCATCGCCCTTACCGATCTTGCGCGCGTAGTCGAGGCTGGAGACGATCATCGCCGCGCCGCCATCGGAGGTCGCGCAGATGTCCATCAAACGCAGCGGGTCGGCCACCATGGCCGATGCCGCCACATCCTCGGCGCTGAACTTCTTCTTGTAGCGGGCGTTCGGGTTGGTGAAGCCATGCGCCGCATTCTTGACCTTGACCGCGGCAAAGTCCGCTGGCGTGTCGCCATAGACTTCCATGCGCCGCCGCGCATACAAGGCGAAATAGGTCGGATTGGTGATGCCCAGGCGAAAACGCACCCAGTCCGGATCATCCGGTCGCTCACCGTCCGCCGGTTTGAGAAATCCCTTGGGTGTGGTGTCGGCACCGACCACCAGAGCCACATCACAAGCCCCGGACAGAATCTTGGCGCGCGCCGCCGCCAGGGCCTGCGAACCCGACGCACAGGCGGCATACGAGGTGTTCACCTCGGCGCCCTGCCAGCCCAGTGCCTGGGCAAACGTGGCACCCGCCACGTAACCGGGATAGCCGCAGCGCACCGTGCCGCCACCCGAAACAAAGCGCACATCACGCCACGGCACCCCGGCGTCTTGCAGCGCGCTGCGCGCAGCCGCCACGCCATATTCGACAAAGTTCTTGCCCCACTTGCCCCAGGGGTGCATACCCACACCGAGGATGGCGATCTCATTGTTGCTCATCACGCACCCTCCACCGGCTGCCACTTCCAGGTCACCCGTTCACCGTCCACACCGGGCACATCCTCCAGCACCAGTCGCATGGTCATGCCGGCGGCCAGATCATCGACCCCGACGCCCTTGACCACCTGGCCGAGCACGATCATTTGCTCGCGCTCCAGCTTCACCGCGGCAATCGCATACGGCTCGAACGGTTCCTCGGCCACATACGGTGCCGGCGGCTGATAACAGGCATTGGTGAACGACCACAGGGTGCCGCTGCGTGACAACGGCACCTCATCAAAACGTTCGCTGTCGCAATCCGGGTTGCGGCAGTAATTGCTCTGCTTGGGAAAGTAGTAGGTGCCGCAGGCGCTGCAGCGCGAGCCGAGCAACGCCGGCTCGGCCGCATCCACGCTGAACAGCCCTTCAATGATCGGTGCATTCATGCGCGAATACCCGGCGGATTGTCCTTGATCTGACGCGCTCGCACGTCACGCGGGTCAAGCTTGCGGATGATTGCCAGCTGGTCCTCACTGGGGTGCGCGGTCTCGATGCAATCGTCGGCCAGAATCAGCGGGAAGCTGGTGTTGTCCTGCACCTCGTCAAAGCTGACGCCCGGATGCAGGCTGATAACCCGCAGCGCATGGTTCGGACCACCAAAATCCATCACGCACAGATTGGTCACAATCCGTTCGACGCTGGCGAAATCACGGCGCACGCCGGGCTGCCAGTTGTCGTCCTTGTAACCCACGGAACACACCACATCGACCTCGCCCTCGACGAACACGCGGGTCGAGTGGTTGGGTACGAACATGGAGTTGGCGTGGTTGATGCTGTTGCCGGGAAAACCGCGCAATCCCAGCATCTGCCGTTTCGGCTTGTCGAAGTCACCGATGCAGGAAATGTTGGCCTGGCCCCAACGATCCACCTGCACCGGCCCGACCAGGGCATGACGCCGGCCATGCCACAAGGCATCGAACACCCGCGAATACGGCATATAACCGCCGTAACTGCGCCCCTCATGTGACTTGGCCCCGATCTCGACCGGCGTCTCGGTCAGATAGGCCTCGCCATCGGTGATCATCAGCGCCGGGCTGTGGGTCAATTTGGCCAGCCCCTGGGCAATACGCGGGATGATGCCGATACCGGTGGCCAGCACCTCGCCATCGTCTTTCCAGACATCGGCGCAGGCACAGATCAGCAGTTCGGAAAGTGTGAAATCAGACATCAAAGCACCTGTCGCGGCAGTGAAGTAATGGCGTCCAGACCGCCCACAGCGTTCTGATAGTCAGCCTCTGTGGCGCCGAGAAATTCATCGACATAGGCCTGCCAGCCGCCATCTTCGGCCGCCGCCTGGCAATAACGCTTGATGTGTGCGGCATCCCAGCCGTAGCCCGGCACATGCGAGGTCGGGTGCGCGCCACCGCGCTGCTCGACCACGCCGCTGACCAGCGAGCGCTCGAACAGATTGGCCTTGGCATCAGCTTCGTCCGAATCCAGGCGCTCGCAGACGTCCTCGGCCAGCACATAGGTCTTGTCGGCTGCACGGGCGAACCACTCATCGAAAAACGGATCCGGGCTGTACACCCGCACATTGCCCAGCTGATCGGCCTTGTGAACCTGCAACAACGCCGCATCCAGCTTGATCGCCGGCATGGCCAACAAGGTTTCGCCATCGTCATACGGCGAGTTGACGGTCTTGATCTCGGGGTTGTTGTGCATGAAGGCGGTGCCCAGACCTGCACGCATCGGCAGGAACGGCAAACGATAGCCGGCCGCACGCAGCCCCCAGTGCAGCATCCCTTCGTCCAGTTCCAGCGCCTCGATGCTGCCGGCCTCGCGCGCCTTGCGGAAGAACGGCTCCAGCGGAATGAAATCCAGCGAGACAAAGCCGTAGATCAGCTTTTTGACCTTGCCCGCCGCACACAACATGCCCATGTCCATGCCGCCGTAGCCGACGATGGTGAGGTCCTTGAGATCGGAACGCAGAATCTCCCGAATCAAGGCCATCGGCTTGCGTCGCGGCCCCCAGCCACCGACCCCGATGGTCATGCCATCTTGCAGTTGTGCCACCACGTCGGTGGTGGTCATTTGTTTGTTCAAACTCATTCCTCAGACATCCTAGAAAACGGTCCTGACAAAGCTGTTCAGGACCGGCCGTAAACCCGTCCATGGGGGCCTTCGGCAAAAACGTCCTGTTTTTGACGATCCTGAACAGCTTTGTCAGAACCTCTGCCACAGGCCGATGGGGCCCTCATCGTTGGGCGCCGCCAAGTCGTGCCGGGATATGGGGTTTTCAGACTGTCGCGAACACGATGTTCGCGCCAGAGCCCCCATGGATGGGTTTACGGCGTTCTGAAAACCCCATATCCCGGTGCGGCCACGCTTGAAACGATGCCTATTGAAAGCCCACCGAGAAATCATGCCCCCAGATCGACACCGCCTCAGAGCGCGTGGTCTGATGCTTGCCCGGCTCCACCGTGGCCCCACCCCAACCGTATTCCAGCGCAAAACCGCTGGGCGTTTTCATGTAGAAGCTGGTCATTTTGTCGTTGCAGTGCTGACCCAAAGTCGCCATCAGCTTCTCGCCACGCTGCTGCAGACGATCGTGCGCCTTGCCCACATCGGTCATCGAGGTGACCTCGACCATGGCGTGCACACATCCGGACGGATCCGGCATCTCGGCCAGCGCCAGCGAGTGGTGTCGCGGGTTGGTGTGCAGAAAACGAATCCGCACCATTGGCGCATCCGGCACCGGCGGTTGAAAATCAAACTCGTCCGAAACCCCGAAACCCAGCACTTCGGTGAAGAACGCCAGCGTGTCGTCCATGGCCAGGGCCGGCAACACGGTGTGCCCAAGCCCCTGCGCACCGGTCACGAATCCGGCCACACCAATGGGCGAGGAAAACGCATCCTGAGCGCCGCTGTAACCGCAGCTCACCTCATGGCGATTGCCTGACGGATCAGTGAAGGAAAACAACTGCGTCACCTTGCGTTTGGCGCACAGTGCAGCATCGGCCTCATCGCATGCCACTCCTGCGGCCTCGATTGCGGTGCGTATGGCGGCCAGAGCGGCTTCGTCGGCCACGCTCCAGCCGGACACCAGGTATTTGTCGTCGTCACCCGCCTCGACCTGGATGCGGAAGTCCCGCTCATCCATCTTGATATCCAGCGTCCCGGTGGCGCCTTGCGCCGTGGTCATGCCGAGCATGTTCTCGGCGTAGTCCTGCCACTTCGCCAGGTCGGTGCTTTGCGCGACGATATACGCCAGCGCGTCGATTTTTGATGCCATCGGAGGGAATCCCTTGTGCATTTGGAACGCCGGGATTATCGGCAGGCATAAGCTGCAGGGGCTTCACCCGTTGGGGTGAGTGATGCTGATGAGCGCCCATCGTGCAACACTGCAGGGCGTAATTGCACAGGTCTACGCTGGTGTTGAAATGCCATTTTGCCTTGGTCGCGCTCGCACTGATTTTCACGCCCATGGTTAGTGCTCAAGCTGAAGCTGCAAGCGTGGTCACCTTGCACGGATTGGCACGCAGCGCACAATCGATGGAGCGCATGGGTGAGAGCCTGCAAAGCCAAGGCTACAGGCTGTGCAATATCGGCTATCCATCACGCCATCACAGCATAGAAGTGCTGGCCACTGACCACGTACTGCCGCAGATTGAAGCGTGTCTGGCGCAACAGTCAGGCCCGCTGCACTTTGTCACCCACTCGTTGGGCGGCATCATCGTCCGCATGCTGGCAGCGCGAGGCCACCTACCCGAGATCGGCCGTGTGGTGATGCTGGGACCGCCCAATAACGGCAGTGAAGTGGTTGACAAACTTGCCGGCCTGGCGCCTTTTCGCTGGCTCAACGGCCCTGCCGGCTCGCAGCTCGGGACCACAGAACAATCGGTCCCCAAGCAACTTGGTCCGGCTCAGTTCGAGCTTGGTGTCATTGCAGGTTCATCAAGTATTAACTGGTTGCTCTCCATGCTCATTCCGGGCGATGACGATGGCAAGGTCTCACTGGCCAGCACTCGCCTTGAAGGCATGCGCGATCACCTTATCGTGCCGGTCAGCCATCCGTTTTTGATGAAGAACCGCACGGTCATGGACCAGACTGCACACTTCCTGCGCCACGGTCAGTTCAACCACGCCACGCGATAACCTATGCTGGCCATCAAATTTCTTTGCTGACGCTGAACGCGCAACTGAACCTCACCATGTTTGAATGTCTCAATCAGGACCTGACGGCTCACGCCATCCCGATCACGCCGATGCGCCGCGCAGCCTTGCAGGACTGGTTATCACAACAGGACACGTTTACCCAGCAATGGGTGCGAGGCAACGGATTTGACGCCGCCCCAGCGGCTTTTTGCGTCATCCCGGACCAGAACGGTAATCCCCGTCTGGTGCTACTGGGGGTTAGCGAGCAGCTTGACCTGTGGTCGTGCTCAGCACTGCCCAACGCCCTGCCTGCCGGGCTATACAAACTCGACGAGCACTGGCCCAAAGCGCAGATCACGGATGTGATGCTGGGCTGGCTGCTCGGCAGCTACCAGTACACGCGCTACCGCAAGGCCACGCGCACCCCGGCGCAGCTGCAAGTTCACCCGGATTGCAACACGCAGGAACTTGAAGCCCTGGTTGAAGGTATTGCACTGACCCGCGACTTGATCAACACCCCAGCCGGCGACATGATGCCGCAACATTTGGCCGAGGCCGCCGAGGATCTGGGCAAAGCTTTTGGCGCCCATGTCCAGCAACTGGTCGGCCATGAGCTTCTGCAGCAGAACTATCCGGTAATCCATGCCGTAGGCCGGGCTAGCGCGCATCCACCACGCCTGATCGACCTGCGCTGGGGCGACGATAAAAACCCGCGTGTGACCCTGGTCGGCAAAGGCGTGTGTTTTGACAGTGGTGGCCTCGACATCAAACCGGCCAACGGCATGCGCCTGATGAAAAAAGACATGGGCGGCGCAGCCCATGTGCTGGGGCTGGCCCGCATGATCATGGGCTGCAAGCTGCCGGTGCGACTGCGGGTGCTGATCCCCGCGGTGGAAAATGCCATCAGCGGCGATGCCTTCCGCCCCGGTGATGTGCTCACCTCACGCAGCGGAAAAACCATAGAAATCGACAACACCGATGCCGAAGGCCGCCTGGTGTTGTGTGATGCAATTTGCGAGGCTGTCAGCGAATCACCGGAGCTTTTGATCGACATGGCCACGCTTACCGGCGCGGCGCGGGTGGCGCTGGGCCCGGACGTTCCTGCGGTGTTCTCCAAACCGGCCGAGCTGGCCCAGGCCTTGCAAACGCGGTCTGCCGCCGTCAACGATCAGATCTGGCCCATGCCCTTGTACGCACCCTACAACCGCTGGCTGAACAGCGACATCGCTGACCTGGTCAACTCATCCGCCACACCGCTGGGCGGCGCCATTACCGCAGCATTGTTCCTGCAGCATTTCGTGCCAGAACAACAGCACTGGATGCACATGGACGTGATGGCCTGGAACAGCGAAAACCTGCCGGGGCGACCACGCGGTGGTGAAGCCATGGGCCTGCGTGCTTTCTTCGCGCTGCTGCGCGAGCGTTATCGTCCATGATGCTCGACGACTTTCCTGTGCATCACGCCATGCGTGTGCGTTATTCGGAAATCGACGCCCAGGGTGTGGTCTTTAACGCCCACTATCTGACCTACTTCGATACCGCGATCAACGAGGCATTTCGCGGCCGCGACATCAATTGGCTGGAACAGGTTGAGCGCAGCGGCTGCGATGTCCAACTGGTCAAATCGCTGGTCGAGTACAAAGCTCCTCTGCACTTCGACGAAGAGTTTGTTGTGGGTGCGGGTGTTTCGCGCCTGGGCACCAGCAGTATCACCTGGGCGCTGGGTGTTTTTGCTGCCAATGGCGAGCTCCGCGCGACGGGCGAAATTGTCTGGGTCTATGCTGACTTGAAGGCCAAGCGCGCCACAGCTTTGGCGCCGTGGCTACGAGAGGCCGTGGCCGAACTGCAGATTTAAGCCCGTTTACCATTCGATGGGCGGGCGTGGCTCATTTTCCGGCCAGCGTTGCGGCTGGCGCACAAAGGCTGATGTGTCGTAACCCAGGGCGCCGATTTTGTCGCGATAGCGGGCAAAGTCAGCATCCGACATATGTGGCTCACGCGCCATCAACCACACATAGTCTCGCTTACTGCGCGCGATGATCGTGGTCTGATAGTCGTCGTCGAGATAGGAAATGACGTATTCCGCTCGCAATGGCCACACAAACTGCATACCCCAGCGCGCGTTGCCCGTGCCCGGCTCAACCTTGGCATTGGGGGTATGCGTTTTTAGCGGGCCATCGAAGCCACCTTCAAGGTAGCGATACACCGTATCGATCTTGCCTTTGCGACCAATCCGGTAGCTTTCAATACCGTTATGGGCGTCCGCTTCAGCACCGATCGGGATAAAACCGATGACATACCAGTCGCCCATGAAACGCGGCAGATCGACGTAGTCCACGGCAGGTATGGGGTCTGGTTTAGAGGCCCACAACGAGCACCCGCTGAGAATTGCCGTCACCGTCATCACCATCAAAATTCTTTGCATAATCAAGCTCCTGTCGGGCCTACAACAATGCCATGGCTAACTGGCGCCCTTTCATCCCGGCACTCGCCGCAAGGTTTTCCACGCCACGAAGGCACCCGCAAGCTCAGTCACCACGAACAGCCACAGCACGACCGGCGCGGCTTTGACACACAGGTAAAACGCCAGCACTGCGGCCACCGCCACACGGCCCCACTGATCCATACGCACGATCAGGGGCTGCGGATGCAGCCAGCGCAGACCGTTCCAAAGAACACCCAGCACACCGGCCAGATTGCAGAACACCAGGGTCAGCGTCGAGAACGGCAGCCACTGTGACGGTGAGCCAAGCACGCCGAATCCGGACAACAACAAGGCGAGCACATGTTCGGACAGCAGCGGCACGGCCAAAAGGCCGGTGACGACAAGGTCGAACAATGCGAAAGCGCGGACACCGCGCCAACTCTCGTCGCGCATCGAATCACCTGAGCATTGTAAAAGCTCAGTCTAACGCGAGTTCAAGCGTGGCCATCAAGCTCCGGGATTCTGAAACCAGGGCCCACTCACGCAATAAGTCACCCCGGCGAAGCCGGTGGTGGCATTGGCGCCGGGACCACGCTGCGAACTGAAATAGAAATGCTGGCCATCGGGTGAAAACGCCGGCCCGGTCACCTCGCTGCCTTCCTGACCCGCCAGTTCGATCAGAGGCAGGATGCGCTCATCCGGCGTGATCGCAACCGCCTGCTGGTTAGCCTCGCTCTTGTCCTCAACCACGATCATGTCACCGCCCGGCGTGATCACGATGTTGTCGATCGAGTCTAGAATCGGGTTCTCGTACTCGTCATCGTCATACAGGCAGGCAAGCGTTTGCGCGACGGGGTCATGGGCCCAGATGCGGCGATCGCCCTTGGTCCCGAAGTAGATGATGCCGTCGTGATACCAAATGCCTTCGCCGCCCTTGAATGGCGTACTCTCTGGCGCCTGTGCGCGCGTCGGCGTGAACAGCTCCAAACTGCCGTCGATCGCCGCAAGCAGATCCGTCACCGGGGTCAACGGAATCAAGGACAAATCAACCGGATTGGGGTTGGGCACATCCAGCCAGTCCACCGCAACAGGGGCAAAACGACCCGGTTCAAAAACCACATCGTCTAGCACGCGCATGACCTGCAAACGCCCGGACGACAGATCGGGACGACCGCCGATATTGGGTGTATCCGGCACAAATCGGTAGAAGCGGCCATCGCCCTTGTCTTCCGTTTCGTAGACGATATTGGTGGCCGGATCGACCGCCGCCGCCTCATGCGAGAACATTCCCAGTGCCGGCAAGGGGCGCGCTGCCTCAACACCCCAGGGATCACACTCCCAGATCAACCCGAGGTCGTATTCCTCGCCCGACATCCAGGTCTTCCACGGGGTGACACCGCCACCACAGTTGATGCGGGTGAGTAGATCCGTGGTGATGCCATAGCCATCGACAATCTCGCCGGCCGCATCAAATCGCAGCGCGCTGACACCACCCGGCAAGAACTCACGGTTGGAGACGTAAATCCAGCCGCCGTCATCGGTTGCGTAGGTGGCACCACCATCCGGGTCGGTGTGCCAGCGCAAGCTGGTGCCGGCCACCATCTGACCGGCCTGCGCGATCACCCGCGCGGTAAAGCCCTGCGGAATTCGCAGGCCGATATCCAGCGGCTCGCCCAGCGGGCCAATATCGCCAAGACGACCATGCAGCCCCGGCGCCGGCCCGCCACCGCCCAGCGGACCACCGGAATTGCACCCGGTCAGGACACGCGCCAGCGCGAAATAGGCGGCGCCATGCGCGCCAGCCGCAAGAAAACCACGTCGCGACAGCGCGCGTGATCCACCGGAAGAAGTACGTTTGATAGTCATCTTTGCAAGCTTAAGTCTTGCGGGTTACGCCAACGTGACACTACGCCGGCCATCACCCCATTGGACGAAGCTTGCGGGTCTTGCGCCACCTAACCTGCCGGGCATAGCAAAACCCGCGACAACCGGTCAGGAGTGAGTCATCAGCCGTCTTGAGTATCACGCGCTGCGTGTGGCAGAAGTGATCGAGGAAACCGCCGACGCGCGCTCGGTGGTCTTCGATGTGCCCAGCGAACTGCGCGACAGCTTTGCCTACAAACCGGGCCAGTTCGTGACCCTGCATGTGCCGCACGGCGACAAGAATCTGCCGCGCTGCTATTCCGCATCAAGCTCGCCACATCTGGACGAACCGCTGCGCGTGACCATCAAGCGGGTGGTCGACGGCCGCGCCTCTAATTGGATCTGCGATCACCTCGCCGCCGGCGACACGCTTGAGGTGGCCGCGCCGGCCGGAATTTTCTGCCCGCGCGATCTGGACGGCGAATTTCTGCTGTTCGCAGGCGGTTCAGGCATCACCCCGGTGCTGTCGATCCTGCGCAGTGTGCTACTGGCCGGACGTGGACATGTTCGCTTGATCTACGCCAACCGTGACGAACGCTCGGTGATTTTCGCCGAGGAACTGGCCCGCCTGTCGCGCGAGCATCCGCAACGTTTGCAGATTGTGCACTGGCTGGACAGCGTGCAGGGCATTCCCTCGCAGGCCCAGTTGGCCAGCCAGACCCAGGGTTGGGAAAATGCGGACTGTTTTGTGTGCGGCCCGGCCATTTTCATGGATGCCACAGCAGCCGCCCTGCATGACGCGGGCTATGCGCGCAACAAGGTGCACATCGAACGCTTCGTGTCGTTGCCTGATGATGCCGACACGCCGCCTGCCGAAGCCCTCGGCAGCGCAGACGCGGCCAGCGTGACCATCAACGTCAAACTGGATGGCGAAACGCACACCGTCGAAGGCAAGCAGGGCGCGCTGTTGCTCGACACCCTGGAAGAGGCCGGGCTGGATGCGCCCTACTCCTGTCGCGCGGGGGCTTGCGCCGCATGCATGTGTCATCTGGATGCCGGCGAGGTCGAGTTGGCCCAGAACCAGGTGCTCGACCAGAACGATCTTGAGCAGGGCTGGGTGCTGGGCTGCCAGGCCATCCTGCGCTCGGACAAGATCAGCGTGTCCTACCCCGAATAATCCGGACGTTTTGTTGCCATGAGTTTTCGCCACCCCACATCTCCCGCGGCCTGGAACCACATCGTGGCCAGCCAGCCGCAGCACTGCGCCATGATTGCCGAAGACGGCCGGCGCTGGACCTTCGCCGAGCTGGATCTGGCGCGCATTGACGCCGCACGCGCGCTCATCGCCAGCGGTATCAAGGCCGGCGACCGGGTCTCGATCTGGGCCCAGAACAACGCCGAATGGGTCATCGCCGGGCTTGCCATTCACAGCATTGGCGCGGCTCTGGTGCCGATCAACACACGCATGAAAGGCGCCGAAGCCGGCTACATTCTGGACAAGAGCCAGGCCAAGCTGCTGCTGTGCACCGGGGATTTTCTGGGCCAGCATTATCCCAGCCTGCTTGGTGAGCACCGCCCGGCCAGCCTCACCGACATCATCGTGATGTGCAGTGCGCGCGAAGGCGACACCGACTGGGCCAGTTTCATCCAGCGCGGCGCCGCGATCAGCAGCGACGAGGTCGCACAGCGTAGCGCTGCGCTGTCCGCCGACAGCGTGATGGACATCATGTTTACCTCCGGGACCACCGGCAAACCCAAAGGGGTCATCACCCACCACGGCCAGAACCTCAAGGTGGTCGCCGAATGGTGTGATCGCATGGCCTTGTCGCCTCGCGACAACTATCTGATTGCCAACCCGTTTTTTCACGCCTTTGGGTACAAGGTCGGGTGGCTTGGGGGGCTGCTGTGCGGCTGTACCATCCTGCCGCACGCGATCTTCGATGCCGCCGGCATCATCGCCCGCATCGCCGAGCATCAGGTTTCGGTGCTGCCCGGCCCGCCGACCATCTTCATCAGCCTGCTGGATGACCCGGCGTTGTCTGGCGGCGATTTTTCATCCCTGCGCGCCACCATTACGGGTGCTGCGGCGGTTGCCCCCTCGCTGATCGAACGTGTACGCAAGGACCTGGGTTTCGACATCGTGCTGACCGGCTACGGCCTGACCGAAACCTGCGGCATCGTGTCCCTGTGTGATCCGGGCGATTCCGCCGAGACCATTGTCAGCACCTGCGGCAAACCGGTGCCCGAGACCGAGGTGCGCATTGTTGATAGCGACAACCAGCCGGTCGCGCAGGGCGAAACCGGCGAGATTGTGGTGCGCGGTTACAACGTCATGCAGGGCTACCTCGACAACCCTGCGGCCACCGCCGAGGCGATCGATCCCGACGGCTGGTTCCACACCGGCGATGTCGGTCTGCTCGATGCTTCCGGCTACATCCGTATCACCGACCGGCTCAAGGACATGTACATCTGCGGCGGCTTCAACTGCTACCCGGCAGAGATCGAAAACATCATGGCCGGCCACCCGGCGATCAGCCAGGTTGCCGTGGTCGGCGTGCCGGATGCGCGCATGGGTGAAGTCGGCAAAGCCTTCGTGGTGGCCAAACCGGGCCAGCGTATCGATGAAGCAGAACTGATCATTTGGTGCCGCGACAACATGGCTAACTACAAGGCCCCGCGGAGCATTGAGCAAATCGAGGCTTTGCCCATGAACGCTTCGGGCAAGGTTATGAAATTCGAACTGCGCACAGGGTCTTGAGCGCACTGTTGAGCTGGGTCTTTGAGGCTGTTTTAAAGCAACCATAAAGACGTTGCGCCGGCAGCACTCATGGCGACTGCGGGCAATCCGTCAGGACGACGGATTGAGACTCGCCAAGACAGGATGTCTTGTCGAGTCGACCGCACAAAGCCATGCGGGCTGGCGGGCACCGCGAAGCGGCGCAAGGTCAGGTGCTTTAAAACAGCCTCAAAGACCCACGCCCCACCCAGGAGACAAAAATGAATATTGAGCTGAACGATGTTGTGGCCGTGGTCACCGGCGCCTCACGTGGCGCCGGCAAGGGCATAGCCGAAGCGCTCGGCGCGCTGGGCGCGACGATCTACGTCACCGGGCGCAGCAAGCAGGAGGGCGATGCGCCCCTGCCCGGCACCATTTACGCCACCGCCGAAGCCATCGATGCGGCCGGCGGCACCGGCATACCGGTGGTCTGCGACCACGCTGATGATGCCCAGGTCGAGGCCTTGTTCGCGCAGATCAAACGCGATCATGGCCACATCGACATCCTGGTCAACAACGCCACCTTCCTGCACGACGAACTGATCGTCAAAGGCCCGTTCTGGGAAAAATCCGCAGCGCTGGTGGACATCCTCGACGTCGGTCTGCGTTCGTCCTACATCGCCACCCGACTGGCCGCCCCCTTGATGCTGGAACAGCGTCGTGGCCTGGTCGTGTTCACCTCATCCTTTGGCGCCAACTGCTACATGCATGGCGCCGCCTACGGCGCCCAGAAAGCCGGCACGGACAAATTCGCCCGCGATATGGCAGTGGACTTCAAGCCGTTTGACGTGGCCTGTGTCTCGATCTGGATGGGCATGCTGCGCACCGAGCGCTCACGCGCCGCGATGGACCAGGCGCCGGACGCCTATGCCGGGTTCTGGGAGATCGCCGAAACACCGCAATTCACCGGACAACTCATCGCCCACCTCTATCGCGACCCGGCCCGCATGGAGAAAACCGGCGGTGTTTACATCGGCGCCGAGCTAGCCCTGGAATATGACCTCAAAGACACGGATGGCAAACAGCCGGTCAGTCACCGTGAGATGCTGGGGGCACCGCCGGAGCATCATCCGGCAATTGTGGACTGAGCGGACGCGCCAGCACCCAGTCAACACGGTGACGACGACCCAGCGCATGACTTTGCCAGCTGCGCTTGTCTGTCGCCTGCACACGGGCCAGCTCCTGGGCATCAACCAGCAACCAGCGCTGGTCGGCCTGTGCAACCCAGTTCAGGGCCTGCTTGGGGTTGTCCAGCCTTTGTAGCTCGCGCGACTCACTGAACAGCTCAAGCTGCGGGCTCCAATTCCAGCTGCCGAACTCATCCCGTGGCCCGAGATGCTGCTCAGCTGCGGCAAAGATAACTTTGGGCGTGCGTACCGTGTTCAATGTCGGATACGCCCAGAAACCAAGCAACAACCAACCCAGGAAAAAGAACACCGGCAGGCCCAACGCGCGTGAACGACCACGCAAAACCAGGCTGATAACAATGCCCATAACCCCAAGGGTCAGCAGGAAATTCCACAGCAGGTTCGACACATCGTCCGGCCGCTCCAGCACATCGGCCAGCAGCTGCGGCTCGTGGCCAAGCACACCTATTGCAATCGCCAGTGCGCTGAACATCCACAAGCTCGCCACACTGAGTGTCTGCACACCCGGTCGCCACCACAAACCGCCCATATACGGGGCCATCAGCAATGCCGCAGCCGGCAACAAACTGAGCAGTTGCACACCGTGCTTACCCGGGACCACGCTGAACACCAGCAGACTGAGCAGAATATAGGCCAGCAACAGTCCGATCAGGGCATCACGGCTGCGCAACCGATCGCGCCAAATCCGCAGTTTCCAGGGCAACATCAAGGTGAGGGGCAACCACAGCACCAATGCCTGCAACGGCAGATACCACCACGGCCGGCGGTCGTTTACATCCAGCAGTTCAGAGCCACCGCTCAAGTTGAACAACAAATCCCGGCGAAACTGATCCAGCGCCGCATCATCCGCCCCGGAAACAAATCCCAGAGCTGGCAGCGCCCAGGCCAGGACCACGATCAAGCACCACACCGGCACCTGCCACAGCGCTCTGAGGCTGCGGTCCCGCGGCAACGATGACCAGCGCTGCCGGTACATCCAGATGTATGGCGCCAGCATCAGCAGCGGCAGATAGCCCAGCCCTTTGGTCAGCACCCCGAAGCCCATCGCGATACCGGCCAGGGTCAACCAGCGCCGGTTGTTCTCCAGCAGCATGTACTGCAGCAAGCTGTACAGCGCCAAAGTGGTCCAGAACATCAGCACCGCGTCGACATGGCCCCGGTGGGCCTGCACCATGAACTGGAAGCTGCACAACAGTGCAGTGGCGGCCAGACGTCCGGTGCGCGCCCCCCACAGTTTGCTGGCCAGGTCGTAAACCAGCCACAAGGTGCCAAACGAGGCCAGCAATGCCGGGATCAGAAAGCTCCAGCGCACCGAACCGATCACGTCGTAAAACGCAGCCTGCAACCAGATCGCAAAAGGGGGATGTTCAGCGAAGGGCTGGCCGGCGAGATAGGGAATCAGCCATTGACCACTCTCAGCCATGTGTTTGGCCATCAGGGCCAGCGCGGGCTCGTTGGGTGGCCAAGGGTCACGCAGGCCGAAACCGGCGCTCAGCACCACCAGGGCGATCAGCGCAATGCGCCACCCTTTACGCTCATCGTTTTCTTGCAGCCAGCGAAAAAATGCGTTCAAAACTCCCCTGCCCAACTTGCGCCGGAAGCCAAATGGCGACACCCTTCGCGCAGGTTCTATTCTGGCGAATGTAACAGCGATGAGCAAAACCCTGTTCGAGAAAATCATCGACGGAGAAATCCCCGGCGACATCGTGTTCGAAGACGATCAGTGCGTGGCTTTTCGTGACATCAACCCGACCGCCCCGATGCACATCCTGTTGGTCCCGCGCAAACCGATTCCGCGTCTGTGCGATGCCACCGACGAGGACGCGCCGGTGCTCGGACACATGCTGCGCGTGGCGCCGCAGATCGCCGAATCGCAAGGCCTGGGCGATGCCTTCCGGCTGGTCATCAACAACGGTGAGAAAGCCGGCCAGACCGTATTCCACCTGCACCTGCACATCATTGGTGGTCGTAGCCTGAGCTGGCCACCGGGCTAACCCGGGCACCGCGATCGTCAGGCTGCCGCATCCGGGCATCGCAGCACAGCAACGCTCATGCGTACCTTGCACGTTCACCGCTTCAGCGCCATGGCCGGTCCCTGCGCGCTGCATTTCTATTCCGATGGTGATGCTGCAGCAATCGCAGCCGCCGCCGAGCAGGAGGTGCGGCGCATCCAGGACAAGTACTCACGTTTTCAGCCCGACAGCGTGATCAGCCAGATCAACGCATGCGCGCCGGGCAGCAGCGCCGAGTTGGATCCGGAAACCTGTAGCTTGCTGGATTTCGCCGACGCCGCTTACGCTCAAAGCCAGGGCCTGTTTGATATCAGCGCCGGGGTTTTACGCCGCGCTTGGGATTTCAGGGCTGCGAAAATACCCAGCAGCAGCGATATCGCCAAGCTGCTGCCCCTGATCGGCTGGCATCAGATGCGCTGGCAAGCACCGCTGCTGAGTTTGCCACGCGATGGCATGGAGATCGATTTCGGCGGCTTTGGTAAAGAGTATGCGGCTGACTGCGCGGCCCGCTGCCTGCGCCAGGCTGGCGTTCAACATGGCCTGGTCGACCTCTCCGGTGACATCTGCGTGCTCGGCCCCCACCCTGATGGCCAACCCTGGCAGGTGGGCATCCAGCATCCACGCGCGGCTCAGGCCATCGCCCAGCTTCCGATAAGCGCGGGCGCCGTGGCCAGCAGCGGCGACTACGAACGCAGCTTCATCGCTAACGGCCAGCGTTATCACCACATTCTGGATCCGCGCACAGGCTGGCCCAGCCAAGGGCTGAGTGCTGTGAGCGTCATGGCCGAACAGTGCATCGTTGCCGGCATGGCCAGCACCACCGCCATGCTGATGGGACCAAGCGCGGGGCTGGACTGGCTACGCGCCCTGGGACTGCCATTCCTGGCCGTGGATGAGGCATTGCGCATCCATCGTCACGACGATCCACATGCGACACAAAAAAAGCCCGCGGGGGAAGCACCGCGGGCTTAAGGATGCGAGGCTGTTTTTTAGGCACCAGCCTCACTGGAGGAGACGCCTCCAGGATGCGTACAGTGCTGTAAAAGGTCTGTGAAGCGGCGCACAGTTCGCACCGGTGCCGCCGATTGCGCTCAGACAAGCGTGATTCGCATCACATTTCGCCCGCTGGCGGATTCGCCTGCGGCATGTCGGGCACCAGCAACGCCGGATCGATACGCTGCTTGAACCAGTTCATACGCCAGTCCAGGTGCGCGCCCGTCACCCGCCCTGTGGCACCGATTTCGGCGATCTTCTGGCCCTGCTCCACGCGCTGGCCAACCTCGACGTCTATACGGCTGAGATGCAGAAAACTGGACGACACCCCATGCCCATGATCCACGATCAGCGTGCCACCGGAGTAGTACATGTCCGGATGCGCCAGGGTCACCACACCGGCCGCAGGCGCCACCACTGGCGTGCCGGTAGGCGCGGCCACGTCCACACCGTAATGCGGGCGGCGCGGCTGACCGTTGAGGATGCGCTGACTGCCGTAAACGCCGGAAATCGGCCCGACCGACGGCCATACAAAATCCTGCAGAAAATCCACCCGGGCTGCGTCGGTCTTGCGTGCACCGGCCACCTGCGCGCCCTCGGCCCGTATGCGTTTGAGCGCCTCAGCATCCGGTGAGACTTTGCTTGGCGGCAAACCATCAATACGCTGGATCTGATAGCTGCGACTGGCGATGTTAAGACGACGCTGCCACTGTGCGCCGTCCGGCAGCACCACGCGCAGATCAATCTGGGCGGGGTGATCACGCCCCAGGCCGAACACGAAGTTCCCCTGTGGCGAGACTCGCAACGCCTGACCATCCAGACGCACCTGACTGCCGGCAGGCGCCTGACCTATGATCAGGCCGCCCTGCATCAGCGGCCCGCGCAGTTCGACAGGCTCAGCCGCCGCGGCCAGGCTTGCCAGCCACAACAAACACAGCGTGGCGAGACGCCAGATCATGCGATGTTGGCGCGAATCCACTCGATCGCGACCGCCAGGCGGGCCTCGGCCTGCTCGCGTCCGACCAGATCCAGCGTGACATCCAGCGACGGCGTGTTGCCCGCACCGGACAAGGCCACGCGTACCGGCTGACCAACCTTGCCCATGCCAACCTCGAATTGTTCGGCCACAGCCTGCACCACATCGTGCATGGCCTGCCCGCTCCACTGTGGCAGCGCGCGACTACGCTCCAGCAGGGCGGCCAGAATATCGGCGGTTTGTGTCTTGAAATGCTTCTTGGCGTCCTTGTCCTGATACTGGGTTGGCGCCTGGAAATAGAACTGCGTGCTCTGGGCCATTTCGAGCAGGGTTTTGGCCCGCTCCTGATGCGCGCGAATGACCTCGACCGCTGCCGGGCCGGCTGTCGTATCGGTACCGAGACGGCCCATGTGCCACAGATATTCATCAACCAGATCAGCAGGGTCACTGGCCTTGATGTAGTGCTGATTGATCCATTTCAGCTTGTCCGCATCAAAGCGCGCAGCGGCTTTCTGCACATGACGCAGGTCGAACTTCTCGATCATCTCGTCAAGCGAAAAGATCTCCTGATCGCCGTGCGACCAGCCCAGACGCACCAGGTAGTTGAGCATGGCCTGGGGCAGATAACCTTCCTCACGGTAGGCCATGACCGACACCGCGCCATGTCGCTTGGACAGGCGTGCACCGTCGCTGCCCAGAATCATCGGCACGTGCGCGTAGTGCGGCCGATCGGCTTCCAGGGCATCCAGAATGTTGAGCTGGCGCGGTGTGTTGTTGACATGATCATCGCCACGGATCACATGGGTAATGCCCATGTCCATGTCATCCACCACCACGGTCAGATTGTAGGTGGGGCTGCCATCGCTGCGCGCGATGATCAGATCATCGAGCTCATCGTTGGAGATCTCGATGCGCCCTTTGACCAGATCATCCCAGGCCACCGTACCGCTTTGCGGGTTCTTGAAGCGGATCACCGCATCAGCATCCATGTCGAAGGTTTCCAGCCCGCGACAATGTCCGTCATAACGGGGCTTGTCGCCGCGCTCCATCTGCTCCTCACGCAGCTTGTCGAGCCGTTCGCGCGAGCAGAAGCACGGGTAGGCTTCGCCCTGATCAAGCAGCTGCTGAATCACCTCTTTGTAACGCTCGAAACGCTGGGTCTGGAAGTACGGCCCTTCATCATGTTCAAGGCCGAGCCAGTTCATGCCATCGAATATGGCCTGAACCGATTCTTCGGTGGAACGCTCGCGGTCAGTGTCTTCGATGCGCAGGATCATCTTGCCCTGGCTCTGGCGCGCATAGAGGTAGTTGAACAGGGCGGTGCGTGCGCCACCAAGATGCAGATAACCGGTGGGGCTGGGCGGGAAACGGGTAATGACCGACATGCGAGTAAGGCTGGACAAACAGCCGCATAGTTTAGCAGTCGCGGCGCCGCCATACCCCTGGCGTCATGCCCTCCCAGCGCTTGAATGCGCGAGTAAAACTGGAAGTTTCGCCAAAGCCGAGCAGCCAGGTGATTTCGCTGAGACTGTAATGCTCGTCAGCGAGATAACGGCAGGCCAGTTCGTGGCGGGTGGCGTCGAGGATGTCACGAAAACTGGTGCCCTCCTCCTTGAGCTTGCGCTGCAACTGACGCAGGCTCAGATGCAGCTCGCCAGCAATCGCCTCGGGTGACGGCTCACCGTCCTTGAGCCGCTGGGCGATCAAGCCCTGCACCCGCGCGGGCACGCTTTCGCGCTGTTGTTGCGCCAGCAGACGGGTCAGGATTTCATCGTTGTGACGGGCCAGTTCGTCATTACCGTAGGGCAACGGGGCCAGCACCACAGCGTGATCGAAAACAATTTCGGTCTGTGCCTGCGCGAACGCCACCGGCCCGCGAAACAGACGCTCGTACGGTCCCGGATCGGCCGGAAGCGGACGCCGGAAGTGCACCGCCTTTGGCACCACATCACGCCCGGCCAGCGCCCGGCAGGTGCGCATGATCACCGCCATGAAGGCGTCCAACGACGCATCAGCGGGCTGCTGGCTGCCTGGCAGCGGTGAAATGCGGTAGCAATAACCCTGTTCACACGGCCCACAGGACAACTCACCGGCATCGGTAACCACGCGGAAGTAACGCACCATGCGCTCGAACGCGCCGGCCAGTGTGGCACTGGCCATCACCGCATAACCCAACGCATGAAAGGTGGTCTGACGCACATGCCGGGCCACGCTCAGACCCAGCGCTTCATCGCCAGTGGCTTCAATGGCCAAGGCCCACAGGCGGGTTGTCGCATCCAGCGGATAACGCGCCTTGGGGTCGGCCAACAAAGCCATGTCCAGGCCGGCCTGGGCGAACAGTGCGGTGCTGTCGAGCCCGCGCTCATCAAGGCAGGCCTTGATCGCCGCTGACCAACTGCTCAGAGAGGTGGCATGAGAAGTCATAACCGCGTGGTGTCGTCTCGGGACAATAATTTGGCGCGCACAGCCGCGCGACCGGTTTGTGGTTTGTCTACGCTTGTTTCCATTGCAAACCAATGTGGAGACAAACGCAATGTCGTCCAACAAACCCGTGGATCAAATGAGCGACGCGGAGAAAACCGCGCGCATCAAGCAGGTCGTGCTGCAAGCCGGTCAGGACCTGCGTGCCCGCAACCCGTGGCTGAAACATCAGGATGCCATCGGCGTGACCATCATGCTGCTCTCAGTGGCCGGCATGCTGGGCACCGCCTATGCCTACTACCTGGGTCTTGTGGCCTGGTGGTTGTGCATTCCGATGGTGGCGATCTTTGCCTCGTTCATTCATGAACTGGAGCATGATCTGATCCATCTGATGTATTTCCGTAAGCGCCCCCGGATCAATACGCTGATGCTGATCATCGGCTGGATCGCCCGGCCCAGCACGGTCAGCCCGCTGGTCCGTCGCCGCGTGCACCTGCACCACCACAAGCATTCCGGCACCGAATCGGATCTGGAAGAGCGCGGCATCACCAATGGCGAGCGCTGGGGCTTGAAGCGTCTGCTGATGACCGGCGACAACATGCTGGCGATCTACCTGCGGCCCAAAAGCACCTACAAAATGGTGCGCGCCTACATTGCCGCCCAAAACCCCAAGGACAAACGCGAACTCAATGCGCTGATCAAAGAGCAGCGCCGCGCTTACTTCCCGCTGGGCAACCTGTACTACCTGGCCTGGCACGGCTGGCTGGCGTATCACGCCGTGGCCCTGGGCGCCGTGGCGATCGGCCAGCCACTGCAACTGTCCGGCTGGGCCGCTTCCACCGTGGGCGTGCTCAACTTTCTGGCCGTAACCTGGATGCTGCCGAGCTTTCTGCGCACCTTCTGCCTGCATTTCGTCAGTTCCAACATGCACTACTACGGTGATGTGGAGGACGGCAACATCATGCAGCAGACCCAGGTGCTCAAGCCCTGGTGGATGCTGCCGTTCCAGCTGTTCTGCTTCAATTTCGGCAGCACCCACGCGATCCATCACTTCGTGGTCAAGGAACCGTTCTACATCCGCCAGTGGACAGCACCGGCGGCGCACAAGGTGATGCGTGAAATGGGTGTGCGTTTCAACGACACCGGCACCTTTGTGCGGGGCAACCGTTTCACCGGCAAGGCCACGGCGCAACAGACCGCCAGCACCGCCGCCGCCTGATCAGTACAGCAACGCTCCGGCCGCAGCGCGCGCCGGAGCGTTGGCTCGTTCAGTCGGGCCGCACCACCAGCGCAACCAGCTTGCGCACCAGCGGGGTCACCGCAATGATGGTCGGAAACGCGACCGCAAAAGCAAAGGCCCAGGCCTTGAGCCAGATCATGGCGATGCCGTCGACCCAGCCCACGTTGAACAACGAAATCACCAGCGACATGATCCCCGACATCAGCAGGGACATGAAAAACGAGAAGGCGTAGGCGCTGTAACGCTGGGGTATCACGCCGCGCGCCTGACCGTGCTGCGCCCACGCAGCCACGCCGCCGCGGGCGTCCAGATGGCGCGCGGCGCCTGACTACCACTGACAATGCTCATATGCCCGCCGGGCGCCTCCAGCAACTCGGCCTCGGCCTGCGGCATCAATCCGATCAGATGGCGACTCGCCGCCGGTGTGACGATCGGGTCCTTGTCACCAACCACAATCAGCACATTGGCCTTCACATCGGCCAGGCTGGCCTTGCACTGGGCAATCGGCAGACGCCCTGCGGCCAGCACATTGTCGGTCACCAGGTATTGCACGATGTCCTGCATGACACCGCCGGGATAGGCCACCATGTCATCCAGAAAAGCGCCATGGGTGGCGTGCTCGCTGACGTAGTCGCGGTCATCCAATCGTCCCAGCAAAGCGGTATAGCCCCGCAGGGTGCCGGCCGGACTGGCCAGCTTGAAGGCCATGGCATTGGCCCAGCCCGGCACGTGCCACAGGCCCGGGCGACTGGCATGGATGCGCCAGCCGGTCAGGCGGCGAATCTGCTTCATCTGGCGCGACACCAGACGATTCTGAAAACTTACCCCGCCGGGCGCGTGGTAGTCGCACGGCGGCCCCAGCAGTACCACGTTGCGGATATGCGGGTCACCCAGGGCTGCATAGGCGTAACTGAACATCGCGCCCAGACTCCAGCCGTGCAGGGAAAGCTCCTGCTGCCCACTGTGGCGGCGCACTTCATCCAGCATGCGCGGCAGGAAATCTTGCAGA
This sequence comes from Oceanococcus atlanticus, assembly GCF_002088235.1. Classification (NCBI taxonomy): domain Bacteria; kingdom Pseudomonadati; phylum Pseudomonadota; class Gammaproteobacteria; order Chromatiales; family Oceanococcaceae; genus Oceanococcus; species Oceanococcus atlanticus. The sequence goes on from NZ_AQQV01000001.1 coordinate 412,634, forward strand.
TAGTCGGCAAACCGCCAGTGCGCATGGGCACGCGTGGGACGCCCCCAGTCGATCAGATACAGCGGAAAGCCCTGATCGCGCAGATGCCGCACCAGCGAGCGCTGCGGAAACAGATCGTAGATCAGCATATTGACCGCCAGCGGCGGCACGATCACCAGCGGTGTCAGGGCCTTGTCGGCATCGCCGGGATAGTGGCGCAGGCTGATGATGTCGTGGCGCGCGATGACCTCGTAAGGGGTCTGCCCGGCCTGATTGAGCCGGGCGCTGTGACGTACACGATCGTGCGCATTGCGCAGCAGACGCAGGGAGCGCTGCAGTCGGTGCGGTCCGGCGCCTTGAAGTCGGGAAATCTGAGTCATGAGTGTCCTGCAGTAAACCACCCGGACAGTGAACATATGTGCACATCCGGTTATCGAGGCGGGCGATTTTACCCGTTTCGAGCACCGCGGTGCCCGCGCACCACCGCGGGTTCTGTGACCTGCGCGCGCAAGGCGGCGTAAAATGCCAGCGATGAAACTCGAAACCCGCCTATTCATTGCCGACTTCACCCACCTTGACTGCGCCTGGTTCGATCCGCTGCAGGGTCTGATCGGGGAAAGTTGGCGGGTCGACGCCGAACTGGCCGGCGAGCTGGCTGACAACGGCATGCTGTGTGATTTCGGGGTGGTCAAAAGTGTGCTCAAACAAGCCCTGGACGAGCAGATCGATCACCGCCTGCTGCTCAACGCCGCACAGGCCGCAGAGCTGCACAACCAAAGCGGACACAGCACCATCAGCCTGCGCAATGCCGCCAGCGAAGAGTGGCACTACCGGGCCCCGTCCAGCAGCTTCGCCCTGCTCGACACCCCGACGATTGATGCTGGGCATCTGGCTGCCACCCTGGCCGCCCCGCTACGCGCGCTGTTGCCAGACAACATCACACATCTGAACCTGACCCTCAGCCCGGCACACCACCAGGGCCCGTACCGCTACTGCCATGGTCTGCGCCAGCACAGCGGCAACTGCCAACGCATGGCACACGGCCACCGGGCACGGCTTGACATCCAGGTGGACGGCGAGCGCCATCACCAGCTGGAAACAGACTGGCAACAGCGTTTCGACGGCCGCTACATCGGCTCGGAGGAACATCTGAGCATCAGCGGCAGCCGCCACCGCTATGCCTATCAAGCCAGTCAGGGCGCATTCGAGCTGGAGCTGCCTCAAAACCGCAGCTGCCCGATTGAAGCCGAGCCCACGGTCGAGCACATCACCGCCCACATGGCCCGCGCCATCGCCCGCCAGCTCCCGGGCCGACGCATAGAATGTCGCGCCTTCGAAGGCATCGGTAAGGGCGCGCACAGCTGCGCCGAACTCAAACCAAGACCCTGATACCGAAGCCATGACCGGGTTGACGCCAAGTACGCTGACGCGCCGCCACCCGGCGCTGTGGCGCGCACTGGGGCTCAGCCTCACACTGCTTGCGATCACCCATGTGCTGGTCTGGCTGCTGGGCATCTGGTCGGTGGAAATCATCAACAACAGCCAGACCGGCTCGCTGTGGCAAAGCTTTGCCATGTGGAACCGCTGGGACACACCGCATTACCTTGATCTGGCCCGCCACGGCTACAGCAATCATGGCGAGCTGGGCCTGTTCATCGTGTTCTTTCCCGCCTACCCGGCCCTGGTCCGGGTGCTGACGCCGCTCACCGGCGATGCCTACATGAGCGCACTGCTGATCTCGCTGTTCAGTGCCCTGGCTGCGTGCGTCGCCCTGCACCAGCTGGTCCGCCACTATCGCGACGTCGAAACAGCCGATCGCGCGGTGTGGTACCTGCTGATCTTTCCCACCGCCTACTTCCTGCATATCGGCTATACCGAGGCGCTGTTCATGGCCACATTGCTATGGTTGTGGGTGGCCCTGATCCATCAACGCTGGCTGCTGGTTGGCGGTCTTGGCATGTTGCTGTGCGCCACCCGTATCAACGGCATGCTGATCGGCCTGGTTGTGGGCTGGGAGATCATGCGCCTGTGGCAGCAGCAGCGGCGCTTTGATCCGGCCTGGCTGTGGACCGCATTGATACCCTGCGGCCTGGCCGTATACCTGGCCATCAACTGGTGGCTGTACGACAACGCCCTGCACTTTCTGGAGGTGCAACGTGGTCACTGGCACAAGGCCCCGGGCACACCACTGACCGCACTGGCCGATCTGTGGCAACGCCTGGAGTGGGACAAAAGCCGCTACTGGACCATGGGCGTGTTCGAGCTCGCTGCGGTGGCACTGGGCCTGATCGCCAGCATCTTCGCCTTCTGGCGCCTTGGCGTTGGCCCGGGTCTGTGGTCAGCCAGCAACCTGCTGCTGATGACCAGCACCGGCTGGGCGCTGAGTCTGCCGCGCTACATTCTGGTGATCTTCCCGCTGTTCATCCTGATGGCCGAGCTGGCACGCACAGCCTGGCTGCGCGCCGCCATGGATGTGCTGTGTCTGGCCATCTTCACCACCATGGCGATCGAATTTGCCCACGGTCACTGGGCGTTCTAGCGACAGGTCAGTTTGGGCGCGAAGCGTCATCCGCGTTACCCTGACCCGCCGTAAACGGAATACACGATGCAAATTGCCGACAACACCGTCGTAAGCTTTGACTACACCTTGCGCAACGACGCCGGTGAAACCGTCGACACCTCCTCCGGTCGCGAACCCATGGCGTACCTGCATGGGCACAATCAGATCGTCGCGGGTCTGGAGAAGGAAATGACCGGTCGCAGTTCAGGCGACAGCTTCCAGGTCACGGTCAGCCCGGACGAGGGCTACGGCCCGCACCGCCCGGAACTGGTCCAGGTCGTGCCGCGTGAAGCATTCCAAGGCATCGACACTCTGGAAGTCGGCATGCGCTTTCAGGCCGACAGCGCCCAGGGCCCGATGCTGGTCCGGATCGCTGCGGTGGAAGACAGCCAGGTCACCGTGGATGGCAATCACGATCTGGCCGGCCAGAACCTGCATTTCGACATCGCCGTCACCGACGTGCGTGAAGCCACCGCGCAGGAACTCGAGCATGGCCATGTGCATGCCGACGGCCAGGATCACTAAAGCCTGAGCACTCACGCCGCAGCCGACCGGCTGCGGCGTTCGTTTTAGCCCTGCAGCGGTTTGAGCCCGAGGCTTAGCACCTCGCCACCGATATCGAAGGTCTCCACAAGCTGACCTTGCGGCTCGGCCACCGCGTCCCACTCCAGGCACAGGGTCTCGGCCATGATCAAAGCCTTGTGCGCCTGCATGGCCTGGGCCAGGGTGTCGCTGGCCGCAAACTCCACCCGGATACGGTCGATCACTTCGAAATCCGCCTGCTTGCGCAGATTCTGAATCCGGTTGATGACCTCGCGCGCCAGCCCTTTGGCCCGCAGCGCTTCGCTGATTTCGGTGTCCAGCGCAACCGTCACACCGGATTCACGCGCCACTGCCCAGCCTTCCAGCTCTTCGGTTTCAACCAGCACGTCGTCGGCTTCAAGCGCGACCGCGCCGGCATCACACTCCAGCGTGAACTGGCCGTGCTCCAGAAACGCGCTGATGTCGGCATTGCTCATCTGTGCAATCGCCGCAGCTACCACTTTCATCTGCTTGCCAACCTTCTTGCCAAGCACGCGGAAGTTGGCCTTGGCCCGGCGCTTGACCAGACCGGCATCGCCTTCCACCAGCTCCAGCGCCTCGACATTGATCTCATCCAGGATCAACGGCTGAACGGCTTCAACATCGGCCCGCGACACCCCAGGCTCAAGCACCACCAGCACCCGCGCCAGCGGCTGCCGCACGTTGATCTTGTGGGTGTTGCGCAACTGCAGGGCGATGCCCACAGCCGTGCGCGCCAGGTCCATGCGCCGCTCCAGCGCCGCATCAATCAAAGCCGCATCGCTGCGCGGGAACTCGGCCAGATGCACCGAGGCCGTGGCCGCATCGCTGCGCTTGAGGTTCTGGTACAGCCAGTCGGCGTAGAACGGCGCAATCGGCGCCATCATGCGGGCGATGCCATCCAGACATTCAAACGTGGTCTGGTAAGCGGCCAACTTGTCGGCGTCCGAAACACCGGTGTCTTTCTTGCCGGCCCAGAACACTGGGCGCTGGCGTCGCACGTACCAGTTGGACAGCTCGTCAACCAGCTTTTCCACCGCACGCGCGGCGCGGGTCGGGTTGTAAGCCTCCAGCGCTTCGGCAGCCACCGCCGCGGTGCTGTGCAGACGCGACAGCATCCAGCGATCCAGTTCCGGGCGTTGCGATGGCGCAATTGGTGCGGCCAGCGGATCGATCGAATCGATGTTGGCGTAGGTGGCGAAGAAGCTGTACACGTTGGTCAATGTGCCAAACAGCTTGCTCTTGACCTCCTTGACCCCGCGGTCGGCGTACTTGAGCGACTCCCACGGCGGCGATGACGCCATCATGTACCAGCGCAGGGCATCAGCGCCGTGCTCATCCAGCGCTTCGAACGGGTCCACCGTGTTGCCCTTGGACTTGGACATTTTCTCGCCCTTCTCGTCCAGCAGCAGACCGTTGACCACCACGTTTTTGTAGGCCACCGAACCCTTCACCAGGGTGGCAATGGCGTGCAAGGTGTAGAACCAGCCACGCGTCTGATCGAGACCTTCGGCGATGAAATCAGCCGGGAAGTTCTTCTCGAACAGATCCTGGTTTTCGAACGGGTAGTGCCACTGTGCAAACGGCATCGCACCGGAATCGAACCACACGTCGATGATCTCCGGTACGCGACGCATGGTGCCGCCGTTTTTCGCCGGCCAGGTCAGCTTGTCGACAAACGGACGATGCAGGTCGAGTTCTTCATCACCCGGCCAGCTGTCACCGCAGCGGGCTTTGAGCTGTTCGATGGAGCCGATCACTTCGATATCTTCGGGATCGCTGTCGTTGACCCAGATCGGCAGCGGCGTGCCCCAGAAACGATGACGTGACAGCGCCCAGTCCACATTGTTTTCCAGCCATTCGCCAAAGCGTCCGGCCCCGACATGCTTGGGCTGCCAGTTGATGGTCTTGTTGAGCGCGACCAGATCGTCTTTGAACTGGGTGGTGCGCACAAACCAGGAATCCACCGGGTAGGACATCAGCGGCGTGCCCTTGCGCCAGTCGTGCGGATAGTTGTGCAGGTACTGCTCGCGCTTGTACAGCAGGCCGCGCTCTTTCAGATCGCGGATAATCAGCTTGTCGGCATCCTTGAACCACAGCCCGCCAACCAGCGGCACATCGTCTTCGAAGCAGCCGTCGCGCTTGACCGGATTGACCATCTCCACCCCTTCGCGCTGCGCGGTGGCGTAGTCGTCGGCACCAAAGGCCGGCGCGGTGTGCACGATGCCGGTGCCGTCCTCGGTGGTGACGTAGTCCGCAGCGGCCACGCGGAAGGCACCAGGATGATCCTTGAACAGCTCGAACACTGGGCGATAACGCATACCGACCAGATCAGCCCCCTTGCAGCGCGCGATGATCTCGTAATCATCCGTCAGCACTGAGAGCAAGGCTTCTGCCAGGATCAGCTTTTCCTCACCGCACTGCACGGTGACGTAATCCAGGCTCGGCCCGACCGCCAAAAGCAGGTTCGACACCAGGGTCCACGGCGTGGTGGTCCAGGCCAGGAAATAGGTGTTGTCCTGGCCCTCCAGCGGGAAGCGCACGGTGACCGACGGATCTTCGACTTCCTTGTAGCCGAGGGAAACCTCGTGCGAGGACAGCACCGTGCCCGACCCCGGGCTGTACCAATGAATCTTGTGCCCGCGATAGAGCAGATCCTTGCCATGCAACTGCGACAGCAACCACCACACCGATTCGATGTAGTTGTTCTGGTAGGTCACATAGGGATGCTCCAGATCCACCCAGTACCCGCTGCGCCGGGTCAGCTGGTTCCACATCTCGGTGTACTTGTGCACCGAGGCCTTGCACGCGGCGTTGTATTTTTCGATGCCGTAGGCTTCGATTTCAGCCCGATTGGAGAGCCCCAGCTCCTTTTCGACCTGGATCTCCACCGGCAGACCATGGGTGTCCCAGCCGGCCTTGCGGTCGACCCGGTAGCCCTGCATCACCTTGTAGCGGCAGAACGTATCCTTGATCGTACGCGCCATGACGTGATGCACGCCGGGCCGCCCGTTGGCGGTCGGCGGGCCTTCATAGAAGGTAAAACGCGGCGCGTCTTCACGAAGCGTGGTACACAGACCGAAAATGTCCTGCTGCTCCCACCAGTTGAGCATGGACTTCTCCATCTCAATGACTGAGAACTGCTGAGGCTTCACTTCGGGAAATCGCGACATGGGACTGACTGGGCCTGACCGGGGGCAAAGCCCTCAATTGTAACGAATTAGCAGACCGTTCCGGCTCAGCGCAAATTTTTTGTGAACAAAGTCGGAACCTTTGCCGTATGCTTGAACGTGTTAGTGCACAAGCGATTCGCGTTTTCAATGCGCGAACGCCGCTTCACCGCGAAGTTGGACAGGGACACGTCGAGCACATCAATGACCAAGCCAATCAAACTCTGGATGGCCGCAACAGCGCTGATGATCAGCGCACAGGCCAGCGCTGCAGATAGCCTGCTGAGCGAATTACGCACAGCCGCACCAGCCTTGAACCCGGATGTCCTGGAAAACGCCCTGCAGGCCCTGAGCTGTGCCGCCCCCGAGCATCTTGAGGATGCCCGTCTGGCCGTCATTGATTACAGCCTGCCTTCAACCAGTCCGCGACTGTGGGTGTTTGATCTGGAACAGCGCGCCCTGCTGTTTAAGGAATTGGTGGCCCACGGCCGCGCTTCTGGTGACAAATACAGCCGCCACTTTTCCAACACACCGGGTTCGCATCAGTCCAGCATCGGCCTGTTCCGCACCCTGCACGCTTACGATGGACGCAACGGTTACTCACTGCGCATGCAGGGCCTGGAGCCGAGCTTCAATCACCGTGCTCTGGATCGAGCCATCGTGATCCACGGCGCCAAGTATGTCAGCAATGACTTCATCCACCGCACCGGCCGCATAGGCCGCAGCCATGGCTGCCCAGCCGTCGCGGTGGACAAGGCCAAGCCTCTGATCGATACGATCAAGGACGGCCACTACGTCTTCTCCTGGTATCCCGACCCGGACTACATTGCCGGCTCCAAGCTGCTGCAATGCCCACGCGAAGTGGCCATGAACGCAGCCACCTCATCCTTTTGAATCGTGACGGGTTGACCTGATTCCGGTACATTCGCGGCCCGAATCCCTCGAAAAACCGGAACATTCAGGATGATCAAGCCGCACGGTTCAGACCAGCTCAACCCCCGTTTTGTCTACGACTCCGAAAAGCACGATGCCCTGAGCCGCGAGGCCGAGAGCCTGCCTTCGCTGCTGCTCAATTCCGCTGCGGCGGCCAATGCCGTGATGCTCGGCGCGGGCTACTTCAACCCGCTCAACGGCTTCATGAACAAAGCCGACATGCTCGCCGTGGCCACCGACCTGAAAACCGCTGACGGCCTGTTCTGGCCGGTGCCGGTGGTCAACCTGAGCGACAACGCCGACGGCATCGAAGTCGGTCAGCGCATCGCCCTGCGCGACCCCAATGTGGAAGGCCATCCGGTGATCGCGGTGCAGACCGTGGAAGCCCTGGAAACGGTCAGCGAAGACGAAATCGAAACCGTGGTGCGCGAGGTCTTCGCCACCGACGATGCCGAACATCCTGGCGTGAAAACCTTCCGCGCTCTGGGGCGCACGCTGATTTCGGGCCCCATCGACGTGCTCAACTTCAGCTACTTCCAAACCGACTTCCCCGACACCTTCCGCACCGCGGTGGAAATTCGCAACGAGTTTGCCGAACGTGGCTGGAACAAGGTTGTGGCTTTCCAGACCCGCAATCCCATGCACCGCGCCCACGAAGAACTGTGCCGCATGGCACATGAAGAACTGGGCACCGACGGCATTCTGATCCACATGCTGCTGGGCAAGCTCAAGCCGGGCGACATTCCGGCCCCGGTGCGCGATGCCTGCATTCGCAAGATGGTCGAATGCTACTTCCCGCCCAACAGCGTGATGATCACCGGCTACGGCTTCGACATGCTCTACGCCGGCCCGCGTGAAGCCGTGTTGCACGCCGTGTTCCGCCAGAACGCCGGCTGCTCCTACCTCATCGTGGGCCGTGACCACGCCGGGGTTGGTGATTACTACGGCGCTTTCGACGCGCAGACCATCTTCGACGACAAGGTTCCGGCGGGCGCGCTCGACATCGAAATCTTCCGCGCCGACCACACCGCTTGGTCAAAGAAGCTCAACAAGGTGGTGATGATGCGCGACGCCCCGGATCACAGCAAAGAGGATTTCATCCTGCTGTCCGGGACCAAAGTGCGTCAGATGCTGTCTGAAGGCACGGCGCCGCCGCCGGAGTTCTCACGCCCGGAATGCGCCAAGATTCTGATGGACTACTATCAGAGCGAAGCCTGAACCCAGGCCTTGCGGACGCCGCCCACGCGGCGTCCGCAGCGCGGCCGGCCTAACCTGGGTAGGTGTAGCTGGCCTGCAAACCAAGCGGCATGCCAAGACTCCAGTAGAGCAGCAGGAAGGCGCTCCACAACACCAGCAGCGTGACCGAATACGGCAGCATCATCGCCGCCACCGTGCCAATGCCGGCATTCTTCACATAGCGCTGGCAGAACACCACCACCAATGGGAAGTACGGCATCAGCGGGGTGATGATATTGGTGGTCGAATCCCCCACCCGGTAAGCCGCCTGGGCCAGATCTGGTGAAATCCCCAGCTGCATCAGCATCGGCACGAAGATGGGTGCCAACAGCGCCCATTTGGCCGACGCCGAGCCCACGAACAGATTGATCACCCCGGTCAGCAGGATGATGCCGACGATGGTCACCGGCGCCGGCAAGGCCAGTGCCTTGAGCACTGCAGCCCCTTCCAGCGCCAGCAACACACCGAGATTGGACTGGGCGAAGGCGTAGACGAACTGGGCGATGAAAAACATGATGACCAGGTAATACGCCATGCCGGTCATGGCCTTGCTCATCCCCTCGATCACATCGCGCGAACTCTTCACCGTTCCGGCCATGATGCCGTAGACCACACCGGGCAGCAGGAACAGTAGAAAAATCAGCGGCACGATGGAGCGCATCAGCGGCGCACCGCCTTCGGCCAGACTGCCATTGGGCCCACGCCAGGCCGAGGATTCCGGCAAGGTGCTGAGAATCAGGCCGCCGATCCCCAACAGCATCGCCACCAGAGCCCCTCGCAAGGCCCGACGCTCGCCAGCTTCCAACGGCTGCATGCTGGGCAGATCACTCAGATCGCCATCCAGCGCAGTGGCGCGCAGACGCGGCTCTACAATCTTGTCGGTCAACCACCAGCCCACCGCAATAACCAGCACGGCTGAGCTGGCGGTAAAGAAGTAGTTGTTCAACGGATTGAGCTGCACGCTGCTGTCCAGGATGTGCGCGCCGGCCTGGGAGATGCCCTGCAGCATGGGGTCCAGTGCTGCCGGCACAAAGCTGGCTGAAAAGCCACCCGACACCCCGGCAAAGGCCGCCGCAATACCGGCCAGGGGATGACGCCCGGCCGCGTAGAAAATCACCCCACCCAGCGGAATGACCAGTACGTAACCCGCATCTGCTGCGGTGTGACTGAGAATACCCACCGCGATCAGCGTCGGCGTGAGCAGCACTTTGGCGGTCACCGACAGCAACGCGCGCAAGCCGGCATTGATGAAGCCGGTGTGCTCGGCCACGCCGATGCCCAGCATCGCCACCAGCACCACGCCCACTGGGTGAAAGTGCGCGAAGTTCTTGACCATGGCTGACAAAAACGCCGCCATGGCACTGCCTGACAGCTGATTGCTCACCCTCAGGGGCTCCCCGTTGCGCGGATCGGTCAGGCCAAAATCCAACCCCGAAAGCAGCGCCGACAACACCCACACCAGCACCAGCAGCCCCACGAACAGCATCGCCGGATCTGGCAGCCGGTTGCCGATACGTTCCACCGCGCCCAGTGTGCGTTCCAGCCGGCTGGCTGGTTTCGCCTGTTCGCTCATAGTGTTCTCCCTTTTATCCCCATGAATGCGCAACATCGCTGGCCCATGCAACGATGTCGGAAAATTTACGACAAGGTACTGAAATTTTTACGATGGTGAGCGGCCATAGCCAAAGTTATCGTGTCGAACATAGATGAAACAGGCGCACCCCCGACGCCGAGGATGAACAAAAGATGAGCAACTTTGCCCGCGAAATGGCTTTTTACACGGCCTACCATCAGGAGAACACCAACGTGTGGATTCACGTGTTTGGTGTACCGCTGATCACCTTCACCGCATTTGTGCCGCTGGCCTGGCTGGAGCTGTTCAGCGTTTCTGGCGTTCCGGTTACCGCAGCCACCCTGCTCTATCTCTACAGCGTGCAGTACTACCTGCGCACCGACCTGCTGTTCGGCTCGATTGCCACTGTGCTGTATGGCGCGCTGCTGTTTGCCGCCCACTTGGTCGCAGCCGAGGGCTATGTGCTGGGTGCGGTGGTCTTTGCTGCCGGCCAGATCATCGGCTGGACCTCACAGATCTATGGTCACCTGCATTACGAAGGCAACAAACCGGCCTTTTTCGAAAGCGTTTACCAGTCGTTCATTTCGGCCCCGCTGTTCATCATCGCCGACCTGTGCTTCCACTACGGCATCAAGTCCGAGGTGCAAGACAAGATCCACCAGGAGCTCATCGCCAGCGGCAAGCTGCGCAAAGAGCCTGGCAATTTCTACAAGGCACAGCGCGCCTGACGCACCCAAAAAATACTTAAAAAGCGGGCCTGGCGCCCGCTTTTTTTGTGCCGACCAACACGGCATACACAACAGCGCCCTGCCCGGCTAGACTCAGCAGCATAAATAAATAAACGCTCAACGATGGGGAGACACCATGAGCGATTCAGACACGCTGCGCATGCCGCAGCGTCGAGTGGTGCTGCAATCAGGCGGCGTAGCGCTGATGAGCGCCTGGTTGATGCCGTTAAGCGGATGTCAGCCCGGCAGCGGTGGGCGTCAGGCCACGCTGGCCGCGGCACAATCTTCGGATCAACCCGCCACGCCACATGCAGCCTTCCTGAGCGAGAACGAAAAACGCAGCCTGCGTGCCCTGTGCGACCGCCTGATTCCGGCCGGCCTGCAACCCGGCGCCGCGGCAGGCCACGCAGAAGAAGCCATCGATGCTTTACTGGCTGCCTTCAACACAGATCCACCACTCATTTACGCCGGCGGGCCTTTTTCTGATCGAGCCGGCGCGAGCAGCAACAATTTTGCTCGCTTCCTTGCCCTGGACGAATATGAAACGCTGGCTTGGAGGCTGGTCATTGAAGGTTCGCAAGGGCGTCCGGAACGTGAGTTCAATGGACCCGTGCAAGGCCTGCAACAGCGATACCGCGAAGGCTTGGCCCATCTGGACGCACGCGCCGCGCAGCTTGCCACCGGGGTGCTGCCGGCTGCCCTTGGTCAGATTCTGCAAGAACAACTCAGCGGCACACCGCTGTCAGCCGTCCTGGATCTGATCAATCAGCTCAGCGGCAGCGAGCACTTTGCCGACCTGCCCGCACTGTTGCGTGACGTGATCGTATTCGACCCCAGCGACGCGCAAACCCAGGCTCTGATCGATGTTGCATTTCCCAACACCCTGGATGGTCTGTACGGCGCCCCCGAGTACGGTGGCAACCGCGATCTCGTCGGCTGGACATCAACCGACTGGCCCGGCGATGTGCAACCGCGCGGCTACACCGACAGCGAAGTGATCAACCGCGACCAACCCGGGCTGTTCGACGCTTTTCTGCCTCCATCCTACGGTGGACAGGATCACGGCCCCGCGAACAAAGCCGTTTCTCAGGAGCCGCGCGCAGAACTGCCACCGTTGCTGATTGTTGCGGGTGAAAGTCTCGCCGCCAACATCATGGCCGCCGACGGCTCCCTCGCGGCGTTGCGCCAGCGCTTGTCCGCTGCTGCCAATCCGCGACCGGAATGGGTATGGAGGGCCGATCATGCCTGAGGCCGTCATCATCGGGTCCGGCCCCGCCGGCAGTATCGCCGCTCACGAGCTTGCCGCTCAGGGCTGGTCCGTCACAGTCCTCGAACGCGGCCGCAATCTGCGCCCTGGTTTTGGTGAAGTCGAAAGCCGCGACTTGGGCACCCTCTACGCCAACGACGAGGTCAAAACAGCACGCCATTTCGGCTTTCCTCATCCCCGCCTCGAGCCCGTCACCGGGCGCACCCAGGGTGAAGCGGCGGAGGGCATCTCACGCAGTGTGCAAGGCACGCACGTCTCCCTCGGCGCTGCGGTTGGCGGCACATCGTTGCACTACAACGCCAAATTCCCGCGCTTCTGGCGCGGCGATTTCAAACAGCTGTCCGAATTGGGCCCCGTTGACGGCACCCAGGTGGCTGACTGGCCCATCAGCTATGACGAGCTGGCCCCCTACTACGACGAAGTCGAGCGCACCATTGGTGTTCAGGGTGATGTGCATCTGATGCCCGAGCGTACGCTGCAACAAGCGCCACGCGCGGGTCAGTTCGTGATGCCGCCCAACCCCACCGGCTACGCTGCGCGCGCCCTTGCGCGAGGCGCCATGAATGTGGGCTGGGAACCCTACCCCTACCCGTCGGCTGTCAATTCGCAAAGCTTTGATGGTCGCCCAGCCTGCAATTCCTGCGGGCTGTGCTCTTCATTCGGCTGCCCGATCAATGCACGCGGCGATGCCCTGGTGACCTATCTCAATCCGGCCGTGTTAAGCGGTCGCGTCCGCGTCATAGAACGTGCCCTGGTTTATCGCATAGAAACCTCATCGGACGGCAAGCGTGCGACCGATGTCCGTTACTTCGACCGCGATGGCCAGGCTCGTCACATCAGCGCCGACAAGATCCTGCTCGCAGCAAGCCCAGTGCAAACGGCGCGACTGTTGCTGTTATCGGCCAACAGCGCTCACCCTTTGGGCCTGGGCAATCGCTCAGATCAGGTCGGGCGCAACATGATGTTCCACTGGTTCACGATCGGCGGCGCGGTTTTCGCGCGCGATGTACAACCCGGTCGCGCACAAAGCACCACAGTCGAAATCGATGACCTGGTTGGCCCGTTCAGCGGCCCGGCCGTTAGCGCACTGGGCGTGCCCTATATCAAAGGTGGCTTGATTCAGGTTGGCGGTTCGGTGCCGTTACTGCAGGAGGCTTACCAGTACGCCGGGCTGGGAGTGCCGGCAGGGGCGCCACACAAAGCACTGGTTCAACTGGGCCTGATACGCAAACGGGTGGCTGGCATTCAGCTGGTCGGCGAAGACCTGCCTCAGGCAGCCAATCGGGTCGACCTCGACCCCACAGTCAAGGATTGGCGCGGACTGCCAGCGCCACGCGTCACCTGGGCACCCCATGCCCACGAACGCGCCTCGGCGGCTTACACCGCACCGTTGTTGCTGGCCATGCTGCAGGCTACACCAGGCGCCAGCGGTGCCATGGTGTTGCCCGATCCGCTGATGTCGGATCAACCGACCCTGTCGGCACACCATGCCGGCACCGCGCGCTTCGGTGATGACCCGCAGAGCACCGTGTGCGACCGCTGGGGCCGTCTGCATGACTGCGACAACGTGCACGTGGTGGACGGTTCATTGTTCCCCACCTTCCCAGGCTTCAACCCCACCCTCACGATACTGGCCAACTCGCTGCGCATAGCGCGGGCGATTGGCCACAGCGTGACCTGACAGGCGTCATCATGCAGAGAACTTTCTCCCTAGCGCCGCTGCTCGTCGGCCTGCTGACCCTCTCACTGCTCACTGCATGTGGCTCTGAGAATGACGATCCCAGCGAACAGAGCAGCTTCCGCCTGCTGGTGTTTTCTCACACCGCCGGCTTTCGCCACGCCTCGATTGAAACGGGCGTGGATGCGGTGCGCCAACTCGGCTTGATGCACGGATTCGAGGTCGATCACAGCGAGGACCCCAGCCTCTTCAACGATGTCGAACTGGCCCGCTATGCCGCTGTCATGTGGCTGAGCACCACCGGCGACGTTCTGGATGAACAACAGCAAATGGCCTTTGAACGCTACATCCGCGGTGGCGGCGGTTACGTGGGGGTGCATTCGGCCTCGGATACCGAGTACGACTGGCCGTTCTACGCCGAGCTGGTCGGTGCCTATTTCCATAGCCATCCGGTTTTTCCGCTGGGCGCCGATGAAGGCCCCGGCGTGCAAAATGGCGAACTGCACGTCGAGGCCGAAGATCATCCTTCGACCGCGCACCTGCCCCGTCCTTGGGCCATCGAAGACGAGTTTTACAGCTTTCGCAGCAACCCCCGCGGTCAGGTCCGGGTGCTCCTCAACATCGACGAGCAAAGCTACAACCAGGACCCGAACACCACCAACATCGGCGCGGATGCTTTCCTGATCGGAGAAACAGGCAGCATGAATGACCATCCCATGAGCTGGTGCCACACCCGACTCGGCGGGCACGCCTGGTACACCGCGCTCGGTCATTCGATCAGCCTATACGAAGACGCCAACTTCCGCCGCCATTTGCTTGCCGGCATCTTCACCGCAAGTGGTCGCCAAAGCGCTGATTGCACGCCACGCGAAGACGGCCCATTGGCCGAGCCTGAGAGCGGCCCCGCCTTTCCCCCTCTGCTACCGTTGGCGGCCGAACTGGGCGGCTGAACCCAGCGCGTGACAGCGCTACACTGCGCGGCATGAGCTGGGACTATCCGAATCCGTTCGTCCATCGCGTGCGCGTCGGCGCCGACGCCATCGACCGCATGCAGCACGTCAACAACGTGCGCTATCTGGAATACCTGGAACAGACCGCCTGGGCCCACACCGAGCATCTGGGGCTTGGCTGGGAGGTTTACGAGCGACTCAACACCGGGGTGGTCGCGCACCGCACCGAGATCGACTATCTGCGCGCGGCGCTGCTCGGCGATGAATTGCACATCGCCACCTGGTGCACGGCCAACGACGGCAAACTGCGCCTGGAGCGCAGTTATCAGATTCGCCGCCCGGCGGACGATGCCACCATCGTGCGCGCGGTGACACAGTGGATCAGCGTGGATCTCAAAAGCGGTCGCCCCAAGCGCATGCCGGCCGAGTTTGCGGCGGCCTATCGGGTCACCGGCGGCTGATGCTAGGGTCCTGGCGCGCCTCATCCAGCGCCGTGACCAGTTCACCAAGATAGCGTGCCGCCATAAGCATGCGGGCGCCGTACCAGCTGAACATTTCGCCATCGACCAGCTGCATGTGCGTGCCCGGCATGAGTCGCGCCAACTCCTCGGCGTGCTTGTGCTCGAAGGGATAAGGCTCAGAGCTGAGCAAGCACACATCGGGCTTGAGTGCGGCCAGCTCGGCGGAATCAATTTGCGGATAGCGCCCCGGCAAACCCAGCGCCACATTGCTCATGCCGGCGCGCTGCAACACTGCGTTGATGTAGGTGTCCTGGCCTGCGGCCATCCAGGGCTTGCGCCAGATCAGATACAGCACGCGCAGCGGTTGCCGCAACTTCGCAATGCCTTGCCAGGCTTGCTCAATGCGCTGAACCAGTTGATCGGCCGTCATGTCCTGTCCCGTCAAGCGCCCCAGCACCCCGATGGCGTCCAAGGCCTGCTCAAGATTCTGGATGTCGCAGACATAGACCGGCCAGCGCTGCGCCAGTGCCTCGACATCCTCGCGCCGGTTCTCTTCCTTCTCGGCGATGATCAGATCCGGCGCGCAGGCGGTCATGCCATCAAAGTCGATTTTCTTGGTGCCCCCCACCACCGCCACGGCGTCAATCTGCGGCGCCGGGTGGATGCAGTAACGGGTTCGCCCAACCAGCCGCTCATCCAACCCCAGCTCAAACAGGGTTTCGGTCAGCGAGGGACACAGGCATACCACACGCTGCGGGCGCTCCGGCACGGCCACCACACGGCCACAGGCATCGGTCAATTCAGGCATGTGGCGAGTATACGAACTGCAGCGCCCTACTTGCGCTCCAGCGCCGCGATCAGAAAGTCGACGTACATGGTGGCAATGCTTTCACGGTAGGCATCCGGCTGTCCGGCACTGCGGGCGGTGTGCTGAAAAAGATCACGCGAGGCGCGGTGCTTGGCGCGCTGCCAGCCGTTGAGTTCATCAAGCCCCGAAAAATGCAGAATCAGCTTGCGCTGCTGTGGCGATGCCCGGGTCCACTGGCTGACCAGCGCGCTGAACTGGCGCGCCCGGGTCTGCCCCCAGGCGCCCATGTTGATGCCGCCGCGTGGGGTTTCGTAGGGCCCCACGTCACCCAGTACCATCAGAACCTGGCGCTTCTTGGGGTGCGCCGCGCTGAAGGTGCTGAGCGCCCACTGGGTTGCCTCTAGAATGGGCGCTGCACCGGCCTCGGCCTGTTGCGCTTGAAGAAACCCACGCAGTGCGTTGAGGCTGGCGCCACCATCATCCTGGTAAGGGCGTATCCAGCGACGCTGGAAATAGGCGCTGGCGTCATAGCCGGCACTGTTGTTGCGGTAGGCCACGATGCTGATGGTGACTTTCTCGGAGATCAGCGGCAGAAGCTGGGCCAGACGCAGCACAGCGTTCTCCAGATTGTCGATCTCGTGCGCCATGCTGTTGGACTTGTCCAGCGCGATAGCGATTTCTATCGGTGTGTCCTTGACCTCCGGGCGCGCCCGGCTGGCCCGCGCGCTCAAAGCCTGGGTTTCGCTGTTGAGTGCCTCAATATCGGCCTGCAGCTTTTGGATCTCCTGATTAAGTTCGGCGACCGCACGCGTCGCATTGGCTTCGCGCTCGCGCTGCTGCTCTTCGATCACAAACCGCTGGGCCACGCAGGCCGCAATGTCATCAGCGCCCTGTGACTGAATTTGCGGCTCAGCCTGCTGCGGCACATCGGACACCCGGACCACGACCAGAAAAATCGTCATCAGCAGGACGAAGATCGCCATGGTGGCGAAGATGATGTCGGAAAAGGCTTCGTAGAAGCCGTCGCTGGGTGACTTGTCCTTGCGGCGGAACATGCTCAGCCCAGCGTCGCCAGAAAAATTAGCGCGGTCATGTCGGAACTGTTTTCCGAATAAGCCTCGTCATGCAGCACCGCATCGCCCAGACGGCGGAAGAACGCCTGACTCTCAAGAAATTTCTGCTGTTGCTGACCGCTGGATTTGGCGATTTCATCCAGGCCGGAGAACAGCGCCAGCAGACGCCGTCCGGGCCCGGACTTCTGCCACTGCGCAACCTGCTCAACCAGCGCGCGAGCCTGCTCGCGGTTGGCTGCCGTGATCGACTGATCCTGCCAACCATCTTCAAACGGGCCAACATCACCCAGCACCATCAGGACTTGCTGGCCGTGGAATGTGCCGGCGGCATCAAACATGGCCAAGGCCCGTTTGAGCGCACTGCCCAGCGGTGCCGAACCGGCCTCGGCACGCAAGGCTTGGACCCAGCTGCGCAGATTTTTGGCGCTGCGGCCCTGATCCTGATGCGCCGGGCGTACCGGACTCAGCGGGTAGACGGCGCTGACATCACGATTTTGTGCATCACGCCGATAGGCTACAACCCCCACGGCCACGCTGTTGACCATGCGCGGCAAGGTTTCTCCAAGCAGCGCGATGGACTCGGCCAGTTCATCCAGCTCGCGCTGCATGCTGCCGGTCACATCAACGGCGATCACCAACTGCACATGATGGGCTTCACGTTCACCGCCTTGTTCGCGCCCGCCGAACGCTTCATTGGCGTTGCGATTCTCTTCCTGGGCGCTGGCCAACGACTGGCGCAGCTCATCAACCTGCGCCTGCAAGCCGCCCAGCTCAAGCTCATGCGGCGACGGCGTGGGATCGGGCACACACACCAGGGTTTCGATCTCTCCGTCGCTGGATTGCTGCTCCAGGGTGTCCGGTGGCGTGGCGGGCGCGCCTTCGCTCTTGCGGTTGAGCACCATGAAAATGCACATCAGCATGACCACGATGGCCATGGTGCCGAACATCAAATCGGACACGGTTTCGTAGAAACTCGTGCCGCTTGAGCGCGTGCGAAATTTCACAGCCGGCCGATAACGTGAATGTCCGTCAACTCGGCCACCTCGGCCACATAGTCCGTGATGTGCCGTTCCACTACCGCGGTGAGTACACGCAGCACCACGCCGCCCAGCACCGCGCCAATCAAGGTGGTCATGAACGCCACGCCAAGCCCCGAAAGCGGGCCATCAGTGGCCGCCAGCGCCTGCAGCAAACCGTCACCCGCGCCCTGCGCCTGCATCACATCGGTGAGGCTGCTCATCATCAGCATCAGGCCAAGAATGGTGCCGATCAGCCCCAGGGTCACCAACACGCTGGAGAACAGTTCGATAAAACGGTTTTCCGCACTCAGACGCTCGTGCAGAATCTCGATCAAGGTGTCCTGACTCACCGCCGCGGCAGGGCCATCGGCCTTGAGACTGCGGGTGCGCGACATCTCCAGCAGGTTTTTCAGGTGACGGGCGAAGTAATGGCGGTTCATGCCGCGCGGCACTGCGTCTTCCTCACCTTCAAAATGCAGCTGCTCGATACTGCGCCTGAGATGATGCGACGTGGCTGCACCGGCCTCATCGTCGGCGCGGATCGCCGGTGCGACAACCCGCTGGGCAATATCGATCGCCCGCTGGGTTTCGCGATCGAGCATCAACATGACCCGCGCCTGATTGACGATCAGGGTGGTCGCAATCACCCCCATGGCCAGATACATGGTGCGCTCAACCAGACCGTGAAAACGCGGATCGATCCAGCTCAACCAGAAGGCGATGCCAACCAGCAAGGCCGCACCGCCGATCAGTGCAAACCACAAAGCCCAGCTTTTCAGCCCTGACATAGGTACTCGCTCCTGCTGCACAGACAGCATTCAATCAATGATCAACTCACCTTCGGGCTGCTCATACGGCACATCCTCGGGCGCAACGGGCGGCTCGGGCGACGGCGCGCCCGAAGACCCGGACGTGGGGACTGCTGGCGCCGCCGATGGGGCGCCGGACTGTGCGTCCTCGGCCTGTTCAGCCGACTGATCGGACGCGCTTTGTGGCGGTGCCGGCGCGGGCAGCAAAGCCAGCTCGACCACGCCACGCGCATCCCCTTGCGACAAACCCACGAACACACCGGGGCGCAACGCATCACCGGGCACTGGGCCGGCTTCAAGCGCGCGTCCATCGGGGGCGTTGCCTGCATCCGTCTCAGCCGCCTCCAGCGCTGACCGGCCCTGGCCCTGCTCCTCGCCGCTCTCCAGCGGCCCGCCATTGGCCTGCTCATCCGCACGCGCCACATCTTGCCCCGCTTGCGTTGCATCCGTTGAGGACGATCCGTCGCCGTCTTTCTGCGCGCCCTCAAGCCCGGCCAGCTCGGCAATCTGCTCGGCAACGCGGTCTCCCTTGCGCGCCGCTTGGGTGAAAAAATAGGCGGCAACAGTGGCCCGGTCACGCCGGTCCTGCGCTGCATCAATGTGCAGGTCTTGCTCTAAAAACGCATCATCCATCGGCAACTTGGCCTGGCGGTCGCCCGCGTACAGGCGGCCCAGGGCGTAATCGGCGCTGGCCAACCCGTTCAGACTGTCCTGGCGAATGGCTGCCAGAGCCTCGCGCGAGCCTTCACGGGCCGCCAGCAGCTCCAGCAAGGTAATTTTCTCAGCCCGGCTGAGTGCTGCGACCTGCTCCGGGCGCCCGGTGACGGTTTCAAGCACGTCATTGGCCACGGCCTCCTGTGGATTGTTCTGGTAGTGCTGCGCAAACGCATGCAGGGCTTGTGCATCGGACTGCGCCGCCCGCTGCATCACGCTCTCAAGGGTCTGGGCAGCGGCATCGTTGTCCGCTGCAGTGGCCTCGGCCTGCACAGGCGTGCAATCCGGCGGCGCGGCGATCTTGAGATCGAAATCGTCCTCACGGTGCGCCCGCGCATGCATGACACGGATGTCCGAACCCGCCAGATACGCCTCCACACACAGGCTTTCGACCTTGAAGCAAGACAGCCACACAGCCGCATGGGCACGCCGCACCACGGCCTTAAGATCGCTGTTGTCGTAGCCCAGGTGCTGGTGCGCATCAGCAACCACCCGGATGCGCTGCTGCGCCGCGCAGGCCTGTTCTGGCAAGCTGACCCGGTACGGTGCGCGCTCGATCAGCACCTGCTCGGCCGCAGCCACGACGGGCAGCAGGTACAGCGCCAGCACAAGGCCACGCCGCCAGGTCTCAACCGCCATAACGCAGCGTCACTTCTGCCCTTTCGAGCAGATCGCGGTCGAGGTAATCCTGTATGTCCTGAATCGACTGCTGGGTCTGACGCAGCTTGTCGGCCAGCTGCTGAATTTCGTCGAGCCGGGCCTGCGATTGCGCCTGCTCCTGTGACAGTGTCTCCAGCTGGCGCATCTGCGCCTCTTCCTGGGTCATCAGTCGCTCAAGCTCGGCTGTCTTGGTCTGCATCTCCTGGCGTAGACGCGCCGCTTCCTGCCGCACCGTCGAGGTCGAGCGTGCCAGCTCATCCAGCCGCTGCTGGGCGCCATCGACACGCGGTTGCAACTCACGCGCACGCGCCTGATGACGTTTCAACTCCTCTTGCAGTGCCTGTGTCTGCGCCTCGATGTCTTCGATGTGAGCGTTGGCATTGGTCCGCACCCCCATGCCGTAAAGGCTGGCGCAATAGGCCGACATGCGGCTGGAGCGGGTGTCGCAGGTGTTGCTGGCACAACCACCGACAAGGCCCACCAGCAGCAGCGTCAATACGCCCGCGAGTAACCGCCGCATCTCAGCTGCGCGCCTTGATGCCGGCCGCCACACGGCGTTGCTCGGCTTCGATCTGGGTAATCAGGCCGTTGCTTTCCTCCAGAGCAATCTGGACCCGCTCACGCTCGCGTTGCAGATCAGCCCGCATCGCTTCCAGCTCGCGTTTGTTCGGCGCGTTTTTCATCTGCTGTTCGATGTCGTAAATGGCCTGTTCGATCAGGGTGATGGAGTCGCGCTGGGCTTGCGTGCGCTCACGTGCCTGCTGCAGCTGTTCATCGAGCTGGGCCTGAATGCGTGCCGCCTCGCTCAAAAATGCGCGGTCGTCACGCACGCTTTGCTGCATCAACTGGTATTCCTGCTGCAGGCGAGCCACATCGCGCTCGGCCTGCTGGTTGGCGCGAATCTGCGCATCAACATCACGACGCGCCGCAGACAAGCCTTGGTTGGCGCTGGAGACATCTTCACGGTAGGCCTGCAAACCGCGGTTGGCCATGGACGCGCCAATCGCACCCGCTGCGGCACAAATGCCGGCAGAGGCGGCAACATTCTTCTCCGAGCCTCCGGTCACTGCGGCAACCAGACCACACAGCGCGCCAGCTGACACGGCCGTCTTGCCGATGCTCCAGCCCGGTCGATCCGCCCCACACAGCTGTCGCGCCGGGCCCTGCAGGTTGCCGCCATCAACCCAGATACCGCAGAACAGCCACCATTCACGGTCGCCATAGCCGGCGGTATCGGGCGAACTTGCGCAGCCCTGCAGGCCGGCCAGCACAAGCACCAGGGTCAAAGCCACTGCAGTCTTGCTCACGTGTTTGATCCTCCTGACAGCTGTGCCGTGAAGTAGTCGGCCGGCGTGGACTCCTGTGGCACCGCCTGAATCCAGCTGAGGCTCTTTTGCAGCGCCTCACGGCTGCCCACCTGAGCCTCGTCCAGCGTTTCCAGTCGGTTAACGAAAGCGGCCTCGATGCGTTGACGCCGCAGCTGCCACTCATCATGCAAAACGACCAGAGCCTCGGCCCACACACGCTGATACGCGCGCTGATCCTGGGTGCTCTTCTCCAGCGACAAACGGAAGGTGTCGATCAGTACCTCATCGTCACGCTCCTGGGCATGCTTTAGCGCGACCTGATCTTGGTTGGCCTTGCGTTGACTCAGCTCCAGCAGGCGCGCACTGCTCACCACGGTGTCGAGCTGGCGTGACAACTCGGCATCGCTGATGCCCTGATCAAGCGACAGGCTGATGTCATTGGCAACCAGGTAATAGGCCGCAACAGCCAGCGCAAGAATGACTGTCACCGCGACGGCCAGCCCGAACACCGGACCTGACCGCTGTGGCTGTGCGGCTGCGCGAGCGCTGCGAGCCTGACGCTCTACCGGAGCATCGTCAGGTGCAGCCGGACGCGTCTCTTCGCCGCTGCGGTTCACCGGGATATGAATGCGCTTTTTCATCTGCGACAGCCACGCTGCTCGTCAACACCTTGGCCCGGAACTATCCCGCACAATTCTCCGGCGCACAAATGACCAACCCAGGCCTGGACTAATGGGCGTGAGCTTGCCCCAGCTGAAGCTCCGACATGAATCGACGTGCACCACGCCGTGCCACCGACGCCACCACCAGCAGTATCAATGCAACCAGCGCCGTCCAGCTCAGCCACAACGGGAAGGCATGCAGATTGGCTTCACTGAAATCCATGTTCAGCGCAATCTGATTGACCGCCAACCCCGCAGCCACGGCCAACCCACCGGTGGCCACACCGAAGGCCAATGCCACGCGGCGGCCATGCAAGTTGGCCAAAACCCCGAAGGTGGCAGGATTGGTCGCGGGTCCGGTGATCAAAAACGCCAGTGCCGCGCCGGGCGCCACGCCCGCAATGAGCATCACCGCCACGATCGGTGTCGAACCGGTCGCGCATACATACAACGGCAACCCCAGCAACGCGAACGCAAACACCTGCAAACTCGGAGGAATGTCTTGCAGCCAGGCTTGCTCCAGCATCGGCTGGGCTGCAGCCGCGACAACCAGACCGAACAACACCCACGGCGCGGTGGAATCAACCAGATCAGCAAAGCCGTAACGCAAGCCAGAACGCAGACGCTCTGCGGGTTTGCCGGAAAAACTTGGGCTGTGCGCATGACAGCATTGCTTGTGCTCGTTGTTGAGCGTGCCGGCCCAGCGGCCGACCCACCACCCAACCAGCAAGGCGATCACCGCGGCCGCCACCACACGCGCAATCGTCATGTCACCACCCAGCAGCGGAATGGAAACCAAAATGGCGTCGAGGCCAATCTCCGGGGTGGCTATCAAGAACGCCATGGCCGCAGACGGCGGCGCGCCGCGCTGAATCAGGCTTTGGTACAGCGGCACCACACCGCAGCTGCAAACCGGCAGCGGCAAGCCCACAGCCATGCCTCGCGTGGCTTGAGACAACCCTCCGCCGCGCGACAACCAAGCCACCGAGGATGCCGGCAGAAAGGCAGCAATCAGGCCGCCTGCGGCGTAGGCCAACAGCAAGGCCGGAGCGGCCGCCAACGAAAGCTCCAGCAAACGCTGCAATCCATCCGTGGGCGCATGGCCCAGAAGCATGTCGGCGCCCAGCATGAGCACGAAGACCAGCAATCCAAGCACGCTGCCGAGTCCTTCGGCCTGATCGGTTTTGATCAGAGGATCACGCGTTGCGTTCTCCATATGCGGCCGATTGAAGACCACATGCAGGATCGATCCCGCCACAAATGCCTGCAAGGCGGCGAACCCGGCTTCAGACTCATGCACATGCATCTCGCCGCCGAGCAGATAACCCGCCACAGTGCCACCCGCCATGGTGGCCAGCATGACCAGCGGCATCACTGGCCCCCAGGTCGGTCGCAACAGCCACCATACGGCCAGACTCACAGGAATGCGGTGAATGACAATCGCCAGCCCCAACGCGGGTGAGCCGCCGTGGGTCAGCGCCGCACCGTCAAACACGGTGTGCACCACCAGGCCCACAGCGCTGAGCAATACGGTCAGCATGTGCGTGCGGTGAGCCGCACGGTGGAACATTTTCTCCAGCCAGGTCGGCCCCCACAGCCCCAACGCGACCACGATCAACACCCACCAGCCCGCGTGCTCAACCACCTCCGGCAGGATTTCCAGAATCACCAGCCCGGCGATGGCCACAAACACGAACCCATCCAGCGCCCGGCTGAAATAGGAATGTGGCGCTGCACGGCTATAGATCAGCGGTCCGGCGCCCAGTGCGAGCAAACTTCCGATCAGTGCCAACACGGTTTAATCCTCGATCAATCTGATCACAGCATCACCCTGGAGCCAACTCCAGGGTCAAGCGCGATCAGCAGGAAATGCAATCACCGAGGACACATCCTCGGCATTCATCAGCAAAGCACACAGCCTGTCGACGCCAACGGCCACGCCGGCACAATCCGGCAAACCGCTGGTCAGCGCTGCAATCAGGCACTCATCGTGCGGCACATCGGTCTGCGCGCTGCGCTGTCGATGGGCTCGATCCGCCGCAAAACGACGTGCCTGCTCCTGCGCATCGGTCAGTTCGTGAAAGCCGTTGCCCAGCTCCTGACCACGCCAGAACCACTCAAAACGGCTTGCCCACGGCAATCCGTCCTGGCCTGTCTCCACCCGCGCCAAGGCCGCTTGATCGGCGGGAAAGTCATACACAAAACACGGCTGCTGGTGCCCCAGTGCTGGCCCCACCAGCAAGCTCATCGCCGCATCCAGCAGGCCAGCGGTATCCAGGTCAACCGGCAGAGGCCCCAGTTCGCGTTCCAGTGCTTTGCGCAGCTTTGACCCGTCGCAGGCTTCGGCCCAGCTCAACCCTGTTGCCTGTTCAATCAGTGCCGCATAACGGTAACGCGGCCACGCCTGAGCTTCAGTCTCACACAGCATGCACCACAGCGCTTCTATCTCATCCATCAACTGGTGGTGATCAAAGCCCGGGCGGTACCACTCCAGCATGCTGAACTCGGCGTTATGCCAGCGCCCCAATTCATCACCGCGAAACGCCGGCCCGATCTGATAGATCGCTCCACTGCCGGCAGCCAGCAGCCGTTTCATGTGAAATTCAGGCGAGGTCTGCAACCACCAACTTTGCCCGCGCGCATCCCGTAACGACAAACTGTCGATCTGCGGGTCGGTTGCCGCTGCTGCGGACAGGACCGGCGTTGTAACTTCAAGCACCTCACGCTGCGTGAAGAATGTACGCAGCTTGGACACCACAGCCGCCCGGAAGCGCAGCGCCTCAATACTGGCCGCCGGCTGCCAGGCGCGTGGAGCTGAGCTCATGCGCGGGAGACGTACTCTCCGCTGCGCGTATCCACTTTGAGCTTGTCGCCCACATCGATGAACAAAGGCACGCGCACCACCGCACCGGTTTCCAAGGTCGCCGGCTTGCCGCCACCACCGGAGGTATCGCCACGCACACCCGGATCGGTTTCGGTCACTTCCAGCTCAACGAAGTTCGGCGCCTCAACACTCAACGGCGCACCGTTGTAGAGCACCACCGTGCAATTGTCCTGTTCTTTGATCCAGTTCTTGGCTTCTGCCACAGCGTTTTCATCCGCCGTATACTGCTCGAACGACTTCGGCTCCATGAAGTGCCAGAATTCGCCGTCGTTGTAGAGGTACTGCAGCTCAAGCTCGTGAACATCAGCCGCTTCCACCGAATCACCGGATTTGAAGGTGCGCTCGACCACGCGGCCGTTCTTCAGATTGCGCACTTTGACGCGGTTGAAAGCCTGGCCTTTGCCCGGTTTGACGAACTCATTCTCAACGATGGTGTACGGGTCACCATCGAGCATGATTTTGAGACCGCCTTTGAATTGATTGGTGGAGTAGCTGCTCATGACAATTGCACTGGAAACAAACCACCAATAATAACGTATGCCTGAGCCCGCCATCGAACACGCCCGGCCGACGTGCACTGCGCAGCCCGCTCTTGAAGCGGACTGGCAGGCCGAACTGCGCCAAGCCTATCGCGACCCACAGTCCTTGCTGCGCGATCTGGGCATCGACGAGAGCGCGATTGACGGACTAACGCCGCCCAAGCACGGTTTTGCCATGCGCGTGCCGCGGGGCTTCGCACGGCGCATGCGCTACGGCGACGCGCGCGATCCCCTGCTGCTGCAAGTTCTGCCGCGGCAACTGGAACACAACAGCGTGCCCGGTTTTGGCAACGACCCGCTGATGGAAAGCCAATTCCAACCTCAGCCTGGGTTGATCCACAAGTATCACGGGCGCGCCTTGCTCATCACCACGGCGGCTTGCGGCGTGCACTGCCGCTACTGTTTTCGACGCAGCTTTCCCTACAACGAAGCGCGCGAGGGCGCGGATGGCTGGCAAAAAGCGGTGCAAGCACTGGCCGCTGACAGCACGATTGAAGAAGCCATTCTCTCCGGTGGCGACCCCTTGAGCCTGTCCGATGACAAGCTGACACGCCTGATCGATGCGCTTGAGGACATTCCCCATGTGCGTCGCCTGCGCATTCACAGCCGCCAGCCCATCGTGCTGCCGGAACGCATCACCGGCACATTACTTGCACGCTTGCGCGACTCGCGCTTACGTGTCGTGCTGGTGGTGCACAGTAACCATGCGCAGGAACTCGACGCGGCGGTTGCCAGCGCCTGCGATCAATTGCGCAGCGCTGGCCTCACCCTCTTGAATCAGGCCGTGATGCTGGCCAACGTGAATGATGACGCCGAGGCTCAAGCGCGGCTGAGCGAGCGCCTTTTCGAGATTGGTGTACTGCCGTACTACCTGCACCAGCTCGACCCTGTCGCCGGCGCCGCACATTTCGCGGTTGCAGACGATCGCGCGCGTGGCATTATGCGGGAGTTGAATGCCCGCTTACCGGGCTATCTGGTCCCGCGACTGGTGCGCGAGGTACCGGGAGAACAAGGCAAACTGCCAATGAACTGGGGACTGTAACGCCCGGTTCGCGAAACACAGAGGATCACACAAGCACATGCGGCAAAGAATTGTGATGAAGGGTGAAGTGCTGGTACTGGCCCACACCCCGAACGATGCCAAACAAATCGAAGCGCACCTTCGGACCAGCGGCCATAGCGTGCACGTGCTCGTTGCCCCTGGCCTCGACAGCTTTGCCGACATCATCGAAAAATCGAATATCTGCATTGCGATTCACGATGCCGAGTTTTCCGATTGCCGGCTGATTCAGCTGGTCGAAGCCGTCCACCGCCACAAGCCGCAGATCCCGGTACTCCAGCTCAATAACAACACCGATGCACGCAGCGTCACGGATGCCATGGCACAAGGCGCACGCGGCATCGTCTCGTTGGGCAATCTGCCGCACCTGGAAATGCTCTTCCAGCAGGAATACGAGCTCTACGCCATGCACGAGGAACTGCAAGGTTTGCGCGACAAGATCGCCGAACTCGAGCGGGTCCGCACGCAGGATCTTGGCAGCACCAGCGCACCGGGTATGCGCGTGCAGGAAGGCATTGTGGTTCACGCCAACATGGCCCTGGCTCAGGCGCTGCGTTTCTCCGACCCAGAAGATCTGATTGGCTATCCGCTGATGGATCTGGTCGCCAAGCAAGATCAGCAAACCGTCAAGGACGCGGTCAAAGCCGTCATGAAAGGTCGTCATGATGACGCACCGGTCGGGTTCACACTGAGCAGCGACAGCGGCGCCACCAAGCGCCTGGATGCGCGCTTCATCCGCATTGAACACGATGGCGAACCCGCCATCGAAATTCGCGGCCAGGAATCGCGAGGCCCGGTTGGCGACATCAGCAAAGATGCCGGTGTGGCCCGACAAGGTGTCATCGCAGCCATTCATGAGCAGGCCCTGACCAGCATAGGCGACGCCGTCGCCAGCCTGATTTTTGTCAGCCTGGACGATTACACCGGGCTGGAACAGCGCGCCGGTTATGACGGCGCCGAACAGGTTGCCGAGCAAGTCATCGAAATCATTCGCGAAACCAGCCGCGACAACGACAGAATCTTCCGTTTTTCTCTGTCCGAAATGGTCATCCTGGGGCATCGCGACTCGCTCGAGGATATGCGTGGCAACCTCGAACATTTCCAGCGCACGCTCACTCGCAGCGTGCTCAAAGCGGGCAAAAAAGAAGTTTCCTGCACAGCCAGCGTGGTCATCTATCCGTTGGCCAGCGATCCGGAAGACCCTCAGGCGCTGTTGAGCAAGTTGCATGGACAGGCGCTGGAACTGCAGAAGGACGGCGGCAATGCGATCACCATCGCCGGTGATACGGCGGAAGAACTCAAGCGCAAGGAACAGCAAGCGTTGTGGGCCGCCAAGGTCAAGAAAGCGCTCAACGACAATCGTTTTGAGCTGGCCTATCAGAACATCGCCAGCCTGGCCGGCGAAGAGCGTCAGTTCTCGGACATCCTACTGCGCATGATCGACGAGGACGGCGAAGAGGTGCTGGCACGCAACTTCATGCCCGCCGCCGAAGCCAACGGCCTGATGCCGCACATTGATCGCTGGGTTGTGCAACGGGCTGCACAGGTCATCGGCAAGCAGTTATCCGAGCACCGCGACCCCTGCTTCTTCGTCCGTGTTTCTGAAAACACGCTGGCCGATGCCGACAAATTCATCACCTGGCTGAAGCCGTTCATGGAGAAGAACAGCTTCCTCAAGGGCCACATGGTGCTGGTGATCCGCGAGCACCATTTGCAGGACCACATTTCGCGCGCCCAGAACCTGGTCAACACCGCCCAAGCCATCGGCCTGTCAACCGCGCTGGACCACTTCGGCACCAGCCGTCAGTCGCCGCAGATGCTGGAACGCCTCAAGGTCAACTACATCAAACTGCATTCCGATTTCACCGAATCGATCGGCAAAGCAGGCTCAGACATGCAGGCGCTGGAAGCGATCATGGAGTACGCCAAACAGCACAGTGTGAAAACCATCGCCGAGCGGGTCACCGACGCCAACGGTATGGCGCGACTGTGGCAGATGGGCGTCAACTACATCATGGGCAGCCATGTGCATGAACCTGATCGCGAGTTGCGCAGCACCAGTTTCGAGTTGAGCTAGGCTTCTTCTTGAACCGCGTCACCGCCGCTGGATGCGGCGGTGACATCAAACAGCACGCTCAGGCGGCGTGAGCGCGATTCGCACTGCTGGCGTTCTCGGCAATATCCTCAACTGCGAGATAGGCAAAGGCCATGGCCGGCCCCAGTGTTGAACCCGGTCCGGCATAGGTCTTGCCCATGACCGCGGCCGAGCAGTTACCCACCGCGTAGAGCCCATCGATAACGCTGCCGTCCTCACGCACAACACGGGCGCGGGCGTCAGCATCCAGACCGCCTTTGGTGCCCAGTTCACCCGGGGTCACGCGCAGCGCATAAAACGGCCCTTTTTCGATCTTCCCGAGGCACGGGTTCGGTTTGTGTGTGGGATCGCCATAGTAGCGATCAAAGACGTTTTCGCCCTTGTGGAATTCCTCATCCACGCCGCGCTCAGCCATCGCGTTAAGGCGCGCCGTCTGCGCCAGCAGGCCATCGGCATCCACGCCGATTTTGGCCGCCAGTTCGGGCAGGCTGTCGGCCTTGTAGTAAACCTCGTTTTCCCACTCCTTGGGAATCGCACGGTCCGGCTGCAACTGCGCCGGCATGATCGGACCCAAGGGGAATTTCTTGCGGAAACGCGCATCACAGATCAGCCAGCACGGCACGCTGCCGCCGGTTTTCTGGTGATCTTCGTAGATCGAATAGACCACCTCGGTGTAGGGCCCGGCCTCGTTAACAAAACGCTGACCCTGGCTGTTGACCATCATGCAGCCTGGTGCAGCACGTTCGACAAACATGCCGGTGGCTGGACCACCGCCCGTCAGCACGGCAGATGGGCAGCCCCAGGTCAGATGCATGAAACGAGTCGCCGCACCGAGCTTGAGCCCGGCATTGATCCCGTCACCATGATTGATGCCTGGCGCCACGCTCCAACGTGTATCGGTTGGTGCGGGCAAATATTTTTCACGCATGGCCTGATTGGCTTCGAAACCACCGCTGGCCAGCACAACCCCGTGACGGGCTTCGATGTTCATGGATTGTCCGTTGCGGCTAACCCGCACACCGGCAACGCGACCACCCTGCTCGATCAGATCCGTGAGCCCGGTGTTCAGCCACAGCGGCACATCGTGATCCAGCATGGCTTTACGCAGCGAACCCACCATGGCCTGGCCCAGGGTCATGCGCCGATCGATCTTGGATTTTCGCCGCCAGCTGAAGTCGGTCCAGTAATTCCACATGACTTTCAGGAACAGCCAGACCCAGCCCTTGTCCTTACACAGCAAGGCATGCGCATCGACCTGATTCATGGCCATCCGCCCCATCAGCAAGGTCGCCGGGTACGGCGGTCGCTGGTTGGCGTATTCCTCGCCGAGCTGGTCGGCGTAGAAGTTTTCCGGCTCCATGGTGCGGAAACCCGGCTTTCCTCCGGGTTTGTGTGGGAAGTAATCCGGGTAGATCGGGATCGAGCGGAAGCGGACATTGAAACGCTCACGCAGGAACGTGACCATCTCCTTGGCACGATGGATATAGGCATCAAGCCGCTCGGAATCAACCTCGCCCTCGGTCAGGATATCCAGGTACTGGCGCGCCTCGACGTAGGAGTCCGGACAGCCCAGACCTTCCATCTGGTCATTGCAGGGAATCCAGATGCCGCCGCCGGACACCGCACTGGTGCCGCCGTATTTGTCACTCTTCTCGACCACCAGCACCGACAGACCTTTGGCCTGTGCTGTCAGCGCTGCGGTCAAACCGCCGGCCCCGGAACCTACGACGACAACGTCGTAGCTCTGATCCCATTTCTCACTCATCGCCCACACCCCGCACGGCTGGGGCATCATGCCCCGCCGCTGTTGTCGTCTTGTTGCGCTCTTGCCTTACAGGAAGAAGTCGCCGTTCTCCATGCCCAGCGTCACCGCGCCATAGTTCTTGCCGAACTGATCCGGGTTGTTGGCGTAGTGACCGCGTGCGGCGAAGATGTCCATCATCTTCTGATTGAGCACGAAATCACTGAATATGCCGCGGCCACCGCAGGCCGAGAACAGCTGGTAGGCATGCTTGGCGCAACGCTCTACAACCTGAGCTGCCTGGAAGCGGTAATGCAAACGCTGATTGATATCGTCGAGCGGCTCGCCCGCACGAATCTTGCCCATCAGCACATCAAAGTTGCGCTGCAGAACCAGCTTCATTTCATCCACAGCAACGGCGGTTTCCGCCACCGCCATCTGGGCCGGACCCTGCTCTGCAGTCTTGTTGCCCATATTGCCAACCTGGACTTTGCCGAAGTTGACGAACTCGTTGAGCATACCTTGCAGACCGCCGATCGCAGCCGAAGACACCGCGCGCACGAAAATCTGCCCAAACGGCAATTTGTAAAGATCTGACGTGAAGGTGTCGCGACCAGGGTTGGTGCCCATGAAACCGTCGCTGGCCTTGTGCGTGCGGTATTCCGGAACAAACACGTCCTCAACAAGAATATCCTGCGAACCGGTGCCCTTCAGGCCGATCACATGCCAGGTGTCGATCACCTTGTAATCCGACTTGGGCAGCATAAACGTGCGGTATTCCGGCGGCTGGCCTTCGGTAAAGATCAAACCGCCCAGGAAGACCCAGTCGCAGTGCTCGATACCGCTGGAAAACGCCCAACGGCCGGAGAACTTGAAACCACCTTCAACCGGCGTCACCTGCCCTTTGGGCATATAGGTTGAAGCGATCAGCACATCGGTGTCACCAGCGCCCCACACATCTTCGGCGGCTTTGGGATCGAACAGGGCAATCTGCCAGTTGTGCACCCCGATCACGCCATAGATCCAGGCGGTGGACATGCAGCCTTCAGCGATGGTCATGCAGATGTCGTAGAACACCTGCGGGTCCATTTCGTAGCCGCCATACTTTTTCGGCTGCAGCACGCGGAAGAACCCCGCGGCCTTCATTTCCGCAACGGTTTCATCCGGCACGCGACGCATTTCCGCAGCCTTGGCCGCGCGTTCGGCCAGCACCGGAACCATGTCGCGGGCACGTTGAACCAGTACTTCAGGGGTTACTTCGGACACAGAGGACTCCTCAATCTTCGCGCCCGGGGTTACGCCGCCGGTGCGCAGGCTATCGATCATTTCAGGGGTGGCAACAGACATACTCGCCTCCTTGGTTCAGCAAATCCGGATACTTAAAAGCTCTACGCGCAAGACGCGCATCCGGATTACGAATAAGGAAGTTTTCTCAAAGTGCGCCCGAACGGGCTTCGTCCGAAATGACTAGCGCCCTCAAGACGCGGCTGGCTGAATCGCAAACTCGGCCAGTTCATCCTCGCAATCATCCAACGACAGCTGGGCACCCAGAGCATGCATGGCCAGGGCGCTGATCGCGTTCATCGCGGCATCCTGACGCGTTGCGGAATGAATCCGCGCCTTGAACGCCTTGTTGACCACCATGAGATCGTCAAACAGCGCATGCAGCCCGTCCAGGCTCCAGTCGGGCTGCCCGCCGCGCTTTTCTTCCAGCATCTGGCCCAGGTAATAGGCCCCGATGAAGCGGAACAGGGTTTCCTCCACGCTCTGAAACGGTGTGTGCGTGCGCGTCAGGCCGCGCAAGCGGCCCAGCACCGGGCAGGCGCTGTTGGCCATGATCAGGCCCATCAGCGCGCTCAGCCCGCTTTGCGCATCACCATCCTTGAGAATATGCCGCTCGTTGATATCGACGATGACAAACACATCTTCGTGGGAAATGACTTCGTTGAAGGCATCCACCACCTCTTCCAGATCCACCGCTGGTGGGCAGTGCGAGACCTGATCATCACGCAGCGTGCAATTGGCGCACTTGTTTCGACTCAAACGTGTCCATTCGCCCTTGCCCGGGCGCGGTGGCGCCGGCTTGGCAATATCGATTTCGAAATCCCGCAACGTCTTGTCGTTGTGGCGAAACTGATAACTGATTTTCATGTCCGGTCCCGGCGCGCGAAGGCGTTGGCGCGCCGACCGCAAGGCTACCGCGGATCGTCCGGTTTCCAGCGATAAACATCAGGAATATCCGGATCGGGCGGTTCCCCGGCCTGAGCGGGGCGCGTGTTCAGAGCAAAGATATAGCTGAGAACCTCGGCCACGGCAAGGTAAAGCCCGGCTGGGATTTCCGCTCCGACCTCAACATGGCGGTACAGCGCCCGGGCCAGCGGAGCGATGCGCAGCTGCGGTATGCGGTGCTCACGGGCCAGATCACGCACCACCTCGGCCATGTGGTCAGCACCCTTGGCCACCACCACCGGCGCCGCATCACCCTGCGGGTCGTAGTACAGCGCAACCGAGAAATGCGTCGGGTTGTTGATCACCACGTTGGCGCGTGCCATGTCCTGGGCCATACGCTTGCGTGACATCTCCTGCTGCATGCGCCGGATATGCTGTTTGACCTCGGGGCGCCCCTCGGTTTCTTTCATTTCATCGCGCACTTCCTGCAGGGTCATGCGCAGCTTCTTGCGGTGGCTGAAATACTGAAATGGCGCATCGATCGCAGCAATCAGGGCCAGTCCGATGCACAACGCCGCCAGGGTGTAGAAACACAGCTTCAGCCCCTGCGCCATCCCGGCGCTGAGATTCTGCATACCCAGTCCGAGCACATGCTCACGCCAGGTCCACAGCACCAGCACCGCCATCCCGCCGAGCAGAACAAACTTGGCCACTGCCTTGAGCAGTTCCATCAGCGCCTGGGCAGAGAAAATGCGCTTGATCCCGGCCAGCGGATTAAGCCGTTCAAATTTGGGCTGCAAGGCCTGGGTGGAGAAATTCCAGCCGCCCATCAACAAGGGTGCGACAAAGGCAAACACCACCCCACCGACCAGAAACGGCACGCTCCATTGCAGGCCCAGCAGCAGGGTGTCATGCAGGGCTGCGGTCATGGCTTCGGGATGCATCAACTGGCCCCGCTCCAGGCTCAGGCCGTCATGCATCAAGGCCTGAGCGCGGCGCGCAAACCATCCACCAAACATGGCTATCACCAGCACCGCCCCGGCCGTAGTGGCCAGCGTGCCGAGTTCACGCGAACGCGCGATCTCACCCTTCTCGCGCGTTTCACGCAAGCGTTTGGGGGTGGGTTCCTGGGTTTTCTCTGCAGCGCTATCAGCCATAGGTCTGGCTCAGGCGTAAAAAGGCGTCGGTGATGGCCGAGGTGAACAGCCTCTGCAAGGCCGGCAGACTGAGCAGCACCAGCACCAGACCCAGCATCAGCGAGGCCGGAAAACCGATGGCAAACAGGTTCAGCGCCGGGGCGGCCCGGCTGATCACGCCGAAAGCCAGATTGACCAGCAACAAGGCGATGATGGCCGGCAAGGCGATCTGCAGCGCGCCGGCAAACACCAGCGCGGCCCAGGCCACGGGTGCGAAAATCTGGCCCATTTCAAGCATGAGCAGGCCCGGCGGCTGATGAATCAGGCTCAGGCTGATCCACTGAATGATCTGGATATGCCCGCCGCCGGCCAGAAAAAGCAGGATGGCAAGTATCGAAAAATACTGCCCGAGCACCGGCGCACTGGAGCCATTGAGCGGATCGGTCATCTGGGCAAAACCCAGCCCCATTCCCAGTCCGATGATCTC
The DNA here is from genome assembly GCF_002088235.1 of Oceanococcus atlanticus. Taxonomy (NCBI): domain Bacteria; kingdom Pseudomonadati; phylum Pseudomonadota; class Gammaproteobacteria; order Chromatiales; family Oceanococcaceae; genus Oceanococcus; species Oceanococcus atlanticus. The sequence goes on from NZ_AQQV01000001.1 coordinate 446,893, forward strand.
TGCCGACAGGCGCACCATCTCGAACACCAGGGCCAGGGTAAACGCCATCAGCACACCCAGGGCAATTTCCTGCAGCACGGCCAGCCACCACGCGGCGCCCCACACTGCAGGCAAATCCAGCGGCGGCATCAGGGGTGCGATCACCACGGTGCAGGCCACCGCCAGAACCAGCCGAATGCGTCCGGCCAGCACCCCGCTGCCAAACACCGGCATGGCCATCCACAATGCGGCAATACGCAGGAATGCCCACAGATACGGGATCAGCGATTCGGCGATCTGATCCAGTGCGATCATCAGCCGATCAGGTTGGGCAGATCCATGATCAGCTGGCGGGTGAAGTCCACCAGCAGGCGCAGCATCCATGGTCCGGCGATCAGAAACGCCACGCCCATGCCCAACAGCTTGGGGATGAACGACAGGGTCATTTCCTGAATCTGCGTGGCGGCCTGGAACAGACCGACGACCAGCCCAACGCCAAGCGCGGTGAGCAGCAGCGGCGCCGACAACATGATAGTCAGCTCCAGGGCTTGGCGCCCCATGGTCATAACGGTTTCCGGTGTCATAGGGCAAAACTCGCGGTCAGCGAACCCACCACCAGCGTCCAGCCATCCACCATCACGAACAGCATGATCTTGAACGGCAGTGAGATCAGCATGGGTGAAAGCATCATCATGCCCATGGACATCAGCACTGAGGCGATGACCAGATCAATCACCACAAACGGAATGAACAACAGAAAGCCGATCTGGAAAGCGGTGGTCAGCTCACTGGTAACAAAAGCCGGGACCAGCACACGAAACGGAATGTCGGCCGGATCGGCGTAACCCTGGGTGTTGCCGTCCAGCTCGGAAAAACCGATCAGACTCGACTCGCGGGTTTGCGCCAGCATGAATTCACGCAACGGCACGGCAGCCGCCTGCAGCGCCGTGGGCATGTCGATCTCATCATCCAAATAGGGTTGCATGGCATCGGCGTAGACCCGCTCCAGCACCGGCCCCATGACGAAGAACGACAACATCAACGCCAACCCCACGAGGATCTGATTGGACGGCGTCTGCCCGGTGCCCAACGCGCTGCGCAACAGTCCGAGCACGATCACGATGCGCGGAAACGCGGTCATGCTGAGCAGAATCGCAGGCAGCAGCGTGATCGCGGTCATCGCGATCAGCACTTGCAGCGACAGACTGTAGGTTTGAGCGCCATCGGCGCCCGCATCGACCGTCACTGCAGGCAAACCCGCCGCCGCGGCAGGCAGCGGCAGCAACAGCAGCAGGAGTGCAAGCAGACGCGTCATGCCGGGTTCTCGTCGCGCTCGGCCAGCACCTCACGAAAGTTTTGCGGCGGCGCATCCAGCACGTGCAGGGTGCGCACCTGACCGGGCGCAACACCGAGCACCAGATAGGTGTCGGCGGCGCGCAGCATGACCACCCGCTCGCGCGTGCCCACCGCCACGCTGGCTTCAATCTTGAGCGCATCCGAACGCGCCATGCCGCCAATCGGCATACGCTTGGCCAGCCAGGCGCAGGCGAAGATCAGCAGCACCACGGCGATCAGGCTGCCCAGCATCTGGGCCACGCTGGCGGCGTCCATTATTTGAGCTTGCGGATGCGTTCGGCGGGGCTGACCACATCCAGCAGGCGCACGCCGAATTTGTCGTTGACCACCACCACCTCGCCATGCGCGATCAGGGTGCCGTTGACGAACACATCCAGCGGTTCGCCCGCCACCCGATCCAGTTCCACCACCGAACCCTGATTGAGTTGCAGCAGATTGCGGATCGGCACCTTGGCATGGCCAACTTCCATGGACAGGGTGATCGGCACATCCAGAATCAGATCCAGATTGACTTCCGACTCGCCCTCCTCGCTCTGCGCGAACGAGGGCGGCGTATAGCCCTCCATATCCTGGGCCGGCTGCGGGGTGTCGCTGGCCGCCTGCATGGCCTGCACCTGAGCCAGCTCTTCGGGCGACATCTGCGCCTCGGCTTGTTCGTTGCTATCGCTCATGAGAAATCCTTGTGGTTACTGAATCAGCGCGGGCTTGGGCCGCAGCAGCAAATCTTCGATACGCACCGCGTTGTTACCGCCGGACACACCAAACTCGCCGCGGTAGCTGGCGATGCCTTCGACTTCCAGCTCGGTCTGGCGCGGTACGCCAATCGGAATCACGTCACCCGGCTGCAGTGCCAGCAGCTCACGCAGGCTGACGCGCGGCCGCGCCAGCACACCGGCGACCGAAACCTCGGCCGATTCCAGCTGCTGCTTCATGGAGCGCGCCCAGCGATCGTCGTGATCGCCGCGGTCGCTCTGCACACCAGCGTTGAGCTGATCGCGCACTGGCTCGATCATGGAATACGGCAAGGTCACATGAACGTCGCCACCGCCACCTTCCAGCTCGACCCGGAAACGGCTCACCACCACCACCTCGGTGGGGCTCACGATGGTCGCCAGATGCGGGTTGACCTCGGACTGCAGGTATTCGAAATCGACTTTGAGTATCGGCCCCCAGGCTTCGGTCAAATCGGTGAAGGCTGCATTGAGCAGCAGCTGCACCACGCGCATCTCGGTGGGGGTAAATTCACGCCCTTCGATCTTGGCCCGGAAGCGCCCATCGCCACCGAAGAAATTGTCGACCACGGCAAACACCAGGCGCGGTTCGAACACGATCAGTGCGGTGCCGCGCAGCGGCTTAATCCGCACCAGATTGAGATTGGTCGGCACATACAGTTTGTGCATGTACTCGGAGAACTTGAGTGACTCGACCCCGACCACCGACAGCTCGGGCGAACGTCGCAGCATGTTGAACAGGCTGACCCGGAAATGCCGGGCAAACCGTTCGTTGATCATCTCCAGGGTTGGCAGACGACCGCGCACGATGCGGTCCTGCGAGGCCAGATCCAGCGGTACCACCTGGCCCGGCTGCGGTGGTGGATCGGTATCCACATCCCCGCTGTCCACACCGTCCAGCAGTGCGTCGATTTCGTCCTGGGAGAGTATCTCGGCCATGGCTATTGCATCACGAAACTGGAGAAGTAAATTTCTTCCACCGCCAGGCCCTGCTCACGTGCATCCAAAATGGCGTTGATGGCATCCAGCACCTGTTGCTGCAGCGTCACTTTGCCTTCCAGGCTCTGCAGATCAGACGGTTTCTGGCTGCCCAACAGCAGCAGCAGATCATTGCGGATGGCCGGGTTGTGGCGTTTGACCGCTTCGATCACCGCCGCATCGCGGGCCATCAGATCGATCTCCAGCTGCAGAAAGCGGTTGCCGGCCAGGTTCACCACAAAAGCCGGGCGCAGCTCCGAATACAGGGCCGGCGCAGGCGTGGGCTCGGCGGCTTCATCCTGACCCTGGGCCTGAGCCGGCTGCATGTACAGCATGTACCAGGCCCCGGCACCACCGCCGCCCAGCAGCAGGACCAGCAGCAGCATGATCCACAGCCAACGCGATTTCTTTTTTTTCGGCGGGGTTGCCGCTTGCTCGTCGGACATCAGACACAGGCTCGGAGAATGTATGGGCTCTAGGGCAATGCCCGTGCCACGCCCCGAAATACCTCAGCAGACGTCCTGATCCCTTGTCAGGCGTACAGATCCAGACCGTCGGCCGGCCCCACCAGATGCTGTGTTGTCGGAATTTTGACGTCGTCGTCGTGGCCCGTTTGCATTGCCCCCGACGGGGTGTCGGTATTCTGGCGCTGGGCCTGATCACGCACCGAGACATCCAGACGCGCCAGCTGCATACCGGCCTCGCCCAGGCGCTCACGCAGCTGCATGATCTGCTCGCCGACGGCACGCCGGGCGGCTTCATTGTCGACCGTGATGTTCAATTCCAGGCGCTTACCGTCCTGCTCCATCTGCAAATCCAGCGCACCCAGTTCGGCCGGGTGCAAAGAGATGCGCACCTCGGCCTGATCCGCGCCCTGATGGCGTATCGTCGCCACCGCATGCTGGGCCAGATCCTGGACCGGAACGCTGGGCGGCATGGCGGCTGCGGTCGGCGTTACAGCCTGGCCGGCCAATGCGCTTGGCGCCGCCGTGGGCGCAGTCGGCACCACATTGCTCGCACTGCCGCCGCTCAACGGCGACGGCGACACACGCTCAAGATCCTGGGCCTGAACCTGCAGCGGTTCAGGCATTGGCGCATCCTCCGGCACAGCCTCAGGCCGGAGCGCTGCTGTCGGCGCCAGCTCGGCTTGGGCATCGGCCGCGTTATCGGCAGCCCCACGCGCGCTGGCGCTGCTCAACGCCGCCGCGTCAGCACCCGACAACGGCTTGGATGGCCCCACGGCTGGTGAGGGATGCACGGCATCAACCTGCTCCGCCGGCAGACCCAGCGGCGACATCACGTCGACCGCGGTATCCGCGACGATGTCGGTCGCAGCTGGCTCCGGCAGTTGATCAAGCACCGGCGTCTTTGGCGCGTACCCCTGCCCGTTGTCAGCAGCCTCTGCAGGCAAGCTTGTTGCCGCGCCGACCTGCTCCAGCAGCCAGCCCGGCAAGGGTGGCTGCGCAACATCGCTGTCGGTGGCTTCGGTTTCTGTGGCCGCTGCGTCCTGTGCAGCAGTCAGCTCGCCCAGATAGGCCTGCAAAGGCAGTTCCGGCAGGCTGACCAGCTGCATCAGTCCGGAGAACGCGTCAACGCCCTCGGCATCGCCCGCCGAGGTCACCTGTTCAGCGCTCCTGAGCGCCGGTCGCAAGGCATCCAGCATACCCTCAAGCATCGGCCAGCCTCGGCCCCAGACTGCGCAGAGCAAAATCATCCAGCGTGCGTTGTTCCAGGCGACGCACCTGGGTGTGCTGCGCCTTGATGCGCTTATCTTTCAGTGCACCGAGCGCCTCAAGCCGCTGACGTTTGTGCTGCCAGTGAGTGCACAGTTTCTCCGTGCTCTGGCGGGCCTCGCGTACGACTTGGCTCTGCTGCGCAATAGCCTCTCGCAGGCGCTCTGAAAACCGGCTGTGATTGAGCAGCACGCTGGCTGCGACACCGCCGCCCAGGCGCGCCGGACCATAGTCATTCAGGTAGTTCTGCAACTCGCTGAGTTGCTGGCGATGACGCTCTAGCTGCTGCTGCGCCGCATGCCAACGGGACTGGGCCTGCTGTTCCTGCAACTGCGCATGGCGCAGCAGACTGTCGAGCTGTTCGGGACGGGCCACCGTGCACTCCACCGGGAAATTTGCCCGCTGTACTGCAAGTTCCGTGCACCGTCAGTCGGAAGCGCTTGGCACGGCCCAGGTTTCGCCAATCGCCAGGGTGCGTACACGCGCCTCATCCACCCCGCTGTGGGCCAGCGCCCGGCGCAGTGAAAACGGCGGCTCGGCAATCGGTTCACGGGTCAGTTTGAAGCTGCCCCAGTGCATCGGCAGCATGTATTGGGCACGCAGGTCCTGAAACGCCTGCAAGGCCTCGGGCGGCGACATGTGCTGATAGGCCAGAAAGCTTTCCGGGTAGTACGCGCCGATCGGCAGCATGGCCACATCAATCGACCCGAAGTGCGCACCGATCTGCTCAAACCCCTTGAAGTAACCGGTGTCACCGGCAAAGAAATAGCGCCGCGTGGGCGATTCCAGCATCCAGCCACACCACAGGGTGCTGTTGGTGGACTGACCAATCCGGCGCGACCAGTGCTGCACCGGCACGCAATGTGCCGTCCAGCCACCGACGCGGTGGCTTTGCCACCAGTTGAGCTCGACCACGTTGCCACGCCCGCGCTCGCGAAACCATTCAGCCAGCCCCATCGGCACCAGCCACAGGGTCTCTGCCGGAAGCGCCATGACGGTCTCCTCGTCAAGGTGGTCATAGTGATTGTGCGAGACCACGGCAAAGTGCAGCGGCGGAATCTGCGCAGCCCGCAAGGCTGGTGCGGTGCGCCGCTTAGCGGTCAGGGCCCAGTCACTCAGATGCGGGTCGGTCAGCACCACATCCTGGCCATCACGAATCATCATGGTGGCGTGGCCGATCCAGCTCACGCTGTCGGCGTTGAGGGCCTGATAAGCGGCTAGCGGATCATCCTCGCGCGGCACCTCACCGAAATCCTGGCCACGAAACCGGTTGCGCTTGAATAGCTCTTTGAGCAACGCGCCGTATTTGAGTGAAAACGGCGCCCACGGATTGTCATAGCGCCCGTCCTGATAGTTGTCCTGATGCATGGCATCCTCGATGTCGGTCGCGGTGGCAGCAAAGCTCAGCGCGCTGGCCAGCACAGCGGCCACAAACCCGCGACTGTAGCCACGCCTGGCGCCGCGCTCAATCAGGAAAGATTTCATGTTGGTTTTCACGTGCTTGGAGATTTTTCCACCCTGACAGTGACTTACAGTTGCCCAAGGTAAACTCAATTACCTATTTACTGTGCCATTAATCACTGGTAATGATGTAGCTCTTCAATTCAGGAGAGTCTGCGATGCTACCTGTTCGCCGCGACATACAGTTCGATTTCCCCGCTGAACGCATCGGCAACTGGCATGCCGATGGCGTGGCCATCACCCAGTTCTTCAACGCCCTGTCGGTGACCTTCCCCGACGGCGAACGTTTTTTCATCCATGCCGTGCGTCAGTTCCGCGATCAGATCAGCGATCCGCAACTCAAAGCCGCTGTCACCGCATTTATCGGCCAGGAAGCCATGCATGGCCGCGAGCACGAACACTGGAATGCGCTGTATTTCGAGCGCGTGCCCGCAGCTCGCAAGATCAACGCTTTCGCCAGCAAACGCCTGCAGCGCTGGAAACGCTGGTTGCCCAAAACCACCCAGCTGGCCATGACCATCGGCGCCGAGCACGTCACCGCGGTGCTCGGTGATTACATCCTGCGCCACCCGGAAGTGCTCAACGGTCGCCAGGGCGGCAGCGAGCCGGTGTTTGTGGCCATGCTGCGCTGGCATGCAATGGAGGAAACCGAGCACAAGGCGGTGGCCTACGACGTGTGGAAAAGCGTCATGCGGCGCAATCCGCGTGCTTACCTGGAACGCAGCCTGGGCCTGGCCTTCATGCTGGTGGCCTACTGGCCGGTGATGAACAAACTGATCATCGAAGGCATCAAGGCGGAAACCGGCAGCGCACCGGATGGCACCGACATCGCCCGTCTGAAAGCGTTTCTCTACGGCCCGCAAGGCCTCATGCGCAATCTCGCCATCCCCATGTTGAGCTACTTCCGGCCGGGTTTTCACCCCTGGGATGACGACAACCGAGAACTGCTCGCCGAGATGGACAACATCGAAGCCGCCTACGCGGCCTGAGTACGAATCGGTTATGGTGGCGCCCCGCTCTGCCCCACAGCGCGGCGCCACGGCGTAGCCTGTGCACGCAGATCCCTCCACTTGGTGTGATCGACTCGTGACCAACGCTCTGACCTACAAGCACAATCTGGCTCATGTTCTCAAAGCCACGGACAGCGTGGTCGACCTGGGGTTCGACTGGCGACCGGATCTGTGGCCATGGCTGGCCCTGCCGCCAGCCCATCCGGTTGTGGTGGAAAAGTACCAGTACTTCGCGACCATGACGGCGAGCTGGGCAATGGGCACCTTCAGCCCGGAAACCTACACCGCTTTGACCATGTTCGAATGGCATTGCGGCGAGGCGGCGCTGGGTCGCAATTATCCATCACGCGCCCGCTGCGAGAACTGGACTGAAACCGGCGCCATGGGTTTCAAGCTCAGTGTCAGCGACGATCAGGGCCGCAATATGTTCCACAGTCGCGGGCAGGGGTTTGCCTTCCGCGACCGTGACTTCCAGCAATGGCGTGAAAAGAGCCGTCGCTCGGCGCTGCAGGCCAGACATGTGCTGGAGGTCGACACCATAGACCCGCAGCTGGCCGGACTGGGCCCCGACGGCTGCAGTTTTGTCACTGCGGTGATCGACCGGGTGGGCAAACCGGCGGTGCATGCACGCGTCCCTAGCCAGGGCGGTTTCTATCCACAACATCCGTTCCACACCGGCTCCGGCGATCACGTCAACGCGGCCCAGTTGCTGGATTGCGCACTGCAAGCCGTACACGTGTTCAGTGGCGACGCTCAGCCCTGGTCGCAACCGCGCCTGTGCATCGGCGGCCAAGCCCAGTTTCAACGCTATGTCGAGCTCGACGTGCCGTTCGAAATCACCCTGGATGAAGCGCTGAGCGACCAGGCCCAGCTGCGCTTTTCCCAGGCCGGGCGCGACAACGTCTTACTGCGTCTGGATCTGCAGCCGCAGGCAGACTGATCAGCCCAGCAGACTCGGCACAATGGCCAGTGCGCCGACGATCTGACAGGCGTACGTCAGCCCGGCACCAAGCCGGCGAAAGTTGAAATACGGGGTCAGCATGCCCACCGCATGAGCCAGGCGCGCGGCACAAAACACCAGCACCAGGCCGGCAAGCAAACCGGTCGAGGCCTGCGCAAATTCCAGCGCCAGCAACACCAGCGCAAAGATCGGCACATTCTCCACCCCGTTCACATGGGTGCGTATGGCGGCTTTGATCGCCACATCACCGCCGTCGCCATGAGCCACTTTGCGAACGATGCGCAAACGCGACACATTGATCGCCAGCGCCGTCAGCAACAGCACGTTGAACACCACATAAAAGCCAAACCACAGCGACACACTCATGCTCATTTCTCCGCCGGAACCCCGCCCGCAGTGTCCGCCGCGGCGCTTATGCGGTCAAATGCTCACGCCCGTGTGGCGAGGAAAAATCCAGTGATGGCCCCAGCGGTATAACGCCACTGGGATTCACCGTCGGCTGGCTGCGATAGTAATGTTCCTTGATGTAGTCGATATCCACCGTGTCGGCGATGCCCGGCTGCTGATACAGATCGCGCAGATACGCCGACAGGGCCGGATAGTCACGGATCTCGCGCAGGTTGCACTTGAAGTGCCCCACATACACCGCATCGAAGCGGATCAGCGTAGTGAACAGACGCCAGTCCGCCTCGCTGAAGTGCGCGCCGGTGAGATAACGCTGCCCTGACAGGCGCTGCTCAAGCGTATCCAGCGCGGCGAACAGATCGCTCACCGCTTCACTGTGGGCCGCCTGGCTGGTGGCAAAGCCAGCCCGATAGACGCCGTTGTTGATGCGCGGATAAATCCATGCATTGAGCTCATCAATGGTGGCCTGTTGCTCGGTCGGATACAGATCCAGGGCGTTGCCACCCACCCCATCAAAGGCCGAATTGAGCATGCGGATGATGTCTGCCGATTCGTTGTTGACGATGGTGCCGCGCTGCTTGTCCCACAGCACCGGTACGGTCACCCGACCGCCGTAGTGCGGATCGACGCGGGTGTAAATCTGGTGCAGATACTGCGCCTGATTGACCTCATCGGGAACCACACCTCGGCCCGCTTCGAACGTCCAGCCTTGTTCGCCCATGTGGGCGTTGACCACCGACATCGAAATCAGCGCTTCAAGCCCTTTGAGCTTGCGGTAGATGATGGCCCGGTGAGCCCAGGGACAGGCCCATGAAACATACAGGTGATAGCGTCCGGGCTGCGCCTCAAACCCGCCCTCACCGGTCGGTCCGGGGCTGCCGTCGGCCGTCACCCAGTTGCGAAACTGCGATTCCGAGCGGACGAACTTGCCACCGGTGCTTTTGGTGTCGTACCACTGATCGTGCCACTCACCGTCAATCAACAAACCCATGATTGCTCCCGTTTTGTGTGCATGACGCCGGTGGCGAAGCAACGCCACCGGCTTGCGAAGCTTACGCGTAGCGCGGCGTGCTTACGGCCGGCTTGCGCCATGCGTCCAGCGACCACGGCCCGGCGCCGTGCAAGCTCAGCATGAGCAGACCACCGGCCAGAGCAAGGTTCTTCCAGAACAAAATGGCCTGCATCTGGTCGGCCAGATTGAAGTGGAAAAGCAGCCCGGCAAGCAGCGAGAAGCCCGCTAGCAGCAAAGCCGCAATGCGGGTCTGAAAACCTGCGATCAAGGCAGCACCACCGGCAATTTCCAGGATGATCACCAGCGGCAGCAGCATGCCGGGCACGCCCATGGCCTGCATGTAACCCTGGGTGGCTTCAAAGCCACTGATCTTGCCCAGGCCGGAGATGACGAATATCGCGGCGAGCAGCACCCGCGCCACCAGATCGGTGATGGGGACAAATTGTTTCATGTGTGAATCCTCGGCTGATGTGTAAGCGTGGACACATCTTCAACCAAGCCAATAACGCAATAAACAGCACATCTATGAATTTATTGTTCCTATAATCGCAACAATGGACACCTTGAATGCCATGCGCATCTTCGTGCGCGTCGTCGACGCCGGCAGCATCACCGCGGCCGCAGACCAGCTCGATCTGGCCAAATCAGCGGTGTCGCGTCGCCTCGCCGAGCTGGAAGAACATCTGCAGGTACGCTTGCTCAACCGCACCACCCGGCGCATGACCCTGACCGACCCCGGGCGCAGCTTTTATCAGCGCGCCCAGCGCATGCTTGATGACCTGGCCGAAGCCGAAGCCGAAGCCCGCGGCACTGCCAGCCAGGTTTCCGGGCGCCTGCGCGTGGCAGCACCTTTGTCGTTCGGCCTGCGCCAGCTGGCACCGGCGATCACCGATTTCGCTCAGCGCTACCCGCAAGTGGACATCGATATCGACCTGAACGACCGGCCGGTGGACCTGATCGGTGAAGGTTTCGATCTGGCCATCCGGATTGCCGATCTGGAAAACTCTGGCCTGGTGGCGCGCAAGCTCACCACCATCCGTCATGTGTTGTGCGCCAGTCCGGCCTATTGGCAGACCCACGGCCGGCCGCAACATCCGGATGAACTGGCCGAGCACGTGATGCTGCGTTACGCCAACACCGCCAGCCACAGCTGGCACTGGAGCGGCCCCGACGGCACGCGCGGCGAACTGCGGCTGAAGACACGTCTACAGGCCAACAATGGTGATTTTCTGCTGCAGGCGGCGGAGCGCGGTCTCGGTCTGCTGATCCAGCCTTGCTTCATCGCCAACGACGCCATCCTCGCCGGGCGCCTGCAAGCTGCGCTGCTCAACTACCAGTGGAAAGCCCTGCACGCCTACGCGGTATATCCGCCCCATCGCCACCTGCCAGCCCGGGTGCGTCATCTGATCGATTTTCTGGCGCAACGCTTCGGCGAAGCCCCGAGCTGGGATGCATGCTTGCGCAGCACAGCCGTGGCGTGATCAAGTGACGGCAAATCCCCTGAGTACCCTCGCATGACAAACCACCCCATCGACACTTGGCATCAGCTGGTGGAAAACACCGACCCGCGCGGACTCAGCACCCTGCTGGCCGATGACGCAGTGTTTCATTCGCCGGTGGTGCACACTCCGCAACGCGGCAAGGCCCTGACCCAGGCGTATCTGTCCGCCGCTTTTCTGGTCCTGTTCAACCAGCATTTCCGCTACGTGCGCGAGATTCGTGGCGACCACGATGCGCTGCTGGAATTCGAAACCCGGATCGACGATATCGTGATCAACGGCGTCGACATCATTCACTGGAACGACGCCGGCCAGATCGATGATTTCAAAGTCATGATCCGACCGCTCAAGGCGATCAACCTGATCCACGAGAAAATGGCCGCCATGCTCGCAGCCCGAGCGTCTGCCGGCAGCTGATCGTCAGGCCGCGGCGGGCAGCTCTCCGACCACCTCGGCAAGCTGCTCGACCGCGTGCTCGAAGCGGCAGGCTTGATCGGCCTCCTGACGCAGGTAACGGTTGATGCCCGGCCAATGCGCGATGGCGTCATCGACCTGCTGATCGCTGCCGCGGGCATACGCGCCCAGCCGGATCATGTCCTGATTGCGTCGATAGGCCGCATACAGGTGACGCAGACGCACCGCATCCTGGCGCTGCTGCAGGCTCTGCAGATCACGCGCCACCCGGCTGACCGAGGCTTCGATATCGATGGCCGGGTAATGGCCCAACTCGGCCAGATCGCGTGACAGCACGATATGGCCGTCGAGGATGGCACGCGCGGTGTCGCCCACCGGGTCCTGCATGTCATCACCTTCGACCAGCACGGTGTACACGCCGGTGATCGAGCCGCCACCGGGCTCGGCATTGCCGGCACGCTCGATCAGCTGGGGAATCTTGGTAAACACCGAGGGCGGAAAACCGCGGGTCGCCGGAGGCTCGCCAATGGCCAGGCCGATCTCACGCTGGGCCTGGGCAAAGCGGGTCAGCGAATCCATCAGCAGCAGGACATTCTTGCCCTCATCACGAAAACCCTCGGCCAGGGCCGTGGCCAGATACGCGGCGCGCAGACGCATCAACGGCGACTGGTCGGCCGGACTGGCCACCACCACAGCCTTGCGCATGCCGGCCTCGCCCAGCGTGTTCATCACGAAGTCGCGCACCTCACGACCACGCTCGCCGATCAGTCCCACCACGATCACATCTGCGGTGGTGTGTCGCGTCATCATGCCGAGCAGGCTGGATTTACCCACCCCAGAACCGGCAAACAGACCCACGCGCTGGCCTCGCCCCAGGGTCAGCACGCTGTTGATGGCGCGCACGCCCACATCGAGCACGCGGTCGACCGGCGCCCGGGTCAGCGGATTGAGTGGCGGCGCGTGCAAGCGCCCGAAACGTTCCGGGCGGATACGCCCTTTGCCGTCAATCGGGCGCCCTTCACCGTCGAGCACGCGGCCCAGCACCTGGGCGCCCAGCGGCACTTCGGCCTGACGCCCCAGCGGCACCACCCGTGCATTGGGCCGGATATTGATCATCGACGAAGCCGGCATCAGATAGATTTTGTCGCCGGAAAAACCCACCACCTCGGCTTCCACGCCCGGCCCGTCGTCATGTTCGATGCGGCAGCGCGTGCCGATCTCGGCATGGCAACCTTCCGCCACCAGGGTCAGCCCAACAACCTGACGCAGGCTGCCGGAGACCACCAGCCCGGACGACAGCCCGGTGCGCGCACCACGCGCAGCCAGCCGGTCGGCCAGTTGCAGCTGGCGCGCCTGGCGAAAGGCCTGGGCCGGATCAGACATTCAGCATATCCGCGGCGAGCCGGTCCAGACGCTGTTGCAGGCGCCCGTCGACCTCGGCCAGACCGCGTTTGACCCGCACATCACCAGACTGCAGCGCGTCGTCGTGGTGCAGGGTCCAGTGCGCTTCGGCCAAGCCGTGCTCGCGCAGAAAATTCAGATCGCGCGGATTGACCCACACGTCCACCGGTGATTCGACCTCGTGACCCAGCGCCGCAACGGTTTCGCGCACCAGAGACTGCATCGCCTGTGGGTCATCAAACACCGATTTGCCGACGATGCGTCGGGCCAGAATCAGCGCCAGATTGGTCAGGCTGTATTCCAGATCGCGGTCGAGCTCATCCAGTGGCGCGGCCAATGCGGCGGCTATCACATGCAGGCGCTCCACCCCCTCGGCGATCGCTTGCTCGCCCGCCGCCAGGCCTTCGGCATAACCCTTGGCCTGGCCTTCGGCCCAGGCTTCGTCATAGGCGCGCTTCTGCAGCGCATCCAGTTCTGCTGCCGTGGGCGGCGCATCAGGACGCTGTTCGTCCTGAACCGTCTGTGCATCGCTTTCGAACTGGGGCATGTCCCAGGCCCGTGCGCCGGCAATGTTGTGCCATACGCGGGCATCGTCGGCCGGGTTCATAGCATCTCTTCAGCGGCCGTACCCAGACTGATCTCACCTTCGTCGGCCAGCTTGCGGGCCAGGGTGAGGATTTCCTTCTGCGCCGCATCCACGTCAGACACCTTGGCCGGCCCGGCCGCTTCCAAATCTTCGGTGAGCATTTCCGCTGCACGCTTGGACATATTGGCCAGAATCTTTTCCTTGACCGTCTTGTTGGCACCCTTGAGCGCCAGCACCAGCCGGTCGTTCTCGACTTCGCGCAGCAGGCGCTGCATCGAGCGGTCATCCACATCGGCCAGATTGTCGAACACGAACATGAGGTCTTCGATGCGTTGACTGAGCACTTCGTCCTGCTCACGCAGCAGTTCGATGAGGGCCTGTTCGGTGGCCCCGTCCATCATATTGATGATGTTGGCGGCCACTTTGACACCGCCCACATTGGAGGCTTTGAGATTGCCCGCGCCGGAGAACTGGCGCTCCATGATCTCGTCCAGCTCCTTGAGCGCGGCGGGTTGTATGCCGTCCAGACTGGCGATGCGCAGCATCACGTCAACGCGCAGATTTTCCGGCAACAGATTGAGAATTTCGGCGGACTGATCGGAATCCAGATACGACAGCACGATGGCGATGATCTGCGGATGTTCGTGGCGGATCAGCTCGGCCACGGCTCGTGTTTCCATCCACTTGAGCGCCTCCAGCCCCTTGCTGTTACGCCCGATCAGAATACGGTCGATCAGGCTGCCGGCCTTGTCTTCACCCAGAGCTGAGACCAGCACATTGCGCACGTAATCGTCGCTGCCCACGCCAAGTGAGGTCTGCGACTCCAGCACCTCAACAAAATTGTCGATGACCAATTCCATGCGGTCGCGCGGCACATTGGTCAGTGAAGCCATGGCTGCACCGACTTTTTGAACGGCTTTGGCGCCCATGTGCTTGAGCACGTCCGCAGCGGTTTCCTCGCCCAGCGACATGAGCAAGATGGCGGCGCGCTCGTCGCCGGCTATGTCCTGAATCGTGTCAGTCATCACCCACCCACTGCTTCATCAACTGGGCCACCCGCTTGGGATCTTCACGCACCGCATCGCGGGCGATGCTGAGCTTGCGTTCCATCGGCGGCAGGGGCGCCGCACGCGGCGCTTCGTCCTGTCCCTCAACGGCCATTGCGCCTGCCGCAGCGGCCGGCGCACCGGCCAGAGCCGCCGGTTTGACCTCACTCACCGGATACGGTGGATTCAGCGCCGAACGCAGAGCCGGACGCAGAATCACGAATGCGATGATCAGCAGCACGGCCGCGCCGAGCAGCTGGCGCCCCAGGCTGCGCACCACCGGCTTGTCCCACAGCGGGACATCCATCGGCGCAAGCTCCTGCGGGGCGATGAAACTCAGATTGCTGACACTGACGGTGTCGCCGCGCTCGACATCAAAACCCACGGCATCCTTGACCAGGTTCTCGATCTGGGCCAGTTCGGCCGCATCCAGCGGTTTGGTCTTATCACCGCCGGCGGCCACATCAGGTATGTGATCAACCAGCACTGCAACACTGATCCGGCGCAGACGCCCCGGATCACTGCGTCGATGACTCAAAGTGCGATCGACTTCGTAATTGCGTGTCTGCTGCAGGCTGGTGGCGCGACTGCCCTCGCCTTGCTCAGCACTGTTCGGCACGCGATTGCTCAGCGCACCCGGCACGCCCACCGCCTCGTTGGTTACGTCGCGGTTTTCAGACCGTTGTTCGCTGCGCAAAACCTTGCCGTCCGGGGCATAACTTTCACGGGTTTCCTCCAGCGCGCTGAAGTCCAGATCAACGCTGACCTGAGCGCTGACCCGCCCCGGCCCGAGCACTGGCAACAGCAGTTGCTCGATACGTCCGCGGTAGGTGTCTTCCAGACGTGTGCGGTATTCCAGCTGGGTGGTGCTCAGCCCCAGCGCTGCATCGCCGGAGCGATTGAGCAGACGCCCGGACTCATCCACCACACTGACCTTGGAAGCCTGCAATTCAGGGATGCTTGAAGCCACCAGATGCACCACCGCATCGACCTGGCCATCCTCCAGGCGACGTCCCGGATACAGGGCCACCAGCACCGATGCACTGGGCTGCTGACGATTGCGCACAAAAGCGCTGCGTTGCGGTATGGCCAGATGCACGCGCGCACTGCGCACCGGCTGCAGCTGACTGATGGTGCGCGACAGTTCGGTTTCCAGAGCATGCTGATAGCGCGCGTTCTCGAGGAACTGGCTAACCCCGATGCCCTGCTCTTCGCGCATGGTTTCAAAGCCACCACCGGCGCTGCGCGGCAGGCCCTGGCTGGCCAGCTGCAAACGTGCCCGGTGAACATCTTCTGCGGCGACCTGTATGGCCCCGCCGCTGCTGTTCTGTTTGAAGGTGATCCCGGCCTGACGCAAGGCCTCGACCATTTCGGCTTCATCCTGGGTGTTGAGACCGCTGTACAGCGTCTGCATGCCCGGCTTCTGCGCCCACATGAAAATCGTGACACCCACGGCCACCGCCAGCGCCACACCGACCAGTGCGGCAATCTGACGCACACCCGGGCTGGCCCACACATCCTTGAGATTGAAATTCTGCAAGCTGCTGGCGGGCGTGCTGGGCGCGGCGGCCGATGTCTGTATGTCACTCACGAGGCGCTCTCTCTAGCTGCATCAGATCGGCATGTTCATGATGTCCTGGTAACTCGATACCAGGCGGTTGCGCACCTCGGCCATGGCCTTGAACGACACCTGGGCCTTGTTCAAGGACAGCATCACCTCAGCCAGTTCGGTGCCGGGTTCGCCGCGCGCGAAGGCGCCGGCGCTACTGGCGGCTTGCTGTTGATCGTTGTTGACCCGGTTCAGGGCGTCACTCATCAACTCACCAAAGGTGCCCGCGCCCTTCAGCTGAGGGCTGTCCTCGGCCGGAGACTGACGCTGCTGGAGCTGACGAATCTGGCTCAGCACGCTGTTGATGTCAGTGGATTGAATACTCATGCCTGGTCCTCGGTGTCACGCGCGCGGTGCCCCGCGCGATGCGGCTTTACGCCATCAAGGCAACTTGTGTGCCACGCCTTACGACGAGGCCTGCTGGCGGTTGAGGTCGTACTTGCGCAGCTTTTCGACCAGCGTGGTGCGGCGCAGATTGAGCAGCTGGGCAGCCTGCGACACCACGCCGCCGGTCTGCTCCAGCGCCTGCCGGATCAGGGTCTGCTCGATGTCTGCAATATGGCTTTTCAGGTCCAGCCCGGCCTCAGGCAGCTGACTCAGCGGCTGCGGCACAGCCGTGGCCACCGCGTCGAGCAGATCATCGTCATCAACCAGAGGCTTGCGCGCACCAGCCGGTTGATAACGCTCCGGCAGGTCCTGCGGCGCAATCGTGCTGTTGGGATGCAGTACAGCCAGGCGTTCGACCAGATTAGCCAACTCGCGCACATTGCCGGGCCAGGCATAGGAGCGCAGCAGATGAATCGACTCGGGGCTGAAGCGCACGTCGCCACGCCCGAACTCTCGCAGCTCATCTGAGATTTCCGAGATCAGCAGCGGCAGATCTTCCAGCCGGTCACGCAGGGCCGGCAACTCGATGGGAAACACGTTCAGACGATAGAGCAGATCTTCGCGGAACAGGCCTTCATCGATGCGCGACTCCAGATTGCGATGGGTGGCGGCTACGATGCGCACATCGCACTGCCGCGAGACATTGCTACCCACCCGCTCAAAGGTGCGCTCCTGCAAAACACGCAGAATCTTGACCTGCATCGGCAGACTCATGTCGCCGATTTCATCCAGGAACAGGGTGCCGCCCTCGGCCAGCTCAAAGCGACCCTGGCGGGCGCAGATCGCACCGGTGAAGGCGCCTTTTTCGTGTCCGAACAGTTCGCTCTCGAGCAGCTCCGACGGAATCGCACCGCAATTCACCGCCACGAACGGCTTGTCGCGACGCCCCGAGGAGTCGTGGATCGCCCGGGCGACCACTTCCTTGCCGGTACCGGACTCACCGGTGACCAGCACGGTGGTGTCGAAGGTCGAGACCTGTTGAATCATCTTGCGCACACGGCGGATCGCCAGCGTGTTGCCGGTGGGCCCGACGGCCTGCGGCTCGACCATGGCATCAAGCTGCTTGACGCTGATACGGCGCAGGATTTCGGTCAGCTGCGGCGCCCGGATCGGATAATCCAGCGACCACACATCAGCCGGGTCGAAACCCAGGGTTTCACCGTGCCAGGGTGGCAACAGCAGCAATGGTGCATGCTGGGGGTCCTTGCGCAGCCACTCGCACACGGCGCTGCACTGTGTCTCATCCAGCTGCCCGATGATGACCGCAAGAAACGCGCGCGGTTGCTCATCAGGGACGGCCTGTTCGTCCAGGTCGTGGACCAACGGGGAGTAGTCAACAAAGCCCAGAATCGCATGGACCTGAGCAGCGCGCTCAGCATCCGAATCAAGCAGCAGAATTCGCGAAGTGGACATTGCCGCCCTCCTGCAGGTTATCAATCAAACGGGCCACCGAGCCCAAAAAGTCGGCCTTATTGATAAAGGCGTCGGCACCTGCGCGCGACGCGTGTGCGCGGTGCTCGCTGTCGTCATAAATGCTCACGATGGCGATCAGGGGGGCGTCGTCCTGTGCCTTGATCAGACGCGTGGCCTGAATGCCGCCCATCCGCGGCATGGACAGATCCATCAGCAGCAAATCCGGCCTCAGCTCTTCGCACAGATGAATGGCTTCCTCGCCATCGGCGCCCAAGCCAACCAGCTCGACACCTTCGATCTCTTCGAGCAGCACCTGAGCCAGGCGGCGGAAGTCCACATGGTCATCAACAACCAAAGTTCTCAATACAGTCATGGCGGTTCTCCCGAACTCAGCGGGCCTTGGCGACCCGGCGCTGGATCAGCGCATCAAGGCGATAGCGCTCCAGTCGATCTTTTGACGAAGGAATATTCAGTGCTTCCCGGTACTTGGCGATGGTGCGACGTGCAATGCGTACACCGCGGCGCGCCAGGATGGCGGCCAGGTCGACGTCGCGCAGAGGCTGTTCAGGCGTTTCATGCGCGATCAACTTTTGAATGGTGGCCTTCACCGCCGAGCCGGACGCGGCCACGCCGTCGGCCACCACAAGCTGGCTGGGGAAGAAGGCTTTGAGCGGAAACACCCCATGTGGGGTCTGCACAAATTTGCTGGTCGTGATGCGCGAGATGGTGCTTTCGTGCACCCCAATGGCATCGGCAACAAACTTCAACGTCAGCGGTTTCAGCGCGGTCTCGCCACGTGCCAGAAAGGTCTGCTGATGTTCAAAAATAAACCGCGTTGCACGCAATAGCGTGTCGTTGCGCATTTCCACGCTGCGGATCAGCCAGCGCGCGTCCTGCAGCTGATCACGCAGGGCTTTGGCGCTCGCATCATTGGTTACGATGCGCTCATATTCCGCATTGATACGCAGGCTCGGAACCGTGCTGTTGTTCAAACGCACGGTCCATTCGCCCTGAACCTGTTCAACCGTCACGTCGGGAACAATCGCAACCGCCGTCTTTTCATCGGCAGCCGGTTTCGGGCTCAGGCTGCGAATCAACCGCACGGCGGCGGCCACTTCGTCCTCGCGACGGCCCAGCGCCGCGGCGATGGCCGGCAGATCCATACGCCCAAGGTCATTCAGGTGAAAGTCCACGACTTTCAACGCCAGGTCGATTTCCTCGCGTTCCTGGGGATCGCTGACATGCGCACGTGACTCAGACAATTCTTCCAGCTGAACGCGTAAACATTCGGCCAGGTTGCGTGCTGCAAAACCGATCGGGTCGAGACGCTGGATCACATGCAGCACTTCCTCGACTTCTGTCGGGCGAACCATCTTGACCTGCGAAAGACTGGCCACCAGATCTGCAACCGTGCCCGTCAGATAGCCGGAGTCATCGGTGGATTCGACAATTGCCAGCGCAATACGCTGCTCCTGCTCGTCCGGGAAATGCATGGGAATCTGTTCCACGATGCGCAGATGCACACCGGGCTCGTCATTGACCAGACGATCTTCGAAAGAGAACTCGCCAGAACCGCCTCGAGTCTGACGCGCGGCTTGGCCCCAACTCTCGGCACGTTCAGAGGCCGAGTCGGCCCAGTCGGCCTGATGGTTGTCAGGGCGGATGTCCTCTGCACCGTCGTCGGTGCCGACCTCCTCCAGCATCACGTTGCTGTCCAGCGCAGACTTCAGTTCATCTGCCAGTTCCGCGGCCGACAACTGCAGGAACCGGATCGACTCCGCAAGCTGCGGGGTCATGGCCACTTTCTGGCTGATGTTCAGACTCAAGCCTGGCTTCATTGCTCTCTCCTCGACTTATGAAGAGCCCCTGAACATCACACCGTGATTGTCGTGATTTCGTCGGGCTGAAGACAGCTTGCTCAGCGAGTCGTCAAGGAAATGTCATTTGACGTAAAGCGTGCACACTTAAGTACGAAAAACGCGTCACTGCATGTCGACCCAGGCGCTGTGCAGCTGCGACATCAGGTCCATCACTTCCAGCAAGGCATCCTGGTCGCGGTGCCGGTTGGCATGCATCAAGCGGCGCAAAGCGTAGTCGTAAAGCGCATCGAGCTGGGTCGCGATAGGCCCACCGTTGGTATGATCCAAGCAACCGCGCAGCTCGCTCACGATGGCCGCAGTGGCGCCGATTTTGCGACCGGCCAGTTCCGCGTCCTTGTTGATCAGGGCGACCCGCGCAGCGCCGGCTCGTTCGATGGCACCCGCCATCAACATGCGGATCAATCCGTGGGCATCGGCACTGGCCACGCCGCTATCCACAGCGACGGTGTTGTACTGATTGGAAGCGTAAGCATGGCTGCCAGCGTACATGGGGAATCTCCCTGTTAAGCGTACGTTGGTTATCGGCGCGGCGGCTTAAAACTTGAGCGTCAAAAGATCCGCAACAGGCCTACTCGTTGCTGTTGGCGACACCCGGCAGGCTGGCCAGTTGCTGGCTCAGATAGGAGCTGGTCTGCTGCAGCTGTGAGAGCATCACATCCAGAGCCGAGAACTGGGCCAGATAGCGGGCTTCGATGCGCTCCATGCGGGCATCCAGCGCTTCGTTGCGCTCTTCGATACGATCCAGACGCTGATTAAGACTGTCAACGCGGCCACCGATGATGCCGTCATCATCGACGTAGCCACCGGTAATACCCTGCAAGCTGGCTACGAAGCCGTCATCGCCAGAGAGAAAATCTCTGAGCTTGCTGAAGTCCGCATCGAGCACCGACGACAACTCCGTTTCGTCGAAACTCAGACGGCCGTCGACGTCCAGCCCAATGCCGAATGCGCTAAGAAACTCATCGCCCTCACCATAGCTGCCCGTCAACGCCTGACGCAGTTGATTGGTTGCGCCACGCAAAATCGAATCGCCATTGAGCGTGCCGGCCACCTCGGTATCGGCGTTGTAACCACCGAGACTCTTGGCCTGGTCAACAAAACTGTTGTAGGTGTTAACGAATTCCTTGATGACCTCGACCGCAGCGTTGTTGTCACGACTCACATTGAGATCGAAAACCTCGCCCGGGCGCGCCTCATTGAGATTGATCGTCACACCCTGCAACACACCGTCCAGGGAATTGCTTGAAGAGGTAACCTGATAACCATCGACGTAAACAATGGCGTCTTGCTGGGCCTGCGTCTGTCCAAGATTGGCGATGAAGGTATTCAACTCGCCATCGCCGCCGCTGCTGCTCAGCTGTATTTCGCTGTCTGCACCGGTGCGATCGGACGACAGCTGCAGTATCGCGCCGCTGTCGGTGTTGAGAATGGTTGCCCGCACACCCGGGTTGTCGGCGGCATTGTTAATGGCATCGCGCACTTCGGCCAGACTCTGAGCGGCGGGATCAATTTCAACCGAGAAGCTGTCGCTTCCCAGATCAAGCTGAAGGGTGCCATAGCCGACCGGATCATCAACCGAAGCGTACGGCGTTGTGCTGGCCATCCGGTGCGCCTGCGCAAGCTGCTCAACCTGGACGCTGAAACGACCAAGCGCCGCACCGCTTTGCACGCTGGCCGTGAAAACCTCTTCGTCGCTGGAGCTGGCGCCGCGTCCGTCCAGTGTGTCGGCATTACTGAGCTTTTCCAATGCGCTATCAAAGGCTGACAGTGCGTTGCGAAACTGACCAAAGGCCGACAGCTCGACACGGATCGTGCTTTCCTGGCGCGTCAGCCGGTTGGCCACGGGCGCGCGCTCGGCCGCCACTAGCTGGGCAACCAGAGAGTTTATGTCGAGTCCGGACCCAACGCCGGCAGAGGTTATCGTAGGCATGTCAGTGCACCTGCAAGGGCTGTGCCCAGGTCAAGCGAGGGCGTCCAAACCGAACTTGCCCTGCTCCTGGATCTCTTCGAGACGCTGGGCCAGGCGCAGTATCAGCTCGGAAGGCATTTGCCGAATCAGCTGGCCGTCGCTGTCGAGCAGCGAAACAATCAAGCGTTCGGAGTCCTGGTCGATGCGAAACTTGAGCGACGTGTCGCGACTGACCACCGTGTTGGCTTCAGCCAGATGGGGCATCTCGCCACGGGTTTTTTCACTGGCCTGTGTCGCCACCACGGGCTGAACCGCTCTCGGTGTCTCCACCGGAACGGTTTGGGTCTGGGCCAGTTGGGTTAATGATGAGACTTCAATCATCACGCACCTCCATGTTCAAAAGGCTCGGGGACACCGCGGCTGCGGTGCCCCCGGTCCGTGCTTTAGCCAAGCAGGCTGAGTACGTTCTGCGGCGCCGCGTTGGCCTGGGCCAGCATCGCAGTCCCGGCCTGCTGCAGAATCTGACCGCGGGTCAGAGCAGCGGTTTCGGCAGCGAAGTCGGCATCCTGGATGCGCGAGCGTGAAGCACTCAGGTTCTCAGAGGTGGTCTGCAGGTTGGCCACCACACTTTCGAAGCGACTCTGCAGTGCACCCAAGTCAGCGCGCGCGCTGTTGATCGTGGTCAGGGCACTGTCGACCAGCTGCATACCCAGCTGGGCACCGGCGTAGCTGCTGATGTCCAGAGTGTCGATACCGCTGGAGGTTGTGGTCGTGGCGACTGTGGCGTTGGCCCAGCCGGCGGTGGTCGCATCATTCTCGGTACCGGCAATGATGATGTCCTGGCTGCCGGTCAGGGTGATCTGACCAGTGGCAGAGTCATAGGAGGCACCGACATTGGTCTGCTGCGACACTTCATTGATCGCATCCACCAGCTGGCCGGCACGCTCAGCCGCACTGGAGGCCGAGCCAATCGCACCGATGTCGACACCGTTGACGGTGACACCACCAGCCGCGATGGCGGAGGCGAAGCCAGTCAGACCGCTGGCAGCCACCGAAGCGGAAGCCTGGGTCACGCTGCCCAGGGCAGCCGTGTTGGCGTCAGCCAGTGACGAGACGGTGATGTTCTCACCGGCGTTAGCGCCGATCTGGAACACCGCGCCGGAGAACGAACCATCCAGCAGGTTGACCCCATTGAAGGTGGTCTGGTCGGCCACACGGTTGATTTCCGACAGCAGCTGGGACACTTCAGCCTGCAACGCTGCACGGTCACTGTTGGAGTTGGTGGCGTTGGACGACTGCACCGACAGCTCACGAATGCGCTGCAGGTTGTTGGCCACTTCGCCCAGCGCACCTTCAGCGGTCTGGGCCAGCGAAATGCCATCGTTGGCATTGCGAACAGCCTGATTCAGACCTCGGATCTGCGAGGTGAAGCGCTCGGAAATGGCCAGACCGGCGGCGTCATCTTTGGCACTGTTGATACGCAGACCGGTCGACAGACGCTGGATGGAGGTGGCCAGATCATTGTTTGACTGGTACAGATTGCGCTGAGCATTCAGCGACATTACGTTGGTGTTGATCACTTGCATGATGTCATCCTCGTTGGGGAGAGAAGTCCTAACGGCTCAGTCCACCATCGGGCCTGTTGCCGGTTCGCTAGGGTTATCGCCCGGACTACGGATTTCTTTAATGCAAGTTGTCGATTAATTTCTCGGCAACCATCGCAGCAGGCTGAGCGCCTGCTGCTTAAGCCTTATCAGCAGCCTGATTACCAGCAACGTCTCAAGCCGCTGCGGCCTCGACCTGCAGGATCTTGGCCATCTTCTGGTGATCGATATCCAGCACTTCACCACCGGCGTGCTCATAGCGGCGCCAAGCGATCTGAATGGGATCCTGACGACTGGTCACCATGGGATGGTTTCTGGGGTGATAGCCACGTTTGAAGACCGGCAAAGCACTTTTCACGAAGCGCCCCAGCATGACCAGGCAATAACCGATTTTGCCGGCACCGCGTAGCGGGTTGCGCAACCAACCTTCACAGCGTGCCATGTGCATATAGGCTTTCAGGGTTTCCTTGGCAATGTGCAGCAAGGTGACCAGAATCATCCATTTGCGATACCACTCACGCTCGCCGTAGAGGTGCTTGTAAACCTCAAAAGCGACCGCGCCATGCTCCACTTCCTCAACCTGGTGCCAGATCCACAGCGCTTTCATGACCGGATCACTGTCTTTGAACCAATGTTCAAAGTTTTGCAGCACGATCATGCCGCTGAGAAAGGTGAAGGTCTCGTAGCCGGCGGTGTAACCGACCAGGCGGCGTAAGGAATCGGATTTGGCGTGATCGGCAAAGTAATCCTTGGCCTGCTGATCAAACTGCGCCACCTTGGGATAACGCTGACTCAGCCACTGGTTGAGGACCACAAAATTCTTGGCGTGGTGCGCCTCCTGACCAATGATGGCCGAGATGTCGCGGCGCAGGCGTTCATCGGTGATTTCGGCTTTGGCCGCGCGCATGCTCTTAACCAGATAGCGCTCGAAGTACGGCACGTGGATGCCCAACGCATTGATGAACATCGAGAATTCCGGCTTGGTCCGGCTCCACAGCGGATCCTGAAACTCGATTGCATCGAAAGAAAAGGTGAGCTGACGCACCGGAAAATCATCCATGGGGTGCTCAGGCAATGTGCTCATGCGCGTCTCCTTTTATGGCTCAGCTGAACCACACTATGCGCTCAAAATATGCGCTTGTGACCCATCTTTGGGATGGCCCTGGCCAGGTTCTACCCCGACCACGCGGCAGCGAAGCCCCCTCCTCCCAGGGTGGATTGCCCACCGTCGCAGACTAAAACCTCGCCGTTGAAGTTGCTCCCTGCGGGCGAACACAGAAAAGCCGCCGTGTCGGCAATCTCGTCGAGTTCGGCGTAGCGTCGCAGCGGGATGGCCTGTAAAAAGCGGGCTTTGTGCTTGGCGGTCGGCGTCAACCGCGCCATGCCTTCGGTGCCTTCCACCGGCCCTGGTGCAATGGCATTAACGCGAATGCCCTGCGGCCCCCATTCGATGGCCAGAACCTTGGTCAATGCTTCCACCCCGGCTTTGGCCGCACACACATGAGCCTGCCCGGGCACCGGCATGAATGCCTGAACCGCGGAGATATTGAGCATGCAGGCTTGGGGCTTGCGCACGTGGGCATAGGCCGCGCGGCACACATGAAAAGTGCCGTTGAGGTCGATATCGACCACGGTCTTGAAGCCGTTTGACGACAGCTCCGCAGCCGGCGCAACAAAGTTGCCCGCCGCACCGGAGACCACGATATCGAGCGGACCAAAGACCTCGACACAACGTTGCACGGCGGACTCGACCGCCGCGTAGTCACGCACGTCGGCCGCGCAGCCGGCCGCACTGATGCCAAATTCACGCAAGTCCTGAATCGCCGCATCAATCTTGTCCTGCGAGCGACTCATCAGGAAAACCTGCGCCCCAAGCACGCCAAGCTTCTTGGCGATTCCCAGATTGATCCCGCTGGAGCCACCGGCGATGAAGGCGTTCTTGCCCTTGAGCAAATCCGGGCGAAAGGTTTCGTTCCTCACGCCTGGGGCTCGCCGTTATCAAATGCCCCGAACACGAACTGATCATTGGGCAGCGGTTCAAAGCGCGGCGCACGACGCTCGGCCCGGGCCTGCATGGCCTCGGCAAAATCCGCCCCGGGGAAATAGCCCCCCTGCCAGGCGGCGACATGCTGCAGCCCCGCATCGACACCATGGGCCCGCGTGAAACGCATGGTGTCCTTGAGTCCGCGCAAAGCCAGCGGTGAGTTGGCGGCAATCTGATGCGCCACCTGCCAGCCCAGCGCGTGCAGTTGCTCTGGCGATTCCGCCACACGCGAGACATAACCGATGCGCAAAGCTTCGGCGCCGTCGATAACCCGCGCGGTGAACAGCCAGTCTGCAATCAGAGCGGGCGGCAGATACGCACTCAGGCGCTGCACGGTGCCAAGATCAGGCACAAACCCCAGATTGAGCTCCATCGGCGCAAACTGTGTCGCAGCCTCAGCCAGACGTACATCGGCGGCGCTGACCAGATCCAGCCCGCCGCCCAAACATGCGCCCTGGATGGCGGCCACAACCGGCAACGGGCAGCGCGCCAAGGCGTTCAGGGATTCCTGCAGGGACAACACCGTACGCCGGATATAGTCGGCCTTGCGCGCCGCCTCCATCTGCACGCCCTGGCCCTGCACGTACTGCAGAATGGCGATATCAATGCCTGCGGTGAACATCTCGCCATCGGCACTGAGCAGCACGCAGCGCGCTTGCGGGTCCTGCTCGGCCTGCGCCAGCGCCAACGGCAGTTCGCGCCAGAATTCACGCGTCAGACAATTGCGTTTGTCGGGCCGATTCAGCCGCAGATTGATGACTCCTGCATCGCGGGTGTAGGCGAAGCTGGAGAACGCCTGGGCGCTGGGATCTGATGAGATTGGCTGGTTTTCAGGACACACGACGGTCTTGCCCCTCCCAGAACTGCTGACGCAGCTGGTTCTTGAGAATTTTCCCCGCGGCATTGCGCGGAATCGCGGCCACCTGCTCGATGCGCTTGGGCACCTTGAAATGGCCAATGCGCTGCTTGCAGAAAGCCTGGATATCGTCGCTGCTCAGATCAGGATCAGCGCTCACGATCAGCGCCGTGACCGCCTCCCCCCATTGCGCATGCGGGGTGCCGATGACCGCAGCATCATCGATGGCCGGGTGCTGCAGCAGGGCCGATTCGACCTCCAGTGAAGAGACGTTCTCACCGCCGGTCACGATGATGTCTTTGAGGCGGTCAACAATAAACAGATAGCCGTTGTCATCCAGATAACCGGCGTCGCCGGTGCACAGCTGGCCCTCGCGGATGGCCTCCTCGGTAGCGCTCTGCTTATTCCAGTAACCGGCCATGACATGTTGCGAGCTGACCCGAATTTCGCCCACCTCACCGGTTGCCAGTTCATGGCCCAGCGGATCGCAGATGCTCAGTTCGGTGCCGGCCACCGCGCGCCCGGCCGATGCAACCAGCGGGCATTCCGGGGCGGACACGATCTGGCGATGATCCGCGCAGGTCAGCGCGGAGATCACGCTGTGGGTTTCGCTCATGCCGTAAACCTGCATGAAGTCGCAGGCATAACGCGCCACCGCATCGGTCAGGACCGGACGCGATATCGGCGAGGCCCCGTACATAATGGTTTTGAGCTTGCCGTAGCCGGCCGGGTTGGGCTGACTGACGGCCAGACAGGCCTGAATCATGGCCGGCACTAGAGCGGCATGCTGCACCGTCCCCGAGGCCATCATGTCGTCGGTCAGCTGCGGGTTGAATTCCTGTCGCAACACCAGGCTGACACCACGGTTCAAAGCCCACAGGCTCGCGAACACGCCGCCCACATGGAACAGCGGCAACGCCTCGTAGAGACTTTCGCCGGCGCGAAAATCCGCATCCACGCTGAGCAATATGGCGGTGAGTTGGCCCAGGCTGTTGCCATGGGTCAGCACCACGCCTTTGGGGCGTCCGCTGGTACCGGAGGTGTAAATCTGCAGATACGCTCGCTCAAGCGGCAGGACAGCCCGCGCCGAACAGCCCTGCTGGCCCTCAAGCCAGCGCGCAAAGCAGATCCATTGGGATTCCCCCTCATCCAGCGAGAAACGCAGGTTCTGGGGGATTTGGGCACTCAGCCCGGCATCCAGCGCTTGCGCGCACTGGGCGTCGGCAAACACCGCCACACATTGCGCGTCCTCAATAATCCACAGCATTTCGTCTGTCGACACGCGGCGATTGATGGGCACGCAAACCGGCCCGCCACGCAACGCGGCCAGCAGCAGCACGACCATCTCGTAGCGGTTCTTGGCGACCACCGCGATGCGGTCCTGAGCGCCCAGCCCGGCGCGCTTGAGCCCGGCCACCACGGCGTCGACGTGCTCATCCAGCTGCCGGAAGCTGATCTGATGCTTTTCGTCCATCACGGCCAGCGCCTGCGGCTGGGTTCTGACCTGATATTCAAAACCACTGTCTGGTTTCAACAATGCCTGCATGCTTTAGCCTCCCATCAAACTGATCAATCGCCGCGACAGCGGTCCGTACGGCGGATACAGCAGCTTCAGCCCGGTGAAACGTCCGAACCCACGCTGCACGAAAACCGCTTTCATGTGCGAGAAGGTTTCGAAGCCCTCGCGCCCGTGATAGCGCCCGAAGCCACTGGCGCCGACCCCGCCAAACGGTTGCGCAACCTGCAGGTACTGCAGCATCACATCGTTGATGGTGACGCCACCGGCGTGAGTGTTTTTCATGACCGCCTGCTGAATTTTTTCGCTATGGCTGAACAGATACAGCGCCAGCGGCCGTTCACCTGCGTTGATGCGTTGCACCGCGTGATCAACATCCGGCACCTCAAGCACCGGCAGCACCGGGCCGAAGATTTCCTCGCGCATCACCCGGCTGTCATCCGCGGGGTTGAGAATCAGGGTCAGTGGAAACTTGCGCGCCGCCGCCAGGGCCTCGGTGTGCGGCTCCAGCGGCACCACTTCAGCGCCGCCCGACTGAGCGGTTTCAACCAGCTGACCGAGCCGCTGGTAGTTGCGCTGGTCAATAATCGATGAGTAATCCTGGCCTTGAGCCCCGTCCGGGAAGCGCTGACGGTAATGGCGCGACATCCAGATCACGAAATCACGCGCACGGCCCTGCGGCACCAGCACGTAGTCCGGCGCCACACAGGTCTGCCCGGCATTGGTGGTCTTGCCCCACAGCACCCGGCTGGCCGCCTCTTCCATGGGGTAATCCGAGGCCACGATCACCGGACTTTTGCCACCCAGCTCCAACGTGAGTGGGGTCAGGTTGGCCGCAGCTGCCGCCATCACCTTGCGCCCCACCGCAGTCGAGCCGGTGAACAGCAGATGATCGAAAGGCAGCGCCGAGAAATGCTCGGATTCGGCCGGACCACCACCAAAAACAGCCACCTGGTCCTGATCAAATGCCTGGGCCAGCAGCTGCTTGAGCAACTGGCTCGATGCCGGGGTGTACTCCGACATCTTGATCATCGCGCGGTTACCGGCCGCCAACGCGCTGGCCAGCGGCGAGACGGCCAGATTGATCGGGTAATTCCACGGCGCCATGATGCCGACCACGCCCAGAGGCTGGGCCTGCACCCGGTTGGCACCGGGCAGGAACCACATGGAGGTGCTGCGCCGCCGCGGCCGCATCCACGCCGCCAGATGACGCCGTGCGAATTCGATATTGGCCACCGTGGCACCGATCTCGGCGATGCGTGTTTCATCGCTGGAGCGATGACCGAAATCACTGTGCAAAGCGGCCACGATGGCATCGCGATTGTCTTGCAGCAGCCGACTCAGCGTGCGCAAAGCTTTGCGCCGTTGAATCAGGGAAGGACTGCGCGCGCGTTCATAGGCGTTGCGTTGTTGGCGCAGAACGGCATCCAGTTCAGCGCTGTCGGCCGAGGGCGCATCCTGCGCCGCTGTGTCGTGCATGGACATCATGACTCCTGTTGCAGGCCGGATGAGATCACCACGACCCGGTTTTTTCAGAGGCGCGCTTAATCCGCCGGTTCGGCCCGAAACAGCACGCACAGGGCATAAATCAGGGTGACCGCGCCGAGCAGTGCCGGGAAGAACGCCAAGGCACCGGCGAAGCTGGCCTCACCCAGACGGTTGGCTTCCAGGGTGACCCCGTGGTTGGGCGCGAACATGCCGAAAATGTAGAAGCAGAAATTGCCCCACACGGCGATGCTGGTGCCCCACTGGATGCCACGTGAATGACCATCGCTGAGCACATATGCACGCATGGCCACACCGAGCACGATGGCCATGATCCCGTTCAGCAACATGCCCAGGTGCACAATCCGCCAACCTTCCGTGGTGCCGGGCATGTCAAATTCAAAAAGCACCGGCACCGGGCTGAGCGAAAGCCCACCGATCATGGAAAAAATCAATAGAAAGCCGGCCACCAGGGCCACCAGCATGGCGGCCACCCCGTTTTTGATCAGCAGATTGGAATAATGCGTCTGCATCGCGTGTTCTCCTCAGTCATCGGCGTATGCCCGATCCACGCATGCTAGGAGAGTTGGCGCGCAAACAACCCGATCAAAGGATGGGGAAAAAGATCAGCCTGCCCGTCTATGCTTACGCTCCCATACTTTTAGCTGGCCCATCAGCAAACTACCCGGCTCCTGCTTAGCGCTTTCATGCCCATCCGCCATGCACAAATGAGCTCGCCCACCAGCGTGATGGGCGGCGATGAACTGATCGAAACCAAGCTGCGCGCGCCGTTGATCCGGCACAAGGTGCTGTCACGCCATCAGCTGATCGACGGTCTGCTGAGCGAGGACAGCGAAGGCGTGGTGGTTACCGTGGTGGCGCCGGCCGGCTCGGGCAAATCAACCCTGTTGGTCGAACTGTCGAAACGCCTAGCACAGGACAAATACACCTGTTGCTGGTTGAGTGTGGATGCCGATGACAACGAACCTATCGTGTTCGCCAAATACCTGGTCTCGGCACTGCATCAGTTTGACCCCAAAGCGGCCGACAAGGAGCTGGCCTTCATCAAGGCCAACCCCACACGCAACTACGACGCCCTGTTCGATGCGCTGGTCGCCCGCATCAGTCGCACCGACCGCAAGCTGGCGATTTTCGTCGATGACTTCCAGCACCTCTCGCACAGCAGCATCCTGCGTTTCTGGAATCGCCTGATCGCCCATGCACCGCGCAACGTGCGCCTAATTCTGGCCAGCCGTACCCGCCCCGGCCTGGAGTTGGGGCGCAGGCGCATCTCCGGTGGGCTGCATGAAATCACGCAAGAGGCGCTCAACTTCAATGCCGCCCAGGTCAGCGAATTCATGCTGCAACTGCACGCCATCGAGCTTGAATCCGATGCGGTGGACAGCCTGCACGCAACCACCGAAGGCTGGGCCGCCGGCCTGCAACTCGCCGCGCTGGCCATCGGCCGCAGTCGCGGCAACGCCGGGGCCATGATCGCCTCGTTTTCCGGACGCAACAAAGACCTGACCGAATACCTGTTCCAGACCGTCCTCGGCGTTCAGTCGCTTGAGGTTCAGCGTTTTTTGCTGCGCACCTCGGCATTGACACGGCTCTCCCCCGGGCTGTGCAATGCGCTGATGCAGGATCAAAGCGGCGCCCTGCTGCTGGATAAAGTGGAGCGCAGCAATCTATTTCTGATTCCGCTTGACGATGAGGGGCGCTGGTACCGCTACCACCATCTGTTCGCCGACTTTCTGCAGGCCGAACTGCGCCGCACCGAGACCGACGCCTACCCGCAGCTGTGCGCCATCGCGGCCAGCTGGAGTGAAGAACAAGGCCGTCTGACCGAAGCCATCCAGTATTGCCTGAGCGGCGAGCATTACGAGCGTGCGGCGGACCTGATCGCAACCAAAGCGCCCGACATCGCGCAGTACCAGGGCGACCACTACACCATCCTGGACTGGATGCGACGCCTGCCGTCTTCGTACCACCAACAGCGCCCCGAGATCCTGCTCAACCACGCCTGGTCACGTGCGTTTTCATCTGACCTTGAACAGGCCATCAAACTGGCCGAACAGGCCGTGCAGGTGCTGGACGGTGACCACGGCGACAGCTGGGATCTGGAACCGCACAAGCGCAATCAATTGCGCTGGCTGGCCCAGGTCATTCAATCCATCGCCCATGTCTGCTCGGACAGAATTCCCGGCAGCCTTGATCAGTGCCACAGCATCCGCGCCGAGCTGCCCGCCTCGGAGCCCTTTTTGCTGGCCTCGATACTCAACGCAACCAGCTACT
This sequence comes from Oceanococcus atlanticus, assembly GCF_002088235.1. NCBI lineage: Bacteria > Pseudomonadati > Pseudomonadota > Gammaproteobacteria > Chromatiales > Oceanococcaceae > Oceanococcus > Oceanococcus atlanticus. Next base: position 478,463 of record NZ_AQQV01000001.1, read on the forward strand.
GCCATCTGAGCCGCGGCGAGATCAGCAAAGCGGCCGATTGCGCCGAAGAAGCCTACAGCTATGGTCGCCAGGCCGGTTCGGTCTACGCCATTGTCTGGGCTGACTTCCTCAATGCCCTGGCCAATGTCGAACGCGGCCGCATTCAGGCCGCCCATGACAGTGCCGAGCGTGCCAGCCGCCACGTTGGCGAACGCACCAATGCCAACCGATACATGTTCGCCATGGCCGCCATCATCAAGGCCGAAACCGAAACCCAGCGCGGCAACTTTGCCGCCGTCAACGTCTGCATGAGTGCCGGGCAGGATTTCACCGCTTTGTTCGGGCCGCAGGAACCGCTGTGGATTGCACTGCGCAACGAAGCGCGCATGAAAGCCTGGAGCGGCGAACTGGGCGCGGCCTGCGAAGTGCTCAAACAAGGGCGCGAGACGGCCCTGGGCGCTGCCCAGCTCATGCTCCACTTCAGTCTCGCCGCAGAAGAGATTGACCTGCGCCTGCGCCATGACGACGACACCGAAACCGCAGCCGAGTTGTTCATCAGCAGCGGGCTGGCGGATGATCGACGCAGCCAGCTGATTTGCGACGAGATGCGCAGTCGCATCAGCGTGCTGTCACGCTACACCGAAGCCAAGCTGTGCTTGGCCCAGGGTCAGCCCGACAGCGCCCTGAAGCTGCTCAAATCGCTGCAGGCCGCGACTCAGGCCGAGCAGATTCTTGTGCTCCAGCAGATCCGCTGCCTGCGTGCCATCGCCCTGTGGGCCAGCGAGCGTCAGGGCGACGCCGAGCGCGAACTGGACCGGGCTCTGAACCTGGCGGCTCCGCACAATCACGCCTACCCGTTCATTGCCGCCGGCGGCACCATGCTGGACATACTGGAGTCGATCCAGTGCAAGCGTGGCAGCGCCTACGCCGGTGAGGAACACCAGCTCAAACGCCAGTTCGAACAACGCCTGATTGCCCTGCTCAGAAACGAAAACCCGGACAACCACAACGCGATTCAACCGCTGACCGACGGGCGCGACGAGATCGAGCCGCTGACCGAGCGCGAAACCGAGATCCTCAAGCTGGTCGCCGCCGGCCTGACCAACCTGCAGCTGGCGGACGAGCTGCTGATCTCAGTGGCCACCGTCAAGTGGCACTTGCACAACATCTACGAAAAAATTGGCGTAGGCAGCAGAACAGCGGCTGCCGCCTACGCGCGCAAACTCCAGTTGATCTGAATCAGCAGGCCGCCTGTGGCCTAATCAAGCGTGAGTAAACCCGCGCCGCGATAGCTCTGCTCATGCCCGTTGATACGGGTCAGACTGTCATGCAGATAGGACAGATGCGGATGCCCGCCTTCCAGCACGGCCAGCGCCGAGGCGTCGCCACGCAGGTAATAGTCCATCCAGGCCAGTGAGAAGTCTTCGGCGATTTCACGCCCCCAGGTCGAGGTCGGAATCAGTGGGTAATTGGTGTGCATGCCATGGGTTGCAGCTTCGCCAACAATGAAGGCCCGGTCCGCGCTCAGGCTGTCATACAGCGGGCGCACCACCGCCGGATTCACGAACGGCAAAGGGGCAATCGGACCATCGTGATCACCGGTCTGAATCATCACCGGAATCGGGCTGGCTGACACCGACTCGAACACCGGCGCTGCCGCAATAACCGCCTTGACCGGCACAGGATTGGGTTCAGCAGCATCGCTGGCTTCCTGCTCTTGCACGCGCAAGGCTGCCGCCGCCCCCATGCTGTGCCCGATCACACCGAAGCGGTCGCGGTCGAGCACACTGGCCACCGGCGATGCTTCAAACAGATAGCGCATGGCGTCTTGCGCATCGTGCAGGTTGTTGCCCGGATCGCCGCTGACTTCGTCATCCGAACGCCCCTGCCCGCTGAAATCGAAGGCAAACACCAGATAGCCGTTGTCGGCAAACAAACGATGCCACCAGCGGTACATTGCGGTATTGGTGTTCAACCCTTCAAGCGCCAGAATCACCGGAAACGGCCCATCACTCGGCGGGATCGCTGCGCGCCCGGGCAGCACAATTTCACCATGCAGACGGGTGCCATATCGGTTCTCAAACTCGACCGGAACCAGCGCTACAGCCTGGTTTTCATAAGGGTGGCCGTACCAGTGATAAACCTGATCCAGGCGCGAGCCATCCTGCAATTGGGCCAGCGTTGAGCGCACCATATGCTCAACGATAATCGGGTCTGTGATGTCATTGATGGTGTAGCCGAAAGCCACCGGATCAAAAAGCCGTACAACCACATCCGTCGGCAGCAGATCCAGCAAGGCCGCGGTCGAACCGACCACCTGTGACACGGCATCCGGCGCGGCCGGCGGATCCTCGCCCTGCTGCGAAGGCGGCCATTGTTTAAGCGCTGAGCTGCCATTTCCGGCGGCGCTGTCATCGCCACAGCCCAGCATTGTCGCTGCAACCAATAGCGCAAAGCAGCTGCGCACCGCGGGCTGAATAAACCGACTCAAAGAGGCGCCTGAGGCGGGCCTGGGCTGATCACTGCTTGTCATGGTGGATGTCCCCTGTAATCACATTTTGTCCGCCTATTAGACGTCACGGTGGCACTCACGTATTGACACTTGACGCCACGGCCAGGCTCAAACCGATTGATTGCTATTTTTGTACCGATTGGTACAGTAACTCCGTAACCTCATTGAGACCGGCATGCCCCGCCCCCTCGAATTTGACCGCGATCGCGCAGTGGTACGCGCAATGAAACTGTTCTGGTCGCAAGGCTATAAAGCCACTTCGCTGGCGGCCTTGCTCGACACCATGGGCATACAACGCAGCAGTTTCTACGCAAGCTTTGGCGACAAGCGCAGCCTGTTCATCGAGTGTCTGAAACTGTTCGGGCAACGCACGGCGGATCTGGCTATCCAGCCTGTTGATACCGACACCCGGCCTGAACAACTGATCCACACGTTCTTCGCAGTCACGTTGATGAACGTGCCGGAAGATCGCCTCCACAACGGCTGTTTGCTGGTGAATTCCATACTTGAGCTTGCCGATACCGACGATGAACTGTCGAAACTGGCCACCCAGATGCTCGGCTATGTCGAAAAGGCCTTCGAACAAGCCCTGCAGGCGGCCCGCCAAGAGGGCCGCTGGCATTCGGATCTGAGCCCCAGGCAAGCCGCCCAGATTCTGATGCTGATCAATCAAGGCGTGCGCGTTCAAAGTCGCAAACGCACACCGCGCGAGGAAATCTGGAGCACCCTCGCAGACGCCCTCGCCCTCATCGGCTTGGGCTATCTCACGACCCAGGAGACCCACACCCATGGCTGAAGAATTTGCAAGCCGTAAGAAACGCATCAACGTCAATGGACGCGACATCGCCTATATCGATGAAGGTCAAGGTGACCCCATCGTACTGCTCCACGGCAACCCCACATCATCCTATCTGTGGCGTGACGTCATTCCGGAGCTGCGTAACTCAGGTCGCGTCATCGCACCTGACCTCATCGGTCAGGGCGATTCCGACAAGCTGCCGGTGGAGATGGGGCCGGAGCGCTACTCGTTTGAGAGTGCCTACAGCTATCTCGACGGCTTGCTGCAGGCCCTTGATCTGACCCACAACGTCACGCTGGTGATTCACGATTGGGGCAGCGGGCTGGGCTTTCATTGGGCACGCCTGCATCCGCAGTCCGTGCGTGGCATCGCCTACATGGAAGCGGTGGTCATGCCCGTGAGCTGGTCTGACTGGCCAGAATCCGCCGCCGGCATTTTCAAAGGCTTCCGCTCTGATAAGGGCGAAGACCTGATCCTCAAACGCAATATGTTCATCGAAGGCGTGCTGCCCAGCGCCATTTTGCGCACGCTGAGCGAGGAGGAGATGAACGAGTACCGTCGCCCCTTTCTCAACCCGGACGACCGCCAAGTCACCCTCAATTGGCCACGACAGATTCCTATTGACGGCGAACCGGCGCATATCTGCGCCCTGGTCGAGGCCTACGGCCAGTTCATGGCGCAATCGACCATACCCAAACTGTTCATCAACGCCGAGCCCGGCTCGATCCTGACCGGACGCGCACGCGAGTTTTGCCGCAGCTGGCCCAACCAGCAGGAAGTGAGTGTCAAAGGCGCCCATTTCATTCAGGAAGATTCCCCCACCGAGATCGGTCAAGCCGTTGCCAATTGGCTCAAAACCATCCCCTGACGCCGCTTCGCGCCGGACCATCTGGCCTCCGGCGCGGGCCGCTCAGTTTTCTCAAGAAGAGACCCACATGACCCTGACGCAGTTCCTCAATTCCGTTGCCACCACCACCGAAGGCCTTAAAGCCCGCATCCCCGATAGCTGGATGCAAGGACGCAGCACCTACGGCGGCCTTCAGGCCGTACTCGCTGCAAAGGCGATGCAGCCCCTGAGTGATGGCCTGCCCATCCGCACCTTGCAGGCCACCCTGATCGCCCCGGTTGAGGGCGAGGTCGAATGTCGGGCAGAGCTGATCCGCAGCAGCAAGAACACGCGCCAGATTCGGGTTGAGCTGATCAAGGATGAGCAGCTCCACGCCACCTTCATGGGCATTTTCGGGCGACCACGCGAATCCGTGGTCAACATGGTCCGCGCCCGTCAGGTCAGCGCCGATAAATCACTGGTATGGCCTTACATGGAAGGCATAAGCCCGGCTTTCCTGCAAAATCTTGAAGTCTGCATGCTCAAGGGCAACCCGGTGGGCTCCGGCCAGCATGACTGCGAACAGCTGTACCGGCTGGCCCTCAAAGATGAAGCACCGAGCACCGAACTCGAACATGTGCTGGCACTTGCCGACTTCCCCCCACCCATCGGATTGAGCTGGCCAAAGGGCTTCAAGCCGGGCAGCACCATGACCTGGATGCTCAATTTCACCAGCGAGCCGGTGTCCGGCCACGCACTCAATGACTGGGAGTGCGAAGTGGTGCTGGATGCAGCCAGCGACGGCTACACCCACCAGACCGTTTCCTTGTACGCCCCCAATGGCAATCTGCTGCTGCGCGGCACACAATGCATGGTGGTGTTCGGCTAGCCTGACTGCGGCGTGCCTCGCGGCACGCCGTCAACCTTCAGGCCTTGGCGCTGAGTTTGACCATCATTCTGGCGTAGCCACGCACGAAGTTGGACTGCACCCGTTCAGGCTCACCAACAACCTCGATACGGTCGAAACGCTGGAGCAGCTCCTCCCACAGAATGCGCAGCTGCATCTCGGCCAGACGATTGCCCATGCAGCGGTGAATACCGAAGCCGAACGACAGATGATTGCGTGCCCCCTTGCGGTCGATGAGAAACGCATCGGGGTTGTCGATCTTGCGTTCATCGCGGTTTCCCGAGGCGTACCACATGACCACGCGATCACCCTTTCTGATGGTCCGTCCACCCAGCTCCACATCCTGCTTGGCAACCCGTCGCATGTAGGCCAGCGGGGTCTGCCAGCGGATGATTTCCGACACCATGTTAGAAATCAGGCCGGGGGTTGCCTTGAGCTTTTCAAACTCGGCAGGATTCTCGTGCATGGCCAGCACACCGCCGGTCATGGAATTGCGTGTGGTGTCGTTGCCGCCAACAATCAGCAGCGAGAGATTACCCAGAAACACCAGCGGCTCATCGATCAAGTTCGCGGTGTCAGCATTGCTTTGCATCAGGCTGATCAGATCAAAGCCATGCGGCGTCCCGTCGGCGTGACGCGCTTTCTTGTCACGCCACAGCTGGGCAAAATGCAGGGCCATGTCGGCCGCGGCTGAAAAGACCTCCGACTTGTCAGAAAACGCGCCGCCGGTCATCTCCGGCGAGCCGGCGATCAGGTCCGACCAGTAGGTCAGCAGGTGGCGCTTTTCATAAGGAAAATCGAGCAGGGTTGCGAGCATCCGGCCGGTCAGTTCGATGGACACCGTCTCAACCCAGTCAAAGGGCTGATCAAGCGGCAAGTCATCCAGCACCTCCTGCGTGCGCTGGCGGATCAGGCCTTCCATCTCCTTGAGGTTTTTCGGCGCCACCACCGCCTGAACCGCCTGGCGTTCCACATCATGCCGCGGCGGATCCATGGCGATGAAGGTCTTTAGCGCCATGCCTTCCGGGCGGTCGCCGAGCACGATGATGGGCTCAGCCGAAAACAGTTCGTGGTGCTTGTCGACGAACAGAATGTCGTCATAGCGGGTCACCGACCAAAATGGCCCGAACGGGCTTTCGGCCTGGAAATGCACCGGGGCTTCATCCCGCAAGCGCTTGAAATACGATTGCCACTTGCCCTGTCGATAGAGAAACGGGTTGCTCACATCGATCTCGTGCAGTGGCACGGCCTCAACCTCGGGCAAGACCTCTTCAACGAAACGGGGCACCGGGCGTTCGCCCAGGGTCATGCGCTTGGCTTTGATCAGCTGTTCAATCGCCCGGATCTGCCAGTGCATGGGCACGAATCGCGAAGTGGTGTTGATCGCGCGGGTGTAGGCCGCATCCACGGCCCGGCTGTAAATCGACATTGTGTTGTGCTCCGCGTTCACATCTGAAATTCAGGCAGGCGCACGACCATGCCATCCATGTCTGGCGTCACCTGCACCTGACAGGCCAGACGCGAGGTCGAAGCCCGCTCCGGCGTCATGTCGAGCAGCTGCTGCTCATCGGCGGCCATGGCTCCGAGCTGGCTGGCCCAGGCCGCCTCCACGATGACATGGCAGGTGCCGCATGCGCAGGAGCCGCCACAGTCGGCGTCAATACCGGGAATGTCGTGATCCATGGCGATCTGCATCAGTGACGAACCGGCCTCGAGTGCGACGACATGTTCTGCGCCGTCATGCTCAATGAAAGTGATCTTGCCCATACACGAGAATCCAGGTGGTGGTTAAGCCACCAGATTAGGTCAGCCAAGCTGGACCTTTGAGGTCATTTTTTGCCATATTGGGGTCATTTCAAGACACGACCTGCGCCCGGCGCCATGCCTAAACCCGATGCCCACATCCCGGCCAATTACTCGCGCCTGATGGCCCGCGAGCTCGGCCTGTCGGCAAAACGCCTGCCCACATTACTGGCCGGAACAACGCTCAAGGTCGAGGAATTGCTGGACGAGCGCTGCCTGCTGACACCGGGCGAGCAGATCCGCTTGTTGGAAAATGCCCTGGCCCTGACTGCTGAGCCGGGGCTCGGCCTGAGGCTGGGTCAACGGCTGACCCCACTCAGTCATGGCGCCATGGGTTTCATGGCTTACAGCAGTCCGAATCTGCATATGGCCCTGCAGGCCATCTGCACGTTTGTGCCGACCCGACTGAGCTTTGCCCGGGCGCAACTCAGCGAGCAGCAAGATCAGCTGATCTGCGATGTCGGTTTTGCCCACACGCTCGATCCGGCCGTGCACCGCTGCCTGTGCGAGGCCATCGCCGGCATGTTCTGCTCGGTTGCCGAGATCATTGTTGGGCGGCGCGTGGATGAAGCCAGCTTTGCCTTTCCCTACCCGCCACCGACCTATCAGGCGCTGTATTTCGAGCACCTCACCGGCACAACAGAGTTTGCTGCCAACTGCCTGAGCATCAGCCTGCCAATGAGCGTTGCACGCATTCCCAATGCCTCGGCCAATCACCAGAACTACCTGCTCGCGTTGCAGCAATGCGAGGCCATGCTGGCCAACATGCAGGCGCAAACGCCGAGCTTCGAAACCCGCGTCAAACAGCTGATGCTGTCACGCCCACCGGGCCTGCTCAGCGAAGACGAAACCGCCGCAGAGTTGTTCATGAGCAAACGCAGCGTGGCACGTAAGCTGGACAAGGAAGGCACCAGTTTTCGCCGTATTCGCGATGCTGTGCTATCGCAGCAAGCGGCGGATTACCTGTGCCGGGATCAGCTCTCGGTGGAGGCGATAGCCAGCTTGCTCAACTATCACGACAGCGCCAACTTCCGGCGCGCCTTCAAGCGCTGGTTTGGGGTGCCACCGGAGACCTATCGGCGCAGCCATATGGCCACAGTGCAGCCGGCAAAAGCTTAGCTCAGAGCGGCTGCGCAGCGTTGCTCACGCCTTCACCCCGGCTAAAGTCGCAAACCTGCCGCGCCTCCGCCTCAATCCAGAATCACCGACACAACCATCTTGTTCAGATAGCTTTTCTGCTGCTGCGGGTCATCGCCAGGAATCCCAAGAAAGCCGTAGGAAATAATCTGGTGCATCAACCAGTCGACCGTTTCATGCATGTTGAGGCCTGGTTTCAACATGGGCTGCGCTGAATCGGCGACCAGAAACTTCTCCAACATGCGCGTGGTGATGTCCGAAAAATACTCACGCGACAAGCGGGCAAAGGTTTCGATGTTGTGCGCATCCATGACGATGGCATACCTAGGATGGGTGCGCAGCTTGATGACGATTTGGTAGAGCGATTCGGTGAAGCTCTCCCGGGTGACGTGGTTACCCGCAGTCTGGCGGATGATATCGGCGGTGATCTCCTGCATCAGCGCCATCATCACCGCGCTGGTTAAATCCCGTTTGCTGTCGAAGTAGCGGTAGATCGTGGCGCGGTTATAGCCAACTCTTTCGGCCAGCTGTTCGAAGCGAAACTTGCGAAACCCCTCGCCGGCCATCAGCTCAACAGCCGCCTCCACCATGACTTGTTTGACCTTGGCGTACTCACGTGTATCAGCCTTAGCTTTACGAACATTGCGTTGTTTTGCGGTCATGCGCGATTTACGGGATTTGGCGGTTCGAGCCGGACAGCTTAGCCAAACACGGCGCCTTGGGCGCGACAACACATGCGTATCAGGCCTCTTTGACAGCGCTGTGCCCGGCCCCGGCGATGATGCAACATTTTTTTGTTTTTGTTGTACTCTACAGAACACATGCCAGCCGCCATCTTCCGGAGGAACAAAAAGATGAGCCCTGAAACCACCTCAGATCCGCGCGCCCAAACCTGCCCTTATGCCGCTATGGCTTCAGGCCAGATCGCCCTTGGCGCAGGTACTGGTCGGCGCGCGCCACTGATCAAGTCAACACCGCTGATTGGCCCTATCCGTCAATTCACCGGTGATGTTGTGGGTTTTCTGAATCGCACACGTAAAACCTACGGTGACGTTTTTCGCTTGCGCATCCTGGGTGTCGACATGACGGTCTTAAGTGGACTCGACGCCATCAGCATGCTTGAGAACGACGAATTGCTCAGCACTACGGATTCGATGGAAGTGCTGATGAAGGCCGTGAAAAGTCGCCTGCCCGGCACTTTCGACGGCCCTCAGCACCGTTCTTTCCGCAAACTGCACAGCGGTTTCCTGAACCGCGGACTGGAACGCGATCGGCGTGATGAAGTCTTCGATTGTGTCAGCCGTCATGTGCAGGCCTGGGACGCGGGTTATGAGTTTGACCCTCTGCACGAGTCGCAATCACAAACCGTCGATATCCTGTCAAACGTCCTGAATGGCGAGCCGTTTCCCTTCTCCAGCAAAGATTTGTCGACTGTCGTTCACACTCTGATCATGGCCACCTACGGGCACGTGCCGCTGTGGCTGGCACTCAACAACCCGCGTTATCGAGCGGCCCAGAAGCGTATGAACAAGCACGCCCTGAAGCTGGTGGCGCGCGTGCGCAAAGATCCCGCATTACAGGCCAGCACGCTGGTGGGCCAATATCTCAGCCATGAACCACCAGCCGGCATGGACCAATGGGACGACGATGATCTCAAGATCGTCCCGCTGGCGGCGTATCTGGCCGGCTATGACACCGTCGCGTCGGCGGCGACATCCATGCTCTATCGGTTGCTAAGCAACCCAGATTGCCTGGCTCGGGTACGGCAGGAATACCAGCAACTGGCCCAGCAGGCCGATGGCCATGTTGACCCGATGAAGCAAAAGTACCTGCGCGCCGCATTTCTGGAAACCACGCGTATCAATCCGCCCGGCGCTATCGTTATGCGCTACGCCACGCAGGACTTTCAGTACAAGGGTTACACCTTGCGCAAAGGCGACCAGGTGCTCATTCAGATCTCCAGTGATCACATGAATGAGACCCTGTTCCCTGAACCCGAGCGTTTTGACCCCGAGCGTTTTCTGGGTGACAACGCCACCGAACTGAAGCGCGCCGTGCTGACCTTCGGTTCAGGCGCACACCGCTGCACCGGTGCCGCCATCGGCCCGTTGTTCTGCCAGGAAATGGTCTCCTACTGGGTCAATCATTTCGATCTTGAACTGGTGCCCGGAAAAGACAAACCCAAGATTGTGGCCATGCCATTCACCCAGCCAATGGGACTGCGCATTCGGGTAACCGGCCGGCGCCTGCCCGCACTGGCGGCGTAAGGCTGCAAACCTCGCAAGGCCGCTCATCTGCCGTCAACCTGGGTGGTCTTTACACCGTGCAGCTTGTCGATTTGGGACTGCAGCGTGGCCAGTGGACGGGTGCCATGCACGGTGAAACCAATAGACCAACCGCTTTCAGTGCGCTCGGCACTGAAAGCGCTGAGTTCAAAGCCGCGGATGCGAATAACCTGACATAGACGTTCCAGCGCCGCAGGCTCAGGCGCCATCTGCACCTGCAGCTGATAAGCGCTGACCATCACGCGGCCACCTGCGCGGGCTGCGCCAAGCTGGCGCCATCCAGCATGTGCTGATTGCTCTCCCCCGGTTTGACGATGGGCCAGACATTGTCTTCGCGGGCGATGGCCACATGCAGCAGCATCGGGCCTGGCTCGGTCAGCAAGGCATTCAACCCGGCATCCACCTCCTGCCAGCATTGAATGCGTCGTGCCGCAATACCAAACGCCTCGGCCAGGGCCACGAAATCCGGGTTGTCATCCAGATCAATCTGGCTTTCCCGGTTGGCGTAGAACAGCTCCTGCTGCTGGCGCACCATGCCCAGACACTGATTGTCGAGAATGATCAGCTTGACCGGCAAACGGTAACGCACCAGGGTGGCCAACTCCTGCGCGTTCATCATGAACGAGCCATCCCCGCTGATGTTGATGACCATGCCCCGAGGCGCGGCAAACTGAGCCCCGATGGCGGCCGGCAGACCAAAGCCCATGGTGCCCAAACCACCGCTGCTGAGGTGCTGGCGCGGATGATCGAAGCGGTAATGCTGGGCCACCCACATCTGATGCTGCCCCACATCACAGGTGATGCAGCTGTGCGGGTCGGCGCGACGCGACAGCGTGCGAATGAACTGAGGACCGCGGATAGGCGCCTCCGGCACGGTTTGGCTCGCCACCGAAAAACCACCGCTGGCGTGCCACTGGCGGCACTGCTTGCGCCACTCATCCACCCTCAGCGGCTGCTCCAGCAGGGCCTGGGTCAAAGCTTGCAGCAGCGCATTCAGATCACCGTTCAGACACACCTCGGCACGACGCAGCTTGTTGAACTCGGCGGCGTCGGTGTCCATGTGTACGAGCTTGGCGTGCGGCGCAAAACCGGACAGCGCGCCGGTTGCGCGGTCATCCAGACGAGCACCGACAACCAGCAGCAGATCAGCTTGCTGGACCGCCTGATTGGCCGCCCGCGAGCCATGCATACCCAGCATGCCGAGATGTAGAGCATCGTCCCGGCCATGGTTACCCAGGCCATGCAAACTGGCCACGCTGGGCAAGGCTGCGGCTTCGGCAAAACGGCGAAACGTTCGTTCAGCCCGCCCCAGGCGCACCCCGCCACCGCTGTAGATCAGCGGCTTGCGTGCCGCCCGCAGCAGGTTCAAGGCATCGCTCAGATCGGGCGTGCTCGATGGCGGGGCCGGCGCAGATGGGCGCGGCACCACATCGGCCAGCTCAGCCAGCAGCACATCTTTGGGCAGGTCCACCCAGACCGGGCCGGGGCGTCCGCTTTGAGCCAGTTCGATGGCCTCATGCATGATCGCCGGCAGGCTTTGTGGGTCGGTCACCAGATAGCTGTGCTTGACCAGCCCCAGGCTCATACCCAGCACATCGGTTTCCTGAAACGCATCGGTGCCGATCAGTGAGCGCGGCACCTGGCCGGTGATCACCAGCAGCGGGATCGAATCGCGCTGCGCATTGGCCACCCCGGTGACCAGGTTGGTCGCCCCAGGGCCGGAGGTTGCGATACACACACCCAGCCGACCGCTGGCCCGGGCATACCCATCAGCCGCCAGAGCGCAACCCTGCTCGTGCCGACACAACACATGCTGGACCTCTGGCGCGTCTACCAGGGCGTCGTAAAGCGGCATGATGCAGCCGCCCGGATAGCCGAACACGGTATCGATATGATGCTGTCGAAACGCCTGAAGGATGAATTGTGCGCCGTTCATGTTTAGGTCCTGTTTTCATCGGCAAAAAAAAACCCCCGGATCCTTGCGGAGCCGGGGGCTTGTAGTGTGTGGTGGTCGCTTATCTCATTCCGTTACCCACGCCAAAGCCCCCGGTTGGTACGACGACCACCAGGACCACATTGACGAGTACGGACACGAGGTTGAAACGCATGGGTTGCGGATTCAGTGAGATAAGGAACAGGCGGCGGACATTAACCCAGGCAACGGACATGGGCAAGCCAGGCTTACACGAACCAGTCGTCTTCTTCGCCCTTCTGGGTTTCCCCGGCCTCGAGCTCGAAAACACCTGTGGCCTGCATATCCACAGGTTCTTCGCTGATTTCAGGTGCGACTTCGGTGTCTATAGCGGGACTATCTGCGACCGGCCCGGAAGCCAACCAGGCCTCGGCACGACGCACATCATGTGGCGCGAAACGATCGATCTCAGCATTGGAGAAGTAATTGCCCAGTGCGGCCGCAAATACCGCCGGCGAAGCCTCGGTCAGCACCGCCACACGGGCAAAGTCGTCCTTTTGCTCACGCACTGCACGCAGATTGTCGAGAAACGATGACAAATCACGCCACGGCGGGAACTGCGCAGCACTGATCAACATGCCTTTGAAGGGAACGGCAGCGCGCTGTACCTCGGCACTGACATGATCGGACACCTGACGCACATTGACGGACGCCAACGGCGCATCAATGCTCAGATTCAGAATGCGCGTATGCGGATTCACCGTGAGCTGGATCATTCACGCTCTCCTGGTCGACTTTCGACAGTGATCAGTCTACTCCGGACGGCAGGTTGAGTTCATCGCCGCTGGTCACGTGAATTGATCCTCTCACACGATGAACGCGACAAAAACTGTCGTTACAGATAGTTGAACAGCGAAAGACTCTGGATACGCGTAAAGGTTTTCTGCGCCGCTTCCAGCGCCGTGAGCTCCTGGGCCAGCTGCGACAGGGTTTGCGCCACATCGGTGTCGCGCAGGCCGGATGAATCCGTTTGCACACTGATCTGAAGTGCAGAAATCCGCTCAGCGGCGGTGTCCAGCCGTTGCAGATCCACCCCCAGCCCGGTGCGCAAATCCAGCACATGGTTGAGCGCGTCATCAACCCGCGTCAGGCCTGCATCCATATCGGCATTGCGCTGAGCCGTGCTGGCCGCATCGGGCGTGGGCATCTCCAGGGTGTCTGCCAGCTCATCGAACATGGCAAACAGATCACCAGCCGGGCCGTTCAAAAAGACCGCATCACCGGTCAGCCCATTGGCCATGGTGGCGCTCTGATCAACCGCAATCTGACGTGCGCTGGTCGCGCCCTGGTAGTTCACCCCTGCGGCCTCAACAAACGGCGTGGTCGCATCATCCTGACCGGCGAACAGGTAACGGCCCTGTCCATCCTGACCATTGGCAATACGCAGCAAATCCTCGCCCAGGGCGCGCATTTCCAGCGCCAGCGTGCTGCGCGACTCCGCAGACTGGGTGGCATTGGCGCCGCTGATCATGAGTTCACGCGCACGGTGCATCAGATCGCTAACACTCCCCAGCTCAGCTTCGACAAAACTCAGCCGTGAGGACAGCGAGGCAATGTTGGCATCGTGTCGCTTCAGCGTCGTCAGCATGTCGTCATTGCGCATCACCCGTGACATGGCCACGGGATCATCCTTGGCCTGATTCAGCCGCGTGCCACTGGCGATCTGGTCCTGGGCGCGCATGATGTTGCCCTGACGCTCGTTCAGGGTCGCCAGCGTCTGGCGATAGAGCATGGATTGGGTGACCCGCATGATGCCCTCCTAGCGCGCCGCTGCAAGCAGCGATTCGAACATTTCGTTGGCCGTGGCAATGATCTGCGCGGCCGCCTGATAGGCCTGCTGGTAGCGCAGCATGTTGGCGGCCTCTTCATCCAGGTTGACACCGGATACGGCATCTCGCAGTTCCAGATTGTTGGCCATCAACGCCGCTTCGGCGGTTTCCGTGGCTTCCAGACGACGCGCCGAGCTGCCCACACCCGACACCAGCGCAACATGCGCATCCTGCAAGGACAAACCGTTCACCGCCGGGCTTCGCAAGGCATCGGCCAGGGCCAGCGCATTGCTGTTGTCTCCACTGCCCGCAGCGGCGCCTGCCGGCGCCGAGGCCAGGGCCTGTGGATCATCCAGCAGAACCTCCAGTCGCGCCGAGGGCGGACTGGTGGCAAACAGGGCGGTGCCGGCCACGCCGCTGGCATCAACACCAGCCGCCTGAGCCGCATTGACCGTATCCGCCAGCCCCTGGGCCAGCGCACTCAGATCTTGCTGAGCCGGTTCCAGCACATCGCGGCGAAAAGCCATCAGGCCACCCAGTTCGCCGCCGCTGATCTGCGCGCTGATGTCCGAACCCGCCACCGTCACGCTGACCGGATCAACCGGCGTCGCGCCGGGTTCAATGCCGATCAGGCTGGTTTGCTTGCCGACCACCAGCCCCTGGCCGTTGCCGACCATCACATTGAGGCTGCCGTCGTCCTGCGGCACCGTCTGCACATCAATCAGGCTGGCCAGTTCGTTGACCAGACGATCGCGTTCGTCGAGCAACCCGTTGGGTTGCTGCCCGCTACCCAGACCGCCATTCAGGGCAATCTGGTCGTTCAGCTCCGCAATGTTCTGGCTCAGGGTGTTGATGCGATCCACGGCGCCGCCGACGCGGGTGTTGATCTCCTGGGTGAAGCTGTCCAGACCGTCCTGAACCTGGCCAAAACGCTGGGCCATGGTCTCGGCCTGGCCGAGCAACTGAACCCGGGTTTCGGTGGCATTGGGATCAGCCGCCCAGGCATCCACCGCATCGACAAACGCGCGCAGCGGATCACTCAGGCCGGTGGCCGGGTCGGACAGCAGCAAATCCAGGCGCCCGGCCAGATCGGCACCACTGGCGACGCTGGCATGGCTGGAAACGCTCTGGGTCAGGCGCTGATTGGCAAAGCTGTCGGTGTAGCGTTCGATCAGGCCGGACTCAACCCCCTGCCCGAGCATCTGGCCCGGCACATGGCGGGCGGAAAAGTCCACGCGCTGACGGCTGTAACCTTCGGTATTGGCGTTTGCGATGTTATTGCCGGTGACGGCCAAAGCACGCTGGTTAGCCAGCAAAGCCGATGTGCCGATGCCAAGGAGTCCGCTCATATCGCATTCCAGTGTTTGCCCAGGGTTTCACCCCGCGCCACGTCAAAAATCTTTTCTACATACTGTGGATCGGTCGCATACCCACCGGACTTTAGGCCCTGGACAAAATTTTCATCGTTGCCGCCGTGCGCCAGCGCCTGCGCATAACGTGGCTGGCTGCGTATGAAATTGACGTAGTCCTGCACGCTCTGGGCATAGCTGTCATAGCGTCGGAAGCCATCTTCGGTGGCAACCATGCGCTGACCATCAAACTCACGCGTGGCGCCCGTCGCCACCGCGCCCTGCCATGAAGCATCGGCCTTGATACCGAACAGGTTGTAGGACGGCCGACCGCTGTCATCGACCGGCATGTGCTGCCCCCAACCGGTCTCCAGCGCGGCCTGGGCCAGCAGCACCTGCGGCGACACGCCGAGCTGGCTGGCGGCCTGCTGAATATGCGGCTTGACCGTGCGGACAAAATCCTCGGCGCGGGAAAACGCCGGCGGATCGGAAAGATAGTTTTGCGCCGCACTGAGCCCGAAACCGCTGCTGCCGCTGGCGCGCAGATCGACCAGCGGCCGGCTCGCGGCAAAGCGCCCGTCCTCACCACCACCGAGCTGGCGCGCAATCATGGCCGACAGGCCCAAACCCTGGCCGCTCTCGCTGATCTGGCGACTGATCTGGTCGCGCCACATCGAATCGAGCATGTCGCTGCGGGCATTGTCACCACCACCCAGACCACCACTGATCTTGACCTGAGAAAGCAGCTGCTTGACGAACAGCGCCTCAAACTGGCGCGCCGCCGCCTGGGCATCCGACGGCTTGTTCTGGTCGGCGGTTGCGGCGTTCAGCTGCGCACCCGCTGCGGCCAGCTTGGCGGCGTTGACGCTCATGCGCTAGATCACAACCAACTCGGCACGCAAGGCGCCAACCTGCTTGAGCGCTTCGAGGATCGCGACCAGGTCACCCGGCGCCGCACCGACCTGATTCACCGCCCGCACGATGGTGTCCAGATTGACCCCGGCCTCAAGCAGGAACATGCGGCTGCCGCCCTGCTCCACGGTGATCTCCGAATCCGGCACAGCCACAGTTTCACCGCGACCGAAGGCATTCGGCTGACTGACCTGGGCGCCTTCGCGAATGGTCACGCTGAGCGAGCCATGGGTCACCGCAGCAGGCATGACCCGTACATGTGAGCCGATCACCACGGTGCCGGTGCGAGCGTTGATAACCACCCGCGCCGGGGCATCACCGGGTTCGACTTCGATGTTTTCCAGCACCGAAATGAAGGCCACTTTCTGGTCCAGCGATTGCGGCGCACGCACCGCCACGCTGACCGCATCAACCGCATGGGCCAGACCTGGCCCGAGCATGCCATTGATGCTGTTGACGATACGTCGTGCGGTGGTGAAGTCACCCTGATGCAGATTCAGCACCAGTTCTTGTGCGCTGGCCAGACCACTGGCCACCACCCGCTCCACATTGGCCCCGTTGGGAATCCGCCCGCTGCTCGGCACATTGACCGAAACCCGCGAGCCGTCACGCCCGTCCACGCCAAAGCCGCCGACCACCAGACTGCCCTGAGCCACGGCATAGACCTGGCCGTCGACCCCCTTGAGCGGGGTCATGAGCAGGCTGCCACCACGCAGGCTGCCGGCATTGCCCAGCGAGGACACGGTGACGTCCAGCTTCTGGCCCGGCTTGGAAAAGGCCGGCAGTTCAGCGTGCACCGCCACCGCGGCCACATTCTTGAGTTGAGGATTCAAGCCCTCCGGCATGGCCACGCCGAGCTGACGCAGCATGGTGGCCAGACTCTGGGTGGTGAACGGCGTCTGGGTGGTGCGATCACCGGTGCCATCCAGCCCCACCACCAGGCCGTAGCCGATCAGCGGGTTGCTGCGCACGCCCTGGATCGAAACCAGATCCTTGAGCCGCTCTGCCGCGGCCATGCCGGGTAGCGTCAGCATCAGGATCACGATCAGAAATCTACGCATGGCGAGCTCCTAGAACGGCCACAAGGGGGAATTGAAGAACCGCGCCAGCCAACCCTGCGCGTTGGCCTGGGCCAACGCGCCGGATCCGCTGTAGGAAATCTCGGCCTGGGCGATGCGGGTTGAATACACCCGGTTTTCCGGGCTGATGTCTTCCGGGCGCACGATGCCGGTCAGACGGATGTACTCGCGGCCCTGGTTGAGCTGCAGCATCTTCTCGCCGGCCACACGCAGATGCCCGTTGGGCAGGCGTTCGGTCACCAACACGGTGATTTCGCCGCTGAGTGAATTGCTCTGGCTGGAATCACCCGAGCCTTCGAAACTGCGGGTGCTGGAAATATCGGTATCCACGCCCAGGTCATCGACCCGGCCACCCAACATGGGCAGCGACAAGGAGAAATCCTGGTCCTTGCCGGTGCTGGTGCGGGCCGATTTCTGTGCCTGGGTGCGCTCAGCCAGGATCACGGTCAAGGCATCGCCCGGCTGAGCTGCGAGCTGATCCTCGAACCAGAACAGACCACCGCCACGCATGGCAATCGAACCGTCCGCCGGTGCCGCCGCGCGGGCTGAGTAATCGGGTTGCGGCAGTGGCTCCGGGCGCACCGCCGACGAACTGGCGCAGCCACCCAGCGCCAGCAGCGCCACAGCGGCAACAGCGCGACAGGAGCTTGCAAACATGCCGTCCTCCGCCTTACAGGTTGTTGTTGACGTAGGCCAACATCTGATCCGCCGCGGCGATGGCTTTGGAATTCAGTTCGTAGGCACGCTGGGTTTCGATCATGTTGACCAGTTCCTCCACCACATTGACGTTGGAGGATTCCAGCGAGCCCTGAGTCAGCGAACCCAGACCACCCAGCCCCGGCGTGCCGGTCTGCGGCGGTCCGCTGGCGCCGGTTTCCAGATAGAGGTTTTCACCATGCCCCTGCAGCCCGGCCGGATTGATGAAATCGGCGACCTGCAAGCTACCGATAATCTGCGGCGTGGCCTGGCCCGGCAGCTGAACGCTGACCGTGCCATCGGAGGCCACACTGAGCGACTGGGCGTCGGCCGGCACGCTGATGCCGGGCTGAATTTCATAGCCGCTGGGGGTTACCAGCTGGCCTTCGGCGCTGAGCTGGAAAGCCCCGTTGCGGGTGTAGGCCTGGGTGCCATCCGGCAGCAGCACCTGGAAGAACCCGCGCCCGTTGATGGCCATGTCCAGCGGGTTTTCGGTCTGCAACAAATTGCCCTGGGCAAAATTGCGTTCGGTGGCCACAACCCGCACCCCGGTGCCCAGTTCAAGGCCGACCGCAGCCTGACTTTGCTGCGAGGTCTGGGCGCCGGTCTGACGCACGTTCTGGTACAGCAAATCCTCGAACGCAGCACGCCCCTTCTTGAAACCGACGGTGTTGGTGTTGGCCAGATTGTTGGAGATCACGGTCATGCGCGTCTGCTGCGCATCCAGCCCGGTCTTGGCAACCCACAAAGAAGAACTCATGTCTTACGCTCCTTGCCCGCCTCAGGCGAGCTTCATCAGTCCGGCGCTCTGCCGGGCGTTTTCATCGGCGGTTTTCATCGCCTGCACCTGCATCTCGAAACGACGCTGATGCTCGATCATCTGCACCAGTGACTCGGCCAGATTGACGTTGGACGCTTCCAGCGCCCCGCTGACCAGCACCTTGCCCGGCGCCGGCGTGGCCTCGGCGTCGCCTTTGAGGCGGAACAGGCCATCACTGCCACGATCCAGATCAGCACCTTCAATACGGCTGACCATGAGCCGGTCGAGCACCACCATCTGATTGGCGCCTGCGCCTTCCGGGATGATCGACAAGGTGCCGTCGCCGGCCACCTCAATGGCGCTGAACGGCGGCAGGGCCACGGCCCCGCCCTCACCCATGACCGGCTGCCCCGATGAGGTCAGCAACTGGCCCAGCGCATTGACCGACAGATCGCCGGCTCGCGTGTAGGCGGTTTCGCCATCGCTGCCGAGCACGGCCAGCCAGTGATCATCGGCCAGGGCCACGTCCAGCGCGCGGTCGGTGTGCATCAGATGACCGCTGCTGGCATCAAAGCCGGCCGCGCGCGCCTGGGCATGCACCCGGGTGTGAAAGCCATCACCGCTGACCTCACGCGATTCCACGTTGAGCAGCGCCGCCTTGAAACCCACGGTGGAGGCATTGGCGATGTTGTGGCTGACCGCGGTCTGGGCATCCCAGGCCTGACGAGCGCCAGTCATCGCAACGTAGAGGGACTTATCCATGATCTAGCGCCGTGCCTAGCGGATGTTCAGCGCGGCCTGGGTAACCTGATCCGCGGTGGTGATCATCTGCGCATTGGCCTGAAAGTTACGCTGCGCGGTGATCATGTTGACCAGCTGCTCGGTCAGATCCACGTTGGAGGCCTCCAGCGCACCCGACTGAATGCCGCCAAAGCCACTGCTGCCGGCCACGCCACGCTGCGCCGTGCCGGAATCAGAGGTTTCCGCCCAGGCCGTGTCACCCAGGGCCTGCAAACCCTCGGCATTGGCGAAGCGGGTCATGGCAATCTGCCCCAGTGCGGTGGTCTGCCCGTTGGTGAAGCGCGCCTGCACGATACCTTCGTCGTTGACTTCAATGCCCACCAGACGCCCGCTGGCGTAGCCATCCTGACGGATGCTGTTGACCGAGAAGGTGTCGCCGAACTGGGTCACACCATCCAGATCGATATCCAGATCAAGGTCGGCCGCGCCATTGCTCAGGGCGATCGGCGGCAGACTCAGGTCGCCGTTGGCCGGAGCCGTGAGCTGCCCGCTGCTGTCGAAGGTCACCGGTGTGGCGGCACCGACGCTGGCGCCATCCAGGGTCACCTGCAGCTCCCATTCGTTGGCGTTGGCGGTTTTCACATAAAAGGTGTTGAGGGTGTGCGAATCACCCAGCGAGTCGAACACCGTCACCGCGCTGGAATGGTTGAAACTGTCCGCATCGGTGGGATCAAACGGCGCCACCGTGGGCTGGGCCGCATTGGCCGGCAGATTCAGGGTGGTGGTGAGCAGCGAGGTCGCCTGCGGCGAGCTGCTGGCCGTCGAGAGCTGGATATCCGACAGCGAGGCGGTGTTGAAATTGCCGCCCGGCGTCGGCGCAAAACCCTGCAGGCGCAAGCCTTCCTTGCTGACCAGGAAACCGTCACTGTCGACGCTGAAAGCGCCGTCGCGGGTGTAGCTCAGCGCACCCTCATTGGACAGGGTGAAAAAGCCGTCACCGTTGATCGCCATATCCAGCGCGTTCGACGTGAAATTGACATTGCCCTGGGTGAACAACTGCTGCACCCCGGCCAGGCGTGAACCGCCCCCCACCTGGGTGTCGGACAAACCCACCGCGCTGGAATTGAACAGATCAGCAAACTGCGCCCGCGATTCCTTGAAACCGGTGGTGTTGGCATTGGCGATGTTGTTGGCGGTGACCGACAACTCGGATGCGGCCGCATTCAGGCCACTCAGTGCGATACGAAACGTCATGATGATTCTCCTTCGCGCGTATTCAGTACAGTGCCCGCACGGCACTCATGCTCACTTCGCCCAGTTGCTCGGTGCGCAACCGGGTGCCGTCACTGCCGCCCAGACCGACAGAGTCGACCCGGCCAGCCAGCAGCACGCCGATGGCGTCACCGCCATTCATGCGGGCTTCAAATTGGTACAGGCCAGCCTCTACCGGCTCGCCCTGGGTGTTCTGGCCATCCCAGCTCAAGCGCTGATTGCCGGCGGCATCGGCCTGCAGCGACAGCGTGCGAACCAGCTGACCGCTGTCGTCTTTGACGTCGACGATGACCTCGCCGGCGCCCTGGGTAACCACGGCGAGATCCACGCTCTGGCCCTCGGCATCCAGACTGACCACATCACCCGAAACCAGAATTTCGCGACCGATCAGACTGGCTGCCTGCAGAGCCTGGTCACCGCTGATGCTGGCGGCCAGGGTGTCGAAACGGTCATTCAGTTCCTGCAAACCACTGACCGTCGAGAACTGCGCCATCTGCGCCAGAAAGTCGCCGTTCTCCATCGGTTTGAACGGATCCTGATTCTGGAACTGGGTGATCATCAGGGTCAGGAAATCCTCCTGGCCCAGCTGTGAGCTTTTCGGCGTGGCGGCCAGCGCCGCGCTGCTGGTGCTATCGGTAACCTGCATATCAGCGGCCCATGTTGAGGGTGTGGAGCATCAGCGATTTGGCGGTGTTCACCGCTTCGAGATTGCTCTGGTAGGAACGCGCGGCCGAGATCATGTTGGCCATCTCTTCAACCACGCTGACATTGGGGGCGTAGACATAACCCTGCTCATCGGCCAGCGGATGTCCGGGCTGATAGCGCTTCAGCGGTGCGTCGGTGGACTCGGCCACCTCCTTCACCCCAACGCCCTGCCCGTTGGCACGTGCCTCGAACACCGGCACGCGGGCTTTGTAGGTGTCTTCCGGTTTGGCCGCCACCACATCGGCGTTGGCCAGATTGCTGCTGACACTGTTGAGCCGCACCGACTGCGCCGCCATGGCGGAACCGGCAACCTGAAAAATACTGAAGCTGGACATGGCGCCTCCTACTGGCCGGTGATCGCGGTGAGCATGGATTTGACCCGCCCATCAACGAAGCGCAGCGTGGCTTCGTAGCGCATCGCGGCCTCACCAAAGCGCGCCTGTTCCAGATCGGAATCGACCGTATTGCCATCGGCCGCGGGCTGGCTGGGAATGCGCCAGCGCAGGCTGGCTTGCACATCGCTGGTGCCGCCGAGATGCCCGCTGTGCGTGGTCGCTAGAGCCGCGTTATCGCCGCGCGCGGACTGGGCCGAACTGAGCGCAGCACGAAAATCGATGTCGCGCGCCTTGAAACCGGGCGTGTCCGCATTGGCCAGGTTGTTTGCCAGCACATCGAGCCGCTGGCTGTGCACTTTCAGGGCTTTGCCAAAATCGCCGTACAGCGCGCTGTTGAGAATATCGCCGGCCATGCCATGGCTCCTGCGTCGAACTTGCGCACAGCGAGGCAAGGCCCGTGCCACGGAATCATGCGGCGGGAAACCGTCAGTCGCCCACCTCTAAATTTTTCTTATTCGCAACAATGCGTTGCGTGTTTTCAGGCCGCGTGCTCCTGAGTCGCACCAAGCCCGCGAACACGTTCCATCACATGTTGGCCCAGCTCATCCGCATTAAATTTGGCGATAAACCGGTCGGCCCCGACCTGTTTGACCAGCGTGTTGTTGAAGACCCCGGACAACGAGGTGTGCAAAATCACGTACAGCTCGGCAAAACGCGTATCAGCGCGCAGTTCGGTGGTCAGGCGGTATCCGTCCATGCCCGGCATCTCGACATCGGAGATGAGCATCAGTAACTGATCGTTGATCGGCCCCTGCGAGGCCAGCGAGTTGAGCATGCGCCAGGCTTCCTGCCCGTCGTTGACCAGAATGCACTCCAGCCCGAGGCTTTCCAGCGTGCGCGCGATCTGCGAGCGTGCCACCCGCGAATCGTCCGCCACCAGCACCTTACGCCCGGCGGCCAGGGTACTCAGAGACACCCCATCCACCGCTTCGGCCGAGCGTTGCTCACCGATCACATCGCACAGGATGCGTTCGACATCGACGATCTCGATCAGCTGCTCACCCCAGCGCGTGATCGCGGTCAGATAACTGTCTGCTTCGCCAGCGCGCGGCGGCGGGTGCACCGCTGCAACATCGACATTGATGATGCGATCCACAGCCGACACCGCAAAGCCCTGAACCGAGCGATTGAATTCGGTCACGATCACGTAACGCGGTTGTTCCAGTGGTCCATTGCCTATGGCTGCGGCCATATCCAGCACCGGTATGTTGCGCGCCCGAATACGTGCCAGACCCAGAACCTGGGCACTGGCACCAGGCACGGCAACCAGCGGGGGCAAAGGCACAACTTCCTGCACCTTGAACACGTTGATGCCGTGGAGTTGCTTCTCACCCAACTGAAACAGCAGCAATGCCAAGCGGTTGTAACCGGCCAGGCGTGTGCTTTCGTTGATATTGCTGAACAGATTGCTTGTCATGCAGGGTTCATCGGCTGGCTCGCCGCAAACTTGAGGGCGCTTGCCAACCGAACAGCACGAGGGCCAAGCTACAATGGCGCAAACCTTCGCAGTGCGATCATGGATAGATTCGTCCGCCTGAGCCAATTCCTGTCGGCCCTGATAGTAGGGCTTGGACTGCTGCTGCCCATCCAGACCGTGAGCGCGCGCGATGATGGGCGCGCTCCGCCCGAGGTCAGCCAGGCAGAGACCTTGCGGCTGTTCCGCCAGCAGCGCTTCGATGAAGCCTTTCGCCACGCACTGCACCGCTTTCAATGGGGTGACGACGGTCTGCATTACCCGCTCGGTTATATGTACCAGCAGGGCAAAGGCACGCCGCTGAACTTCCGTCTGGCGCGCGAACACTACAGCGCCGCCGCCGAACGCGGCCATGTCGAATCGATGTATCAACTCGGCAACATGAACCTGTTTGGTGATGGCGCCGCATCCAATCGGCGTGAAGCCTGCCGCTGGTACAAACGCGCCGCCGAACGCCGCCATCTGGATGCGACCTATCAGCTCGCCTTGTGCTACCTGAATGGCCAAGGCATGAGCAAGAACAGTGAACTAGGCCTTTCGCTGCTCCACCGCAACGCGCTGCGCCTGGATGAAAAAGCCGTGCGCAGCCTGCGCATGCACTATGCCCGTGAAGGCATCAACGACAGCGCCAAGCGCGCCGCCTACAAAACATCCGAGCGTCTGACTCTGGCCGGCCAGCCCAAAGCCGCCCAAAAAGCTGCCGAACAAGCGGTTGAGCAAGGCGACTATCG
The DNA here is from genome assembly GCF_002088235.1 of Oceanococcus atlanticus. Lineage (NCBI taxonomy): Bacteria > Pseudomonadati > Pseudomonadota > Gammaproteobacteria > Chromatiales > Oceanococcaceae > Oceanococcus > Oceanococcus atlanticus. Next base: position 502,566 of record NZ_AQQV01000001.1, read on the forward strand.
TGGCTATGCCAGCCTTGCAGACAGCTTGCGCCAGCAACAGGCAGCGCCGCCCACATTGATCCAGGACATGTACACCCTGGGCGAAATGTTTGGTAGCCCGCTGGCCGTTTATAACGTTGGTCAGCGCTTGTTGCGCCAGGGCAAAACCACCGCAGCCTGCAAGCAGTTCGAAATCGCGTTCAATCACAGCCTGCCGCAGGCCGGCGTGCAAGTCGCCGAGTGCTATCGGGCGGGTGATCTGGCCTCGCGCAAGCCGGAATTTGATGCCTGCAAAACCTTTGAGAGGGCCAGCAAACAAGGCAGCGCTGAGGCCTCGATGAGTTGGGCCCGCTGTCTGACCAGCGACCTTTTCAAGCCGCTGGATGCCGAACAGGTCATGCTGGCCTATACCCGTGCTGTGATCATAGAACCCAGTCTGGTCGATGCCAGCTTCGCCCAGACCTTGTGCCCCGAGGGCCCGTTCAAGCTGATCGCGCGGGATGCAACACTGACCCTGTTCAATTCCGAAAGCCGCGCGTTGGACGCTTTTGAGCAAGCCTGTCTGGTTCGGGCTGAGGACGACGGCAACAGCAGCCGCATTTTTCTACCCGCCCAGGGTCTTTACGGTGTCATCGACAGCGCCAAGTTGTTGCCCATCATTGATGTGGACGGTTTTGCGCTGGCCAAGCTCACACGCAAGCTGGTGCGTGATCAGCTGTACAAAAATGAAAAATACATGGCCCAGAAGCTGTCCGACCGCCGCGACGAGCTGAAAGTGAATTTTCTCCAGGACACCACTTTGATCATCACCTACGACAGTGATGGCAATGCCACCTCGCTGACCCGCGTGATTGACGATGTCAGCGACAAAGCCCGCTTTCATGGCCGGGTGACTTGGCTGTCGAGCATGCTCGAGGCTCAGGCAGAACAGAGCACAGACGACAAGTTTCTCAGTGCACGCTGGGATCTGGCGGCCTGGAACATCCTCTTGATGCAGGATCTTGGTCAGCAACAGATACGCGAGCGCTACAGCTTCAGCGACGAATAAGCCGCCACATCGTTGCACCAGAAGAACGATAAGTCTTTTTTATCCATCTACCGCAAACATCGTCTCGCCAACATAATCGCTCATAGTCTTGCGAGGTGCCCGTCACCCGCCCGTACAGGAGTTGATCATGAAGACAATCAGTGGTGTTTACCGCGCCCCCGGCCAGCACTGGGTGGGCGATGGCTTTCCAGTGCGTTCACTGTTCTCCTACAACGACCATGGCCGCCTGCTCAGCCCGTTTCTGCTGCTGGACCATGCCGGCCCGGCCCACTTTGAGCCGGCCGAAAAACCGCGTGGCGTGGGTGAACATCCGCATCGCGGATTTGAAACCGTCACCCTGGTCTATGCCGGTGAAGTCGATCACCGTGATTCGTCCGGTGGTGGCGGCCACATCGGCCCTGGGGATGTGCAGTGGATGACCGCTGCCGCTGGCGTGGTGCACGAAGAGTTTCACTCACCAGCCTTCACCCGGCGAGGTGGCGAACTGGAGATGGTTCAGCTGTGGGTCAATCTGCCGGCCCGCGACAAGATGAACCCGCCGCGCTACCAGACCCTGCTCAAGACGCAGATCCCCGAGCTGACCCTGGCCGATGGGCAGGCCACGCTGCGCGTCATTGCCGGCGAATACGCCGGCGCCACAGGACCGGCAATGACCCATACGCCGCTGAATGTTTGGGATCTGCGCATGCAGACAGGCGGCGAGCTGAGCCTTGACGTCAGCGCCGGACACACCCTGGCTGTGGTGGTGCTGCATGGTGATATCACCCTCAACGATGAGGAGGCCGTGCACGACTCGGAAATGGCTGTCTTTCGACGTGAGGGCGAGAGCTTCCGGGTGCGTGCGGACAGCGACAGCACCCTGCTGATCCTCAGCGGCGAGCCGATTGATGAGCCGGTGGTCGGCTATGGCCCGTTTGTGATGAACACGCGCGAGGACATCATGCAGGCCATCAGCGACTTCAACAATGGCGACTTCGGCCGCCTGCCCGCCCAGTAAACCCAAGCGGGGCGCGCCATACGCGCCCCGCCAGGAGCGACCATGAGCACCACCAGCAAAAATCCGATTGAGCGCTGCGAGGCCTCGCAGGCCTGCGGCGCCATTGACCGCATCATTCACCCGCGCGACAAGGACCTGGGCGGTTTCTCGGTACGTCGCGCATTGCCCACAATTCAGGCACGCATGGTCGGGCCGTGGATCTTTTTCGATCACATGGGACCGGCCGATTTTGCGGCCGGCGATGGCATTGACGTGCGCCCTCATCCGCATATCGGCATCGCCACCGTGACCTACCTGTTCGAGGGCGAAATCCTGCACCGCGATTCGCTGGGCAGCGAGGCGGTGATTCGCCCCGGCGACATCAACCTTATGGTGGCCGGGCGCGGCATCGTGCACTCCGAACGCGAACGCGCCGCCACGCGCGGCCAGCCACACCGCCTGCACGCCCTGCAGCTGTGGCTGGCTTTGCCACAGGACGATGAGGAAACCGAACCCGCCTTCCATCACTACCCGACCGCTGATATTCCGGCCCTAAAGGTCGATGGCGTGGCGGTGCGGGTCATGATGGGGCAGGCCTACGGGGTGCATTCGCCGGTTCGTACCTTTGCCGACACCCTGTATATCGAGGCCGAACTCAAAGCCGGGCAGCAACTGACCCTGCCCGCCGCCCGCGAACGTGCAGTGTATGTTGCGCAGGGGCGTTTGCAGGCCCAGGACAGTGTTATCGAGCAATACGAAATGGCGATATTGCAAGCCGGCGTCAGCGATGAGATCGTGGTCCAAGCCAGCCAAGACACACGTCTGGCCATCATCGGTGGCGAGCCGGTCGGGCCGCGCTACATCGAGTGGAACTTCGTATCCAGTCGCAAGGCCCGTATCGAACAGGCCAAAGCGGACTGGACGCAGGGCCGCTTCCCCAAGGTGGCGGGCGATGAAGACGACTTCATCCCACTGCCGCGCTGAACCTCGCAACCCGGAGTCCCTGCACATGACAAATACGCATCACCTACTGATTCTGGTCGGCAGTTCGCGCCGTGGTTCGCTCAACCGCCAGTTGGCTGAGAACGTGGCCAGCATCGCCAGCGCGCAGGGGCTACGCACCACGCTACCCGACATTCGCGCTCTCGATATTCCGATCATGGATCAGGATCTGGAAGCCACCGAGGGGATCCCGGCCGGCGCCCGCCAGCTGCGCCAGGTACTCGAAGACGCCGACGCGCTGATTGTGTGTTCGCCCGAGTACAACGGCTTCCCCACCCCATTGCTCAAGAACGCGCTGGACTGGATGTCGCGTCCGGATGGCGACATTGCCGGGCTTGACGCCTTTCGCGGCAAACCGGCGCTTGCGCTCTCAGCCTCGCCCGGTGCCTTGGGCGGCCTGCGCAGCTTGGCCCTGACCCGTCAGTTGCTCGACAACCTGGGCATGCTGGTGATGCCGGAAAAGCTCAGCGTTGGCAGCGCGGGCAAAGCCTTTAATGCCGATGGCAGCCTCGCCAACGAGCGTCAGCAGCACACGCTGAGCCAGGCCATCAGCACGCTGACGGATCGGCTGCGGCGACTTCAGAGCTAAAAAAACACGCCCAACGTGCGCTGAAAACAGCACGCTGCGCGAATGAAGTGACAGGTGTATCCTTTGCTCACAGCGGACGACACTCAGCGTCCGCTGATAACTACAGCAGGAGGAGAGAAACCCTATGCACCGCGCCCTCGTCGCGTCGGTGGTCACCGTGGCTGGCCTGATGGCCGCTTGCGGACAGTCCACCGACTCCACCACCCCGTCATCCCCATCCTCGTCGAAACCCGCCGCAGCCGTTGACGGCAAGCGGCTGGTCAATGCAGACGCACGCACCGACCAATGGGTCAGTCACGGTCGCACCTACGCCGAGGAGCGCTTTGTGCCGCTCGACCAGATCAACGCCGAAAACGTCGATCAACTGGGTCTGGCCTGGAGTTTCGAACTGGACATCCCGCGCGGCACAGAAGCCACGCCCCTGCTGATCGACGGGGTGATGTACGCCACCGGCGCCTTCAGCATCGTCTACGCGCTGGACGCACGCAGCGGCAAGCTGTTGTGGTCGTACGACCCCAAAGTGCCGAAAGCGGCCGCCGGGCGCGGCTGTTGCGGCCCGGTTAACCGTGGCGTCGCGGCCTGGCAGGGCAAGCTGTTTGTCGGCGCCTACGACGGTCGCCTGATTGCCCTGGATGCCAAAGACGGCAAGGAGCTGTGGTCCGTGATGACCGTCGATCCTGACCGCAACTACACCGTCACCGGCGCGCCGCGCGTGATCGACGGCAAGGTGATCATTGGCAACGGCGGTGCCGAGCTGGGCGTGCGTGGTTATGTCAGTGCCTATGACGCCGACAGCGGCGAGCAGCTGTGGCGTTTCTACACCGTACCCGGCAATCCGGCGGATGGCCCCGAGTCCGAAGCCCTGGAGATGGCGCGCAAAACCTGGCATGGCGACACCTATTTCGAGCAGGGCGGCGGTGGCACGGTATGGGATTCCATGGCCTATGACCCCGAACTGGACCTGCTCTACATCGGTGTGGGCAACGGTTCGCCCTGGAACATCAAGTACCGCTCCGAGGGCAAGGGCGACAACCTGTTCCTGTCCTCTATCGTGGCGCTCAGACCCGACACCGGTGAATACGTCTGGCACTTCCAGACCACGCCCGGCGATTCCTGGGACTACACTGCCACCCAGCACATCATCCTGGCTGACCTTGAGATCGAGGGGCAGCCACGCAAAGTGCTGATGCAGGCGCCCAAGAACGGCTTTTTCTTTGTCATCGACCGCGAAACGGGCGAGTTCATCTCCGGCAACAATTATGTTCCGGTCAACTGGGCCTCGGGCCTGGACCCTGAAACCGGCCGTCCGCAGGTCACCGAAACGGCCGATTACAGCACCGAACCCAAGCTGATCACCCCGGGACCGGTGGGCGGGCACAACTGGCATCCGATGTCATTCAATCCGCAGACCGGGCTGGTCTACATACCCGCGCTAGTGACGGCCAATCTGTATGCTGACGGCCCCACCCCGCAGGTGGCGCTGAACCTGTGGAACGTGGGCACCGCGCCGATTGACCTTCCGGATGATCCCGATGCTCTGGGTGCCATCGGCCAGACCACCAAAGGCATGCTGCTGGCCTGGGACCCGGTCAAGCAGGAAGCGGCCTGGTCGCAGGATCTGGTTTCGCCGTGGAACGGCGGCACTCTGAGCACCGCCGGCAACCTGGTGTTCCAGGGCGCAGCAGATGGCCGTTTTGCAGCCTATGCGGCCGACACCGGCGAACTGCTGTGGCAGAGCCCGACCAACTCCGGCGTGGTCGCTGCCCCAATCAGCTATGAGCTGGATGGCGAGCAGTATGTGACCGTGCTGTCCGGCTGGGGCGGCGTCTATGCCCTCGCCTTCTCGGCCCTGCAACCGCAGGTGCGGGTGCCGGCCGAGGCCCGCGTGCTGACCTACAAGCTCGGTGGCAAGGCCAAGCTGCCCGAAGCCAAGCTCGAGCCACTGCCCCTACCACAACCTCCAAAGGTAACTGCCACGACTGAGCAGCTGGCCATGGGACGCGAGCTGTATCACGGCGTGTGCGCGGTGTGTCATGGGGTCGCGGCCATTTCCAGCCCGCTGGTGCCGGACCTGCGTTACATGTCGGCGCAAACCCATGAAGACTTCCACAACATCGTGTCTGGCGCACGTGCGGTGCAAGGCATGCCGCCATTCGGTCATTTGCTGCCGCCAGAACAGATTGAGCTGATCCGTCAGTATCTGGCCAAGCTGAGCCACGATCTGGTTGCTCGTGACGCGGCGCAGTAAGCGCGTCGCGGCAGGACCGGCATGGCTGTGCGCCATGCTGGTCGGCCCGGCGCTGGCGCAACCGGCGCGCCTGGATACCCTGACCGTCAACGCCCCGGAGGCGCCGCCGTTGGCTATCAGCCATATCGCCGCGGACGATCTCATCGCACCCGACCACCGCAGTCTGGCGCAATGGCTGAACCTCAGCCCCGGCGTCTTCGCCCTGAACAATGACAACGCCGCCCAGGGCGTGCGGGTGTCGATTCGCGGTTTCGGTGCACAGGCCGCATTCGGCGTACGCGGCATCCGTGTGAGTCTTGATGGCGTGCCGCTGACTCTGCCTGACGGGCAAAGTGATTTGGATTTGCTGGATCTCAAGCTGATTGACCGCATGAGCGTGGTCCGCGGGCCCAGCTCCAGCTTGTTTGGCAACGCCAGTGGCGGTGTCGTGGCATTGAACAGCCGCCCGATCGTAGCCGGTGAGGCACGCTTGCAAGCGGAAAGTCGCGGGGACGGCGGGCGCAGCGCGCGCGCTGAATACAGTACCGCCATCGGAAGCACGGCACTCAGGGCGTCACTGGCGCAGTCCCACTTTGACGGCCCGCGCGACCACAGTCATGTCGATGCCCGTTGGTCGCACCTCAATGGGCACTACGCTGGCGCGGACTCACAGTTCAGCTTTGGCGTCAGTGATCTGCAGGTCGATGCGCTGGATCCGGGTGCGCTTAATGCCAGCGACATGCGAAGTGATCGTGAGGCCGCCCGCGCCGCCAATGTCGAATTCAATGCCGGCGAAACGATCCGGCAACAACGCCTGCATGCACGCTGGGACAAAACGCTGGACAACAGGTGGCATATCGACAGCGTGGCCTATCTGGGCCAGCGCGACTTCGCCAACCGGCTGCCGTTCAGCAATGGTGGACAAAGCACCTTTGAGCGTAGCTTTGCAGGTCTCGGCCTGACACTGTCAGCGCCGCACCAGGCTGTGTTTGATCGGCCACAACGTTTCAGCGTCGGCATCGATAGCCAATGGCAAGCCGACGACCGTCAGCGCTACGACAACAATCCCGGCGGTCAACGCGGCGATTTGACCCTGGAGCAACGTGAGCGGGCCCAGGTTCTCGGCCTGTTCCTGCGCAACAGCCTGGCCATCAGCCAGCGCTGGGAAATCAGCACCGGGGTCCGTCAGGACTGGCTCACACTCAGGACCAGCGACCGCTTCCTGAGCGACGGCAATGACAGCGGCGAACGCCAGCTCAACGACCTCAGTGGCGATCTTAATTTGCGCCACAAAAACGCCGCACATACGACCTACCTACGCCTGTCAACGGCCTACCAGACACCAACCATCAGTGAGCTGGCCAACCCTGCTGGGGGCGGCTTCAATCCCGACCTGAATTCCAGTCGCTCACACGGGCTCGAGCTTGGCTGGCTCGGCCAGACAGCATCACTGAGTTATGAACTCGTGACCTTCCTGATCGGCAGCGATGACGAGTTGCAATCCTTCGAGCTCGAAGACCAGCCTGGGCGCAGCTTTTACCGCAACGGCGGACGCAGCCAGCGCTACGGTGCTGACCTTGCACTGCAATGGTCCGTCAATGATTGGCAAGCCAATCTGGCCTACAGTCTACTGATCGCCGAATATGCTGACGGCGAGCTGGATGGCAAACGCCTGCCCGGATTGCCGCGGCAAACCCTCAACCTCAGCGGTGCATACCACTGGACGCAACAGCTGACCCTTGCGTTGCATCTCATCGCGCGGGATGCGCTTTACGCCGACGATCTCAATACAGTGAACGTTGCAGGCCATCTGCGCGCCAATCTGACCGCTGCCTGGACGCTGTTACGCAGCGCCCGGCAACAGCTCAGGCTGGAGATGGCAATCGACAATGTGCTGGACACCGAATACGCCGACAACATTCGCATCAACGCATTCGGCGGCCGCGCCTTTGAGCCGGCCTCAGGCCGGCTCGCCAGAGCCAGCCTTAGCTGGCACTTTTAATAGTGGCGCTATGACGGCCTACTGCTGCCGCTCCTGCCATTTCTGGCGCGCTTCATCGCATTGCTCGGGGTTTTCCTGACACCAGGCTTTGCGCTGAGCGCGCTTGTCTTTGAAGCGCTGCTTGGCGTCTTCGCATTCGGCCGGGTTGTCCTGACACCATTGCTTACGCTCAGCCGCCTTGTCTTTGAAACGCTGTTTGGCCTCGCTGCAATCCTCAGGATTGTCCTGACACCAGGCTTTGGCCTGCTTGGCCTTTTCCCGGAAATTGCTCTTGGCCGCTTCGCAGTCCTGCGGATGAGCCTGACACCACGCTTTGAACTCTTCGCCTTTTGGTGCGGCATTGGCCACACCACCCAATACGCCTGCGGCCAGGGCCACATAGATCAGATACTTCATATTAAAACCTCCGGTTAATTGCGCCTGTACAACGCCGTAAACGCACACAGGTTGACCTGACCCTTCCTCACCCCGGCTCTCAGCCTACGCCACAAGCCATGCCAAGAAAATGACAGGCACGGCCAGGGCACGCCAATTGCATGGCTGCGAGCATGACAATGCGAGAAATCTCCATACGCTGCCTCCACTGGATATCCCTGCTGTGCTGGATTGTCTTTGTGTGGCTGTTCCTGGGTGATCTCGCCTATGCCGCAGAGCAGGAAAAGCGTCAGCGAATCGAGCAAGTCGCCAGCGACTATGCGCGCAGCCAGGCCGGCGAAGGCAAACTGGATATCCGTGCGCGGCTACCTGATTCACGTCTCAGCCTGCCACGTTGTAAAGACACCCCGGTCGCATCCGCCGCGCGTTATAGCCAGCGTATGCAAGTGCGGGTGAGCTGCCCTGGCTCGTGGGCCCTGTATGTTCCGGTCACCATCAGCCAGCAAAAACAACTGGTGGTGCTCAACCGCAGTTTGGCCAGTGGAGAGATCGTCAGCGCCTCCGACATCAGCCTGCGCTGGCAAGCCGTCAGCGATGTCGGTTACGGCCACTTTGAAGATACCGAGGCCGTCATCGGCCGCAGGCTGGCCCGCCCTGTTCGAGCCGGCCAGATTTTGCGTCCGAACCAGCTTCGGCAAGCCTTCAGCGTGCGAAAGGGCGACACCGTAACGCTCATTTCCCGCATCGCCGGCGTGGAAATTCGTAGCCGCGGAACCGCTGAGCACGATGCCGTGGAAAATGCTCGGGTGAATGTGCGCAACCTGTCGTCTGGCAAGCGGGTTCAGGGTTACGCGCGCGGCAGTGGTATTGTTGAGGTGCAGGGTTAATGAGAAAGCACACTAAAGTATTGCGCGAATCGGCCGATACGGCTTTCAAACCGGCAGTCTGCTGCTCAGGACAACGCGCATGAACAAAATTCAACAACACAGCCTGCAATATCTGGCCACTCGACCGCTCAGTAAGGAATCAACTCCGGGAGCGGCCAGCGCGCCCGCCCAGGGCCGCGAGGGTGGTGACCGGCTTAGCCTGAGCAATCAGGCCGATCGTCTGGCTGCCCTCAGTCAGATCGCAGCCAACAGTCCCGACATTGACGCCGGGCGTGTGGAAAGTCTGCGGCAAGCCATCGCCAATGGTGAATACACCGTCGACCCGGACGCTTTGGCCAGTCGCATGCTGGGCAACGCCCGCGAACTCGACATCGTCAAATCCTGACAATGAGCAGCCTGTCCGACACGCTTAACGACCAATGCCGCAATGCAGAGATTCTGCTGGATGTGCTGGAGCGTGAGAGCGTAGCGGTGATCCGCGGCGACATCGATGCGTTGCAGCAGATTGGTGCCGAAAAAGAGGCCTGCTGCGAGCGCATTGGCAACCTGCAGAACAGCTGGCCTTCACCACTGCTGTCCGCGCAAGCGCGGCGCTGGGCTGACACACAAGGCCCTGAGGTCGCACAAGCCTGGGCATCGCTGATGGGGTGCCTACGTCAATGCCGCAGAAAAAATGATGCCAACGGGCTGCTGATCGCCGAGCGCCAGAACGTCATCGCCCAGAAACTCGCGCCGCGACCGGCCCCGGTTTACGGCGCTCAAGGTCAAGCCGGCACCATGACCGACTCGACCTGGAACGCCAGCGTCTGAATCAGACGCCGGCTTGGCGGAGGGCGAATTTCACCGCCAGCACAACAATGGCGATGAACACCACCGTCATCACCAGCCCCAGAATGATGAAATGGCTGGCCTTGCCCCGGCTGAAATCGCGCTCCCGATTGCTCCGGCTCTGCACGCCGAAAAAAGCAGCCAGAACGCTGAATGCGGTCTGCCACAGCGTGGGAGGCCGCTCATCCTTGAGCGGCTTGTCAGACTCCTCGGCCATGCTCAGTACTGCGCCAGCAATTCGTTGGTCAGCTTCTGATCTTCCGGCGATTTGGCCTTGATATCCTCGGCCACCAGCTTGGACACCTTGCCGCCGATCAGCGGGATGCTGCTGTCGATGTTCCAGTGAACGTGGTTCTCGGCGCCATTGGCACCCTGCTTGAGCTCCATTTCAGCCGTGATGTTGACCGGCGCACCGACCAGCTCGATGTTGATACGCCCGCGCCGCGTGGATTTGTCCCAGATATCTTCCTGAATCACGGTCATGCCACCACCGCCCAGGACTTTCTTGGCGAATCCCGGCACCGGCACATTGACCGGCATGCTGCGCTTGACCTTGATCTGGAACTGGCTGTCATCACTGCTGTGTTCGAGGATGTCGTAACTGTCCGCGGCTCTTTCGTATTTCTTCTCGAAATAGGCACGGTCGGTGAACATGGTCATCACCGTGTCGGCGTCGCGTTCGTAGCAATACACTTCTTCGAATTTCATCAAGTGGTCCCGGATAGATTGTCAATCAGCGCCGCGCCTTCTTGCGCAGGCTTCGCGGCATGAAGTACTTGTCGTCATAGCTGACCGAAAAATCGTTGGGTTTGTCTTCGTTGGCCAACGCGGTCATGAAATAACGGCCCGACTGGAAATCATAAATGACCTCGGGCACGCCGCCCACAGCCTGCACGTTCTGGGTGAACACCTGATGCGCTTCCTGGAACTTGTAGAGCACCCCGCGACGGTCATAGCAGTCGACCGAATTGATCGCCCAGGAATCCTCTTCGACATAGAAAGTCCGCCGCCCGAAGGTGTGACTGGTGCCCTCGCGCAATTCGCTGTCGACCACCCACACCCGGCGCAACTCGAAACGCGGAAGCTCGGGGTTCAGGTGGTGTGCAGCAACAATCTTGTCGTAGGTGATACGCGGGCTACCGATGCGGTAGGAGTTGTACGGCAGGTACATGTCCTTCTTGCCGACCAGCTTCCAGCGGTAACGATCCAGCGCGCCGTTGTACATATCGACCTGATCGTTGAACTGATTGCCGTCAGTGCCCTCGTAGGGATTGTCATAGGCCACATTGGGGGCACGCCGAACGCGCCGCAAGCCGGGGTTGTAGAGCCAGGCGTTACGAATCTCCGCAGATTGATCTGCTGTTTCGTGAACCAGCAACAACTGCCCTGCGTTGCGCGGCGGTGACAGGATTTCCGACAGGTAATAGAGCAGGAAATCACTGGACGTGCCGTTGTGATCAACATTGGTGTAGGGGAACTTCACGTCCTCGATCAGCTTGGAAATCTGATAGCCACCATCAGGCTGCACGATGAGCTGATTGTTGTAACGCCGCACCGAATAGCCGCGCCAGCGGGTCTTGTGATTCCAGATCACCTCGGCCCCGCCTGTGGGTATCGGAAACGGAATGCCATGAACGGCGTTTTTGACCGAATCCGTGCCAATCAAGGACGCTTCCACCGCATTGCGCTGGGTCGCCTCAAGTATGTGCTCGGGCCACGACACAGTACGGTGCGTCTTGTACACGTTCATGCGGTAGCTTTCGGGGAAGCGCCGCAGCAGTTCCTTGTGGCCTTCGGTCAGCTGATCCGCGTACTCGCCCATATTGGCCGCACTGATCGTGAATAGCGGTTTCTCGGCCTCGATTTCCGGGTGAACCGGATATTCACCGGCAACCTGGCCCTGGCGAGGCAAGCCGCCGTCATAAGCCGGTATGCGACCATCTGGTGTTGCGGCCTGCTCAGCCCCGAAGGCTGTCAGATCCTGCCCCAGGCGGGCCGCTTCCTCGGTGCTGACCTTGGCCGACACCAACGGCGCCATAAACAAAAGCCATACGGCGGCCATGGCAAAACCACCGTTGATACGCGTCAGGGTACTCACGTCGTCTCCTCCCCCTTGATGACCGGAAACGTTGTCCGGCATGTCGTTATGGGCTCAAGAGTAGCCCGCATGCACGATTTTGCAAACTGGCGCTGCTTGCAGTGACAGGGGACCTAACGACTGTACTTGTTCTTGACGGCTGCGGGGTTGAATTCGCGTTCGTCCATGCGTTCGGGGTCGACCTTAGGCCACGCATCATCGTTGGTCATACGATTGATGAAGTAGCGTCCGTCTTTCAGATCGTAGGTCACCACCGGCATGGTGTTGGTCCACTTGCGATCGTACATCGGGGTCAGATGGCCCTCCTGGAAACGCCACAACTGGCCTTTGCGGTCGTAATTCTCGACCAGCACGATGTTCCAGGAATCCTCATCCAGGTAGAAACGGCGCGCCCCAAAGCTGTGACGTTTGCCACCACGTTCATTGGCCTCAACCAACCACACCCGATGCAGTTCGTAACGCGCATTGTCCGGGGTCATGAACTTGGGCTGAAGCAGATCAGCATTGGCCATCTTGCCATCGTTCAGACGGTAGGCGTTGTAGGGCAGCAACACGTTGCGCTTGCCCAGAATTTTCCAGTCGTAGCGATCAAACGCCCCGTTGTACATGTCGACCATGTCGACAAAGGCGACCCCACCTGAGCCCGGGAAGGGGTTGTCGTAGCCGACCGGCGGAATCCGGAACATCTTGCTGACACCCGGCGGAATCACCCAGATCGAGCGCTCACGCTCCATCTGATTGGCCGATTCATGCACCAGCGCGGTAAAACCCATATTGCCGCTGCCGGAAAAATTGGTCAGGTAATACAGCAGCACATTGTCGCGCGACAGATCAATCGGATCCGCGATATTGGCGTAGCGGTACAGCACGCGCTCGGTCTGGCGGAACTGCTCGCTCATCGTGCCGTCCTGAAGCACCAGCACCTGACGGGTGTTGAACACCATGGCATCGCCACGATAACGCACACGATGATTCCACATCACCTCAACCCCGTTGCCCGGACTCGGGAACGGGAAGCCCAGCTTGGCACCGGTCAGCGCATCCGAACCCAGCAGCTTAGCCCGCCCGCGATTGGCCTGGGTGGCGTCGTAGATCGCCTGTGGATAGGCCACGCTGCGGCGGCTTTCGAAGACCGGCATACGGTAGTCCGGGTACTTCTGGAACATGGCGCGATGGCCCATGCTCAGATCGGCTTCGTGCTCACGCCAGTTGTCTGCGGTGATCTCATACAAAGGCCGGTCGCCAGGAAACGGATCGCTCAGGCGTTGGCCCACGGCAAAACCGGCTGGCCAGTCGTCTTCATCCAGCCCGCCCGTCCAGGCCGGAATACGCCCATCGGCATTGCCGGGACGCTCTGCCCCCACCGGGGTGAAGCCAGAGCTGGCACGCGGCCCCCGCGTAGCCGCTGCATCGCCACGCCCGGCCTGAACGCGTGCCCCTTGAAAGCGCCCACTGATCTCGCCGGCATCCTGTGGCCGTGCAGCCGCCATGCGCACCGCGTTTTCACGAGCCAGGCCACTGTCCAGATAGGCGATCCACTGCGCCGCGCTGTCGGCGCTGGATTTGAATTCGGAGGCCGCTGAAAAAGCCTGCCGCGCACCGCTGAAATCCTGTTGCTGGTACAGGGTCACGCCGAGCATCATGTGCGCTGCACCTGCATGTCGACCGGCCCCCTTGCGCAGCGCAATCTTGAGGGCCCGCGAGGCGCCATCCCAGTCGCCACGATCGAACTGCAGCTGGCCGAGCTGCAAATACAGACTGGCTTTGCCGGTCGCCGCAGCGGCATCCTCAAGCGCGGGAATCGCAAGCAGATGTTCGCGCGCCGCCACCCACGCCGCAGCCAGCATTTCCAGGGTGTCTGGCGAGCGTGTCAGGGCCCCGCTTTGCAAGCCGTCCTGAAGCAGCGACGCAGCCTCGAACGGCACCCCATTGGCAAAAAATAACTGGGCAAAGCGCATGCGGTCCTCGGCGCCTTCCAGCAAGCCCATACGGAAGGCCAGATCCATAGCGGCCAGTGCACCAGCCGGATCCTTGCGCGCGATCTGATAAGAAGCCAACTGCTGCCAATAGGCCAGCTGCTGCGGCGCGGCAGCCAGGGCCTTTTCTATGTAACGCACCGCGTCCGCATGACGCTTCAACCCCGCCGCAGCGGCGGCAGCCAGCGCATACCAGTCATGTGGCGGATCGCGGGTTTCTTTCAGCGCCGCCTCGATCAGCGGCAGAGCTTCGCGAAACCGGCCGGTCTGGGCATAAGCGCCCCCCAGTACCAGCTGCAGGGCCGGTGAAGGCTCTTTTTCCGAGGCCAGAATCGGCGCCAGCTCTCGAATCACCGCCGGATAGTCTTCGGCTGCGGCCAGCATCACGGCCAGCTCCTTCTGCATTTCCTTGGCGGCAAAGCCAGACAGGGCTTTCTTGCTCAGCGCCTGTTTCAGGAACTGGGCGGCCGCCTTGTCGTTGCCTTCGGACTGCGCCTTGGCCGCAAGATCACGCAGAATCATCGCTTCAGCGTAAGGATTGCCCTTGGCTTGCTTGAGAGCGATTTCAGCATCGTAGGTCTGGGCCGACTGCGCCTCACCACCAGATATCACACGTGATTCGCTTTCATACTGCTGCGCCAAGGCGGGCACGGCGGTGGCAAGACAGGCAAACAGAACAAGGCGGCGCATGCGGATCAGTTCCAGTTGTACTGATAATCGCCGAGCTTGAACTCGAACTTCTGTTTGACCTCGCGGGTTTGCTTGGAGGCCGGATAGATCCAGTTCTGAATGCTCTCGATCATGGCCGTTTCAAACACACCGCGCGGATTGGCATCAATGATCCGGATGTTCTCGACCCGCCCGTTGGGGCGCACGTAAAAGACCACCTCGACCCAACCTTCTATGCCCTGCTCGTAGGCGTACTGCGGAATCTGCGGACGTGCGGTCGACAACGGCACCAAACGCTCGCCCTTGAACCCCTTGCCCTGGCCGTAGCCGCTGCCACCATTCCCGGCAAAGCCACCAAAATTGCTGCCCGAAAGTCCGCCCCCGCCAGGTTTCACCTTGGGCACGCTGAAGGCCACCGACTGGGTTTGAGCGGCCGGCATCGGCACGCTGGCATTGAGGCTTAAGCTGACGCTCGGCACTGACGGCGGTGATGGCGGCGCCTCGCTCAGCGACGCGGCGGCCGAGGACTCGGTTTCTTCCGGCTCAGGTGCTTTAGCCACCACCACCGGCTGTTGGTCCAGGCGCTCTGCGACCTGCCCTTCCGGCGGCGTGACCAGCCACTGCATCAACCAGAACAGGCCCAGGGAAATCAGCACGGCCGCACAGAACGCAATCGCGAAACGCATCGCCTGACTCAGTTCTGGGTGGCCGCGACAGAAATGGTTTCGACTCCGCCAAGACGCAGTTGATCCATCACTTTCACCACCAGTCCATGGCGTGCATCGGTATCGGCCTGCACCACGGCAGCCGCTTCAGGGTTCTCCAGACGCAGGCGTTCAACCTGCGTTCGCAAGGCGCGCAGATCGACCATCTGGCGGTCGATCCAGATCTCGCCGTCGGGCGTGATCGCGACATAGATGCTGCTCGCTTCCTGGCGCTGCGCGGTGCTCGCATCGGGGCGCTTCACATCCACCCCGGCCTCTTTGATGAACGAGGTGGTGACGATAAAGAAGATCAACATGATGAAGACGATGTCGAGCATCGGCGTCATGTCGATCTCGGTATCGTTGACCTGTCCGGTGTGACGTTTGACCCGCATCAACCAAACCTCATGCTATCGGCCAGCTGTTGCACCAGCCGGCGGGAAAAAGAACGGCAACGGGAGACGTAGAACAGTCCCGGCAAGGCCAGCACCATGCCAGCCATGGTCGGAATGGTCGCGCGCGACACGCCGGCCGCCATCGCTTTGGCATCCGAACTGCCATTGAGTGCCATCACATCAAACACCTGGATCATCCCGGTCACCGTGCCCAGCAAACCGACCAGCGGACAGATCGCAACCAGAGTGGCGATGATGCCGATGCCGCCCTCCAGATCGATCCGCGCTTCGGAAATGGTGGCTTCGCGGATGCGGTGCGCACGTACCGACGAGCGATCAGCACGCGCGCGCCATTCCTGCCGCCAGCGCCGCGCCTGACGTGGGAACTGAAAGCGGAAGTACCAGATGCGCTCCACTACCAGCGTCCACAACACTACGGCCACAAGCAGCAGCACGTAGAGCATGGGCCCACCACGCTCAAAAAACTCCAGCAGGGGCTGCAAGCCCTCAGGCATGAAGCCCAACCTCGCCGGCCTGCTGCTCCTGGCGTCGCGCAATCATGCCGGCGCTCTGCTCGTCCAGCATCTGGATCAGCACGCGTGAGCGCGAGGCGACCAGGCTATGCAGGAACAGCAGCGGGATCGCAACCACCAAGCCCAGCACCGTGGTCATCAGGGCCTGAGAAATGCCCCCGGCCATCAGCTTGGGATCGCCGGTGCCGAACAGGGTGATCGCCTGAAAGGTCTCGATCATCCCGGTCACGGTGCCCAGCAGACCAAGCAACGGTGCCACCGCCGCGAGCAGTTTGATACCGCCCTGCAGCCGTTCCAGCTTGGGGGTCTCCTTGAGTATGGCCTCATCGATAGCCAGCTCCAGGGTTTCCATGTCCTGCTGTCCGGCATCACGCGCGGCGAGCAGTATCCGGCCCAGGGCATTGTTGTCCTGTGGCCGATCCAGCTTGTCGCGCTGGGCAAAGATCTTGCCGCCCTGACGCAGCAGATAAAGCACCTGGAACACGGCCATCAACACACCGATCAAACCCAAGCCCAGAATGATCACCCCGACGATACCGCCCTGGGCAATGCGTTCCTTGAGGCTCGGGCTGACCACCAGCAGGCTGAACAGGCTGCCGCGGGTCGGGTCGATGAGCACGGTGCTGTCATCACGCGTGATGCGCTCCAGCCAGCTGCCGGGCTGACGCGGCAGCACTTCAACCCGGCGACTTTGCGGCTGGTATTGCAGATATTGCTCGTCAGCCTGCGCAGCAAACACCCCATAGCGGGTGATGGTGCTGCGCACCGGCTCGCCATCGGCGTCGATGTATTCCCCTTCAAAACGCGCAATGCGTCCGTTCTCGGTCATCTCGCGCTGCAGTTCGTACCACAGCGACTCGATGTCTTCCGGCGCCGGAATGCCTTCGGTGCGCGAAAGGCTGGTCAGCACCTGCAGGCGCTCCGGCAACTCGGCCGAGACCAGCGAATCCGCCAGCAAGGCCTGGGTATCCCCGGCGGCCTGGCGGAACACCGTGCCCAGTTGCTCGAGATCACCGCTGCGTTCCTTGAGCGTGGTCTTGAGCTTGTCGATGTCCTTTTCATTGGCGCTGAAGCGCGCGCGCAGGGCCTCGGCACGTTTGTCCAGCTCTGCCGCTTCGGCCCGGGCCTTGCGGTACAGGGTTTCCTGCTCGTTCTTGTAGTTGATGAAACGACGTTCGCGTTCGGCGTTGACGGTACGGCCTTCAGCCTGGCCACGTTTCACGCTTTCGAGCAATTCATTCAGAGTCTGCTGATTGGATGACTGCGCCCAGGCGCTGCCGCCGGCCACCAGCATCACAATCAGGCCCACAAAACCATGACGCAGCATCAGGAGGCACCTCCAACCGGCAACGGCAGCAATTCGGGTGCGGCCTGTTCGCTGGCCACACGCAGCCCCTTGCGAATGGCCGAAACCTGCCCCGAGGGCACGGCATCCCAGCGTGCCTGACCACGGTTGTATTGCCATGCGGACTGGCCGTCGAGACTCAGGTAATACCAGGCCATGCGTCCGATACGCAGGTAGTCAACAATCTGCGAGCCGCCACTGAGCGGCCCGCGCCAGGCTTCCAGACGGCGTCCGTAGTCGGCCTCGACCTGGTAGGCCTCGAACACGCGGCGATATTGCTCCGACACCGGCACTTCAGGATCCGACAAGGTGCGGCGCAAGCGCTCGATCCGCTCGGCGCGCTCCTGCGGCAGAAACGGCATGTCCAGTTCAACGAACTGCTCCAGCCCGTCAACCATGCGCACCAGCATGGGAATCAGCTCCTCACGCGTACGTTCCAGCCGTTCCAGCTGCTCGGCCAGCAGTTCCTTGCGCTCGATCTGCTGATCGATGGTGGCTTCCAGCTGGCGCACATACAGCTGCAGCTGCTGTGCCTTCCACAACTGCGCGCGGTACTTCTCGAGCAGCGCGCGTGCCTCGTCGCTGAGACGATCAATGCGGTCCTGGGATACCCGCGCCTCGCGCGTGGTTTCGCGCGAAATCTGCTGCGAGCGGTCAAGCGTGTTCTGCTGAGCCTGCGCAGCGCTGCCCAATATCAGCGCGACGAGGCCTGCAGCCACGATTGTGTGTCTTCTCATTGCACCATCCTGGTTGTGTTGACCAGCCGCTGAGCCTGAATCAGGTTCAGGTTGCGGTAGATCGTTGCGGCAATACGTGGATAACGCTGCCGCATGTTTTCCAGATCACTGCCATTGAATTTCAGCAATCTGGCCGGCGTCAAGGCATCAACATTAGCGGTTCGTTTGCTTCCAAACAATCCAACCTCGCCGGTCACCGCACCGCGGCGCATGGTGGCCAGATCGCGACGCTCACCGTCACGCTCGACCCAGGCCTTGAGTTCGCCATCCACAATCACGTAAACATCATCCGCATCATCACCTTCGGTAATCACCCGGGTGCCCGCATCAACCTCCTGCAGGTCCGACAGCAAAGCAAAGGTGCGGGCCTGACGACTGGTCAGATCCTTGAGCAGCGGGATCGACAGCTGGGGGTCCTCACCCAGGTCCAAACGCAGTACATCCCACAAGGTGACGATGCGCACACCGGAGCTCAGCGCCGGGGTGAACATCACATCGGTAAACCACGCCACCGCCAGGGTGAAGGCGGCCAGCGCGCCAAACTGGACTTGATTCTGCAACTCGGAAAAGCACAGCACCAGAAAGCCAGAGCACAGGGCGATGGTGGTGAATGTCACCGGGCGAATGACACTGCGCAGCGCGGCCGCCACCGCGCCTTTCTCATCGGCGCGGGCCCGCGCTTCGGCGTTGAAGCGGACCAGAAAATGAATGGTGTCATCGACCGCAACGCCGAGCACGATACAGGCGATCAGGCTGGTGGTCGGATTGAGGCTGATATCGAACAGACCCAGGGTGCCGAAATACACCGCCACCGGCAGCAGATTGGGCATCAACGCCATCGCCCCAACCCGCCACGAGGTGAACAGCATGGACAGGATGATGTAGACGATGATGGCCGCCACGCCGACACTCAGCCATTGGCCGGAGGCGATGTCTTCAACCGTGTTGGTGACCAGCACGGTGTTGCCGGTAACAGTCGCTTCCAGACGCCGCGGCAGGCGCGCCAGGCGTTCGTCTATGCGATCGATCAGCTGTTTGATCGCGGCCGAATCCTCGACCCGTGCACGCACCACGATCTGGGTTGTGGCGAAACGTTTGTCGACCAGGCCATTGAGCGCATTACCACCGCCAAACAGCAGCAATTGCTTGATCTCGGACCGCGACTCGGGAATGCGGTCGAAGCGCGGATCGCCATCATTGAAGCTGCGATTGATGAGCTTGAGGTGATCGACCAGCGATTGCGTGGTGCCGACCTCGGGCTGCATGTCCAGCCAGGCCTGCAAGGCCTCCAGCGCGGTCAGTATGTCCGGCTCTACAAAAGTATCCGGCACGAAGCCTTCGAGCACGATGGAAAACGGATTGGCGCCGCCCAGCTGTTGATTGATGGCCTCGTAATCCAGCCGCACGGGATGGTCGGGCGCAAAACCGCTGACATAGCCGGTGCCAACACGAATACCGGTGGCGGAAATCAGGCCGAACAGCAGGCACGCCACACCGGCGAAGATGATCGGATGACGAAAACGCAGGCTGAACGCCGCCAACTGCTCGGCAGCCCAGCGGAACAGGCGCGCGCCCGGCGCATCCGGACTGGGCCCGGCGCAGTCCACCATGCTCAGCATCGCCGGCAGAAAGGTCAGCGTTAGAACCAGCGTGACGGCAACGCCGGTGGCCGCGAACACGGCGAACTCACGCACTGCCGGCAGCGGGTTGAGCAACAGGGCGAGAAAGCCCGCCGCGGTGGTGACTGAAGTCAGGATCAACGGCAAGCCGATGTTCTGCAGTGCCTGCCGGGTGGCACTCAGCTTGTCATCGACCCGGCGCCGCACCACATGGAATTCGGACACCACATGCATGCATGCGGCCAGCCCCAGGGTGATCACCACCGGCGGCACGATCGACGAGACCAGATTGAGGGAGATGCCCGAGGCGGCAACGATGCCCAGAGTCCACAACAAGGCCACCATGATGGTCAGCGTGGGCATGATTACCGAACGCAGATTGTGAAACGCCAGCAGCAAAATGCCAGCCACCAGGGCGAAGATCACCGGTGTGGTGAAGCGCAGCTGTTCCACCACCGCCTGGGTCAGGGCTGACTTGACCAACGGCGCGCCGGTCATCAGCACCCGCGCCTGCGGGGCTGCATCAGCCGCCAGCTGACGAATCTGGCGCTCGAATTCACCGTCAGCGAACAAGGTCGAAGGGTCTTCTCGAGCACTCAGCACAAAGGCCGCCAGACGCCCGTCCGCGGAGACCAGGTGACGGTTGACCAGGGCGTTGTTGCTCAGGTCCGCCCTGAGTTGATGGCGCGCCTGTTCGCTGTCCACCGGCATGCGCGTGAACACGTCCACGTCAAGAAAGCCGTCACGGTTGCGCGCATTCGACACCGTGGCCAGCGACTGAACCTGGCGCAGCTGGGGCAAGGCGCGCAGCGCGTGAGTCAGGTTTTCGATGGTCTGGAGGCCCTGCTCGGAGACCACGTCAATGCCGGACAGCGCCAGGATGACCACGTCATCGCCGCCGAAAAGCCGACGGGTCTGCTCGTAAAAGTCCCGGTCCGGATGCGAGGCTGGCAGCAAGCGGTCAACGGAGGCATCAATGTCCAAATGCCAGGCCCGTTCCACCGGGTTGTAGATCGAGACCGCGGCCAGCGCGCTCAACACCAGCACAAGCACAAGAATCTGCCGCGTATGCGTGGACACCCAGTAGCTCAGCGCCTTGATCATCTGCGTGGGTCCGGAATCCTAGTTGACCAGGTGAAAGGTCTGCGGGTTGAAACGATTCCGCGAGAAGGATTCGTCGTAGACGACCTCGCTCAGGCTCATGGTGGACTGGGTTTCCGTGCTGAAGTCGTACATCGTGACGAAACCGGCCACCCAGCTTTCACCGACCTGCGAAAACTGTGTCGGATCGCTGGTCATGCGCTTGCTCAAACCCGCCGCATCGAAAAACCGTGCCTCCAGCAACAAACAGGTGCGCTGATCAAGATCGATTTCGATCGACTGATAGGCACTCTGCGCCGCGGCATCCGGTTCGATACGCAGATGATGCACGGCGCGACCAGCACTCTGGCCGTTGCCCAGATGCTCGGTGTTGTGACCGCCGAAACCGTCCTGCAGATATTTCAGGTCCTCGTAACTGAAATCCGTACCCCACAACGGCTGGCCGCGCATCGCCCCCATCACCCGCCGGGTTTTGCGCACCGCCGGCAGATACACGTAGATGTCGTCGAAGTCAGCCTTTTCGACCAGAAGATAGCGGGCCCCGGCCAGATCCGGCGGCGACTGCACGGTGAGCATCAGATTGAGCCGCTGACGGGCATCCTGCAGGGCGTAAAGGTAGGCACCGAGTTCACGTCGGCCGCCCGCCGGATCGGTCGATTTCAACTCAACCTTCTGACGCAAGCTGGTACTCGGGAGATTGTTCTGCACGCAGGCTTGAATATCCTGCAAGGTCCGTGTGGCCGGTTCCGCCGCCAGCGCATCAGACACACCCCATGCGATGCCGACCGCAACAATCAGAATCTTCACCACGCCCTCCCCCAGGTTACATTCGGAGTGTAGCAATACGCGCAGATCAGATCAGGGTGCTGACCGGCGGCATCGCCAGGCCCATGTCGGCGACCAGCGTGCGCACCTGGCGTTCCAGTTCTTCGGCCTGCTGATGCTCATCACGCAGACGCAACCAGCGTGCATGCAACCACAGAAACTCGGGCATCAGCACGCGTGCATGGCATTCCTGTATGGCCTGGCGCAGCTGATCCAGCGCCGAACGGTAGCGTTTGAGAAAACCCAGCGGACGACTGGAATACAAGCCGGCCCGCACCTGCGCCAGTTGCGCCTCGATCTGAATCAGCCGGGCGCCGCTGCGCTCAGCCCGCTCCACCGCCCGTGCAGCAGCCTCTCTGGCCTTGCGGTTTTCACCCGCCCCCAGATAAGCCAGCGACAAATCCATCTCCAGTCGCGCAGCTTCACCCAAACCGAAACTCTGTTGCCCGATGCGGGACAGCGCATCTTCCAGACCAGTCACAGCCTCGGCCCACAGCATGCTGCGCAGTTGCCCGCGCCCCAGCGCGACCATACCCATCATTTCCGCTGCTGCATTTTCCATACTGGCGGCCATGCTGACCGCCTGCTCGGCACTGCTCAGTCCTGCTTCCACCTCGCCACGTTCGATCTGGACATAGGCGGTTGCGGCCAGAGCAATGACAATCTGTTCACCGTGCTTGCCACGCTGAGCCCGCGACAAAGCATCTTGCAACAGCGCGCTGGCCGCAGCGGCGCGCCCCAACCACAGGTTGATCCAGGCTTTGAGGACCAACAGCGACTGCAAAGGCGAGTACCCCAACCATTGGTCGCTAGCATTCACAGTCGCAGCCTCAGCGTCGAGTTGCGCCGCCATAGTCAATGCCGCATCGACTTGCCGCGCAGCCTCATCCAGCTGGCCACTGATCTGCAAGCCGTGAACCAATGGCACCTGAGCGGCCAGCGTAAGACTGGCATCCCCAGTCTGCTCGGCCAAAGCCATCGCCTGATGATAGGCCTGCAAGCCCTTGGAGGATTCACCGCGGCCAAGCTGCCAGGTGCCACAGGCAATATGAAACATTGCCTGACTGGGTTTATCACAGCCCTCTTCAATCAGAGATTCTGCCTGCGAGACCAGACCGCCCAGACCTTCTGCATCGGCCGCCAAACGAACGCCATACTGCAGGCGCCGCGCCAGCACCAGCAGCCTGAAGCTGCGCAACGCTTCGGTTTCGGGTGCGGTGTCAAGCGCGTTAAGGGCCAGGTCCAGCCGGCGCACCGCCTCGGGCAGATCCGAACGCGAACTGCGCTGAGCCGCATGCATGTACCACTCGGCCGCCTGGCGCCCCTCACCGGCCGCGGCCAAATGTCGTGCCAGATGAACACACATGCCACTGCCCACCACCGGCTGGCGTTGAATAACCTCCGCGATACGCCGATTGATCTCGCGTCTTTGCTCCGACAGCAAGGCATCATGGGTGACCGTCTGGAACAATGACTGCGTGAACAACAGCGCCGCACGCGAATCCGGCCCGCTGTCGCGGTACAAAAACCCCTGATCCATGAGTTCGCTTAGCGCGGCATCAAAATCCTCTTCCGCGTAAACATCACGCAGCAACTGCAAGGGCACGCGGCGCCCGATAACCGCGGCGATCTGCACCAAGCGCTTGCAGCTTTCAGGCAACGCATCCACCCGAGCAGCCACCACCGCCTGGACCGATGGCGGCAGAGAAATCCCGCGTGGCGTTCGTTTCAATCGGTATCCACGGCTATCACGACTCAGCACACCGGTATTGGTGAGCTGACGAACCAGCTCTTCCATGAACATCGGGTTGCCATCCGCACGCGTGGCTATTTCCAACTTGAGCTCTTCAAGCTCCTCGCTGGAACCCAACATCTGTCCAAGCAAGGACATCGAATCCGCCATGTTCAACGGGCGCAACAGCATGTTGCGAACATACGGCCGATCAGCCCAACGCACAACGTAATCGGGCCGCGAGGTCATCACAATCAGAACGGGGATGTGCGGCACCATCGAGAACACTGCATCGAAAAAATCGTGCGTTCTGGGGTCATCCAGCCAATGAATGTTCTCGATCACGATGACGGTGTGTTCGCGCAAAGCGCCTTCGTGCAACAGACGCAGCACCAACTCCAGGGCTTGCTCAACACGACGCTGCACGTCATCACTGGCGGC
Organism: Oceanococcus atlanticus; assembly: GCF_002088235.1. NCBI lineage: Bacteria > Pseudomonadati > Pseudomonadota > Gammaproteobacteria > Chromatiales > Oceanococcaceae > Oceanococcus > Oceanococcus atlanticus. The sequence continues at coordinate 526,654 of NZ_AQQV01000001.1, forward strand.
CTGACCATCACCGACCCCGAGCAGATTGAAGACACTTTCTTGCAGCGCTTCGGGCAGTGGCTGATACGGCGTGAGCGCTTGCTCGATAGCCATGCGGCTTGCTGCTTGATCCTCACCCAGCGGTGGCAGAGCCAGAAATTCACGCAAAAACGCACGCAGCGGCTGCTCCGGCTCAACCCGGTGATGGGATGAGCCTCGAATCGAGTAAGTGGGCACACCCTGAGCGACGCAGCTGCGAATAAATTCATGGCACAAGCGGCTTTTGCCCAGCCCTGTTTCAGCACTGATCGTAATCAGCAGGCCACGCGCTTTGTCGCAGGCCCGAACGCGGTAGGCCTCGAGCAAATTCAGCTCGCGCTCACGCCCCACCAAGGGATAGGCTGCCCGCTCCTGCGGCTCGGTTGCGGCAATTCCCATCAGTTCGAAGGTGCGAATTTTCTCGCTGTAGCCCTTCACCGAAAGAACCGAGCGCTCCTTCAGGGTAAAACCCTCTTCGACCAGATCATGGGTGTAACGGCTGATCAAAATGCTGTTGCCTGAAGCAAGCTGCTCCATGCGCGCGGCCAGCCCGACAGTCTGCCCCTGTGCGGTGTAGTCCATGCGCAGGTCGTCACCAATCCGGCCGACCACGACCTGACCACTGTTCAACCCCATGCGTGCCGCGAAATCCAGGCCGTGCTGGCGCTTGAGATCGGCGGCGAGCAACAACAGCTTGTCACGAATCAGCAGGGCAGCCCGACAGGCTCGCGCCGCGTGATCTTCATGCGCGATGGGCGCGCCGAACAGGGCCATGACGCCATCACCCGTGTATTGATTGATGGTGCCTTCGTAATCATGGACACATTCGGTCAGGATGCCGAAAAAACGGTCCATGATCTGATGCCAGCGTTCCGCCTCCACCTGGCGCGACATGGCCACCGAGCCCTTGATATCAACAAAAAGAACCGTGACCTGCTTACGCTCGCCCTCCAGGGCGGAACGCATGCGCAGTATCTTTTCGCTCAGATGACGCGGCGTGTAATGCTCAGGCTCATGCCCTGTCTGAGCAATGGATTTGCCACATTGATTGCAGAAACGCGCATCCGGCGGATTCAAGTGAGTGCACTGTGAACACACGCGCAAGCCGGCAGTCGTCATGCCAGCCTTCCCGAAGAGGTCTGGGCAGAACAATCCGCTGCCCAGATGACCTGAGCAGCGTCGATGCAACGCCTCAAAGCGCAACCTGGGTAAGAAATGGCTTGCATTGCTGCGACACGCGCCATGCGGGGGGATCTGCTGATTCTGGCCCGACATTGCAGCACAAAATCGTTCAAATTGCTTGAGTCCATCGTGGTGAACTGCCATGCTCGCCAGCGGGGGAATCGATGGAAACAACGCGACCATGTTGGAAACGCTGTTCTGGCTTCTGGTAGGACATGCCGTCGGAGATTTCGGTCTGCAATCGGACTGGATGGCGGTACACAAAAATCGCCACTATGCCCGCGAAGCCAAGGAAGGCAGTCGCAAACCGGAACTGATCTGGATAGAGGTGCTGGGCTGTCACTGCCTGATTCATGCCGGCGCGGTGGCGCTGGCGACCGGGAGTGTGTTTTTGGGCATTTGCGAGTTCATCAGCCACTGGATTATCGATTATTGCAAGAACGACCAGATGTTCGGCTTTCATACCGATCAAGCCTTGCACATCCTGTCCAAGTTCGTCTGGCTGGGTTTCATCGCCCTGGGCTGGGCCTGATCTCACACCAAAATGATGTGGCATGGCCAATAACCTGATCATCGGCGCTGGTGCGATCGGCACCGTCTTCGCCGGTTACCTGACTGCCGCGCGACGGCCTCTGCGTGTGGCCGAGCGCAGCGAATGCATAGATGCCATCGCGCGGCAGGAGCACCTGCAAATCGACCGGATTACCGGTCGCCCGCCTCTGCGCGTACCCAAGCCCACGTTGACCACCGATTCGGTGCCTCGTGAAGGCGACACGGTGTTCATCTGCATCAAACATCGCGACCTGCAAGCCCTGATGGACAGCTGGCCCGAACATTTGCCGGGCGGCGTGACCTTAATCCCCTGCCTCAATGGCATTGGTGCCAGCCGTGAGCTGCAATTGCGTTTTCCTGGCACCCACATCGTAACCCTGACGATCATGTTCAACGCGCAGCTGCTTGAGCCGCTGCACGCTCGGGTCACGGCGCGACCGCAAATTCTGCTCAACACGGACAACAAGCATCTGCTAGGCCTGTTCGGCAACAGTGGCGTCGACGTGCGTCGCGCCGATGGCACCGCCGCAGCCTGGGGCAAACTGCTGATCAATCTGGCCAACGGGATTTGTGCGCTGACCAACACCACATTCAAGGATCTGCTAACCCAGCCGTTGCTGGGCCGGTGTTTCGTTGCCTTGCTCGACGAAGCCACCGAGATTCTCAACCAGGCTGGTATCTCCTTCCAGCTCCCGGTCGCGCTGCCCTATCCTGTTTATCGGTTGTTCCTGCTGCATGGCGGACCATTGCCATGGTGGGTGGGTAAGCTCCGCAACAATATGTCCGCGGGTTCATACCCCTCCATGGTTGCCGACCTGCGCCGCGGCCATACCACGGAAGTGCGCCAGCTCAATGGCGAGATCACCCATCTGGCCGCTAGTCTGGGCAGCCAAGCGCCTCGCAATCAACTTATTGTCGAGCTGATCGAACAGCGACACGGCCAGGCACAGCACGACTTCCTCAGCCCCAGCGAGCTCGCCGCCCTGCTTCTGTAAGCCACCAAAAACGCAATTGCTTTGCTGCATCGCAGCAAACGGCGTAAAATTTTGCGGTTTTTTTACAGCACGGCGAACAATGAAAATCCTCCTCTCCCTGATTCTGGGCCTGCTGCCATTTGCAGCCATGGCATCAGACGGCTTGGGCCCCGATCTGAGCCGGTCCGCGGTCGGCATCATCGCAATTCTGATTTTTGTGGCGGCCTACGTACTGGTCATGCTGGAGGATGTGATTCATCTCCAGAAATCCAAGCCGGTTGTGCTAGCGGCTGGCTTGATCTGGGCCATGATCGCGTTTGCCTACCGCGATTCGAATCCGGAAGCGGTAGAGCACGCTTTACGCCACAACATGCTTGAGTTCGCCGAGCTGTTCTTGTTCCTGCTGGTCGCGATGACCTATATTAACGCCCTGCAGGAACGTAACGTTTTTGACCGCCTCCGCGCCACGCTGTCCGGGCTCGGGCTCAGCTATCGCCAGATGTTCTGGCTGACCGGTTTCATTTCGTTTTTCCTCTCTGGCATCGCAGACAACCTGACCACCGCACTGGTCATGGTGACCATCGTTCTGGCGGTGGGTGGCGGCAACCGCAAGTTCATCGCCCCCACCTGCGTCAACATCGTGGTTGCGGCCAATGCCGGCGGGGCCTTCTCGCCGTTTGGTGACATCACCACACTGATGGTCTGGCAAGCCGGCCAAGTCGAGTTTGTAGAGTTTTTCGTGCTGTTTATTCCCTCGGTCGTCAACGCGCTAGTTCCTGCCCTGATCATGCATCCGTTTTTGCCCAAGGGCATTCTCGATCGCAATGACGAGAAGGTTCAGATGAAAAAGGGCGCTCGACGGATCATTTTTCTGTTCATTTGCACCATTGCAACGGCCGTCGGCTTTCACAGCGTCCTGAGCCTGCCGCCCGCAGCTGGCATGATGACCGGGCTGGCCTATCTCAAGCTGTTTGGCTACTACCTGCACCAGCGTGAACTGCACCAGCTCAAGAACGCCGAAGACCATATCGGCGACATCGTGCCCTTCGACGTGTTCCGAAAAATCGCCCAGGCCGAGTGGGACACCCTGCTGTTTTTCTACGGCATCATCCTTGCGGTTGGCGGCCTCGGCTTTATCGGCTACCTGGAAATGACCTCTGCATATTTCTACGGCGAACTGGGCCCAACCACCGCCAACATCCTGGTCGGACTCATGTCCGCAGTGGTCGATAACATCCCCGTGATGTTCGCCGTGCTGAGCATGGAACCGCTGATGTCACACGGCCAGTGGTTGCTGGTCACGCTGACGGCTGGCGTAGGCGGCAGCCTGCTCGCCATAGGATCGGCGGCAGGCGTTGCCCTGCTCGGCCAGGCGCGCGGCTACTACAGCTTCTTCAGCCATCTGCGCTGGACACCGGCCATCGCCCTGGGCCTGGCCGCGAGCATCTGGTGCCACTTCTGGCTGAATGCTGAAAGCTTCCAGGTTTTCAACCCGTAACCGATGGCCCCCGGGTCTGCGAGCGCATCCGCGCTCGCAGACCGTCACCCAGCTGGTACAAGGCCAGCGCGACAAGAATCAACACGCCCCCAGCAATTGTTGCCGGCGCAATGACCTCGTCAGCCAACACATGACCGAGCGCCAGCGCCAATACCGGCGTAATCAGCGGTATCAACGCCACCTGGGTCGGCCCCAAGGCTTGCAGCGCATAGAAGTACAGCATGAAGCCAAAGACAGATCCGAACACCGACAAATACGCGACCGAGCTGACGCTCTTGGTGGAAAACTCGGTCGGAAGTTGACCGTCGAGCACCAACCAACTGAATACAAACAGCGGCACGCTCAGCACCAGCGAGCCGGTGGTGTGCTCCAGAGCATCCAGATGCCCCGCTTGACGCTTGACCAACACGCCGCTGAGCGCGAACAAGGCCACTGCACCCAGGCTCGCCAATAGTCCCGGTAAGGCGTCTGGCCGCCATGAAACGGCACCGCGAAAAACCAGAAACAAACCGCCCAGCGCAACCAACAGGGCAAGATTTCGCACCCACGACAAGCGCTCATCATCCAGCAACCAACGGGCAAAAACGCCGGACAACAGCGGGGCCATGCCGAACATGACGGACAACAAACCTGAAGGGATGAAGCCAACGGCCAGGTAGGACAGGCTCATAGCCCCGAACACGCCCAGATTACTCGCCCCGTAGGCCTTCAGGGACGCCCGGTCCCATCGCGGAAATCGCCCAAGCACGGCCATGATCGCCAGACACAACAAGGCTGCGCTGCTCATGCGCAATCCCACCGCCACAATAAACGACAAGCTATCGGTGCTGAACTTGATCGCCAGCGGCGTGGTACTCCAGATCAAAATCACGCCGATGTAGGCCGCCGTGACTTTCATTGTTGATTGTCCATGGTCGTTTCCATTTGCGCCCGCATCCTGCAGGCAAAAAAAAACCGCCGGTCCGGAAAGGACGGGCGGTTTCTTGGCAGTGCGGATGAATCAGGTCATCCGCCCACGCGTGCACGCCCTCCCTGGCCGAAACCAGCGAAGTTTGGATACCGCAATGTGGCGTACACAATTTGTCATGGCGGGCATTATAGGCCGCTCCGAATGGGCTGCAAGCACAGCACAAAAAAAGCCCCGCATTTGCGGGGCTTTTTATGCAATGCAGCGTGCGTGCTGAAATCAGTCGCGCAGGTGGATTTCCACGCGACGATTCCGTGCCCGGCCTTCTTCGGTCACATTGTCTGCAACCGGCTCGGACTCGCCGTAGCCTTTCGAGGTGATGTTCTCACCGGCAACACCCTGACTGACCAGATACTGACGTACTGCAGCCGCGCGCCGATCCGACAGACGCTGGTTGTAGTCATCGCTACCCTTCGAATCGGTGTGGCCAGCGACTTCGATCTGCAGGTCAGGCTGGTCAATCAGCGATTTCGCAACCCGCTCCAGCAAGGTTCGGGAATCAGGCTGGAGCACCGCCTTGTCGAACTCGAAGTGCACGTTATGCAAGGTGATCACCTGATCACGCAACGGACAGCCTACTTTGTCCACCGCCAGGCCCGGGAAGGTATTGGGGCACTGGTCGATGTCGTTGGGCACGCCATCGCCGTCGTTGTCATTCGAGCAACCACGTGCATCAACCGGCGTACCGTACGGCGTGTTGGGGCAATCGTCGCGGAAATCAGGCACGCCGTCCTGGTCGGTATCAAACGGGCAACCGTTCACATCAACCTCGGCCCCGAAAGGTGTGTTGGGGCACAGGTCTTTGCTGTCCGCTACGCCGTCCTGATCGGAATCCAGCGGGCAACCTTCCGCATCAACAGCAACACCACGCGGTGTATCCGGGCATTTGTCCAGCGGGTCAATAACACCGTCACCATCCGAGTCCAGCGGACAGCCGTGCTCATCAACCAGCATGCCCTCAGGCGTGTTCGGGCAGCGGTCACGGTAGTCCGGCACACCATCACCATCCGTATCGATGGGGCAACCGGTGGCATTGACGTTGACACCCTGCGGGGTGTTCGGACACTGGTCAGCAGAATCCGGCACGCCGTCGCCGTCCGAGTCCGGGGCAGGAGGCGGCCACTGACCGATGTTGTAGCGAATCCCGGCTGTCAACGTCCACGTGTAATACGTGTCTTCTTCAACCAAGCCGTCGTTGTCTACCGGATCGAGGGTGTACCGACCATCGACCAGGAACTCAAAATTGCTGTCCAGCGTTTTGCGGAAATTGGCGCCGACGAAGCCCCCAAACCCGGTCTGACTGTCTGACAGCCAGTCAATCTCACGCACCGATGCCCCGGCGGTCAATCCCACTGCGGCCTGCTCGAACTGGAGCACATCAAAAATGGCCTTGACCCCCGCACCAAAACGCGTGAAATCAAGCGAAACACCGCTACCACCGACATCGGAAACGGAAATATCGAGGTACTCGATCTCCCCTTCGATCGACAGCCGCGGCGCGATGGTTTTACCGATGGCCGCATACAGCCCATAACCCGCATCAAAATCGGAACTGTCTGTCAGGGCCGCGCCACCCGATGCTGAGACAAACCAGCGATCATCAAACGCAAAATAACTCTGATCGTCTGATGAAGCGGCGTAGGCGCTCCCCACACCGGCAACAGCCATCAAAGCTGCGAATTTCAAGCGTCCCATAGAGTTTTCCCCAAAGTCGTGGGCACGTAATAGCGTAGTTTTAGCGCGTTACCAGCGAGGCAGCGACAGCACCTTGCCGGCACCGCTCAGAGTTTCCCCAGGGCACAGGTTAACCTGCGGTGGCACACTGGCCAGCAAGGCCTCGCAAACCGGCTGCAATTCCGTGGCAACCAGGACAGAGGCCGAAGCCACGCGCTGCTCTTCACCTTCACCGAGCCCCGCGTAGACACAGGCGCCACCGGCGAGGGTGAAGTTGTCAGGATTGGGCGCCACTTTGCCCTTGGGCACCGTATTGGTGACGCTGATCGGGGAGCCAAGCGGATCTTCACCAATCGTCAGCGGCAGCCCGGGCACCAGCAAGCCTGCGTCCTCGCAGTCGCCAACCAAGGTCGTCAAGATTTCACTTAGCAGTTCGCCAATGAGATTCAGGCCCGGGATCGGGGCAAGCAAATTGCCGAGCAAACCGGACGTCACGTTGGCGCCGCCAGCGACCCAGTCGGCACTGTCCGTGGCATTAACGGAACATGACTGCGCGGCACCAGTTGAATCGGTGTATTCCAACTCGGCGAAAGCACTCAACTGGATTGGAGTGTCGCCCAGCAGTTCAAGCGAAAGTGCGTCGCCAATGCATGCCACGTCGGGAACGATCGTCAAATTCTTGACCGCCGCCTGAGTCAGCACCTGGGTGTCGACACTGCCCTGCTCTTCACCATAGGTTGCGGTCACAGTGACCACCTGGGGCTCTGCGTCGGCATCCAGGGTCGCCACGCCACCGTTACCCGGCGTGAAGACGATGACATCCGCAACCGAGGTGCTCCAGAGCACTTCGTCAGAAACGTCTCGCTCCTCAATCACCTCTTGCGACTCCGGATCTACCAGTACCGCGACAGCGGAATAAGTCAGCGTCGTCTGCACACCCGCAACGGCCAGTTGCGGGCCGCTGACCTCAAGCCGATCGACATCAGCAACCGAGACAGACACCGACAGAGGGTCCGACGTAACGCCACGGAAAGTGCCTGTGATATCGGCAAGACCACCACTGTCACCCGTGGTAACAAAGCCACCGGGGCTGGTCACGGCAACTACGTCAGGCGCGGTCGATGCCCAAGTTGCGGCGGAGGTCACGTCAACCAGTACTTCGCTGCCGTCATCCGCTGTGCAATCCGTATAGGTTGCCATCAGTTGCAGCTGGCGCTCACCACCAACAGCCAGGGTCAGAACGGTGGCCGGGTCCGTTGACGGCGGGATTCGGATCTCGACAGCGCTGATTGAACTGTCCGGGCAAACCGTGAGATTGGCATCCGGCTCGGATTCCAAACCGTCTTGCCCACATGAGATGGTAGACGTACCTTCGCTCAGGGCCTGACCTACGCCAAAGTCTGCATCCGCAGCAAAGGCAAACACGCCCTGATTGGAACTATTGAACGTAGCGGTATCCGAGATATCGCAGGTGCTGCTGCCCGAGGTGGAGCACGCGCCAGAAAAGCTTCCGATGCACTGGAACTGGACATCCAGATCAACCAGCGTGGTCACATCCCCGTTGGGATTGATTTCGACACTTTCCAGCTCTGGCGCGGTAACACGCAAGTAACTGGTCGACTCGAAACCTTCGAAAGACGCGGTAATCGGCACAGCCGCGGGCGTCTGGGCTACACCTGTGGCCAAGCCATCAGCCGTGATATTTACAAAGGCGCTGCCATCGATGCCTGCAACCCACGTCACCTGCGTGGTCAGATCACGCCATTGATCGCTCAGCAAAACATCGCCATTGGCGTCTGATAGTGCCTCGTAACGCCCTAAAGCACAGTACTGAAGGGTGCGGTTGAGCGGAATCACCGAGGGGTTGGGCTGTGATTGTGCTACACAGTTGGCCCCGTTGACCGGGCAGCTGCCGTCCGTCAACTCCGGACAAACCTTGAGTTCTTCCAGGGGCGGGAGGTAGGTCGGACTCTTGACGTCCCCACAACCGGCCATACCAATCAAGGCCACCACACCCGCAATGGGGGCCAGAAATTTGCGCGCGTTCATCTAATCGGTGCCCTCACTCATAGGCTGTTCGTGTCCACCATGACACGCATTATGCATCGAAACAGGGGCATTACAAGCCTATTTGATTGAAAATCCGCAGCTTAGACGCACATTCTGAGAAATCGGCTAACCTCTTCTCCGACATCCCGGCGGTGGCCGAATTGGACAGGTCTCGGCACAATCCGGGCATGACTTCGGCTTCCCACATCACGCTGCTGCTACAGGTCGACAACGACCTGCTGCTGGAACAGGTTTGTGTCGATGCAAAGCTGGATGCGGGTCAATGGCGGCTCCCCATAGCAGACGCTGCGGATGAGCTCATTGCACCGTCAGCCGTGTTTTGCGGTGTAGACCTTAATATTGCGGCTGGGCTCACCGCATGGCTAGAGCCACGTGGGCTCAGTACCTCTGATATTCAGAGTTGTGGTGCGCTAGGCCACCACAAAAGCCCGCCCTGGCATCCGGCCCGGCAAGCGACGACGCTGGTTCATGCCCTACTGGCACACCGCCCGCAGCCCATCAATGGGGACGTCTGGCGCTGGGCGTCAGCCACCGATTGGCTGCATGCATGGCAGCACGATGCGCTGCTGCTTAACCCTTTCACACAGCTTCTGCTTGATGCGCAGCTGACCGAGCGCACCGTTGCCTGGGAACACACATCCATGGAGCAGGCGCTCTCCGACTTGCGTGTGTTGCCGGTGCGCTCGCGCACCCTGCCTCCGGCCACCCACACCAATGCTTTTATGCTCGGTGATCAGACCTCCGGCAGCCCGACGGTCCTGGTTGATCCTTCCCCCGCAGATGAGCGCGCGTTTGAGGATTTGCTGGAGCGTCTGGCCACGCAGTACATCGACGCCTTGTTCTTGACCCATCATCATCCTGATCATCACCAGCAGGCACCACGCCTGGCCCAGCACTTCAACTGCCCGATCCTTTGCAGCGCCGACACCCGCGAACGGATACCCGCGCGCTTCGGTTCTGATTACTGGAGTGACATTGAAGTCCGCACCGTGGGCGATGGCGCCTCAATCACCACGTGGAAAAACCAGCCGGTCCACGCACATGCCGTACCCGGCCATGACGCAGGACAGCTGGCTCTGATGCCCGAAGGGCGGCAATGGATGATCGTTGGCGACCTCATACAAGGCGTTGGCACCGTCGTCATCGCCGAACCTGAAGGCGATATGGCCGCCTATTTTCGGACCTTGCAATGGGTGATCGATCAGAACCCGGGGGTGATCATCCCTTCGCATGGTCAGGCCATGGGCACAACATTCCGAATCGCAGAAACCCTGCGACACCGAAAGCAACGCGAAGAACAAGTCCTGACCCTGCATCGTGAAGGTCATGCAGCGCCGGAGATGGTGGAAATGATCTACGCCAATGTCGACAAGCGCCTGTGGGGGCTGGCCCGGATGAACATCGACTGCCACCTGAAAAAACTGCGTGACGAAGGCCGCGTGTAAACCTTGCGGAGGCACCGCACAAACCGCCTTTAAGGACCAAATTCGCGCAACAACAGCTCCCCTCGCACAGCAGCTGGACCACTTCTCAAACAACACAAAACACCACGCACCAAAACCGTGCGTAGCAATTTCTTGCCAGATGCTTGTGCTCGATTTCCATTCTCGGCTCAGGCCATTACAATGGCGGAGGTTGAGTCCGCAGGACGCTGCGGCCTCTCGTCATGGGGAATTCGAATTTTTTAGAGGACATCGATGAAACATCATCTGACAGGCGCGTTTGTACTCGCCGCCATCGCCGCACCGCTGGCTGCTCAAGCGGAAGGCAAAATTTACGGCCAGTTCAACATCAGCGTGAACGAAGTCGACGGCGTATTTAACTCCGTTTCCGGCAATGACTTCGCTGATCCGAACACGCAGGCTGCACAAGACGGCCAGAGCGGCGACAACAACGCTTCGCGCCTGGGCTTCCAGGGTGAAAACGGCCAGTTCTTCTACGCCGTAGAGTTGGGCCTGGATGTCGACGACGCCGCTGGTGGCTTGGCTCACACCCGCCACGCCTTCGTTGGCTTCAACAGCTCGGTCGGTACCTTCACCTTCGGTCGTACCAACACCGCTTACAAGCTGGCTGCTCAGCGTCTGGACCCGTTCTACGACACCTCGGCTGTCAACTTCCAGGGTATCGCCTCCAACCAGGGTGGCGGCTACGGTCTGTCCAACTTGGCTAACGGCTGGACCAACAACTCCATCGCCTACATCTCGCCGGAATTCGGCGGCCTGACCGTGAATGCTGGGATCTACCTGCAGGAGCAGTCGGACGAAAGCCACGACTACGGCATCGGTGTTGACTACCGTCTGGGCGATCTGAGCCTGGGCGTGCAGTACCTCACCGTTGGTGCTGACAACGTCGATGGCGTTGTTGCCGGCTCTGGCCAGATTGTTGACACCGCTCTGCAGGGCACCGTCAGCTACAGCACCGAGCGCTTCAGCGTCGGCCTGTCGGCTGAGCAGGTTGAACTGCGCGGCAGCGGCGACGATCGCATCTATCTGTTCCTGGGTGGTGAGTTCGCTCTGAACGAACACCTGACGCTGGCCGCTTCGGTTGGTGACGTTGATCAGGGTGCAGGCGAAGGCATGGGCTTCACCGTGGGTGCTTACCTCGACCTGATCGAGAACTTCACTCTGTATGGCCTGTACTCGCAGTCGGACCTGGACAACGCACCGGCTTCCGAAACCGACGTGATCAGCGTTGGCGTGCGTTACGGCTTCGAAATCTAAGCACTTTCAGTGCTAACAAAAACGGCGTCTTCGGACGCCGTTTTTTTTTGCCTGTCTTACTCGTATCCAACGCTACCTTGCGAGTTCCTCAAGGCGTGCTCGCACTGCATCCACAGCAACACCCTCGCGCACGGGAATCAGCACAGCCTGTGCATCCTTGCCAAGCTCTTCAGCCAACTTACGCTGATCACGCTCAGACAGTGCATCCTGACCAAGCTGGTAGTCCTTCTCCAACAATGGGCTGCCAACCCGCACTTCGTTGCTGCCCCAGAACACCACCTTGCGGCTCGCCTCCAGCACCTTGAGGCCTTGCAAACCGATTTTGTAATGGGCCACGCCACATGCGCTTTTACGCTGTTCCGCATAATTGGGGCGATCGTACTTGACGCACAAATCACGGCTGAAGGCGAGCACATCCTCGCCCAGACTCAAATCATGGCCATCGACGGCATCACGCAGGAACCGCAGATGCTCACCGCGCACATGAGCCTGCTCCAGGGTTGGCGCTGAAGATGACCCCGCTTGTCCGCGACACAGCTCCAAGACTTGCTGCGGCGTGAAGCCGCGATCCAGATAATGATCTATATCTTCGCGCCCGCAGTCAGCAGCGAAGCCAGGCGATGCCATTCCCAGCAAGACAACAGGCATAGCGCGCAAAACAAATCTCATAGCGTGTCCGGTAAATCCTTATAAAGGCCGCAAGCTACGGGATTCGACACAAAAAAGACAGGGGGCATTTCAGCCCCCTGCCCGTCCAGCATTGTCGCCCTCAGGCCGCCACACTGATCTTTACGGCCTGCGTCTTGGCCCGCTTGGGAATGCTGATATGAATCACCCCATGCGCGCTGCGCGCGTTGATGTTCTCAACATCCGCTGTGTCCGGCAGGCTGAACCGACGTGAGAAACGACCACTGACACGCTCCAGCCTCTGGTGCTGTACCTGCTCGTCGCTTGCCGGCGCCGCTCGTTCACCCGCCAGAGTGAGCTGGCCATCATCCAGGGTGATGTCAACATCAGCCGGATCCACGCCCGGCAGATCTGCACGTAACTCGTAGCGGTCATTGAATTCAACCACGTCCACGCGTGGCTGCCACGCTGGCCCACTTTTGCCATCGACATTGGCCGGGCTCACCACATTGAAAAAATCAAGAACTTCATCCGGCCAGCGGTTCAGGTTCGGCCAGGGTTGGTAACGAATCAAGCTCATAGCATCATCTCCTAGTCTATTCAGGGCACCTGTGTGCGTGACTGAAATATAGGATCCAGACGTCAACTTTCAACCAATGAATTCAATATTTTTCCTTTGTTTTCATGGCCTTGAATTTATTATCAGAAACCCCATGCTGAATATTTTTGGCTCTTTCAAGGCGCCTAGGAACACTCCGCAACGTCAACCACCGAAAAACCTGAACGTTGATTCATCGCCCCCTTATCCCGGAGCCGTTCTGAATGAATCCCAAGACGTTTGCTATCACCCTACTAGGCACTTGCTGCGGGCTGCTCGTCAGCCTGCCCGGTTATACCCATACCACCACCAGCCCCAGCCTACGCATCGGCCATACCCAACTTCCCGGCACTTACGGAAGCGGTCGTTGGTTCAATCCGGCACCAGCCGCAGCTCACAGGCATGATGCGCAGTGCTATCGACGACATGAGCGGCACGATCAGCACTGGACCCGCAGCGCTAGCACCCCGCATGTACGCCGCGAACATGAGCAACGGCATTCAGACCGGAACCGTTATCAGCGCAACAAACCAAGCTTCCACTCGTATCATCATGGTCACACCAACAACCACCATGGCCGGAGGCGCTATGGCCATCACCGCGGGGATTAGAGCAGATACAAAAAAGCCCGGTTAAAACCGGGCTTTTTTATGCTTGAGCGTTTAATTCTGCTGAGCAAACAACTGGGCAAGCCGTTTGGCTGGGACATAACCTGGCTGCATCGTTCCATCATCCAGAACCAAAGCGGGCGTGCCACGCACGCCAATTTCTTGGCCCGCGCGGAAATGTTCCATAACCGGGGTGCTGCATGCTTTGGCGCTGACATCTCGACCATCCTTGGCTTCCGTCATGGCCTTGTTCTGGTCCTTTGAGCACCACACCTCTTCGGCCTTCTTGAACGACGGCGTATTCGGTCCGCTGCGGGGGTAGAACACATAGTGCACGGTGATACCGGCGTCGTTGTACTCGGCCATTTCGCGGTGAAGCTTGCGGCAATAACCACAATCGATGTCAGTGAACACGGTCATCTCGTGTTTCTGGTTTTTGGCGGCAAAGGTGATCATCTTGTCTTCACCGATCTTGTCCAGAACCTCCAGGCGCAGAGATTTGCGGCTACCTTCGGTTAGCGACACCGCGTTCTTCAGATCGATCAGGTCACCATCAAAGAAATACTTGGCGTCCTCGGTCACATAGCCGAACGACACGCCACGATTGACCTGATAAATGCCTTTGACCGGAGTGGTCGAAATGTCTTCGGTCTTCAGCGTGGGGAACGAATTGCTCAGGTTGTCGCGCAGGGTTTTGATCTTGCCGGACGCGTCATCGGCGGCATGCAGGGTTGCGGCGGTACTTGCCAACAGCAAGCCCATGATCAGTCGTTTCATAACTACTCCGGTTTTCAATATCCGCTGAGACCATCTCAACGCCGATTAATTCGCAATCAGGCACGCGGATGGTTGCGGGCGTGCAACTGCTCCAGCCTGGCGCTGGCGACGTGGGTGTATATCTGGGTCGTCGACAAATCACTGTGACCAAGCAGCATTTGAACCACCCGCAGGTCGGCGCCGTGGTTGAGCAAATGGGTGGCGAAGGCGTGCCGCAGCGTGTGCGGCGAGATGACTCCGCTGATCCCGGCCATCAATGCATAACGCTTAATGATATGCCAGAAGTTCTGACGCGTCATGGCGCGCCCATCGCGAGCCGGAAAGACCACGTCCGAAACCACACCGTCGAGCAATTCCGGTCGTCCCTGACGCAGATAGCGCTGCAGCCAGACCATCGCTTCCTCACCAACCGGGACCAGGCGCTCCTTGCTGCCCTTGCCCATGATGCGCACGACACCGCCATCCAGCCCAAGTCTCGACATGTCCAAGCTGACCAGTTCGGTCACCCGCAAACCGGCGGCATACATCAGTTCCAGCATGGTGCGATCACGCAGACCGCGCGCGCTGCCCACATCAGGCGCATCCAGCAAACGTTCGATCTCGCTCTCGCTGAGCGCTTTGGGCAACGGCCGGCCAATCCTAGGGCGGGCCAGTCGCGCACTGGGGTCATCGCCGCGCAAGCATTCCCGCAGCGCCCAGCGGTAAAACCGTTTCAGCGCGGAATACAGGCGCGCCAAACTGCGCGCCGCCAGCTCCTGACACGCTGCCATCACCGCGGCCAGATCGGCCGGCGTAGCATCGAGCAAAGACGCCCCCTGACGGGCAAGCTCGGCGCCGACCCGCCTCAAATCCGAGCGATAGGCCTGCACACTGCTGTCGGCCAGGCCATCTTCCAGCCACAGGGAATCACAGAATCGCGCGATCAAAGTCACGTCGGCAGGCGAAGGGTTAAACTGCACGCTCGGCATAGCGCGGATTATGAACCAGTGTCGGCAGCCCCGGACAGCTTGAAACCCTTTGTCATGGCTCTCGCCATCGCGGGCCTGTGCCTTGGCGCGACCGGCGCCGCTCACGGCAGCACCGCTGCCGACGACGCCCGCATCGCAGCGCAGCTCAGCCGCCTGGAAGATGGCCAGGACAGCCCCGCCGCGCGTGACTGGCTCAGCCAGCTCCTCAACTATGCAGAGCAGTCTCGCCACCCCCACCCCGAAGGACGCGGACAGACCCTACCGCGCTACGCCATCGCCGCGCGCGCTCAACACCTGCTGCGCAAGTGGGACCAGCAACACAGGCTGGAGCAGTTGCGCCAGCAACCGGCGCTGCGCGGCAAGGCGCTTGGTCAGGCGCAGAACCACGACGCACTGCTGAACTGGCTGGGCGAAGCCAGCATGCCGGAGCTTGACGCCTTTCGCGCCGAGCAAGGCGTGCACAGCTGGAGCGAAGACATACTCGCCGTGATGATCCAGCGCCAGGCCCGCTGGACAGACTGGCTGGCCCTGGCCGAGCGCGCTCAACACGCCCGCAGCTGGCGTTTGATCAACAGCCAAGCGCCGCTGGATCACCCCCAATTCGCACGCCTGCTCGAAAATCTGGAGGCCAATCCAGCACTGCGCGGCGCCGCACCGGCGTTGCGCGCACGCTGGGTCCAGCGTGACCCACAGCGCCTGGCCGAGCTGGCCGCGCGCATAAACAGCAGAAACTGGGACTTAAACCTGATCGAGACTGCGCTGCTCGCCCAGCCGCCCGGCCTCACCACGGCCCTGATCCAGGGTTTGCAGCATCCGGACCAGGCTGCACTGGCCGCCTGGGCATTGTGGCGTTTGCGCAGCCCCGAGGCGCTGAACGCGCTTTCGGCCTATACCCACTCGGATGTGGCCGCCCCCCATCTGGCCCGGGAGATTGCCGCATGGCTACGCTGACACGCATCACCGGCATGCTGATGTTGTGCGCCGCCCTGCCGGCATCAGCTGTGGTCGCGGAGTACGTCGAACAAGCCCCGGCTGGCGCTGCTGACAATGTCATCGAGCTGGGCCTTGCAGTCCCCGAACCGGTGACCAGCTCAGTACCGGTTGCCGGCTTTCGCAGCTACGCCAGCTTGATGGCAGGCCTGGATTTGCTCGCCCTCGAACACGCCTATGTCCACCGCTACCGTCTCGGGCAAAGCCTGGAAGGCGAAGCCATTTACGCCTGGCAGTTTGGTGGCAACACCAACGCACCGGTGATGCTGCAAAGTGGCGGCATTCACGCCCGCGAATGGGCCAGCCCGGAGGCTGTCAGCGGTATTCTTGAAAACCTGGTCGCGGCCGCCGAGGACGGCGGCGTGGTCAGCTGGCTTCGCGATAATGCCAACATCCTGCTGGTCCCCGTTCTCAATCCCGACGGCTTTCTGACCACCCAGCGGGCGCCCCGCACCACCCGCATCGACGAAGACCCGCAGAACTCGCCATCAGACCCGCTGTACCCGCGTGACGGACGCATGCGCAGAAAGAACCTGCGCAACAGCGACGGCCAGCTGCAGAGTGCCGACGACACGCTCCAGGGCGTCGACCTGAACCGCAATCTGGGCCCCTACTGGAACTCCGGACGCGGCTCCAGCCGCACACCAAGCTCAATTGTTTACAACGGCGCCAGCCTTGAGTCAGAACCGGAAACCCAGGCGCTGCTGGCCGCCGGGGCATTACTTGGCGCAGACACGCTACGGCTGTACATCGACACCCACAGCTTCGGCCGCGTGTTCTTCTACAACAACACCGGCAACAGCCGCCTGTTTCAGATCAGTCAGGATCTGGTCAATCTGATTCGCCAGGTGCCTGCTCGGGCCTATGCCGAGGATGCCGTCTCACCAGGCCTTGGCATCGGCGCCAGCGACGAATATTTCTCCTACACGCTGAACGTGCCTGCCTACACTCTGGAGCTGGAACCTGGAACCAGCCAGCTGGCTGAGTACGGCGGCAAACCCGGCGTGTCGCATTCCGGCTTTATCCTGCCCGAGAGCGAAATCACCCGGGTGCGTGAGGAGGTCTACCAGATGGCCTTGCTGGCCTACTATCACCAGATGGGGCCGGCCATCGTCCGCGAAGTGCGCCTGACTCAGACCGGTGGCGAGATGATCTACCGCCACAGCTGGCAGGATCAGAACACCACCACGCGCACCCTGCAAGCTGCGCCGAACACAGCGCTGCAAGGTGGCCAGCACTACACTCTCAATCTGATCTTCAACAAGCCGATGCGCTGGGTTGACGCGCAAGGCCAGGCCGTCAACTATCCGGCCCAGAACGTTAGCCTGCATCCTAACCTAAGCCTGTTCAGCTCACGCAGCGAAGAGTTGCCCGCCGGTCAATGGTCAAAAACCCGCTACGCGGCCGACACCTACAGCGTGGATTTCACCCTGCCCACCGACATGAGCAGCCCGGTGAATCTGCATATTGCAGTGCGTGATATGGCCGGGCGGGCCCTCGACAGCGATCCTGCCAGCGTGACCCGCTGGCAGGGCGGCCACTGGTTGGGCTTCGAGAACGAAAACGGCCAAAGTGGTGATGTCGGCGGTGAAGACCACAACACGCTACTGCAGATTGCCGGCGCCCCCAGCGCAACGCCGGCACCGGCGAGCACCGGCGGCTCCGGTGCCCCCAGCCTGCTTTTTCTGATCACGCTGAGCGCATTTGCGCGACGCGCCCGCCACGGTATTGCATGACCCCGAACAGCCCGCTGCAACGTTACCTTGCCGACCTCAAACGCCCCGGTTTTGTCGAAGACCCCGCCCAGCGCCGCGCGGTCGAGGCGCTGGAGCGCATTCACGCCGAGCTGATCAGCCGCCCGGCGCGGACCCGCCTGCTGGCGCGCCTGCGCCGCAGCACCAGCTGGCCGCCGGTCAACGGCGCCTATTTCTGGGGCGGCGTGGGCCGGGGCAAGACGTATCTGATGGACTGCTTCTACGAAACGCTGGAGACCCCGCACAAGCAGCGTCTGCACTTTCATCGTTTCATGCGCGAGGTGCACCTGCGCATCCGCGCCCTGGGGCACGCCAGCGACCCGCTGGCACTGATCGCCGACGAGCTGGCACGCGAGGTTCGCGTGCTGTGCTTCGACGAATTCTTCGTCTCCGATGTGGCCGACGCGATGATACTCGGGCGCCTGATGAACAAGCTGTTCGAGCATGGCATCACCCTGATCGCGACCTCGAATATTCCGCCGGATCTGCTCTACCAGCATGGCCTGCAGCGCGAGGCCTTCCTGCCGGCCATCGCCAGCCTGAAAAACCACTGCGCCGTGATTGAAGTTGATGGTGGCACCGACTATCGCTTGCGCCTGCTGGAACAGGCCCACATGTATCACCTGAGCAGCGAACCGCGCACCGAGGGCATACTCGACCAGACCTTTCGCGACATCGCCCCCGACGCCGCCCATCCCGAGCACAGCATCGAAATCAATGGCCGCGACATCCGGGTGCGCAAGCACGCCGACGGCATCGCCTGGTTAGAGTTTGACGCCGTCTGCCGCGGCCCGCGTGCGGCGGCCGATTACATCGAGCTGGCCCAGCTGTTCAGCACGGTCATGCTGTCCGGCGTGCCGCAGATGACCTGGGAAACCGAGAATGAAGCCCGCCGTTTCCTGCATCTGGTGGACGAGTTTTATGATCGGCGGGTGAAACTGATGATTGCCGCCGACGTGCCCATGCAGCAGCTGTATGCCGGGCAGAAACTGACCTTTGAATACGCCCGGGTGCTCAGCCGTCTGCAGGAAATGCAATCCCACGACTACCTTGCGGAGCCACACAAGCCATGAGCCGACCCTTATCCCCTGCCCTGCAAAAGCTGATGGCCCAGTTCGGCGAGGCCTTGCCCAACAAGCTGGCCGAGATTCGCAAGCTGCACTGCGCCCAAGCCAATCCCGCCGATGAAGCCCTACAGGCTTACTACACCGCGGTTCATCGTCTGGCCGGCTCAGCCGGAAGCTACGGGTTTCGACCGGTCAGCGAGGCTGCGCGTGTCCTCGACCGCTATCTCTCTGATGTGATCGCGGGTGAGAAAACCTACACCCCAGCTCAGGCCGAAGCCCTGCTGCAGGATCTCGCCCAGAGCATCGATACGCGCAATACATCGCCCGAGGGCTGAGCGGCGTCAGTCGCGCAACGACTTGACCAGCTTGGCCAGATTGGTGCGACTTTCCACGCCCAGCTTGCGATAGGCCCGATACAGGTGGGTCGACACCGTCGACGGCGCAAGATCCAGATTGCGCCCGATCGCCTTGGCCGAAAGCCCCTCGCAAACCTGCAGCACCACATCCCGCTCGCGCTGGGTCA
The DNA here is from genome assembly GCF_002088235.1 of Oceanococcus atlanticus. Taxonomy (NCBI): domain Bacteria; kingdom Pseudomonadati; phylum Pseudomonadota; class Gammaproteobacteria; order Chromatiales; family Oceanococcaceae; genus Oceanococcus; species Oceanococcus atlanticus. The sequence goes on from NZ_AQQV01000001.1 coordinate 546,221, forward strand.
GCTCATCCAGGGGACCGGACTCGCGTAGGTGCAGCAAGAAAACATCGCCCAGCGGTTCAACACGTAGACACAGGCCACCACCGATTTCCCCGGAGAAGTCCACCGGCGGCATGTCGAAGGGCAGACGTTGCCCGGACCAGTTCGGAAAGGCCTGTTCCAGCAGATCCATAAATTTGAGTTCAACTTCATGGAAGACACCAGTGCGATCGCACACCGCATTCCACTCACGTCGCACACCACTTTTGGGCCGACTGATGGTCAGGAAGAACGCGTGCGAGGCCGAGGCGATCAGGTGGTACAGAACCTGCCCCTGGATCGCCTTCTCCTGCTCGGTGAAGTCACGTTCGCGATCAAAACGATAAATCGACAGCAAGGTCTGAAGGCCGCTGCGCTGTTCCATGTTGCCGGATGACAGGATGCGTTCAACGCCGTAAGGCTTGAACGCACGCTGATACAAATCTGATTTGTAGAACTTGCGGTCCGACAGCACATCGGACATCGCCACCGGCTCACCCCAGTGATCCTGCACTTCACGGAACAAGGGGTTATCCCGCGCGGTGGATTCCAGTGCCCGCGCGAAATCCGGCGGCAGGCCATCCACGGTGACGTTTTGAAAACGAGCAATCTGCCGATTGCCACTTCCCCAGATCGCCGCATCGAACGGAATCAGGGCCCGAAGCTGCTGCAGAGCCCAGCGCCTGAAGTTTTCCGGCGCCACTTCTGAGCCTTCACAATATAAATTGCTAATAAACCGGTGCAGATTCTGCATGCCGACCTCGCGCGTGTTTTACCATCCTGGTACGCGCATGCGACCCCCCGCATCGCCGCTACCGATGGATCAGCCTATTGTTCCGGGACGCGATTGTCCAGATCGGCATGGCATGCAAGTTGCTCCCGCAGCATATTGAATTTGCACCAATTCGCCCCCAACTTGGGCGCAGTTGATGGACCACAGCGCCACACGGCTGAAACGATGGAATACAAGGATTACTACAAAATTCTCGGTGTCGAGCGCGGCGCCGATAGCGCAGCGATCAAGCAGGCGTACCGCCGTCTTGCGCGCAAATACCATCCTGATGTGAATCATGAAGCCGGCGCCGAAGACCAGTTCAAGGATGTGCAGGAAGCTTACGAGGTCCTGCGCGACGATGAAAAACGCCAGGCCTACGATCAGCTGGGTGCCAATTGGAAAGCCGGCCAGCAGTTCCGCCCGCCGCCCGGTTGGGGTGGCAGCGGCTTTAACCACGGCGGCTTTCAGGGCTTTTCCGGTGATGCCGACGGCTTCTCCGATTTTTTCCGCAACCTTTTCGGTGGCGGCGCTGCCGGCTTCGGTTTCGAACAGAACATGGGCGGCGGGTTTTCCTCGGCACCACCGCCGCAAACCGCCGAGCTGCGTATCAGCCTCCAAGAAGCCTACTCCGGTGCACAGAAAACTCTGAGCATTGGCCGTCAGGCCAAGCAGCTCAAGGTGCGCATTCCCAAGGGTGTGAATCAAGGGCAGCAGATTCGTCTGGCCGGCCAGGCCGATGGCGCCGATCTGTACCTGCGCATCGACATCGCCCCGCACCCCGTCTTCCGGCTGGACGGCAAGGATGTGCATCTCGACCTGCCAGTCAGCCCATGGGAAGCTGCGCTGGGCGGCAAGATCCAGGTGCCAACCCTCGGCGGCACGATACAAATGTCGGTGCCCGCCGGCGCGCGTAGCGGCCAGAAAATGCGTCTGCGCGGACGCGGTCTGAATGGCGGGGATCAGATTTTGCATCTGCAAATCGTCAACCCGGACACGCCATCACGTGAAGACAAAGCCGCATTTGAAGCGCTGGCCGAGCATTTCGATTTCGACCCGCGAGAAGAGCTGCAACGCCGCGTCTGAGGCGACTTCCCTGAGCTTTAGGGGCAGTTTCCTGCGCCAGGAAATTGCGTATGATGCAATCAGACTCCGACTCTGCGTTGATGCATGTCGACTCAATCCCGCGATAAGCACAGCCCTATGGTGACGCCACTAGCAACGTCACCCACCTCGCCTGCCATACCCTCGGCACGGCGTGAGGGTGGCTGGCGAAGTTGGCTGGACAGCCCATTTCAGGTCGATATCGGCATTGATCTGGGCACCGCAAACACTCTGGTCTATCTGCGCGGGCACGGTATCGTCATGGACGAGCCCTCTGTGGTGGCAGTCACCCGCGGCAGCCATACGGTTCTCAATGACGGCGCTGCGGTGGGCCTTGAAGCCAAGAAAATGCTGGGCAAGACGTCCTATTCGGTGGATGTCATACGACCTCTGCGCGAAGGTGTAATCGCCAATTTCCCGATCACCGAAGCCATGCTGCGCTACTTCATATCGCGCGTGAAAGCCCGCCGCATGTTCTCGCAAACTCGCGTGGTGATCGCCATCCCCTTCGGGATTACGCACGCCGAAATGAAGGCGGTCTACAACTCCACCATGCGGGCCGGCGCCGACAAAGTCCATCTGATTGAGGAAACCCTGGCTGCGGGTCTGGGCTCTGGGCTTCGCATTGATGATCCGACAGCCAATCTGGTTGTCGACATCGGCGGCGGAACCACCGGCATCTCAGTGATTTCGGTCGCCGACATCGCCTTTGGCGCCACCGTTCGTTGTGCCGGTGACCACATGACGGACGCGGTTAGCGACTTCATCCGTGAACGCTACAAGCTGCAGATCGGGCAACAGACGGCAGAGCAACTGAAAATTGAGCTGGGCAGCGCCTTGCCTCAGAACGAACATGCCGCCATGCAGATTCGCGGTCAGGGTGAAAACGGCAGGCCAGCCACGATAGAAGTCAGCGCAGATGATGTCCGCGAAGCGCTGAGAGCGCCCCTGCACAAGATTTTGCGCGGTATTGACTGGGTCCTGGAAAACACGCCGCCGGAGTTGTCTGCTGACCTGGTCGATCGCGGCATTCTGGTCACCGGCGGTGGCGCGCTGTTGCCGCGCATTGACGATCTGATCAGCGACCACACCGGTCTCAATGTGACCGTAGCCGATGATCCACTGACCTGTGTCGCGCGCGGGGCCGGGGCCTATCTCGACACCATCAACTGGCAGCGTTCAAGCTGATTTGCGTGCCCGACGCTGTTTGAACCACCAGCGCCCAATGGCGCCAACGGGACGTTCCTGCCCATCCATGGCAAAAGCCAGCTGATCTGGATTGTGCAGCAACCAGGCCAGCTGATCGCGCAAGCCTTCACGCGCCGTCCACAGCACGCGATCGCCCAGCTGCAAGGCGAAATCATCGTCTGGTAACAAGGTGTGCTGACCATGGCGAACATGCATCAGCGCAACCATGGGCAATTTGCGCTCCCGCCGCCGGGGATCCTGACGCAAATGCCCCACACGAATCTCACTGCCGCGCTCAAACAACTGGGCCGCACCCGGCGCATCCTGCCGATTCAGGCGCGTCATCCAGGTTTGCGGTGTGAGCCCGCCGGTGGCCTCACGGATGCGCTCCAGCAGCGCCAGGGCCCAGGCCTCATCCTGGCGCCGCGCCTCGGCCAGAAACGCGGCCAGATAGTGCACCGTGATCAGTGACAGCACCTGCCACACCGTGACCCGGCTGGGTTCCATGACCAGATCCAGGCGTGCGGCCCGGAAGATGTCATCGTCATCACGCTTGTTCTGGCGCGCGATACGGAACAGGCGCGGGTTGATCTGCTGCGCCGTCATCACCATCGACAGGTTGTTGGCGTCATCATCGGTGCCGGCGACCACCCCCGCAGCGCTCTCAATACCCGCCTCATGCAGAGGCTCGGGATCGGTCGCACTGCCCACCACCAGCCGATCCGGCAGATTGCCACGCATCGCATCAACCCGGGCGCGATCTGATTCAATCACCGAAACGTCGATGCCTTCTGCATTGAGGTAACGCGTCATGGCCTGACCAAAGCGACCATAACCACAGATCACCCAGTGCCCACGCGGCGGACACACGCTGGCATCCAGCGGATTGCCGGGCAGGCTGACCAGCCAGCGGTGCAGCAGGTGAATGCTCGGTGCCCGCACCGCCAGCCCGGTATGCTCCGCAAAGCTCTCGAACGGGTTGATGATGACATCAGTGTTGAAAGATTCGAGATTGTTGGCTGCCTCGCGCGAGGCCACCCGTGCGATGACCTGCAGCTCCGGACGCAACAGTTTGCTGGTGACCGCGATCTTGACGTTGGCCCGGTCCGAACCGGTCAGGGCCAGCACACCCACGCAATGCGGCAGACGCAAACCGGCCTCGCGCAGATGCCGGGTCACCGATGCATCACCGCACATGCACGGCACATCCAGGGCCAGCTCTTCCAGGTGCAAATCGGCAACATGCTCCGGGTCACGCTCGATCACCACACACCGAATCTGGCGATTGACCAGCGAACGTACCAGGCGGCTGCCGGTTTCACCGTAGCCACAGACGATATAAAACGGCTCGCGAATGGCCCGCACGGCGCGAATGAAGCGCGCCTCGCTCATCGCCCGGGTAAAGGCCGGATCCTGCACCAGCGCGAAAATCTTACCGATGGCGAACAGCCAGCTGATCACCGTTAAATACACGGTGAACACCACCCACATGCGCTGTGCCGGCGTCAACGGATACGGAATCTCGCCAAAGCCGATGGTCGGGCCGGTAAAACTGACGAAGTAGAAGGCGTGGAAAAAATCGTAGTGCCAGACCTGGCCCTGATCATCGCGCCCCGGAATCAGGACCAGACCGCCAATCGATATGGCATAGGCCACGATCAGCAGGATGAGCGGCACACGCATCTGCCGCAGGAACAGGAAGATGACCTTTTCCATGCTTGCCCTCGCCCGGCTCGAAAACGCCTAGCGACGCAGCGTCAGGGTTTCCACCACCAGCAAGACCACCGATGCAAGATTGGCCACCAGGGCGCCCCCGGCCAGCGACACGACGCTGGCCACGACCACCGGCGACTCGCCCGAGGCATAGAGCTGACTGGACACGCCCCAGACCACCGCTGCGGCGATCAGGTGCAGATCCGCCACCAACGACGAGGCCAACAGCACGGCGCCCAGATGCGAGCGATCACCAAACTTCAACACGGTCGCAATCAAGCTGACAACGAGCGCAGCGAACAACTCGAATACGTGGTGATGTTCGGCTTTCTCCATGTCACCCATGACAAAGCCAAAGTTCAGCGTTAATGCCAGCAGCACAAAAAACCCGAACAGCACTTTTTCCATATTCATGAGCGGTCCGTCTCCCGTATTCGTGCCCGTGCGCTGGATACTGAGGGGTGCAGCCTATGCGTGCAAGTTGTCTGTGAGGGTGTACGATGCAAGCACCCACTGATGGACCGATCCATGCGATACCTGAGCCTTGTAACCTGCCTGCTGCTGGCGACCAGCCTCAACCTTCAGGCCAGCGAGCGCCTGACCACGCTGCGCGGTGAAGCGTACGACCTGAAGACCGATACCGCGTTGTACACCGAGCACCATCAGTTCGAGTACGACGACAACAACACGCTGGTTGCGGCCCAAGTTGAATACCGCAGCACCGACGATGAAATCATCGGACGAAAAACGCTGGATTTCCGGCGCAGCCTGAGTGTCCCGGGTTACGAAACGCGCCTGCACGACGGACGCTACATTGAGGGCCTGCGCTACACCGAGGACGGAGTGGAGATTTACCGCAGCCGCGATGGCGGCGAGAGCATGGACACCAAAACGCTCAAGCTGGACGGTCTGATGGCCGCCGATGCGGGCTTTAACAATCTGGTCCACGCCCGTTTTGATCAGCTGATCGAGGGCGACACGGTCAAATTCCGTTTTATCGCACCCAACCAGCAAACATCGGTGCGCTTCAAAGCCGAACATGTCGGCGAGCGCAGCATAGAAGGCATGCCGGTGGTGGATTTCAAGATCGCGGTGGCCTCCCTGATCGGACTGTTCGTCGACCCGCTGCGCCTGAGCTATGACGCCGAAACACGCCGCCTGATCGAATACCGCGGCCTGTCCAATGTGCGCTCAGCCGATGGCGAGCTTTATGAAGTGCGCATCCGCTACCCGGCGCTTATCCGCAAACCTGAAACGTCTGAATAAAGACCGCCGTGGTCACCGCCCATTGCGCGGTGTTGAGCACCTGGATGGCCCGATCCAGGCGCTGTACGGCATCGCCATCATGGCGGTCGCTGAACATGACCAGACGCGGTACCAGTTGCAGCCAGGCCATCAGATAGCCGACGCAGCACAGGCTCATGACCAGGCGCGCCATCATGCTCACGCAGGGCAGATTGAACAGCAGCGCCAGCGACACCCCGCTCAGCGCCGCACCAAACAGGTAGTACAGGCTGAACATGTGGGCAATGAAGCTGCGCGCCGAGGTCTGCGGCAGCAGGCGGATCAGCACCGGCTTGAGCACCGCAGCGAACAGCACATTGGCACCCGCCAGCATGCCCATCATCATCAAGGCGGCGGGCACCCCCAGCATCAGTACAGATCCAGCGCGTGCTGCAGCACGCAATAGTGGTCGTCGAACATCTGCTCGCGTTCAATCTCGGCCACCGGCCACCAGCGCGCATGCGCCGCATCATCACCACCACGCACGGCCGGTAGCGACGCTTCATCGAGCCGATAGTGGAACACGTGGGTGATCACCCGCCCACGGTCGGAACGCTCGGGCGCATCGTAGGCGCGATTGCCCAGGCGTTGCGTGGCCAGCATCCCCAGATCAAGGCCGGTTTCCTCCTGTAGCTCGCGTTCCGCACCACGCTGCAGACGTTCCTGCTGGTCCACAAAACCACCTGGCAAGGCCCACAGACCTTTGCCCGGACGATGGCCGCGCTGGATCAGCAGCACATGGCCCTTGCATTCGACCAAGGCATCAACGGTGACAAACACCGGCGGGTACGGCGACTGTGCCCAGGCTTTGCGGTGAGCGGCAATCACCTCGAACTCGGCGCACATATCAACGAACGCTGGCGCCTGCAGCAGCGCCCGCAAAGGCGCATCACCACAGGCCGGCATGGCCCAGGCCCAACTGGCAAGGGTGGCGTCGAGATCTGCCGGGCCGGCGCCCAGCAGGGCCTCGCGCAGGGGCGTAGCGCTGAGATCCTGGAAGTTGGGCAGCTCTTCGTAGCCCCACTGGGGAAACAGCGCCAGGTAGTAGGAACTGGAGTCCTTGGTGTGACCGAACAGGCACACGCCACGGTCGTCGGCATGCCGATGCACGGCGCGGTCGACGTAGTCCAGCCACACCTGCTCGTTGTAGAACACATCCGGCACCGATTCGAACAACAGACGTTCCGGAGCCACATCGGGCAGGCTGTTACGGATCAGCTGCTCACGCTCAGCATCGGTCCACGGATTGCGCACGCTGCGGGCCTGCTGGCCCGACCCCAGAATGATGAGCAAACGCTCACTATGTTCCAGCGCGTGCCGGCAAATCACCTCATGACCACGGTGAAACGGCTGGAAACGGCCGATCACCAGACCCAGGGCATGGCGCACAGCTTGGCTCAACTGTCCCCGACCCAGGCGCGCGCGTTGTTGAACATCGACAACCACGGTGACGGCCCGCGCCAGTCATCCGGCCGCCACGAAAAGCTGGCCGCGCGGGTCAGGCGCTCGGGATGCGGCATCATGATGGTGATGCGACCGTCCGCGTTGCTCAAACCGGTCACCCCTTGCGGCGAGCCATTCGGGTTGAAGGGGAAGACCTCGGTCGGCTGGGCATGGTGATCGACATAGCGCATGGCGATCTGCGCCCCGTCACGCAGGGCCTGAATCTGGCTCTGGGCATCGTCGAAGCGAGCCTGCCCCTCGCCGTGTGCAGCGGCAATCGGCAGACGTGATCCGGCCATGCCGGACAGCATCACCGAGTTGTTTTCGGGGATATCGACCAGCACCAAACGCGCCTCGAACTGCTCCGAACGATTACCCACAAATTGAGGCCAGTTGTGCGTGCCCGGAATCAGCTCACGCAGCGCCGACAGCATCTGACAGCCGTTGCAAACGCCCAGAGCAAAGCGCGCCGGATCGGCGAAGAAGGCGCTGAACTGCGCGCGCGCTTCATCGTGCAGAAGAATGCTGCGCGCCCAGCCCCGCCCGGCCCCGAGCACGTCGCCGTAGGAAAAGCCACCGCATGCGGCCAAACCGACGAAGTCACCCAGCTGGCGCTGTCCGCTGAGAATGTCGCTCATGTGTACATCGACCGGCGCAAACCCGGCCTGTTCAAACATCCAGGCCATTTCGACCTGGCCATTGACGCCCTGCTCGCGCAGGATCGCCACTGGTGGACGCCGCGTGACCACGGCCGGTGCAGCTTGCTGAGTCAGCTGCACGTTGAGGCCCGGATCACTGGCGTCGGCGATGGCATCAAACTCCTGCCGCGCACAATCCGGCTCATCGCGCAGCGACTGCATGCGGTAACTGGTTTCCGCCCAGACCTGCTCCAGCGCGCGGGAGTCTCCGCGGTAAATCACCTCGCCGCGGGCATCACGCACATTGATGCGCTGGTCGTCGCGCGGGCTGGCCACAACGGATGCCGCCAGACCGGCCTGTGCGGCCTGCCCCAGCACATCAGCCACGGCATCGGCCGGAACCTGTATCAGGGCCCCGACCTCTTCGTTGAACAGGCGCGCTATGACGGCATCATCAAGCACATCGATATCCAGGCCACAGCGCGCTGCAAAGGCCATTTCCAGCAGCGCGGCGATCAGCCCACCGTCGCTGCGGTCGTGGTAGGCCAGCACATGCCCCTGCTGACGCAGGGTCTGGACCGTGGTGAACAGGGCGCGCAAGGCCTGCGCGTCAGCCACATCCGGGGTTTCACCCAGACCCTGTTGCCAGGCCTGAGCCAATGCCGAGCCGCCCAGACGGGCATGACCACCGGGCAGTTCCAGCAACACCACGTGGCTGTTGGCCGCACGCAGCTGCGGGGTTGAGACCTGTTCCACATCGGTGACCGGGGCAAAGCCGGTCACGATCAGCGACACCGGCGAGATCACATCGTGTTCACCTCGCTCATCCGACCAGCGGGTCTGCATCGACAGCGAGTCCTTGCCCACCGGGATCGCAATACCCAGCGCGGTGCAGAAATCCTTGCCCACGGTTTCCACCGTGGCGAGCAACGCAGACGATTGCCCGGCATCACCGGCTGCCGCCATCCAGTTGGCCGACAGACGCACGTCCGATAAATCGGCGATTGGCGCCGCGGCCAGGTTGGTCACAGCCTCAGCCACAGCCATACGCCCGGATGCCGCCGCATTGCTGATCGCCAGCGGTGCACGCTCGCCCATGGCCATGGCCTCGCCCACCGGACCGGCGTAACCCGCGGCGGTGACCGCCACATCCGCCACCGGCACTTGCCACGGGCCAACCATCTGGTCGCGACAGGTCAGGCCACCAACCGTGCGATCACCGATGGTGATGAGGAAATTCTTGGACGCCACGGCCGGCACCCGCAGGACCCGCTCGATCGCCTCATCCAGGGCCAGATCAGCGCTCCATGCCGCATCGCCACTCTGCGCCGTCGGGGTGGTGGCCTCACGCTGCATCGGCGGCTGCTTGCCGAGCAACACATCCATGGGCATATCGACCACGTCCACATCACCGGCAAACACATGCAGGCGACGTTCGGCCGTGCCGGTACCGATCACCGCGAAGGGGCAGCGCTCGCGTGCGCACAAGGCGGTGAAGTCATCCAGCGCGTCGGGCGCGATGGCAATTACGTAACGTTCCTGCGACTCGTTGCACCAAATTTCCATTGGCGACAGCCCCGCATCGGCGATCAGCACCGAGGACAGGTCAATTTCACCACCCAGATCATTGTCGTTGAGAATTTCCGGCACGGCGTTGGACAAACCACCGGCACCGACATCATGAATCGACAGGATCGGGTTGGCCTCACCTTGTTGCCAGCAGGCATCAATGACTTCCTGACAGCGCCGCTCCAGTTCCGGGTTGGCCCGTTGCACCGACGCAAAGTCGAGTGCTTCGCTGCTGGCCCCGGCATGCATCGAAGATGCAGCCCCACCGCCCAGACCGATGAGCATGCCCGGGCCACCCAGCACGATGACCAGACTGCCCGGCGGAACCGGCAGCTTTTCGGCGTGCTGCGGGCGCACGTTGCCCATGCCACCGGCGATCATGATCGGCTTGGCATAGCCCCAGCGACGTCCGTCCAGCTTGGCATCCAGGGTGCGGAAATAGCCGCCCAGATTGGGCCGGCCGAATTCGTTGTTGTAACGCGCCGCGCCGATCGGCGCATCCAGCATGATGTCCAGCGCGCTGGCCAACCGTGCGGGCAACGCGTCATCGTCTTCCCAGGCCTGGGTGAAGCCGGGAATGCGCAGATTGCCAACCGAATAACCGGCCAGACCGGCCTTGGGTTTGCCGCCACGCCCGGTGGCCGCCTCGTCACGAATTTCACCACCTGCGCCGGTGGCCGCGCCCGGGTCCGGAGCAATCGCCGTCGGGTGGTTGTGCGTTTCCACCTTGATCGCAATCGCGGCCGCCTCCTCCAGCCGCTGATAGTGGCCTTGCTCGTCGACAATGAACCGCGTGGTCAGCGCCGCGTCGAGGATTGCCGCGTTGTCCTTGTAGGCCGACAGAACCCCTTCAGGGGTTTTCGCATGGGTCATGCGGATCATGTCGAACAGGCTGTGCTCGAACGCCTGTCCGTCACGGGTCCAGCAGGCGTTGAAAATCTTGTGGCGGCAGTGCTCGGAGTTGATCTGCGCGAACATCATCAGTTCCGCGTCACTGGGATCACGGCCGGCCTCGGCATAAAACCGCGCCAGATGGGCCATCTCGTCATCGCTCAGGGCCAGGCCCAGCTCGACATTGCAACGCTGCAGCGCCGCCAGCGGATCGTCGCCCAGGGCGATGGTCACCAGCGCGCCCGGTTGGCGTTCGCCAAAGCACTGGGCCAGCTCGTCGGCATGTCCAAGCACGGTTTCGGTCAGCGCATCGTGCAAATCCTTGAGCGCATTGCGCCGGGTCGCGGCATCGGCCTGATCCCAGCCGCGCACGATCAGGCGACGCCCCTGCTCCAGCCGTGCCAGCTGGGTCAGCCCGCAGACCCGGGCAATGTCGGTGGCCTTGCTCGACCACGGCGACACCGTGCCCAGACGGGGCGCGATCAGTACCTGGTCGGCCTCATCCTCCAAGCGGGCGTCGGTTTCAATCAGCAGCGCCAGCTTGCGTGCATCATCCGTCGCAGCATCACGCCATGCAGCCAGATAAATCCATTCGGCACGCAGCAATTCCAGGCCCAGCGGCTGCAAACCGCGGTTAACCGCCTGCAGGCGAAAATCCGACAGCGCCGCAGCGCCGAGGTATGTGGTCACGTTCAAAATCAAAGTTCCAGTTGTCGCCAGCCCAGACCGTCATCCTGACCGGCGACAGCCAGCCATTGCGGATGTTCACCGAGCACGCCAACAAGCGCCTGGGTGGCCCGGTCCGGGCAGTTGTTCTTCTCGCTCAGATGGGTCACTGCGAGATGCTGCAAACGGCTGCGGTCGAGCTGCCCCAGCAGGGCTGCCGACTGTTCATTGCTGAGGTGGCCCAGCCGCGAAGCCACCCGGTTTTTCAGGGCCGCCGGATACGGGCCGTTGGCCAGCATCTCGGGGCAGTGATTGCACTCCAGCAGCAACGCATCGCAACCGGACAGGACATCCTGCATGTGTGCGGTGACTGCGCCGGCATCCGACAGAATGCCGATACGCTGCCCACCGTGCGCGACCACGAACTGCACCGGCTCGCGCGCATCGTGTGGCACCGGATACGGCTGAACCTCGAGATCTCCCACATCAAAGCGCTGATGCGGTGAGATCAGATGCAGATGGGCCAGTTCGCCCAGCCCGGCCGCGCTGGCCGTACCGTAGGTGGCGTAGACCGCAAGCCCGAAACGCCGGGACAGGCGCACCACGCCAGAGGCGTGATCCGAGTGCTCGTGGGTCACCAGCACGCCGTCTATGTCCGCTGGCGTGAGCCCGACCCGAGCCAGCCGCGCTTCGGTTTCCTTGACCGAAAACCCGCAATCCACCAGTACCCGCGATTGCCCACTGCACACCACGGTGGCGTTGCCTTTGCTGCCACTGCCGAGGATCGCGAACTGCATGCGGCCGGCCTAGCGTTCGGTCGGCGTGTAGATCGGGAAGGGCGTCACGTTGCTGCCGCCTTCGGCCTTGCTGATCTTGGCCTTGCCCTGCTTGTTGACCACGTCCACGCGCAGCACCGAATGCATCGGCAGAAAAAAGCTGTCGACGTCCTTGAACTGCTCCTTGAGTCGCTCTTCAGCGGGATCGACCACCACGCTGGAGCGCTCGCCAAAGACCAGTTCGCCGATCTCGATGAAGCCGAACAGACCACCCTGGGAGACCTGGCGCGCGAAGATTTCGATCACCTCGCCCTGGGCCTGATAAACGACGCGATACAAATGCTGCTTGCTCATCCGCGCATTATACGTTTTCAGGGCGCGCAGCAGGGTGTGTTTTGCCTACTCCGCAGTTGCCAGGGCGATGCCCTCACGGGTGATCTGGCCGATCCAGTCGATCTGCTCTTCGCTGATCACGTACGGCGGCATCCAGTACACCACATTGCCCAGCGGGCGCAGCAACGCGCCCTGACTCAGACCGTGCTGATAAACCCGCAAGCCACGTCGCTCTTTCCAGTCGTAAGGTGTGCGTGTGGCCTTGTCAGCCACCATTTCGATCGCCAGGGTCATGCCGTGCTGGCGTATGTCGCCCACATGCGGGTGATCAGCCAGCGGCGCTGCAGCCGCGGCCATGCGCTGGGCCAGGGCCTGATTGGCGCGAATGGTGTCGTTCTGCTCGAACAGATCCAGGGTGGCGTTGGCCACCGCACAAGCCAGCGGATTGCCGGTGTAGGAATGCGAGTGCAGAAAGGCACGCAGGGTCTGGTACTCGTCGTAGAACGCGTCGTAGACATTGTCGTCGGTGAGGACCACGGCAAGCGGCAGCCAGCCGCCGGTCAGCCCCTTGGACAAACACATGAAATCCGGGCGAATCTGCGCTTGCTCGCAGGCAAACAGGGTGCCGGTGCGGCCGAACCCGACCGCAATCTCATCTGCGATGAGATGGATATTGAACTCATCACACAGCGCTCGCAGCCCGCGCAGATATTCGGGGTCGTACATGCGCATGTTGCCGGCGCACTGGATCAGCGGCTCGACGATCACGGCGCAGACTTCACCGGCGTGGCGCTCGAACGCAGCGCGCATGTCCTCAAGCTTGCGCCTGGCATGTTCCACCGGCGTTTCGCCCGACTCGCACTGGTAGTTGTCGGGACCCGGCACGCAGATGGCATCGAGCAGCAGTGGCTCGTAGGTTTCCTTGTACAGGGCCACGTCGCCGACGCTCAAGGCCCCCAGGGTTTCACCGTGGTACGCATTGCTCAGGTGGATGAAACGGGTGCGCTGCTCGCCTCGATTACGCCAGTAGTGAAAGCTCATCTTGAGCGCCACTTCGACCGCCGCCGAGCCATTATCGGCGAAGAACATCTTATCGAAGCCGGCCGGTGCCAGCTTGAGCACACGTTCGGCCAGCTCCACCGCCGGCTCATGGGTGTGACCAGCAAAGATCACATGCTCCAGCTTGGCGGCCTGTCGACTGATCGCCTCGACGATATGCGGATGGCAGTGGCCAAAAATATTCACCCACCAGGAGCTGATGATGTCGAGGTAACGCTTGCCCGCGGTGTCGTACAGCCACACACCCTCACCCCGATCGACCTCGATCAGGGGCAGGGTTTCGTGGTCCTTCATCTGCGTGCACGGGTGCCAGATGCGCTTGAGATCACGCTGCGCCAGTGTGCTCATTCCACTTTATCCGGAAGATTTAGCCCCATGCAGGGCCGTGGCCTGCGGGACCCAACGTTGAAAAATCAGATACGCCAGCACACCGACCATAATCCCCGGCATGCCCTCATAAACCGCATCGTGCCAGCCCAGGCCGCGCCAGGCCAGCGCCGTGGCCAGGCCGCTCAGCGTCATCAGCACAGCAATCCCCTGGCGTGGTCGCCCGCCGAAGGCCCAGACCAGCAGGATCGGCCCAAACGCCGACGCCAACCCCGACCAGGCGAAGATCACCAGCGAAAACACCGACTGCTTGTTGGCCAGCGCCCAGGCCAGTGCCAGAGCCGTCAAGGCCACCGTGGTGAGCTTGAGCAAGGCCGGACGCTCGATCTGGCGCGGCAGCAAATCATGCGTCACCGCTGCCGAACAGCCCAGCACCAGCGAATCTGCGGTCGACAATGTGGCCGCAAAAATGCCCGCCAGAATCAGCCCCACCAACACCGGTGGCATCAAAGCCTGTGCCATCAGCGGCAGGGCAAGTTCAGCATCAAAGCTGCCGCTGTCGGACAGGTACACGCGAGAGAGCAAACCCACCGCGGTGGCCATGGCGTAAAACACGCTGAACCACAGGTAGTACCACACCCGCATGCGCATCATCTGACCAGCCGACTGCAAGGTCATGAAGCGCACCATCACGTGCGGCTGACCAATTACCGAGAGCCCCGCAAACAGCCAGCTCAGGGCAAACAGCAGCCCGCCGGCCAGACCCGGCACAACCAGATCCTTGGGAAACCAGTCGAGATAACCATCGACCTGATCCATCGCCGCAACTGCAGCCTGCGGGCCGCCCAGCGCCGACACCGCCATGATCAGCAGCAAGCCCATGGACACAATCATCACCATGGACTGCGCGGCATCGGTCCAGATCGAGGCGCGAATACCACCGGCCACGCAGTACACCGCAACCATCACCGCACCGATCACCGCGCCTGTCCATATCGGCCACTCGAACAGCACGTGCAAGGCTTTGCTGCCGGCGACCAGTTGAGCCCCGGTGTAGGCGAGCAGGAACACCGCCGAAATTGCCCCGGCCAGACGCTGCCAATGCGGCCAACTCTCTCCACCCCACTGACTCAGCACGCCGGCGAAGCTAACCTCACCGGTGCGCTCGGCCGCCTCACGCAACTTGCGATGGACCAGGAAGGAGGCAATCAGATCACCAGTGATCCAGCCCAGCATCAGCCAGATCGAGGCCAGACCGGTGGCGTAGGTGTAACCGATCACCCCGATGAACATGTAGCCACTGTTGTTAGTGGCAACCGCTGACAGCCCGACTAGCCAGGGCTGAATACTGCTGCTGGCCAGGTAGTAGTCGTGCTTGGTCCCACGCGCGCGCCGCGCAGAACTGATGCCGACCGCGACGATCGCCGCAAGAAACACAAGAAAACTGGCGACCACGTGCGGCCCTCCCCCAGAGTCAGTTGGTGAACCTTAGGCGGCGCAGATGGCCTCACCGTGATCGTGAACCTCGACCAGATGCTTATGCAGACTGCGCACCGCATTCTCGTAGTCCGCGATATCCAGAATGAACTGCATATCCACCTGGCGCATGGACTGGTGCATAGCCAGAATGCTGATGCCCGATTCAGCCAGGGCACCGACCGCACGCGACAGCATCCCAGGAATCTTCATGTCGCTGCCGATGGCTGACACCACCGCCACCTTGCGCACCTGAATTTCGCATTCCGGAAAACGCTCTTCGATCACCGCCCGAATACGCTTGACCGTCTTCAGGTTGGTCGAGAGATAGTGGGTGATGGTGTTGGCGTTGATGTCCTTGGTCACAATGCCGGCCTTGAAACGCTGCGTGGCCTTGAGCAGTTCGGAATCGTAGGTGGCGATGAAACCGCTCATTTCCTGATCGAAACACTCCACCGCATAAACATCGCGACGCCCGGCGATGATCTCCACCCGCGGCGTCTCGCTGACGTAATCACGGGTGATCAGGGTGCCGCTGTGCTCCGGCTCAAAGGTGTTCTTCACCCTCAGGGGAATATCGCTCTGGCGCAAACCCTTGGCGGCACGCGGGTGGATGGCTTCCATGCCCAGATTGGACAGCTGATCGGCCACGTCATAATTGGTACGCCCAATCGGCACCACATTGTCCGCACCGGCCAGACGCGGATCCGCGCTGCTCAGGTGATATTCCTTGTGGATGATCGCCTCGCGCGCATGCGTCAGCACCGCAATACGGCTAAAGGTAATTTCCGAATAACCGCGGTCGTAGCTCGACATCAGCCCGTCCTGGCTGTGCGCATAACCGGTCGCGATGGGCAACTCGCAGCTCAGGTCGACATCGGCCAGCGCGCGTTTGATGTGCTCATCCAGGGAGTAATGCTTCTCGGCATTCCAGCCGGACAAATCCAGGAAACGGGCGTTGATGCCATCACGTTTGAGCAGTTCAGCGGTGTTCCAGGCGCTGTGCGCCTCACCCAGGCTGGCGAGCATTTCACGCACGGTCAGCAGGTGTGCATCGAGCTCGAAATGGCCATGCGCACACAGGCTTTGCAGATCCGACAAGCAACGTTCGGCGTCATCCAGACGCTCACCGATAAAGGTTTCTGCGCGCACCAGATCATTGCGATCGGCAAACAGATCGCGGTTGATCTCGGTCATCTTCTGACGCACTGCGGTGAGCGCGTCACGCCAGTCCTGATCTTCATCCGCATTGGCAAACAGGGCGTAAACGCCCGGTCGCCCGGTGTGTTTGCTCTCCAGCAGCAGATCGGTCATGCCGCCATAAGCGGAGACCACAAATACGCGCTGATACAGATCCTTGAGACGGCCCTGATGCAGGATCACGCTGTCGCGCACCGCCTCGTAATTGCTCATCGACGTTCCGCCGATTTTCTCTACCGTATGTTTATTCAGTTGGGACATGCCTTCCTCAGTCGAAACCGGTGGCGACGCGCTTACGCGTCAGCCACGGCCTCGGCTTCAAGTTCGTAAGCACCATCGGCGTTGTGCACTTCCTTGCCGTGCAGCGGCGGGTTGAACACACAAGCCATCTTCATTTCGCGGCGGGCGCGCAGAATGTGCTTGTCGTTCTTGTCGAGGATGTAGATGGTGCCCGGCTCGATCGGGTAAACCTTGCCATCGGCAATGGTTTCCACCTCGCCCTCACCGCTCATGCAGTACACCGACTCCAGATGGTTCTGGTAATGCAGGTGCAGCTCGGCGCCTTCATAAATCGTGGTGATGTGGAAGGAAAAGCCCATGTTGTCGTTCTTGAGCAGCAGACGGGTACTTTCCCAGCCCTCGGACACCACACGGCGGTCGCCTTTCTCGGCGTCTTTGAGATTACGTACGATCATGTTGGTGTCCCTGTTTATTCCGCAGCTTCAAAAAAATCGCGCTCTTCCGGCACTTCGTCGACCTTGGCCAGAACCTCGGCCACGCTGTCTTCGACAATCTTGAGACCGGCACGCAGGTTGTCTTCGCTGATGATCAGCGGGCACAGGGTTTTAACCACATGGTCATCGGCACCACTGGTTTCGATGATCAGCCCACGGCGGAACGCCGCCTTGGTGATCTTGCCGGCGATCTCGCCGTTCACGCAGTTGAGGCCCTGCATCATGCCGCGACCACGGCAGGTGAAGTTGCCCTCGCCGTACTTGTCGGCAATGCGGCCCAGATGCTCTTCGATGATCTGACCCTTGGCACGCACCTGCGCGGCAAACGTGTCATCCGACCAGAATTCGTTGATCGCCGTGGTGGCGGTCACAAAAGCCATATTGTTGCCACGGAAGGTGCCGTTGTGCTCACCCGGGCGCCACTGGTCCAGCTCCGGACGCAGCAACACCACCGCCAACGGCAGACCGTAGCCACTGAGCGACTTGGACAGGGTCACGATGTCCGGCTTGATACCGGCTTCCTCGAAGCTGAAGAAACGGCCGGTGCGGCCACAGCCGGCCTGAATGTCATCAACGATGAGCAGCACATCGTGCTGTTTGCACACGGCATCCAGGTTGCGCAGCCATTCCATGCTGGCGGCGTTGATACCACCTTCACCCTGCACGGTCTCAACAATGACCGCAGCCGGATGATCAACACCGCTGCTCGAATCGCTGAGCAATTTGTCGAGGTAAGCGGTGGTGTCGATGTCCTCGCCAAGATAACCGTCGTAGGGCACGCGTGACACGCCGTTGAGGCTGACACCGGCCGCACCTCGGTGATGCGAGTTACCGGTCAGTGCCAGGGACCCCAGCGACACCCCATGAAAACCGTTGGTGAAGGCGATGATGTTCTCGCGCCCAGTGCAGTTGCGCGCCACCTTGATCGCCGCTTCCACGGCGTTGGTGCCGGTTGGCCCGGTGAACTGGACCATGTACTCCAGATCACGCGGCTTGAGGATTTTCTCGTTCAGGGTTTCGAGAAACTCGCGCTTGGCATCAGTGTGGAGATCAAGACCGTGGGTAATGCCGTTGTCTTCGATATACGCCATCAAGGCTTTCTTAAGAATCGGGTTGTTATGCCCGTAATTCAGGGTGCCCGCACCACCGAGAAAGTCGAGATATTGGTTGCCATCCGTGTCATACAAAAACTCACCTTCGGCTTTGTGAAAAAGACGCGGAAAGGCACGTGCATAACTTTGAACTTCGGATTCGATTTCTTCGAAGATTTTCATGATTATTTTTCGCTCTGAATGGAAAAGGGACCGATGCGCAGCAGATGTTCGTCATCGTGCGCACCATGGAAATGCGTATCGCGCGTGAAATGAACCGCAGAATCCAGCGCGGCACCGCGGCGCCGGGCAAACGCCCGAAACAAAGCCCATGAGGCCTCGTTGTCCGGCGTAATGGTGGTTTCCAGGTAACGCAATGCGCTGAGTTCGGGGCGCTCGAGAATCGCGTTGATCATGCGGCCCGCCAGGCCACAACCACGCGCCTCTTCACCCACCGCCACCTGCCACAAGAAGAAGGTGTCAGGTCGCTCGGGGACGACATAGCCGGACACGAATCCGACCAGTTGCCCATCCCGTTCAGCGGCCACACCGGTGGCGGCAAAATGGCTGCACTGCAGGAGATTGCAGTAGATTGAGTTTTCGTCCAGCGGTTTGCACCGCGCCACCAGCTTGTGCAGGTGGGGACCATCCTGCGCCGTGGGTTTACGCAGAACGATGTTGGAGGTCTCAGACTCCGGGCCTTTTGGGCTCATGTATTTTTCGAGTGTCTGCATCAGAACCACTCCGCCACACCATGGCATCACGCGATGGGCATACGTCGGAATCTGCGAGAGATCTCGTGAGGGTCAAAGAAGCCGAGGCTTCTCAACTGCAAGGGCAGTTATACGGGGAGACACATCTCCACCCGCAAATCGGAGCAAGGTCCGACGTCTGTACTGGCGCTTTGAGCGTAGCCAAACACCGCAGCCCACAGGGCTATCACATCACGATTCAGTATCTGAATCCGGTGTTTGATTGGTTCGAATACAGAGTAACTTTTTCAAGTAGGTGGCCAAGCATGGCATACAAGACGAAAAAAGTCCAGAAAACCAAGATTTTACGCCGTCATGATAGCGCCATATAAGGCCTTTAAAATGGCCGATTAAGGGGTATTTAATCGGGTTGAATGGTCAGCATTTTATAGCCCCGGAACGCAGGCTTTTGAGCATGCCAACAGGGTCGAGAATCAACGCAACCCGTCCATCGCCGGTGACCGTTGCCCCCGAAAATCCAACAAGGTCGGTCAACGGTGGCCCCAGCGGCTTGATCACCACCTCTTCGCGCCCGATCACACTGTCCACAACCAGCCCAAAACGGTCACTACCGCTGCGCAACAGCACCATATGGGCTCGTTGCGGGACATCCTCATATTCGCCGCACCAGGGCCCCAGCAGCAGCACCGGCACCGGATCATCATCAAGCCTGTAGACCCAGCGCCCATCCACCCGGGTGTAGCGTTCCGGGTCAAACATCAGCACATCGTCCACATTGGATAACGGCACAGAGAAAATACGCTGCCCGGCGCGAACCATCAGACTGGCCATGATCGCCAATGTCAGTGGCAGGCGCAGCTCCATGGTGCTGCCCTCGCCCAGAGTCGAATCAATGTGGATACGCCCGTTGAGTTGGTCGATGCGGTTCTTGACCACATCCATACCGACCCCGCGCCCGGACACATCAGAAACCTCATCTCGGGTTGAGAAACCCGCCATGAAGATAATGCGGAAACAATCCGCGCTGTCCATGCGCGCCGCCTCGTCCTGATCCAGCACGCCACGCTCGACCGCTTTGGCACGCAAGCGATTGGGGTCCATGCCGGCGCCGTCATCAATAATGCGGATGACGATGTCGTCACCTTCCTGAGCCGCCGACAGCCTGACCGTGCCCTGCTCCGGCTTACCGACCGCACGGCGCTGCTCGGGCGACTCAATACCGTGGTCAACGGCATTACGAACCAGATGAATCAGCGGGTCGGCCAGAGCCTCGACCAGATTTTTGTCCAGTTCAGTGTCCTCGCCGTGTAACTCCAGCGACACCTGCTTGCCCAGCGAACGCGCCAGATCACGGACAATACGCGGAAAACGCGAGAACACCTTGCGTATGGCCTGCATGCGAATTTTCATCACCGCGCCCTGCAGCTCGGTGGTCACGCGATCAATGCGCGCAGAAACCCGGGTCGCTTCTTCGCCGAGTTGGCTGCCACGCCCCAGCGCCTTGAGTTGATTGCGCGCCAGCACCAACTCGCCTATGAGGTTCATCACCGCATCGAGCCGCACGGTGTCGACGCGAATCGAGGACTCGACCGCTTTGGCAGGTGGCGATGCCTTGCTCGCAACAGCCGCGGGCACGCTGTCCGCTGGCGCAACCGATGACGGAGACTCACCAGCCGGCGGCGACACCACTTCCGCCGCGGGCGGGCTTGGTGTCGAGGCTGGCACACCGTGCATCTGATCCAGCAGCGCATCCAGATCCACGTCGTCAGGAACATTGTCGAGATCGATCTGCGATGCCGCCGGCGCTGCACTTGATACCGCGGACGCACCGGCCAGATCACGCAGACGTTCGAGCAAAGCCGGATCCGCCGCAGCCGGCGCGTCGCCTGCCGCCAGGGCGGCATGCTGCGCCTGCAACTGATCCACCGCGGCTGACAGCGCATCCACCATATCCGCGCTCAAAGCGTATTTGTGGCTGCGCAGCCCGTTGCACAATTCTTCCGCCACATGGCACAAATTAACCAGCGGCTCCAGGTTGAGAAAACCGGCCCCGCCCTTGACGGTATGAAAACAGCGGAACACCGCGTTGAGCAGATCGGCATCCTCGGGGCTCGCCTCCAGATCGACGATCTGCTGCCCAAGGTTGGCGATCAGCTCTTCGCTTTCAACCAGAAAGTCCTGCAGGATTTCGTCATCCACACTCAGATTCCCAAATCCGCCAACAGGGCATCGGCATCATCCTGTGATGCTGCCGGGCGATTGTCAGTGCGACCGGCCGCCGGCCCAAGCAAGGCTTCATCTTCCGGCTCATCAAGCGTGGCCGGACTCAAGCCCGCCAGATCCAGCATATCCTTCAAGGTGGTGTCGAGATTGCCAACCATGGTCATGACCCGGCGAATGATCTGCCCGGACAGGTCCTGATAGGCCTGCGCTTCGTACAGCGACGACATGTTCTTGCGCAAGGTCGCGGTGCGCTCAACCAGCTGCTCGGCCGCTGCCCCTGGGGCCATCTCATCGGCCATGTCCTGCAGCGCCACAATATGCTCACGCGAATCCTCAACCAGATCCAGCGTGCGCGTGGCGGCCTGTTCGGTCAGCTCGATCACCGCATCCAGGCGTGAACAGGCATCAGGAATCTCAGCTGCCGCGCGAGCCAGTCGGCTGTCCAGCTGCAAGGCGCGCATTTCGGCGTACAGATCACTGGCCATCTTGCGTATACCCTGAGCAAAGGCCGCCGTTTTGGCCGCATCCAGCTCTTGTAGACCGTGCTCGACCTCACCCCAATCGCCACCGAGCGCCGCCTGATGCAGGCTCTCAAGACGCCGGGCCAATTGTTCGCGATCCATCGCTACGCTGCGGTCTGCAAACGCTGATTGATGCGGTCAAGCTTCTCCTTGAGCGTCTCGGCGGTGAACGGCTTGATGATGTAACCGCTGACGCCGGCCTGCGCCGCCTCCACAATCTGCGACTTGTCCGCTTCGGCAGTCACCATCAACACCGGCAAATGGGCCAGCTCCGCGTCGGCCCGTATGGCCTTGAGCAGCTCGATGCCAGTCATGCCCGGCATGTTCCAGTCGGTCACGACGAACTGAATGCCGCCAGCCTTGAGCACAGGCAGCGCCGTCGAGCCGTCGTCGGCTTCCACCGTATTGGTAAAACCCAGATCGCCGAGCAGATTTTTGACGATACGACGCATGGTCGGGAAATCGTCAACGATGAGAAATTTGGTGTTCTTGTCCATGGTCATGGTCCTTGTTGATGGGCATTCCAGTCCTGAAGCTTGCCGCGCAGGCGCAGATGAGCGCGCCCCTGGAGTTGGCAGACACGTGATTCACTCACCCCCAGAACAGCGCCAATTTCCTTGAGATTGAGGCCCTGGTCGTAATACAACGACAGGACCAGCTGATCGCGTTCGGGCAACTCAGCGATGGCCGAAGCCAGATCTTTCTCGAACGCGCCATGCTCATAGTGAGCCGCCGGCGAGTCGCCGGAACTGGGCAAGTCGGCGCGCAGGTGATCGCCTTCGTCGTCGGAGTACTCCAGCGGCAGCGCCTGACAACGACTCGCGTCGGCC
Organism: Oceanococcus atlanticus; assembly: GCF_002088235.1. Taxonomy (NCBI): domain Bacteria; kingdom Pseudomonadati; phylum Pseudomonadota; class Gammaproteobacteria; order Chromatiales; family Oceanococcaceae; genus Oceanococcus; species Oceanococcus atlanticus. The sequence goes on from NZ_AQQV01000001.1 coordinate 568,787, forward strand.
AACAAACTGCGCAGCGCTGGCATGTCGATCTCCAGCCGTTCGGCCACCTCACTTTCACGTGCCGGACGACCCAGCATCTGCTCCAGTTGGCGCATCGCTTCGGCCGCGTCGCGCATACCACGATGCACTGAGCGCGGTGCCCAATCGCCGCGACGCAGCTCATCAATCATGGCGCCACGAATACGAAATCCGGCGAAAGTCTCGAAGCTGGCGCCAGCCGACGGATCAAAGTGACTGGATGCTTCAAGCAGTCCAATCATGCCCGCCTGGATCAAATCATCCAGCTCGACGCAATCGGGCAGTCGGGCAGAAAGATGCAGCGCAATACGCTTGACCAGCGGGGCATGCTGTTCGACCAGCGTATCCGCGCTGGGCAGCTGGGCCGTGCTGAGGTACTCCGCCGCAACACTCATGAGGCCACGGCCACGGCGGGGCTGATCATGCGATCAACAAAGAATTCCACATGGCCGCGCGGCCGCTTGACTTCACGCCAGGTCGAGACGGTTTTGGCCACATCGCGAAAAGCCAGTGCCGCGGGGCTGCCCGGCCAGATCTGCGTCACCAGCTGCTGACGCTGGATCGACTGACGCAAGCGCTCATCGAACGGAACGTGCCCCAAGTATTCGAGATTGACGTTGAGAAACCGATCTGTCACGCGCAATAACTTGGCAAACAGTTGCTGGCCATGCCCAGCATCTCGGCTCATGTTGGCCAAGACCTGAAAGCGGCTGAGCTGCCGGTCACGCGACAGCACCTTGATCAGCGCATACGCGTCGGTGATCGAAGCGGGCTCATCGCACACCACGACCAGTACATGATCAGCGGCCTGCGCGAACGTCAGCACGTTGCCGGCAATGCCAGCCGCACTGTCTACGATCAGCGTATCGACCGGCATGTCCAGATCGCTGAACGCATGGATCAGGCCCGCTTGCTCGGTTGCACACATTTCAGCCAGACGTGTGTTGCCCGATGCTGCCGGGACGATCAGCAAACCTTGCGGCCCGGTTACGATGCTGTCGGCCAGATCGCAGCGTCCTTCCAGAACATGCCCAAGATGGAAGCGCGGCTGCAAACCCATCAACACATCCAGATTGGCCAGGCCGAAGTCAGCATCCAGCAGCAGTACGCGCCGCCCTGAGGCTTGCAAGGCGAAGGCCAGATTGGCCGACACACTGCTCTTGCCTACCCCGCCCTTACCGCTGGCCACTGTGATGACCTGAGGGCGGGACGATTCATGGCGCCGGTCCATGCTGGAAGCCTGGTGATAATCAAGCACAGGCACGCAGATTCTCCGGCTGGCCGGCACGCCGGCATTGATCCAGTGCCCGCGCAACCAGGTCATGCCCGCGCGCCACATGCAAATCTTCAGGTACCTGCTGACCATCCGTGGCGTAGGCCAGCGGCAAAGCTTGACCCGCGATGAAGCTAAGCGCCTGACCCAGCTGCCGCGTCTCATCCAGCTTGGTCAGAATCAGGCAATTCGGTCGTGCTGCGTCAAAGCGCCGGGCCTGCATCAGCAGGTCCATGGGCGCGGTCGATGCCGACAAGCACAGCGCCCGGTGTATACGCTGCTGTGGCAGCAAGCAGGCAAATTGTTGATGCAGCTTGAGATCACGCCCGCCTACGCCGGCGGTGTCAATGACGATCAATTCCTGTGATTGACGCGCAGCGAGAATGTCGCCCAGCTCGTCAGCGGCCTGGATGCGGTGCAGCGGCGCCCCCAGAATGCGGGAGAAGGCGGCGAGTTGCTCCTGCGCCCCGATACGGAATTCGTCAGTGCCCACAAACTGCACGCTGCCCTGCCCAAAACGCAGGATGTGGCGCGCTGCAAGCTTGGCCGCGGTGGTGGTTTTGCCAACACCCGTAGGGCCCATCAAAGCCACCGCGCCGCCATCATGGAGCAATTCCTGACGACCAATTGGCAAAGCCGATGCCAGCGCCTGCAGACCGGCCTGTCGGGCCGCATCCACATTCAGGCCACTGGGCAGCGTCTTGAGCAGCTCATCGACGCGCGAAGCGGCGATCCCCATACGGGTTAACAAGGCATAGGCCGCCTGATGTCCCGGGCAATTCGAACGGCACGTGCCGGCCACCGCATCAAGACGGTTTTGCAGCAACTCCTGCATGGCTTCCAAACGCTGCTCCATAAGCGCCATGGCATCACCGCCCGCGGCGCTTGCAGCGACGCCGGACACATCGAACCCGCTGGCCGTGGTGGCCGCATCGTCGGCGTCTTGAGAGACTCCGGGTTTTCTGCCCGAAGCATGTCGAATCAGGGATTCGTCGTAATCGACGGCGGCAACCAGCTCAATACCCTCGCGGGTTTCATGAGTCGACAAAATGACGGCGTCCGGGCCCTGCTCCTGCTGCACCGCGCGCAGTGCGCTGCGCATGTCGCGCGCGCTGTAACGTTTGATTTTCATTGCTGATTTGCCTCGTGTATTGCCTTCATGGCGCTATCCGTCAGGCCAGTGAACCGACAACGCGGATGCGCTGCTGCTCCGGCATCTCGCTGTAGGAGAGGATGTGCAGATCCGGCAAGCTGGGACGCAACAGCCGCGACATCCAGCCGCGCAAGCCTTCCGGAACCAGCAATACGGCTGGCTCGCCGGCTTGCTGACGTGCTTTCAGATTGCTGCTCGCTGATTCATGCATACGCTCAACCACTCCCGGCTCCATCACGTCGTTCCTGGCTGCGTCGTGCAACATCCGTTCCAGAGACGGCTCCAGGGTCATCACCGGCAGTTCTTCAATCTGCGGCGCAATGCTTTCAAGGATTTGTCGCCGCAGTGCGCGACGGGCTGCGGCCGTCAGACTGTCGACACTGGCCTCACCTCCGGCCACGTCGGCAAGCGCTTCCAGCACTCCACGCGTGTTCTTGACCGGAATGCCCTCGCTGAGCAGGTTCTGGATGACCCGCACCAGGCTCGCCAGCGGCAGCTTCTTGGGCACCAGATCCTCAACCAGACGCGGTGAGTTCTCAGCCAAGCGATCAAGCAACTGCTGCGCATCGTCATGCCCGAACAACTCCGAGGCATGCTGCTGAATAAGATGTGACAGATGCGTGGCAACCACGCTGGCCGGATCGACCACGGTGTACCCCTGGGCCTGTGCGGCGCTGCGCTGTGCCGGCTCGATCCACCATGCATCCAGACCAAACACCGGGTCGGTGGTCTTGATGCCGTCCAGATCGCCGAATGCCTGCCCCGACGACAGCGCCAACTCGCGCCCTTGGTGCAAGGTCACACGCGCCAGCGTGCTGCCATACAAGGTCACGCGATACTCGGTCGGGGCCAGATCAAGACGATCGCGGATGTGCACAGCCGGAACCAGAAAACCCAGGTCCTTGGTCAGCTTGCGGCGCACCGCCTTGATGCGGTTCATAAGGTCACCACCCTGACGGGTGTCGACCAGCGGGATCAGGCGGTAGCCCAACTCCAGACCCAGCGGGTCTTCGGCCTCAACATCGTGCCAGCCAACCTCGCTTGGCGCTGCAGGTTCATTGCGCTGCGCCTCTTCAACCTCATCTTCGCCGTCACCCGGCAGATTCTGACGCGCCCGCCACCAGGCCAACCCGGCGCAGACAGCGGCCAGCAACAGGAAGGGCATATTCGGCATGCCCGGAATCAGTCCCATCACACCGAGCATGGCTGCACTGATCGCCAGCGCGCGGGGAGAGCCGAACAGCTGCCCCATCACCTGCTCGCCCACATCCTGCGCCTGCGACATGCGGGTGACCAGGATCGCGACGGCCGTCGACAACATCAGGCCCGGCAGCTGAGCCACCAAACCATCACCAATGGTGAGCAGGCTGTACGTGCGCCCAGCGTCCGCCAAACTCAAATCGTGCTGGGCCAGACCGATGATCAGACCGCCGATCAGATTGATGAACAGAATGAGCAACCCGGCCAGCGCGTCTCCACGAACGAATTTTGATGCACCGTCCATTGAGCCGTAAAAGTCAGCCTCGTCGCGGACCTCCTCGCGCCGCGCGCGAGCTTCGTCGTTGCTCAGGAGCCCGGCGTTCAGATCAGCATCAATGGCCATCTGCTTGCCCGGCATAGCATCCAGGGTGAAGCGTGCCGATACTTCAGAAATACGTTCCGCGCCCTTGGTCACCACAACAAAGTTGATGATGGTGAGGATCGCAAACACCACCAGGCCCACGGCGTAGTTGCCACCAATCACGAACTCGCCAAAGGCCTCGATCACACGACCGGCCGCACCCGATCCTTCGTGTCCGTGCAAAAGTACAACCCGGGTCGACGCCACATTGAGCGACAGGCGCAGCAGGGTGACGATCAGCAGGATAGTCGGGAATACCGAGAATTCCAGCGGACGCCGGACGTACACCACGGCCAGCAAGATGGTGATCGACAACGCAATATTGAAGCTGAACAACAAGTCCAGCAGCAGGGGCGGCATCGGGATAACCATCATCCCGAGCAAGGTCATCAGCAGGGCGGCGGCACCCAGACCGGGCGTGGTCAGATAACGGGAAAATGCGTTAGCGGCGAGTAGCTGGGTCACCCGGCGGTTCCGGCGGCAAGATTGCGCCGCAACCTGCAAACTCCGGGCCGTGACGACAAACCGTCACAGCCCGTCACTTAATGATGTCAGGACATCAACTCTTGCTGGTACTCAGCGCGATCGCTTGATGACCGAACAACTGCTGCGCACTGTCGGCCTGCCAGCCGCGCATCACGCCGCATCCAGCCGCGATCAGCAGCACCGCCAAGAACATGGCGCCCAGTCCGCTGAAGTGGCGCACAGTGAATTTTTCGCAAGCTGACATTGGGGTTTTGGCATTCATTTAAGGCAACCTCCTTATCTCATGTCTTTATATTAAGGCATGTGCCTTATTTTTCAAGCTCAGCGTCATGCCACATGCTCCATCGCAGCCGGCTGGAAGCCCAGAGCAAGCGGCAAAAGCGGCACAACAGCGCTATTTTCAATATGATGTCGTGATGCACTGGTGGCGGAGATAAATGAGAGCCCGAAACAACCCGGCCCGAACAGAACGCAGCGCGACGACACGCAACAAGATCATCCAGGTGGCCGTAAAGCTGTTTGCCGAGCGCGGCATTGAGGGTGTGTCGTTAAACGACATCAACAAAGCCGCCGGTCAGCGCAACAAAAACGCCACGCACTATCACTTTGGCAGCAAGGAAGGCCTGTTGCAGGCCATTCTGGACAAGCACGAACCACCGATTGCCAAGCGTCGGGACCAACTGCTTGATGAGTTCGAAGCACAAGGTGACCTGACCCTGCGCAAGGTGCTGCGCGCGGTGATGCAGCCGATGGTGGAAAAGCTCGATGACCCGGATGGAGGCGCAGACTTTGTGCGCTTTAGCGCACATCTGGTAATCACCCACACCATGGCAGCCCTGCATCTGAATGCGCCGACGTTCCGCATCCACTCCGTGGAACGCATTGCTCAGGCGCTGGACCAGCAGCTGGGCCCGCTCACGCCCAGCGTCAAATTTCACCGCGGCATCATGCTGGGCGTGTTCCTGACCCACGGCTTGGCCGAGCACTCACGCCTGCGTGACACCGCCTCGCCCGGTGCCGATATCAATCAGATGACCGAGCTGTTCGTGTCCAATCTGGAGGATTGCCTGACCGCGATGATGCAGGCGCCGGTTTCGGAGCAAACCCGCGCCCTGCTCTAAGCCGCGGCAGGCCTGTTTCAGGCTCTAGCCAGTAACCAGACGGCGCAAGGAACGTATGCGGTTGAGCAAACCATTGGCCAATGGCGGATTCTCCGGCTTGGGCTCAACCGGTTTTTGCACCTGGTAACGGCGGCTCAATTGCTTGTGGCGCGCCATACGACGATGCTGGTTGATTGCTGAAGCCACGGTGATCTTGGTCTGGGTCTCACGCAAGGGCTTGGTGATAAAACGATAAATCTGCCCCTGGTTGATCAACTCGATCGCCATGCCAGCATCGGCCCGCGCGGTCACCACCATGGAAATCAATTCCGGATTGTGTTCTTTGAGCGTGCTGAGCAGACTCACCACCGACTGGTTCTGAACGCGCGTATCGGTGATCACCACCCCCACTGCCTCACGCTCCATGATCTCGATGGCACCTTCAATGGTGGTTGCCGCAACCACCCGGTACTGATTACCGAGCATTTGCTGAATCGCCGGTGCAACTGTGGGATCTTCATCCAGCACCAGCGTGGCGGGCAGATTGGACGCCGCCTGCTCGTCCGAGCCGCCTTCACTGCGCGAGAGCTGTATCGCTTCCCGTGTGGTGCGGGCCGCTTCCACGGCTTGAGCCACGGTCGCTTTGAGCTCCTTGTTGTCCCAGGGCTTGTTAACAAAGCGGAAAATCTCGCCCTCGTTGATCGATCCGATGATCGCATTGAGATCCGAATAACCGGTCAGCAAGATGCGCATCGCCTCAGGGCGCAAGTCTTTGGCCTCGCGCAGCAAATCCACCCCGGTCATGCCCGGCATGCGCTGATCACTGACCACAACGTCGACCGTCTCTCGCTTGAGGAATTCGATCGCCTCATTTGCGCTGTTGGCAAAGAACATCTGGTAGTCGCCACGAAACAGCATGCGCATGGTGGTAAGAATGCGCCGCTCGTCGTCTACGAACAGAACCCGTGCTTTTTCCGTCTCTGACATTTTGACCTCAAACTGGCTTATGCGGCCGCCGCAACCGCGTCATCTGCCGCCGCAACATCCGGTTGCTTCAGTGGCAACCAGACACTGAACTCGCTGCCTTTTCCTTCTATGGATTTCACATCGATGCTACCGCCATGATCTTCGATGATGCGGTAGATGATCGACATGCCCAGCCCCGTGCCCTTACCCACCGGCTTGGTGGTGAAGAACGGTTCAAAAATATGCGCCATGGTCTCTTCACTCATGCCACAGCCGTTATCCAAAATGCGGATATTGACGCCCTCGTTCAGCGCGCTGGTGTGAATGAAGATGCGACCCTCATCGCGCCCGGCCACATCAATGGCCTGCGCGGCGTTGGTGATGATGTTAAGGAAGATTTGATTGAGCTGCGAGGGCGAGCACTCGATGTCGGGCAACTCACCGAAAACTTTCTTGACCTGAATATTGCCCTTGAGATGGTTCTGGCAAATCTTCAACGCGGATTCGATCCCTTTATTCACGTCGAACACGTCATCACGTGAACGATCCACACGTGAGAAATCCTTGAGGCTGGCCACCAACTCTGCAATCTGCTCAAGGCCGTGGTCGGTATCTGCGAGCAGGCTGTCGAGCTCGTCCAGCAACTCACCGGTCGCCAGATCCTGATCCAGCGCAATCGCCATGCTTAAGGCCTCAGCGACGGCCGCTTCGGAATCTGCACCGTTGGCAATCATCTGCAAAGCCTTGCTTTGCTGATTGGTTACGGCTCGCACATCGACCAGTGATGTTTTGACGATGTCGGCGTTGCCGCGGGCATAGCCCAGCGGGGTATTAATCTCATGAGCCACCCCGGCAACCATCTGACCCAGCGAAGCCATTTTTTCCGACTGAATCAGCTGCGCTTGAGAGTTCTGCAACTCTTTCAGAGTGTCGCTGAGATCGCGGGTGCGCTCTTCAACCTGCGCTTCCAGAGTTTCATTGGCGCGATCCAGCTCGATGAAGCTGCGCCGCAGACGCAAGCCCAACCAGGCCAGAATCAGCAGCAAGACCACCGCGTAGGCAACCAGGTATTGCCGATACTCTGCTGCTTCGGAGACACGCGATTCATGCCACTGGGTGTAGATGTCGTTGAGGTCCTTGAGGTGCTGCGCCGTGGGCGCATCAAAGAATTCATCCAGCCTCTCAACCAGTTCGCGCTTGTCAGCAATGACCGATTTGATGGCAAATTCCAGCTGGTCGACCGACTGAGCCAACTCAACCTGGTCCGGCGAAATCGACGCTTTGAGGGTGACCAATTGCGACTGGATACCGTCCAGCAAGCGCTCCTCCGGGCTGGTCGCGATAATGACCGCCATCGCGTCGGTCTGCAGGCGACTCAATAACTGATCAATGTTGCCACCCGCCTCGACCAGGTTTTTCGACTGATTGGTGTACAGCGGCACCGCATCGGCGCTGCGAATCAAGCGTTGAATGATCTGCGAGGAACGGATATCAAAATCAAAGGCCAGCACGAATTTGTCGCCAGCGGTGGCCAGAAACTGATCAAGGGACGCATCGATCTCTTGCGTTAATCCGCGCAGCGAGTTGTCGCCGCTATCAATGTCGTCCATCGCATCGCCCAGGCTGGCGATGATTTCGGATTTGTTGTCGCTTTGCAGCTGCAACGACGACGCACGGTTCAAGGTCATCGCACGGTTCAAGGCCACATCCAGATCATTGATCTTCTGCAAGGCCGCCAGGCGCTCCAGGTGCTTCTGCCCGTCAGCCGCCTGCGTTTTCTGGATCAGAAAACCCAAACCGCCCAACGCTGCAATGACCAGCACAAAGCTGAAGAACAGCTTCACAAACTTCATAACACTCCCCTGTGTCCCCGGTGTCCGCCGTTTGGTCTGCGCCAGCCCGGCATGAGGCCAAGCGCATAGCTTGCAGTGTAGTCGAAAACCCTGCTTCATCCATGCGTAGCAGATCAAAAACCCCTACAAATACGGCTGTTTACACGGCAAATGATTGTCAATCTGGCACAAACGGACGAATTCAGCCGATCACGCAACGCTAAGCTGGAGGGCGGAGACACCACAAGGATTTGCGCATGTCATCAGCGATTGAGCAGCGGCTCAGCCAACTCGAAGCCCTGGACGCCATCCGGCAACTCAAGTCAGCCTATCTGTCCAGCTGCGACGCCAAAGATTGCCAGGGCTTTCGCGATGCGTTCATGGATGGCGCTGTCGATATTGATTACGGGCCGATTGGCTGCTTCGACAATGCTGACGATCTGGTGGCGGTGTTTCGCCAAATCGCCTGCCATCCGCACATGCTGGAGTGGCACCATGCCAGCAATCCGCAGATTGAGCTGCTGGCCAGTGATCATGCGCGAGGCCACTGGAGCTTGCAGTATCAGCTCATCAACACCCAGGACAATACGCTGACCCAGATTGGCGGCGAGTATGTTGATGAATATCGCCTGACCGAGGCTGGCTGGAAAATTTCAGCAACTCGCTTTGCTCCGCGCACCACATTGGTTCTGGCCCTGCAGGACGGCCAGCTGAATTGCCCGGTGATGGGTTCACCTCCGGCTGCGGCCTGACATCCGCGCTATTCGCGCAGCTTCACGAACACCTCGCCATCGCGCACTTCGATGTGCTCCACACCATCAGCAAAGGCTTGCCAGAAGCCGCCCTGGGCGCCGAACTTCTCCACCAGATCCACGTTCTTGAGATGACCCAGCCAGGCGTTGGGTAACGGCACGCCCCAGGCGCTCACGCCTTTGAGCACGATCACCGGACGGCGCTCACGAAACGCCACTTCCAGCCCCGCATTCATGCGCAGGGTCTGGCCACCAAGAATGGGAAAATCCGGGTCCAGCGGCAACACCAGACGGGCGCTGGCCAGCTGATCTGACAGATCGATTGCCAGCTTGCTGGCCAGTTCGGTGTTCTTGGCCAGCAGCGCATTGAGCTCGCGCTCCTTGAAACGCACCTCGCGGCTCGCACCATCCTCGCTGTAAGCCTGCGGTTCCAGCGCCTCGGCAGACGCCACCTCCGGGAAGGCGTCCTGCTGATATCCCAGGGCACGCAGCTTGTGGTTGAGCTCAAGCTTCTCGGAGGCACGCAGCTCCACCGGCTGGAGTTGGGACGGAAACAGCCACCACCGGGCCACCATGATCGCGACCAGCAAGGCCACCAGCACGGCGGAGAACACAATCAGGAAAAGCTTGATTCCCGAACGTTTGGGTCGATCCTGCGCAGGCATTGTGGGGTGCGTGTCCATGCCATCTCCGAATGATTGTCCAGGCTATTGATAGCACAGCCCAGCCTGCGCGCAAGGCTATGGCGCAGCGGTGGCAATCGGCGTGTGCAGGCGCTGCTGAATCTCATCATCCTGGCTGAAGCGCGCGAAAGGGTCGCCGTCGAACTCGGCATACGGGTTGTAGCCTAGGCGCAGCACATCCTTGTAAAACATGTTCTGGGTCGCACGCCGGGCAAACCCGCGCATATTGCGTGGCGTGTGCTGTGCAAGGTAGGCGCTGAGCAGTTCGCCATAGGCTTGGCGCCGTTCAAGCAGCGCCAACAACTCGGCCCGTTCAAGTTCACGCAAATCCGGTCGCGCCTGCAATTCAGCCAGGCCTTTTGCGGTAAACGCCGGCACCTGCAGCAAGGCATCGTAAGCTTGCTCGGAAGCGAGCAGGGCTTTGGCTTTTTCCAGGCTGTCGGCACTGCCAAGACGCTGCTGCACGGCCTGAAAGTGCGGCCCGCTGTCAGTGCGCAAGCGCAGGCTCACAAAATGCTCAGCCTGACGGTAAACCAGGGCACCGTCGTGCTCGTAGAGCAGCGGGTGCCGGCTCAGATTTTCGGCGATCAGCGTGCCATCCTCAGCACGGTAGACGTCGGCGATAGTCAACGCGTCATCGCCAACCACATACCGCTTGATGTTGCCGTACAGCGGATTAACCAGATACCAGGCGCTCTCATCCGGCGCCGCGGGCTGGGCCGGCGCAGCGCCCATACCGCCCGCCAGCGCGACAAACACCACCAGCCGCAATACGCCAAACACACGCTTGTTCATCGCCCATCTCTGCCTCACCCAAAACTGGGTTTAGCCTAGTCGCTGAGCCGGCCCACGGTTGTCCCGAATCCATGGGACACACCGCCTTGAGGCCGGCAATCGAAACCCAAGGCTGTGATCCGCATCACACGCTCAAGCGTGCGGCACGCTCGTCTCAGGCGATCAGTCCGCGTTCCTTGGCCATGGTCAGGGCTGCATCTTCAATCATGTCTTCCTGACCACCCACCATCTTGCGCTTGCCCAGATCGATCAGAATCTCGCGCGCCGGAATGCCGTATTTTTCTTCCGCCCGTTTGGCAAACAGCAGGAATGAGGAATATACCCCGGCGTAGCCCAAGGTCAGCGCGTTGCGGTCGATGCGCACCTGGAAATCCATGATCGGAGTGACCAGATCTTCGGCCACATCGGAAATCTTGAACACATCCACGCCGGTTTCGATACCCATGCGCTCGCACACCGCCACGAACACCTCCATGGGTGTGTTGCCAGCACCGGCCCCGAGGCCACCACAGGCGGCATCGATGCGGCGTGCCCCGGCCTCGACCGCAGCAATGGAATTGGCCACGCCCATGGACAGGTTGTGATGGCCGTGGAAACCGATTTCGGTGTCCGGATGGGCCTTTTCACGCAGCAGGGCAACCCGCGATCTCACATCCTCGGGCAACATGTAGCCGGCCGAATCGGTGATGTACAGGCAGTTGGCGCCGTAGCTTTCCATGAGCAGGGCCTGTTCAACCAACTGCTCGGCCGGAATCATGTGCGCCATCATCAGAAAGCCGACGGTGTCCATGCCCATCTTGCGCCCCAACGAGATGTGCTGCTCGGACACATCAGCCTCGGTGCAATGTGTTGCCACACGGATGGTGCTGACCCCGCAATCATGGGCCATGCGCAGGTGATCGACGGTGCCAATACCCGGCAGCAGCAAGGCCGAAACCTTGGCCTGCTTGAGACCGGGGATCACCGCACGCAGATATTCTTCATCGCTGGCGGCAGGAAAACCGTAGTTGACCGAGGCCCCGCCCAGGCCATCGCCATGAGTCACTTCGATCAGCGGCACACCGGCCGCATCCAGCCCCTGGGAAATTGATTTCATCTGATCAATGGTGATCTGATGACGCTTGGGGTGCATGCCGTCACGCAAGGACATGTCATGCACTTTGATCTGGGTTCCGTTCAAGTCCATGGCAGTGTCCTCAGGCAGCAGCGGGTTCGAAATTCAGACGTCCGGCACGCATCTCTTCGGCAAACATCTCTGCCGTGCGCGCCGCAGATGCGGTCATGATGTCCAGGTTGCCGGCGTACTTGGGCAGGAAATCGCCCAGGCCTTCCACTTCCAGGAACACGGTCACCCGGTTGCCGTCAAAGACCGGCCCGTTCTTGAGGGTGTAGCCGGGCACGTATTTCTGCACTTCGGCGATCATGTCGTGCACCGACTGGGTGATCGCCGCCTGATCCGGCTCGTCCTCGGTCAGGCAATGAATCGTGTCACGCATGATCAGGGGCGGATCGGCCGGGTTGATCACGATGATGGCTTTGCCCTGCTTGGCACCGCCGATCTTCTCGACCGCACCGGAGGTGGTGCGGGTGAACTCATCGATGTTCTTGCGCGTACCCGGGCCGACCGACTTGGATGACACGGTGGCCACGATCTCGCCGTACTTGACCGGTTGCACCCGCGACACGGCGTAGACCATGGGAATGGTCGCCTGGCCACCGCAGGTCACCATGTTGACATTGGGCTCGCGCTTGCCGGCATGTTCAGCAAGGTTGATCGGCGGCACGCAGTAGGGACCAATCGCGGCCGGGGTCAGATCAATCATCATCACGCCCAGGGCGGTGAGCTTGTCTGAGTTGTCTTTGTGCACATAGGCCGAGGTGGCATCAAACGCGATCTTCACCTCATCCTCAAGCACATGCGGCAGCAGGCCGTCGACACCCTCGTGGGTGGTTTTCAAACCCAGGTCGCGGGCCCGCGCCAGGCCTTCGGATTCGGGTTCGATACCCACCATCCAGACCGGGTTCAGCAGCTCCGAACGCTTGAGTTTGTAGAGAAGATCGGTGCCGATATTGCCGGAACCGATGATCGCGCAATTGATTTTGCTCATGACAGATTCTCGATCCGCGTAAACGCGGATTTAATCGATGAAGCGGATGGCGGCATCGCCGATGCCGGAAATCCGCAGGGTGTATTCGTCGCCGCTGACGATGGGCAGCAGCGGGGCCAGCGAGCCCGACAGAATCATCTCGCCAGCCAGAAACGGAATGCCGAATTCGCCCAGCGTGTTGGCCAGCCAGGCCACGGCTGCGGCCGGATGCCCCTGCACGGCACTGCCCAGCCCTTGTGCGACCTCTTCACCGTTACGCCACACCGTCATCGCCGCCGCCGCCAGATCCAGGCTGCGCGGATCGACCCGCTCTTCACCGACCACGAACACGCCACACGAGGCGTTGTCGGCTACGGTGTCCTGAATCTTGATGGTCCAGTCGTCAATACGGGAATCGACGATCTCGAAGCAGGCCGAAACGTAGTCGGTGGCATCCAGCACATCCTCGGCGCTGATCCCCGGCCCACGCAGGTCCTGCTTCAGACGAAACGCGATCTCGCCCTCGGCTCGTGGCTGGATCAGCCGCTGTTCGGCCAGGCTCACGCTGGCGCCATTGGACATTTCCATCACGTTGGTCAGGAAACCGAAATCCGGCTGATGCACGCCGAGCATGTCCTGCACGGCTTTACTGGTCACGCCGATCTTCTTGCCGACCACCCGCTCGCCTTCAGCCTTGCGCCGCTCGAGCATGCGCAGCGAGATACGGTAGGCCTCCTCGATGCTCAGATCGGGGTGGCGACTGGTCAGCGGCGACAGGGTGCGGCGCTCACGCAGGGCCGCAAACAGTTCATCGCCGAGCGCGGCGATCAATTCAGGGCAAAGCGTCATGAGTGATTCAGAAAGTCGATGCAGCTGCGATTGAAAAAGTCCTGATGCTCAACCATCACCCAGTGACCACACTGGTTGACCAGCACCATCTTGCAGTCGGCGATACCCGCCGCCACTTTCTGCGCGCCTGACAAAGGATTGAACTGATCGTTCATGCCCCAGAACGCCAGCGTTGGGCACTTGATCTCCCCCAGACGCTCTGTGTAGTTGGGCACGCGCATGGTCGACAGCACGGTCGACGGTTGCAGGGCACACACCGCGACGCGCTCGTTGACCACCGCATCGCTGACCTGCGTGGCGTCAAACAGCTGGAAGCCGAGCAGTTTGCGCATGCTGTCGTGATCCAGCGGGCCCTGGGCGAACAGCGCCATCATGCGCTTGATGCCTTCCATCTCGAAATAGGCTTCGCGCTCCTCGACTCCACCCGGCGCCATCAGAATCAGCCGCGACACCTCATCGGGATACGCCAGGGCATAGCCGAGCGCGATCGCGCCACCCAGCGAATTGCCCAGCAAGGTCACCGGCCCCAGATCCAGCGCGGCAATAAAGGCGTGCAGCGTGGCGATGAAATAATCGTTGATGTACTGCGCATCTTCGGGTTTGTCAGAGCGCCCGTAGCCGGGGAGATCCGGCACGATGCAGCGGTATCCGGCGGCCGCCAGCTGCGGGTAGTTCATCTTGAAATTGCTGTAACCGCTGGCCCCGGGGCCGCTGCCGTGCAGAAACACCACGGGCTGGCCCTGACCTTCATCAAGGTAATGAATCTTCAGGCCATTGGCGTTGACATAGTGGGCTTGCGGTATCGGCAATTCGGACATCGACGGGCATTTCCAGCAGTTGAACGGGCACGGCGCAGACCGTGCGCAGCGCTGATCATTGTTCGATTTCACCGGTGTTGCAGCTTCACCCGATTGGACTACGGTCCAAACGGACCACGCGGCGACAGAATTTGGCGCTAAGCTTGCTTACCTTAGAAACAACAAAACGGCCTCAGACCGCCTTGGGAGACCCATGAATCTGCTCAATCCGCTCGATGCGTCCTTCGTGCGCATGGAAAGCAAGCGCACGCCCATGCATGTGGCGGGGCTTATGATCTTCCAGCTGCCTGACGATGCGCCGCCTGACTATCTCAGCGAGCTGTTTGCCTACATGCGCAGCCGCCCGGTCATCAACCCGCCTTACAACTGGCGGCTCAAACCCGGACGCCGCGCGCGTCTGATGCCGCAATGGGAAGAGGCGCGCGAGATCGACATCGATTACCACTTGCGGCATTCCGCTCTGCCCCATCCCGGTGGCGAGCGCGAGCTGGGTGTACTGATCTCACGGCTGCATTCCATCCCCATGGACATGACCAAGCCGCTGTGGGAATGCCATCTGATCGAAGGTCTGGAGAACCGCCGTTTCGCGGTCTATCAGAAGGCCCACCACAGTGCCGTGGACGGCTTCTCCGCGATCAAGATGATGAACAACTGGCTGTCCGATGATCCCCACGAGGCCACCGATGCCGGCCCCTGGTCGCTGCCCCAGCCGGCCCGCAAAACCTCCGTGCCGAAAAACGTCAACGCCAATGACATGGTCAAAAACGCGCTGACGATCAGCGGCAAGAATCTGCAGGGCTCGCTCAAGCTGGTCAAAAAGATGCGTGAGATGGCGCGCACCGCAGACAACCCGCACGGTGGCCTGCCCAATCTGCTGGACATACCCCGCACCATCTTCAACGGCCGCATCACCAAGCACCGCCGCGTGGCCACCCAGTGGATCGAGATGGAACGCGCCCGTGCGATCAGTAAGGCCGCCGGCACCACGGTCAACGATGTGTGTCTGGCCGTGCTTGGCGGGGCTTTGCGGCGCTATCTGGACGAACAAGGTGCGCTGCCCGACAAAACGCTTTACGCCTCGGTGCCGATCGGTTTGCCACACCTCAACGACAAACCCGGTAACCGTGTGGTCGGCTTTGTCTGCCCGATGGGCACCCATCTGTCCAACCCGGCCGAGCGTCTGTCCTACATCAACGCCACCACCTCGGACACCAAGGCCAAAATGGCGTCCTTGCCCAATGAGGCGTTGAATCAGTACTCGGTTATCGGCATTGGTCCGATGATGCTGGGCCAGATGACTGGCCTGAGCCAGAAGCTACCGCCGATGTTCAACGTGACCGTGTCCAACGTGATTGCTGCCAAGAAGCCGCTGTATTTCCGCGGCTCGCAGATGGAAGCGATATATCCGGTATCACTGCTGTTTGACGGCCATACGCTCAACGTCACCATCGTTGGCTATGCCGACAGGATTCTGTTCGGCATCGTCGGCTGTCGCGACACCATCCCCAATCTGCAGCGCATTGCGGTGTATGTGCGTGACGCCCTGGATGATCTTCAAAGCGCGGTCGAAGCCCCCAAACCACGTCGCAAAACGGCGTCGGTGCGCAAGAAGAAAACGGCCGCAAAAGCATGACCGCCCGCACCACTCAGATCGTTCTCATCACCGGAGGCGCCAAGGGCGTCGGCCTGGGTATCAGCCGCTCTTTTCTGGCCCGTGGCGCGCAGGTCATCATCACCGCCCGCAACGCGCCCGAAAACCCTGTCGAGGTGGACGGTAACCAGGCGGAATTCATCGCCGCCGACATCCGCGACGCCGAAGCCTGCAAAGCGCTGCTGGCCGACATCGCGGCGCGTCATGGTCGCCTTGATGTGCTGATCAACAATGCCGGCGGCTCGCCTTTCGCCATGGCGGATGCGGCCTCACCGCGCTTTCATGAGGCGATCATCCGGCTCAACCTGCTTGCCCCGCTGAACCTGGCCCAGGGCGCCAACGCCTTGATGCAGCAGCAGGACCATGGCGGCGTCATCATCAATATCGGCAGCGTCAGCGCGGACCGTGCCTCGCCCGGAACTGCGGCCTACGGTGCGGCCAAGGCCGGCCTGCTCAATCTAACCCAGTCACTGGCCGTGGAATGGGCGCCCAAGGTGCGCGTGGCGGCGGTCAGCCCCGGGCCGGTGCTGACCGAGCAGGCCCATCTTCATTTTGGAGATGAGGCCGGCATTGCCGCTGTTGCCAGCAGCATTCCGATGCAACGTCTGGCCCAGCCGGATGACATCGGCAATGCCTGTGTGTGGCTGGCCTCCGACCAGGCCGCGTACGTATCCGGCAGCAATATCGTGATCAATGGCGGCGGCGAGCGCCCGGCCTTCCTCGACAAGGCCACCGTGAACAAAACATAGGAGCGACCGGGTGACCTGAATCACCCGGCGATTCCGCCCGTACGCGACATGAGGAGACACCATGCACACCGCGTCCATTCGTCTGGCCATCGCCGCCAGCTTTCTGGCCCTGCTTGGCTGCCGCACCTCGCAGGACCCGATTCCTCAGCCGACAACGCCGCCCGGCGTGCCGGATGTCGCCGATGCGCAGCGCGTCTGCAATGATCACAATCCGCTGAAGAACCCCTACTTTGGCGATCTGCATGTGCACACGGTGTACTCGCTAGACGCCAACACCCAGGGCACCATCATCAGTCCGGATGAGTCCTATCGATTTGCCAAGGGCGCCAGGCTGGGCATCCAGCCCTACACCGAGGATGGCGAACCGCTGCGCTATGCACAGCTCAGCCGCCCGCTGGATTTCGCCGCGGTCACCGACCATGCCGAACTGTTCGGCGAAGTGGAAATCTGCACCAACCCGGACTATCTGCAGTACAACGCTCCGGAATGCGTGTTCTACCGCCAGTCACCAGAAAACGCCTTTTTGTTCTTCAATCTGGTCGCGGTGGGCCTGCCCGACCTGTCGCAGACCCCGGTTGCCGCCCTGCCCATCATCAATTCCCTGCCACTGATCGGCGCCGATGGCAGCGTGCCGCGCCTGCCCTACTGCGGCCTTGGCGGCGCACAGTGCCTGGATGCCGCGCAAACGCCGTGGAACGACATCCGCCACGCCGCCGATGTGCATTACGATCGCAGCAACGACTGCCAGTTCACCACCTTCGTGGGCTATGAGTGGACCGGCGCGCCGCTGTCCAACAACCTGCATCGCAACGTGATTTTCAAGAGCGATCAGGTGCCGGAGCTGCCACCGGCGTTTCAGGAATACCCCGAACCGGAAAACCTGTGGACCGTGCTCGACGAGCTGTGTCAGCTGGACAAGGACTGCGAGTACCTGACCATTCCGCACAACTCCAATCTCAGCGCCGGTCTGATGTTCGACCCGGTCGACAAGGATGGCGACCCGTACGACAGCGCCGTGGCCGAAGCACGCCAGCGCAACGAACCGCTGGCCGAGATCTATCAGCACAAGGGCCAGTCGGAATGCCTGGGCACCCGCGGCCCGGGTGCCGAAGACGAGCTGTGCGGGTTTGAACTGCTGCCTTACAACAACCTCACCGGCGACCGTTTCGGCGGTTTCAACACCGGTGAGCCGGTGGAGCAGGACTTCCTGCGCGAGGCCCTCAAGGATGGCCTCCGGCTGGAACTGGAACTTGGCGTCAACCCGTTCAAATACGGCTTTATTTCCAGCTCCGATACCCATCTGGGTACGCCCGGCCTGACCACCGAAGACAACTTCCCCGGACATGGCGGCGCTGGCGCGGCAGCCACCGACGAAGTACCGCCTGGCCTGACCGACCTGGTCGAGTACAGCCCCGGTGGGCTGGCCGTGGTGTGGGCCGAACAGAACACCCGCACATCCCTGTTCGAGGCGCTAAGACGCAAGGAAGTCTATGGCACCAGCGGCACCCGCCCGGTGGTGCGCAGCTTCGGTGGCTTTGATTTGCCCGATGACCTGTGTGCACGCGAGGATTTTGTTGCCACCGGCTACCAGCATGGGGTCCCAATGGGGGCTGATTTGCCGGCACCACCGATCAGCTCGGCCGCACCCAAGATGGCTGTCTGGGCCATGGCCGATCCGCAACCCGACCCTCAGGATTCCGGACTGCTGCAGCGCATCCAGATCATCAAGGGCTGGCACGATGCCAGCGGCAAGCACGAGCAGGTCTTCGACATCGCCGGTGATGCCAACAACGGTGCTGCCGTCGACATGACCAGCTGCAGCCCCACGGGCACCGGGTTCGCCGAGCTGTGCGGCGTGTGGGAAGACCCGGCTTTCGATCCGGCGCAAGGCGCCTTCTACTATGCTCGCGTGGTGGAAAACCCCAGTTGCCGCTGGTCGACACGCCAGTGTCTTAAAGCCGGCATATCCTGTGCTGATCCGTCCGCTGTGCCGGAGGAATTCGCAGCCTGTTGCGACAACAGCTACCCGCGCACCGTTCAGGAGCGGGCCTGGACCTCGCCGATCTGGTACAGCCCACAAAATCCATAGCACCTCATCATGCGCGCTTTCGTTCGCCAACCCCTGTTGCATTTCATGCTGATCGGCATCGCTTTGTGGCTGTCATCTGTCTATTTGCAGGATCGTGCAAGCCGCCAGATCGATGCGCCAACCGAACAGGAAATTGCCACCCTGGTGGCCGACTGGAGCAGCCGCCACGGGCGCATGGCCGACGCCCAAGTGCAGGCCGCACTGGTGCGCGAGGAGATCGAACGGCGTCTGGTGTTTGCTGAGGCGCTGCGCTTGGGTCTGCACAGGCACGATCCAGTGGTGTTGGCGCGCCTGTATCAGGATGCCGTTTTTCTCGGCATCGAAGCGCCCGAGGACGAGATGATCAACATGGCCCTGGAACTGCAGCTGCACCGGGGCGACGATCTGATTCGGCGACGCCTGCTGGAGCGTATGCGCAGTTTGATCGTTAGCAACCGACCACCAGCGACCGAGGCCGAGCTTCGTGAGGTGTTTGCCGCCCACCAGGCGCGCTGGACACAGCCCGCACGCATCAGTTTCGAGCACATCTACGTGCGCCCAGCCGACTCCTCCACACAAGCCTGGGCAAAGGCCAAGGACAGAGCCCTGCGATTGCTCAAGACCAGACCCGATGCCCGCGCAGGAGATCCGTTCTTGCACGGCCACAGGTTCGAGCACATGAGCGCTCGCCAGCTCAAGGACACCTTTGGTGGACAGATGCCAGCGCTGCTGGAGCAAGACTCCACGGCTGCATGGATCGGCCCCGTCGCATCGCACTACGGCTGGCATCTGATCAGCATTCAGACCCGTGAGCCGGCCCGCCCAGCGGAGTTCGAGCAGGTCCGGGCGGATGTGCTTGCGTTGTGGACAGCACAAAGCAAACGGCAGCACTTTGCCAAGTATGTCCAAGGTCTGCGCGCACGTTACCGGGTCAATTCATGAACCGAACTCGCCTCATCATTGCTCTGCTGCTGTGCTGGTGCAGCATGCCAGCGGTGGCGCACAAGCTCGCTCCTGCCCTGCTCGACATCACGCCACAGGGCGACAGTGACTATTCCATCCTATGGCGCCTTGGCCTGCAGACACCGCCGTTGACGCTGCAATGGCCTGATGGCTGTAAGGAAGGTCCTCAGACCATCAGCCAGCAGGGCACGGCGCTTGATCGGCGCTACACCCTGAGCTGCGATCAGGCACTGGACGGCCGGACGCTCAACATCGAGGGGCTGGAAGCCGCCCGTACGGCTGTGCTTGTGCGCCTGCACAACGCCCAAAATACGCAGCAAACCCTGGTTACAGCAGCTAACCCCAAGCACCGCTTCTCGGCCCGTCACGCGTCCGACTCAGTCGTGCTGGAATACCTCGTGCTGGGTATCGAACACATCCTGATCGGGCTGGACCATCTGCTGCTGGTGCTCGGGCTTTTCCTGATTACCCACGGGTGGCGTGCGCTTGCGGCCAACGTCACAGCATTCACGCTCGGGCACAGCATCACGCTCGCCGCCGTCAGTCTTGATGCGATCCGCGTGCCCAGCACCTGGGTCGAGTTCACGATCGCCGCCACCATTCTTGCGCTGGCCCTGTCGCTGAGCCGCAAACCCGCGAATCGCGGCGGGCAGCAATGGCTGATCTTCAGCATATTCGGTCTGATTCACGGCATGGGCTTTGCCGGCGTACTGGGCGACATCGGCTTACCCAAGCAGGATTTGCTTGCAGCCCTGCTGGCCTTCAACCTCGGGATAGAAGTGGGCCAGCTTGCCTTCCTGGCGGCGTTAGCAGCGCTCTTCGCATTGGCTGCAAAGATTCACAAACAAGTGAACAAAGCCACGCAAACGCTGGCCGTTTACAGCATGGGCGGCCTTGCCAGCTTCTGGTGTATCGAAAGAGGCCTCAGCCTCTTGAATTAATTGTTGCGGCGCACAAATTAGGTTACTATAGCCATACATTGTTGCGGTGCAGCATCATGAGATTATTGTTTTTATTAGGCTTTCTAGCCATACCCTTCACATCCATCGGGGCGCAGCCTGTGTCCGATGCGGCCTCGGTTATGGCCTGCATGCGGGACAATCTGCCACGTCGGCTGGAAGTGGAAGAATTTGTCGTGCTGTCCTCGTCGCAGGACGGCGCACGCGAAACGCTGGGTGGCGAAATTTTCTTCACCCGCGAGCGCATGAACGGCGATATCGGGCGTGCCCGCGCCATGATGCGCATCACCCAGCCCGCCGCTCTGCGCAATTCGGCTTATCTGATTCTTGAAACCGACGACTACCTGCGAGATGGCATGTTCGTTTACCTGCCAGCTGTTGCCCGCGTGCGTCGCGTCAGCGGCGAAATCGCGGATGGCCGCCTGTTCGGCACCGACATCACCTACTACGATTTCAAGCAGATTCGCAGTGCGTTTGGTGACATGAACGCCGAATATGTCGGCATGAGCAGCACGCAAGGTCGCCCGGTGCATACCCTCAAGCTTTCGCCTGATGAACAGGTTAATGCCGGTTACGACCATCTGATCGCTCAAGTCGACAGCCACACCTGCCTGCCCTTGAGCCTGTCCTTCTATCAGCAAGGTCAGCTGATCAAGGAAGCATCGGTGCCGGCGAACACCATCGTGGCCGACGGCGACCGCTGGTACCCCACCGAGTTCACCTTGCGCGATCTGATCAACGGCAGCCAGTCCACACTGAGAACCATTGGCTTTCGCAGCAGCGAGCAGCTACCGGAGCGACTGTTTCACCCGGCCAGCTTCTATCGCGTGCATTGATGGGCATGCGGCACTGTCACGCCGCGCCCCTCCGAAAAAAGCGCCATAATCCGTAATCCCGTTTGTTGTGGGTTATGGCGTGAATCTCGCCTGAACGGCCGCCTCGTAGCGGCCGTTTTCATTTGACCACTCGCATTCATCCCTATGGACGAGGTCACCGGCCTTGGCTGACAGCAGGATCGTGTCTCAATAAAAGCATTATGAGGAGACACGCGTGGCAGATACCGAATTTCCCAGTGGCGCCGTTCTCGTCTTTGGTGGCAGCGGCGGGATTGGTCAGGAAGTGGCCAAGTCCTTCGGTCTTGCCGGCAGCGACGTGGCACTCACCTACCGCAGCAAGAAAGACGTCGCCGAGCGCGTCGCAAGCGAAATCAGCGGCCACGGCGTCAAAGCCACTGCACACGCAACTGATGTCACCGACCCCCAACAGGTCCAGGCCGCCATCGACGCTGCCGTTGCCGCCCACGGGCGCATCCACAGTGTGGTTTTCGGGGCAGGCCCGGTCGTGGAACAGGTCTTTCTGAGCGAAACCTCGCCGGAGCTCTGGCGACGCTCGATCGAAACCGAGTCCATGGGCTTCTTCAACGTGATGTCAGCCATGATCCCGCACATGCGCGAGCACGGTGGCGGCTCGTTTGTGCATCTGGGCTCCGCCGGTCACGCATGGTGGCCTCACAAGGATGGTCTCTCGGTTGCGCCCAAGGCCGCCAACGAAGCGCTGATCAAAGGCATTGCCAAAGAAGAAGGCGTGAATAACATTCGCGCCAACTCGGTGTTGATTGGGGTGATCGAGGCGGGCATGTTCCTGGAACTGCTTGAGCGTGGTGTGTTTGACGACGCGTGGATCGCAGAAACCCAGAAACTCCTGGCCCTCAAGCGTTGGGGCAAGCCGCAGGATATCGGCAACGCTGCCGTTTTTCTGGCGTCAAACAAGGCCAACTACATCACCGGTCAGCAAATCAATGTGTCGGGCGGCTTTGGGGTCTAGCCGCGGTTGGCTTGCCCCGGCCAGCCTTGCTCTGAGCAGTCTGTTCACGTCCGCAAGTACGCACGCCCAGAACGACGAACTGGATGCCCTTTTCGGCCCTGCACAAACGCCGGCCAAGCCCAGCCCTTCGCCAACGCCAAGCCCGTCGCCGAGCATTTCGCTGAGTGCGCAAACGCCACCTCCAGTGCTGCGAACATCACCCGCAGCGCTGGAGGAAATCATCGTAACCGCGCAGCGGCGAGAAGAATCTCTGCAGGACACACCGATCTCCATCTCAGCGCTGGGCGAGGATGAACTCACGGTCGGTGGGATCGGCGGGCTCGCTGACATTGGCGCCAGCGTTCCTTCGTTACAGATTGAGCCCTTCCCTACCAGCAACGCCACGTTACGTTTCTACATCCGCGGCATGGGCATCATTGATGCCCAGATTACTCAGGACCCAGCCATTGGTGTGTACGCCGATGGTGTATACATCGCGCGCTCCACCGGCACAGCCTTTGAAGTCGCGGATCTGGAGCGC
Source organism: Oceanococcus atlanticus (assembly GCF_002088235.1). Lineage (NCBI taxonomy): Bacteria > Pseudomonadati > Pseudomonadota > Gammaproteobacteria > Chromatiales > Oceanococcaceae > Oceanococcus > Oceanococcus atlanticus. The sequence goes on from NZ_AQQV01000001.1 coordinate 591,954, forward strand.
ATTGAGGTCCTGCGTGGCCCGCAAGGCACACTTTACGGGCGCAATACCATCGGCGGCGCCATTAACCTGGTCACACGCCGGCCCGATGTCGACGAGACCTCGTTCCGACAGGATGTCACCGTTGGCGACCGCAACCGCATCAAACTGAAAAGCGTGCTGAACGTGCCACTGGCCGACAACCTTGCCGTCAAGCTTGCCTTGGCCGGTAGTCAAATCGACGGCCATGTCGAAAATCTCGGTCCAGGCGGCGACTATGGTGACCGTCGCAGCGTGTCCGGGCGCCTGGACGTACGCTGGTTCCCCGCTGATGCGTGGACCGTTGATTACAGCTATGACCGTAGCGAGATCGACTTCTATAACTATCAGTATCAAGCCGTGTTCACCCCGGAGGGCGACAAAGGTCAACTTGAGCTGATCAAACGCGAAGCACAGGCCAACAGTGTTTTCAGCGATACACGCCTGAACGCGCTGGCCACCGGCATGCCGCTTGAGGAATCAGGAACTCTGATCAATGGCCATGCACTGACTGTGCAGCGGACCTTCGAGCACTTCGACCTCAAGTACATCGGCGCTTATCGCGACCTCAAAGAATCGTTTTATACCGATCTGGGCGGCGGCGCCGGCTCCACCGCTTACCGGCTCGATACTCACCGCTACGACGGCCCGGCGGCTACCAGCCTGCAAGGCGGCCCTACGCCACTGGTCATCCCTTTCATTGCCCAGGACCAGTCATCACATGAACTGCAGATTGTGGGCAGCACACCGACCGGGCATATCGACTACGTGGCAGGACTGTTCTGGTTTGAAGAATCCGCCGTCGAGGACTGGCAACCGATGGTGCATCAATTCAGCGCTGCCGCCAATCCTGTGGCCACCACGCCAGGCCTGGGCGAGCTTGTGAGTGCGCTGGGGCCTCGGCTAGTCGCCTTCAACCGCATATTCAACGAAATTGAAAACGATTCCAGCGCAGTGTTCGGTCAGGCCACATGGACACCGCAGGCCTGGCAACGTCGCCTGCACCTGACGCTGGGCTACCGCTACTCGCGCGACAAGCGTTTCGCTCGCAAGACCAAACAAGCCCCCACATTTGTCGAAATCAACCAGGGTGGCCAGGGCATTGGCATCAACCTTGGCAATCCGCTACCGCTGCCCAGCAACCCATTGACCGACCTGATATTCGACAATGTTTCTCTGGCCGGCGCAGATACCTTTGACGCGGTGCCCGGCCAGATTAAATTCAGCGACAGCTCGTTTTCATTCGTCAGCGCCTTCGATTACAGCGACGATTCCAATCTTTACGCCAAGTATGTCGAGGCCTACAAAAGCGGTGGCTTCAACACCCGCGACCCGCACATCGACGGCAACAATGAGTACGGATTCGGCTTTGGCGATGGCTTCGACAAAGAGAAGGTTCGCAGCTGGGAAATAGGCCTGAAAAGCCTGTGGCTGCAGCGCCGCCTTCGGCTGAATGCGAGCGCGTTTTATACCGACTACCGTGACATGCAAATCAACTTCATTCTGGCCGGCACGGTGTCAGACACAAAAACCACCAATGCAGGCAAAGCCCGTATGTGGGGTCTGGAGACCGATGCCAGCGTGGTCCTCAGCCACAACCTGCGGCTGAGCGGCAGCTATGCCTATCTGAATGCCGACATTACACAAGTGACCGATGCGCTGAGTGGCGAAAATGTCGCGAACCAGTATCAGTTCAATTCAGCGCCGGAACATTCGGTCGCGGCACACATAGATTGGACGTTTGCTCATCTGCAACGCACCAGTCTCACGCTCAATCTGGGCTATCAGTACACCAGCGCGCGCGAAGGCGGTGCAAACGCAGGCGCCCCGGTCGACCTGCCTGCATTTGACCTGGTGAATGCATATCTGGGCACCAGCCCCGCCGCCTGGGGACGCTGGCAGATCAGTGCCGGATTGTGGGTTCGTAACCTGCTCGACAGCGACCACGAAATCAGCGCCATCGACAATCTGCCGCACGCGGATCGCGCGGTGTTGTGGAATGAGCCACGCACCTACGGCCTGGATCTCCGGGTCACGTTCTAGTTCCTTCAAATGGACGAAGCCACAACAACAGCGCGCCCGGACACTGAGCGCCTAAACCAAAGGAAGTACGCCATGGCTGCCGTTATAAAATCGCCCTCGACCATAACCCCGTTGCATGAAATTCAGGCCAAAGCACCGCCTGAGCGTTTCGCACGCGGTTGGCACTGTCTGGGGCTGGCAGAAGACTATAAAGACGGCGAACTTCATCGGCTGGATATTTTCGGCACCCGCATGGTGGTGTTCCAGGGCGAAAGCGGCCAGCTCAATGCGGTTCAGGCCTGGTGCCCTCACATGGGTGCAGACCTGTCGCTGGGCCACGTGGAAGGCGAATCCATCGTTTGTAAATTCCACGCCTGGAAATGGAATGGCGATGGATCCTGCGCTGGTATTCCCTACGCTAAGCGCGTACCGCCGAAGGCCCGCATCAAGACCTGGCCGACCTGTGAAGTGAACAAATTCCTGTTCGTATGGAACGACCCGGAAGGCAAGCCGCCGATCGAAGAGCAGGCCATTCCCGAAATTGCCCAGATCGATGATCCGGAATGGGCCGACTGGTCCGTGGTCAAGTGGAAGATCGACATTAACTGCCGCGAGCTGGTCGACAACATCGCCGACATGGCACACTTCATTCCAGTGCATGGCTCAACCGATGTGGTCTACTTCACCAATATCTTCGAAGGGCACAAAGCAACCCAGATCATGGTGGGTGAAAACGAGCGTCTGGGTGGCAAAGGCAACTACCTGACCACCGTCGCAACCTACTTCGGGCCGGCCTACCAGATCACCCATATGTTCGGCGAAATGAACGGCATGCCGGTGGAGTCATTGCTGATGAACTCGCACACGCCGATCGACAATGACAGCTTCGAACTGCGTTTTGGCGTGCTGGTTAAAAAATTCCCCGGCATGACTGACGAGCAGTGCAATGAAATGGTTCAGGGCTATATTGATCTGACCAACAAAGCCTTCTCTGAGGACGTGGAAATCTGGCACAACAAAGTGCGTGTGGATAATCCCATGCTGTGCGATGGCGACGGACCGATTTATCAGAACCGTCAGTGGTACGAACAGTTCTACCATGATGTGGCTGTGCTTGATCCGAAGCTGCAAGAACGTCAGGTCATCGAGATTGATCGTGGCCTTGAGAACAAACCCGCCATCCATCACGCTCTGGAAAGTTGATTCCAAAAGCTTGAAAAAGCCCGCCATGCGCGGGCTTTTTTGTGCCCGTCTTGGTCTCGCCTGACGCAACGCTTATGCTTAGCATGGGGACACAGCAACACACATCATGGTTTACATCGACCCACGCAAACCGCGCCGTCTTGGAGACAAGGGCCGCGCCGCCAAAGCGCGCGCGATGGCGCGTCAACGAGCTGCTGAGGCAAGACGGCAGAAGCTGCGGTTGCTGGTCCACGGCATCATCATCACCCTGGGCATCTGGGGTTTTCGCCACACCGACCTGAACAGCAGTGACCCATTCGAGTCCGTAACATTGGTACTGATGGATATTCTGTTCTGTATCTACTTGCTGCTAATGGTATTTATTGAGGCCTGGAACCGGGCCAAATAGCCTGCCCTACTCTGCACGCACCCAGCGCAGGAGCAAATAGCCAGCTGTTGCGCACACGGTCATAACCACCGCCATGGGCACAGCCCCATGACCACCAAAATGCCCGACGCCGGCACTGACCACCCCCGCGATTGCAAACTGCATGGTCCCCATCATGGCTGATGCGGTACCCGCACGATCACCAAACGGTGCCATGGCTGCGGCGGTGGAATTCGGGAACGTAAAGCCCAGGCAAGCCAGACACAGCCACAGCGGCGGGATCACGCCCCATACGCCGCCAACCCCAGTCACCGCCATAATGCTCATGAGCAACGCCGAGACCGCGTACGTCCCCAGCGCATAGCCGAGCACACTCTGCGCCCTGAAACGCTCAAGCATGGCGCGGTTGACCTGCGAGGCCAGTATCAAACCGAAGGCGTTGGCACCAAACAAGATGGCGAACTGTGACGACGACAGGCCGAACCCCTCAATAAAAACGAATGACGAGGCCGAGATATAGGCAAACATGCCCGCCTGAGCCACGCCTCCGGACAGTGCGTATCCCATGAACCGTCGATGTGTAAGCACATGACGGTAATTGATCATGGCACTGCCCAGACTCAGCGCCGGCTCACGGCGACGCACATCAAGCGACTCCGGCACGCCAACCATTACCAGCAGCGCGCACAACGCACCAAACGCGGCCAGCAGAACAAACATCGCGGGCCAGTCGAACCAGCTCATCACCAAACTGCCAATAAACGGTGCCAATATCGGCGCCACCCCCATAACCAACACCAGCAGCGACAACACACGAGCCATCTCCTGTGGTGTGCACAGGTCACGCACCACAGCACGCGCAATAACCATACCGGCACAGCCTGTCATGGCCTGAATAAAGCGCCAGAACACCAGCACTTCAATACTTTCGGACATGGCACACGCCAGTGAGGCCAGCGAATACGCGGCAAGCCCCAGGATCAACGGCACACGCCGTCCGAAGCGGTCACTGATGGGGCCATACAGTAGCTGGCCCAGTGCGATGCCGACAAAGAAGGCGGCCAGGGTGAACTGCACCGATGCCGCATCGGTCGAGAAATACGTCTGAAGACGTGGAAAAGCCGGCAGATACAGGTCAATGGACAACGGACCGATGGCCACCACTGCCCCCAAAACCAGAATCAGACGCGCCTGAACCACGATGTTCTCCAACAATCCACTCGGCAATCCACCAGCTTAGCACTGCCAAGCCAGGGGCTGGGTTAACAGCCTGAATTCACGCTTTTTTGACGTGATACACGATGCAATGTGGGGCATCCAAACATCGCCAGTATCTGACCATGCTCCGCCCGACACACAAATTGCTCTTTGCCACAGTCACATTGACGGGCTGCTTTGCCGCACAGGCCCTGTTTGTCGACACCCAGAATACCGCCAGCGCCGCCCAGATCGAACAGCTCACAAGCCGCCTGGCACTGTGCCCGGAATTGTCCCCGTCCGTGGCCACTGCACTGGATCAACACCATGGTTTTTTGCCCGCAACAATCAGCGACGAACTGACCGACCAGATTCGGCAATGCGAACGCCAACGTCGCCATCTACCCAACAACGCTCGCACTCACATGGCTTACACGGCCTTGGCGGCCCTGGCGCATAGCCAGTCCGGCACACGCTATACCGGCGGTGATGCAACGCATCCTGAACATACGCCGCTGCGGCTTAAGCTATCCCAACAGCTGCAGCAGTAACGACCACAAAAAAGGCGGGCTCATGGCCCGCCTTTTCAGTTGAACTGCCGTAACCCGTTACGGCCCGACGTTCTGGATGCAGACGCCGTGAATCTCAAATGTGTCGAGCAATGCCAGTGTTGAAGACACTTCGATTTGAACTTCGTCGTAGTCACGCGTTGGGTTCACGCGAATCATCGATTTTGAGCTGTCACCCAACAAACCCAGCAGATCCAGCCCCAGCAGATTGCCAGCATTGGTAAAAGCTTGCCGTTGCTGACCACCTTCGAACGTCCGAACCGTCACGCCCGGCAACAGATCAGCGAGAAGCAGATCGGCGGTGGGGTTGGACACAATAACTGCAATATCACGCCCGGCGATGTAGGGGTTTTCAGTGCGCCGCTCATCAAGGACCGAAATCGCGCCTCGAGCATCAAGCAGGCCGAGGGTCAGATCTATGCTGCCCGCGGTGTTCAGATCACCATCAATAACACGCCCTCGATTACTGATCGAACAGCCGAGGCAGAGCGTAGATACGAATGTGCGATCGCCCTGAATAACCGGCCCCGCGATGTTTGGATCGCCCGTTGAGACCAGCGGCTGGAAGGCTTCGCCAACACCACAAGATACTTCGGTCAACTCGTCACAGGCATCGCCCACACCGTCGCCGTCGGCATCTGTTTGGTCAGGGTCGGGCACATTCAAGCACTTATCGTCGTCATCCAACACGCCGTCGCCATCGGAGTCCGCCTCACAGGCATCGCCAATACCGTCATTGTCGGCATCGAGCTGATCAGGGTTGGCTACCAGCGGGCAATTATCTGTGCTGTTGTCCTCGCCATCGTTGTCCATATCAGCATCGCAGGCATCACCGGCGCCATCTTCGTCGGTATCTATCTGCGATGCGTTCGGCACCGTGGGACAGTTGTCAAAGGCATCAAGCACCCCGTCAGCCATGGGCGCCCCAGACTCGTCAACATCGGAGTCATCGCACACATCTCCACGAACCGGCAGATCCGGATCGGCCAACTCGGCAGCCTCGTCAAAATTGGCTTGATTCGTGTTGGGCACTTCCGGGCAGTTGTCGACCGAGTCTGCGACCAGATCATTGTCAAAGTCGGAGCACGCGTCCCCCTGACCGTCGTTATCGCTGTCGCTCTGATCCGGATTGGCCGTGAACGGGCAGTTGTCCAGGTTGTCGTCGACGCCATCATTGTCGTCATCGGCATCACAGACATCGCCAAGGCCATCGCCATCGCTGTCAGCTTGCCCTAAATTGGCTACATTCGGGCAATTGTCAACGCTGTCCAGAATGCCGTCAGCATCACTGTCATCACAGGCATCGCCGCGACCGTCGTTGTCCCGGTCACCCTGCAACGGATTGGGATCCACCGGGCAGTTATCAACGTCGTCGACGACAGCGTCACCGTCCTGATCGCCTTCGCAGGCATCGCCAACACCATCCTGATCAGCATCACCCTGTTGTGAATTGGCGACTAGTGGGCAGTTGTCCAGGTTGTCATCAACACCATCCTGATCGTCATCCGCATCGCAAATATCGCCGATGCCGTCGTTATCGAGATCCTGCTGATTCGGGTTTGAGGTGTCCGGGCAATTGTCTACGGCGTCAACGATCTGATCGCCGTCGGTGTCATCACAAGCGTCACCGGCCCCATCAGTATCGCGGTCAGCCTGATCCGGATTGGGGATTGACGGGCAATTGTCAGCGCTGTTGCCGATCCCATCGTTATCCAAATCTCCCGGACACGCATCACCGATACCATCGTTATCGTTGTCTTCCTGCCCTGCGTTCGGCGTCAGCGGACAATTGTCGGCCCCGTCGTCAACACCGTCATTGTCTGAATCATCATCACAGGCATTGCCGACGCCATCGTTGTCTGCGTCGGCTTGCAGCGCGTTCGACAAAGTTGGGCAATTGTCTTCACTGTCCAGCACACCGTCGTTGTCGCTGTCCTGGCAGGCATCACCGACTCCGTCAGAATCACTGTCGAGCTGGTCCGGATTGTTCACCGTGGGGCAGTTGTCCAACTCGTTGCTGACCCCGTCAGCATCGACATCACCCTGCTTGGCGCACACATCGCCGATACCATCATCATCGCTGTCGGCCTGGTCCGGATTGGCGAATGTCGGGCAGTTATCTGACCCATCGGCCACGCCGTCGTTGTCATCGTCGCCATCGCATGCGTCGCCCATACCGTCAGCGTCGGTGTCGGTCTGCAGGGGATTGGCAATGGTCAGACAGTTGTCCGCACTGTCAACGATGCCATCGCTGTCGGTATCAAAAGTCGTGCCGCCGTTAATGCCCGAGTCATCAGACGAGCATGCCATCAGGACGCCGCCCAGCAGCAACGCCATGATCGTGCGTGCATGCGTGTTTTTGAATTCCATTCCCCTACACTCCTAGATACACGTGGAAAGCCACCTGCTCTGATTCAGGTCTGCTTGTGCCCTGCAGCTGGCCCCGTGAAAGATTTGCTCAGTCCTGACCACACGAATTGGCATGGATGACGGTTCCACCCGGTCCGATCATCCGCACAACCCACAAAATGCCTGTAAGTCAGGCTGTTACCCCATAAAGTTAAGGTACTAATAACAGATTATGGGACATAAGTCATGCCAGCCGTGTGACAGCCTCATAAACGGGCTTCAGGCAAGCGCTAGAGTGGCGGAGAGGGAGGGATTCGAACCCTCT